>MLDA01000025.1 GCA_023896275.1 Kocuria rosea subsp. polaris | reverse complement strand
GTTCGGCGGCGGCGGGGGCTTCTCCGGCGGCGGCGGCAACTTCTGACCCAGACAATCGATTTCCGACGACACGACCAACAACATCTCCAGCGAAAGGTACACACCATGCAGAAGCAGTCGATCTTCGGGCGCATCGCCCAGCTCGCGAAAGCCAACATCAACTCGATCCTCGACCAGGCCGAGGACCCGGAGAAGATGCTGGATCAGATGCTGCGCGACTACACCAACAACATCGCCGAGGCCGAGTCCGCGATCGCGCAGACCATCGGTAACCTCCGCCTGATGCAGCAGGACCGCGACGAGGACACCCGCAACGCGGCCGACTGGGGCAACAAGGCGCTGGCCGCGTCCAGCCGTGCGGACCAGGAGCGAAACAACGGCGACGATGCGCGGGCCGCCAAGTACGACAGCCTGGCCAAGGTCGCCATCCAGCGGCAGATGCAGGCCGAATCCGAGGTCCGGTCGTCCGCTCCGACGATCGCCTCGCAGGAGCAGGTCGTCGAAAAGCTCAAGTCCGGCCTCGAGCAGATGAAGAACAAGCGCCAGCAGCTGATCGCCAAGCGCGACGAGTTGGTCGCCCGGGCCAAGGCCGCCGACGCGCAGAACCAGGTGCACGACGCGATCAAGAGCATCGACATCATGGATCCGAGCTCGGAGGTCTCGCGTTTCGAGGAGAAGATCCGCCGCGAGGAGGCCCGTGTTCTCGGCGCCAACGAGCTGGCCGCCTCAAGCCTCGACTCGCAGTTCGAGGAGCTCGAGGACCTGGGCGAGGAACTCGAGGTCGAGGCGCGGCTGGCGGCGCTCAAGCAGGGGAAGAACCCGGGGGCGCTGGGCGAAGGCGCGGCCGAGATCGAGGGCTCCAGCTACCACGGAGCCTGACGCCTGAACGCACCGCTTAACGCAGCAGGCCCTGACTTGGTTTCCCAAGTCAGGGCCTGCTTTCTCGTTGCGGGGAGAGGATTTGAACCTCTGACCTCCGGGTTATGAGCCCGGCGAGCTACCGAACTGCTCCACCCCGCGGCGCGAGATACAACTATACAGAGCCTGTGGCCCGATGCCAAATCGGGCGCCTCCCCACCCGATCACAAACGACGCTCAGCGGCTCACGCGACCCGTCAGGTTGGCGATCGGGGCGATGACCACGGGCTTCGAGAAGACCACCGCAGCGACGCTGACGAGCACCGCGACAACGAAGACCCAGAAGCCGAGCCAACCGTCGTCGCTCCGCGCGGCGAACATGTGGTTCAGATTCGCCCGCGCACCCGTCGCCAACACGAGCGCGACGTGAGCAATGACGAAGAGGACGAAGTAGACCATGGTGGGCAGGTGAACGGCGCGGGCCAGTTCGATGGGGTAGATCTTGTTGATGGCGGCCTTCTTCGGCCAGACCTCCGACATGCGCAGGCCCGTGGCGATGGCCAGCGGTGCCGCGACGAAGACCGTCAGGAAGTAGGCCAGCAGCTGAAGCGAGTTGTAGTTCACCCACCCGTTTTCCATCGGCCAGTTCAGCGACAAGTACTGCAGCCCGGCGGAGAGCGCGTTGGGGAAGACGTCCCAGCTCGTCGGAACGATACGCACCCAGTGACCGGTCGCGAAGATCAGCACCATGAAGACCAGACCGTTGAGCACCCACAGCGCGTCCAACGTCAGGTGGAACCACAGGTTGATGCTGATGCGCTTCGGCGGGTTCTTGGTCTTGATTAGACCCTTGTTGTTGCGCGTCCAGTTCGCCGGCGGACGCTGCTGGGTCCGCACCTGCCAACCGGTCTTGATGATCAGGAACAGGAAGAACATGTTCAGGAAGTGCTGCCACCCGAGCCACGCGGGCAGCCCCTCGGCGGTGCCGGCCGGCAGTGGAGTGTGTCCCGGGTAGGCGCGCAGAAAGTCCTGCACCGACTCGAGGGTGACGAGCCACCGGGAGCCGAGCACCAGGAGGGCCAACACGACGACGGCCACAGCCGCCGCGATGCCGTACCTCGCCCACAGCTTTGATCCGCCAGCGGGGGTCTTCGTCGAAGGTGACGCGTTCACATCCATTCCTTTCACCGGGCAACGCCCCTCAGGATACAAGTCGGCGGCCGCCGGGGTGCACCATGTCACGGCACGAGACGCGCAACGTGGCACCGCCGTCGCGATAGTTAATGCTTATTAACATACCGTAGCCTTGGATGATTGTGAACTGTCACACAAGCGCGTCGAAGCGCCGCGGTCGCTGCGCATTCGACTCCTCCTCGCCGCCCGTCGACGCCCTCGGTCGGACACGAAAACAAGCAGGCCCTGACTTGGTTTCCCAAGTCAGGGCCTGCTTTTTCGTTGCGGGGAGAGGATTTGAACCTCTGACCTCCGGGTTATGAGCCCGGCGAGCTACCGAACTGCTCCACCCCGCGGCGTAAGACTTAATACTGCCAGCCTGGAGGGCGGAACGCAAATCGAGGGGCCTATCGAGCACTGTGTGATGGGACACGGTGGCCGAAACGGCGACGGCCGCCGGCTCCCCTGGAGGGGTACCGGCGGCCGTCGCGTGCGCGTCTCGCGGTGGACTAGTTGTCCCCGGAGCCCTCCGCCGACTCGTCCGCTGGGGCCTCGTCGCCGGAGGCCTCGTCGTCAGCAGGTTCCTCGTTGACCGGCGCCGTGCCGGCGATCTCCGCCTCGGCGTCGATCGCCTGCTCGAGCGCCCGGTTCAGGTCGTCCTGGGCCTGCCCGTACGCGGCGAAGTCCCCGTCGGCCAGCGCGGCCTGTCCGGCCGCAATGGCGGCATTCGCGGCGGCGAGGGCCTCGCGCAGGTCCTCCTCGGCCGACTTCTCCGCAGGGGCCTCGGCACCATCGGTGCCGCCTTCGCCCTCGGAGTCGCCGTCGCCGTTCGGAACCTCACCGGTTGTGGCGCCCGACGCTCCCTCGAAGAGCTGGTCGAGAGCCTCGGAGAGCGTGTCGGCAAAGCCGACCTTCTCGCCGAAGGACACCAGAACCTTCCGCAGGGTCGGGTAGGAGGTATCACCCGTCGAACGAACGTAGACCGGCTGGACGTGCAGGATGCCGCCACCGACCGGGAGCGAGAGCAGGTTGCCGTTGATCACGTTGGACGCACCCTGGCGGAGCAGGTTCAGCTCTCGCGAGACCTCGGTGTTGGAGTCGAAGTTCTGCTGCGCCTGTCCCGGACCCGGAACGACGGTGCTGCGCGGAAGCTCCAGGAGCCGCAAAGTGCCGTAACCCTCGGCCTTCTCCCCCGCCTCACGGCCGGCGTCCGCCTCAGCGGAGAGGAATCCGTAGAGCACGTTGCGCTGCTGCCCGCCGGCGGACGCCCGCGGAATGAACGTCGACGTCAGGGAGAAGGTCTCCTTCTCCTGGCTCGGCATCTTCAGCGACAGGTAGTACGGCGGCTGGGCAACGCCGCCGCCCTCGACCGTAGGATCGCTCGGGACGGACCAGGCATCGTTCGCCTCGTAGAAGTCATCCGCGTCGGTGACGTGGTACTTCCCGAGCAGCTCGCGCTGCAACTTGAAGATGTCCTCCGGATAGCGCACGTGGCTCATGAGGTCCGCCGACATCTCGGAGTACGGCTTGATCGACTCCGGGAAGACATTCTGCCACGCCTGCAGCAGCGGCTCGTCGGGCTCCCAGGCGTAGAGATCCACGGAACCGTCGTAGGCGTCGACCGTAGCCTTGACCGAGTTGCGGATGTAGTTGATCTCGCCGGATGCGGTGAGCTCGCGCTGCGCCCCGGTCAGGGAGTCGGTCACCGCCGACTCGATCTGCTGCGACTGCGAGTACGGGAAGTTGTTGCTCGTCGTGTAGGCATCGACGATCCACTTGACACGCCCGTCGACGATGGCCGGGTAGGCGTTCGAATCGACTGTCAGGTACGGCGCGACCTTCTGCACGCGTTCCTTCGGCTTGCGGTCGTAGAGGATCTGCGATTCGTCGTTGACGTCGCTGGAGAGCAGCAGGTCAGTCGAGCCGAACTTCAGCGCATAGACCAGTCGGTTGAAGAGGTTGCCGATGCTCGGTCCACCGTCGCCGGCGAAGGTCGTCTTGGCATCGCCCTCGCCGGACTCGTCCTGGGGGCGGTCGAGCTCGCGCGGCGCCCACCCCTCGGGGCCGCCGACCACGGAGTACTCCGGCGATTCCTCACCGAAGTAGATGCGCGGCTCGTACTCTTCGTCGCTCGTCAGATCGCCGCGCGTCGGAATGCCGCCGAGCATGAAGTCGGGACGGCCGCCGGCCGCGACCTTGGCGCCGTAGGCGGCCACGACGCCGTAGCCGTGGGTGTAGGTGATGTGCTGGTTGATCCAGGAATCGGCCGGGTCGACGTCGACCTCACGCACCGCGATCACGGTGTCCTGGACTTCGCCGTCGATCTCATAGCGGTCCACGTTGAGCGTCTCGGCGAAGCTGTAGTACGGGCGGAACTGCTGCAGCTGCGCGAAGGCATCGGAGATGAGGTTCGGGTCGAGCAGGCGAATGTTCGCCGTCGTCGCGCCGTCCTTGGCCAGCGCGTTCTTGGCGGTGCTCGTCGTCGCGTCGTAGTTCTCGGCCTCGACCTTGTCGAGCCCGTAGGCCTTGCGCGTCATCTCGATGTTCTTGGCGATGTACTCCTGCTCGACCGTCTTCTCCGACGGGAGCACCTGGTACTGCTGGACGACGAAGGGGTACACGCCGCCGGCCACGAGGGCGGTCACGATGAGCATCGCCGTGCCGATGATGGGCAGCTTCCAGCGGCCCAGAATGGCGCCCAGGATAAAGAGGACGGCAACGATGACGGCGGCGACGGCCAGAATCGTCTTGGTCGGGATGACCGCGTTGACGTCCGTGTACATGGCACCGGCCACACGGCCGTCCTGATTCAGCAGCGTCGAATAGCGGTCCAGCCAGTAGTTCACGGCCTGCAGCAACACGAAGATCGCCGCCGTGACGCAGATATGCACGCGAGCCGCCTTGGAGACGGTGATCCCGCCGCGCTCCTCGATGCGGATGCCGCCGTAGAGGTAGTGCATGAGCAGACCGGCAATACCGGCGATCAACACGACCGAGACGCCGTAGCCGACGATGAGTCCGATGAACGGCAGCGTGTTCAGGAAGAACGAGAGGTCCATTCCGAACTCCGGATCGGCCTGGCCGAAGTCAACCTGGTTCAGGTAGAGCATGATCGTCTGCCACTGGCTGGCGACGGCAGCGGCCGAGAACGCGGCCAGCAGGCCGGGGACGCCGATCATCAGGAGACGGCGGATCGGCTCGAGCTGCGTCTGATACTTGCTCAGGACGTCCTGTTGCTGTGCCGCGGAGGCGTAGACCGGGCGCGAGCGATAAGCCAGCGTGAGGCTGCCCCAGACGCCCAGACCCATGATGAGGAACGCGATGACCCAGAGGACGATCTTCGCGATCTTCTCGGTCCAGAACACCTCGGAGTAGCCGAGCTGGTTGAACCAGAGGATCTCCGCGTACGTGTTCGCGAAGAACACGAAGGCGGCCACGAGGACACCGACGACGACAATCGTCGGCATCAGCGCCGAAGACTTGCGTGCGGGCCTCTCTGGCGGCTCTCCGCCGCTATTCGAACCGCCATCGCCCGGGGGGCGGCCGCCGAAGGGAAAGTCAGAGCCAAACGTCATAGGAACCTCAAGTCAGGGGTTACGGGGCTATGCAAAGTCACAACATAGTTTGTGTCCATTCTGCCCCATCTGGCCCCGTGTGGCGAACCTCATTGGACACTCTGTGAAGCTCCGCCGCAGGCGGCCGCCTCGGGTCCCGATCAATCGCAGGAGGGCAGGTTCTCCGGCGACTCTCCGGCGCCCACGCTGCGCACGGCGTCGTACGCGTCCTGGAGCGTCTCGACCTCGATGATCTGCAGTCCATCGGGAACCCTCCCCGCCAGATCGCGGCAGTTACCCGCGGGCGCCAGGAAGAACGTGGCACCGGCCTCCCGGGCGCCCACGACCTTCTGCGCGATGCCCCCGATCGCCCCGACCCGGCCGTCGGCGGTGACAGTTCCGGTGCCGGCGATGTGCTCGCCACCCGTCAGATCACCCTCGGTCAACAGGTCGATGATGCCGAGCGAGAACATCATTCCGGCACTCGGGCCCCCGATGTCGTCGAGCGCGAACTCCACGTCGAACGGGAAATCGAAGTCGGTGCGCAGGAACAGGCCGACCTGCTTGGTGCCGTCGGGCGCGGTCTTCGTCTCGACCGGGACCTCCAGCGTCTCCGCACCGCGGCGCACGGTCAGGACGTGGCCCTCCTCACGATCCGACTGCAGGCCGTCGCGGAGCGCCTGGACGGTCGCCACCGCGTCGCCGTCGAGGTCCGTCACGACGTCGCCGACCTCCAACACGTCTTGATTCTGTTCGGAGGCGAACTCGACGACGGAGATCGACGCGTTGTAGTCGATGTCTAACTGACCGAGCGCCGCGGCGACGGATGTCTCCTGCGACTCGTCCATCTGGGCCGAGTTCTGCTCGCTGATTTGCTCCCCCGTCACGCCGCGCGGGTAGACGCTCTCTTGGGGAAAGAGGTCCTTCGTGGGGTCGGCCCATGCTTGGAGGGCCTCGAAGAAGGTGACGTGGCGTCCGCCGCCACCGCGGACGAACACGGTCGTCAGGTCGAGACGCCCTTCCGGCCGGTAGGATTCGGCGCCCTGGACGCTGAGCGCGGGTTTTCCCTCTACCTCGCCGAGGGTGTTGAGCGTCGGGCCCGGCGACTCGATGACGTAGGGCGCGGGAAGCGCCATCGTCACGAACGAGAGCCCGACGACAACGGCCGTCGAGGCGAGCAGCGTCCTGCGGAGCCGGCGCGGGCGGGCCGACTGGTCCTCCCCGGTCGGGAGTGTGCCGGGCGGGGGCGGGGACTGCTGGGTCAACGGGGTTCCTCTGTACGGTGGCCTGCTACGGATCTTCGAGTCCGAACTCTAGGCTACTGCCTGTACCAGCGCCCCGTGTCCCAGTCACCTCCTTGCGCTTTGCCAACAGCGAACCGGTCGGGTTCACCCGGCTCACACACCGGAATCCGGAGTACCGTTGAAGCATGGCTGACAACACCGAGAACAACCGCCCGGACGGCTCCGACGACGACAACGACAAGGACCCGTTTGCCGAGATGTTCTCCAATCTCTTCGGCGGCGCCGGTGGCGGCATGGATCCCAACAACCTGCCCGAGGAGATCCAGAAAGCGATGGGTATGCAGAACGATCCCGCCGCCATGCAGGCCATGTTCCGCCAGATGCAGCAGCTGATGGGCGCCATGGCCAACGGCGAGAGCGGACCCGTGAACTGGTCCCTCGCCATCGACTCCGCCCGCCAGGCGGCCGCCGGCGACGATCCCAGCGTGACCGCGCCCCGTGAGCGTGCCATCGCCGACGCCGGGCGTCTGGCTGAGATGTGGCTGGACGCGGCGACCGCATTTGAGGCGCCGACTACCGAGTTCACGGCTATCTCGCGGGCCCAGTGGGTCACCAAGACGATGGACACGTGGAAGGTCCTCACCTCCGACGTCGCCGAATCGATGTCCGCCGCGATGACGACCGCGATGCGTGATCAGGCGCCGGAGGAGATGAAGGGCATGCTGGCCGGAGCGCAGGGCATGTTCCAAAACCTGGGCGGCGCCATGTTCGGCATGCAGCTCGGGACCGCCGTGGGCGGTCTCGCGAAGGACGTCTTCGGCGGTACCGATATCGGCTTGCCCTTGGCCGGGAACGCCCCCTTGCTGGTGCCGGCGAACGTGAGCGCCTTCGGCGAGGACCTCGACGCGCCGGAGCAGGAGGTCCTGCTCTTCATCGCGTTGCGCGAAGCAGCCCACGTCCGTCTCTTCACCCGTGCCCCTTGGTTGCGCTCGCACGTCATCGGGGCGATCGAGGCCTACGCCCGCGGCATCCACATCGACATGTCCAAGATCGAAGAGTCGATCCGCGACATCGACCCCAGCAGGCCGGAGTCCTTCCAGAACATGGCCGTGGAAGGCCTGTTCACCCCACAGCACACCCCGGCCCAAGAGACCGCGCTGGCCAAGTTGGAGACCGCGCTCGCCCTGATCGAGGGCTGGGTCGACGAGGTCGTGGCCGCCGCCTCGACCAACCTGCCCTCCGCGACCGCCCTGCGTGAAATGCTGCGCCGCCGCCGCGCCACGGGCGGGCCCGCCGAGCAGGCGTTCGCCTCCCTCGTCGGACTCGAGCTGCGCCCGCGCCGGCTCCGCGACGCCTCCGCGTTCTGGTCAACAATGCTCGCCGAACGAGGCCTCGAGGGCCGCGACGACATCTGGTCTCACCCTGACCTCATGCCGACAGCGGAGGATTTGGACGACCCCGCCGGCTTCGGCACGCGTCGCAAGCTCGCCGAAGCCGAGGACAGCGAGCTCGACGAGGCGCTGACCAAGCTGCTCTCCGGCGGATTCGACACCCCGGACGAGGACGGGGACGACAGCGCGCCGACAGACCCGGCGGACGACTCGAAGTAGCCGTCCGGCCGCCTACGCGGTCTCGGGAGTGGCCCACGCGAAAGCCGCCCCGTCGAGGAAGGCGTTGGCTTCCTGCATTCGCGGGTAGCGCCCGGCGAGCGCCTGGAACCGGGGCCCGTGCCCGTCGTCCGCGACGAGGTGGGCCAATTCGTGCACGAGCACGGCGTCTTGGACCCACGCCGGCATGGGCTGCAGCCGGTGCGAGAGCCTAATCGACTTTTCGGATCGGGTGGCCGAGGCCCAGCGGTGGTTCTGGTTCGTCACCCATCGCACACTGACCGGCTGGGCCATCGAGCCGAGGTATTCGGCGTCGAGTGCCGCCGCACGGGCCGCCAAGTCGACGTCGCTGGCCCGCGGCCGGCTGCGGCGCCGCTTGAGTTGCATCTTACGCACGAGGGACTCCGCGTGCCTGGTCTGCGTGCCGGCGTCCATCCATTCCGGGACCGTGACGACGACGGACTCTCCATCCCACTTGGCCCCGACGCTCTTGTTCCGCCGCGTCGAGGAGACGATCCGCACTCGTGTGCCGTCCGCCGCGTCGAACTCTCTGAGATTCTTCATCGCCATACCTGAAATTCTCCCCCACCCGCCCGGCGGTAGCCATTCGATCGCGACCCCTGTGGATAACTCGGATGGCCGGGCGAGCGAGCGTGGCACGATGCTTCCATGAGCGTGATCGACCCCACATCCGAACCTGCCGCGGCCGAAGAAACCGGCTGCCCGCCGCTTGGCCTCGCTGAGCCTGCCCGCCGCATCAATCCCGGCCTGCGCCTCTACCGTCTCACCGCGACCTCCGTTTGCATCGGGCTGGGCGCGCGCGGCATCTGGATCGGCGGGGTCTCAGACGCGGACCGCGCCTATCTCGCCCGACTCGCCGCGAGCGGAGCTCACGTCGACTACCCGGTCGCCGACACCGCGCTGCCCCCGGCGCCGCGCTGCCGCGAGCTGGACCGCCTCCTTGAGCCCGTCCTCGTCGAGCCGGGGGCATACCGGCTCCCGGGGCTCCGGGCGGACATCATGGCGCCGGACATCGCCGACTGGTCGCTGGCCTACTCGACACACGCCGGCCCCACCCTGCAGCGGCGCGACGACGCCGTCGTGCGCGTTCACGGGCTCGGTCGGGCCGGCGCGCAGGCTACCCAGCTGCTGGCTGCCGCCGGCGTCGGGACAATCATCCTCGACGACGGCCTGGACGTCGGACCAACAGACCTCGGGACTGGGCCCTTGTCGATGTCAGACCTCGGCAGACCGCGCACAGCGGCGGTGACGCGACGCCTGGAATCGAGCCACCCACAGACGCGAGTCCTCACCGGCGCCCGAGAGGCGACGGCCGACATCACGCTGCTCTTCGCGGACCCGGCCACCGGGCTGCCGCGGCACTCCGTCGCCGGACTGGACGCCGCCCACCTGCCCGTCCGATTCGAGGACTCACGCGCAGTCGTCGGGCCGCTCGTGCTCCCGGGCTTGACCCCATGCCTACGCTGCTGCGTCGACCATCCGGTGGCCTCGCCATCGTCGACTCCCGTCGGGACGGAGGTCACCCTGGCGGCAACGGCCGCCGGCATCGCCGTCATGCACACACTGATGCTTCTCGATCGCATCAACGTGCCCGTCTCGGCTGGTCACGAGGTCGCTGTCGACCTCGCCTCGGGCGCCACCTCCCTCACGCCGCAACGGACCGGCGACCACTGCGGCTGCATGGGGTAGCGACCCTAGGCCGCCGGGCCGCCGGCACTCAGGATGTCGAGGACGTCCGGGCCATAGCGCTCGAGTTTCGTCCGCCCGACCCCGGGCACCTTCGCCAGCTGCGTTGCATCCGTCGGGCCGGCCTCGGCAATCGCCATCAGCGTCGCGTCCGTGAAGATCACGAACGCCGGTACCGACGCCTCGTTCGCGGTGTCCAGCCGCCACTGCCGCAGCCGCTCGAAGACCGCCTCGTCGTAACCCGGCGGGCAGTCGCCGCAGCGGCCGACCTTCCGCTCGGCCGCGCTCGAGAGCAGCGTCCCGCAGACCCGGCACGTGGGCGGCCCCGCCAGACGACGGCGCTTCGCGGCCCGCGGGCTCGAGGCGCCATCCTGGGTGGACACGGCCGGGCGCAGGCGGTCCAGGAAGCGGGAAGGGCGTCGGCTCGCGCGGCCCCCGGGCGTCCGGGAGAGCGACCACGAGATGTGCAGGTGGCGTCGGGCTCGAGTGATTCCCACGTAGAGCAGGCGGCGCTCTTCGTCATAGTCCGCCTGGTCCTCGGCGAACGAAATCGGCATGAGCCCGTCGCTCATGCCCGCGAGGAAGACCGCGTCCCATTCGAGTCCCTTGGCCGAGTGCAACGAAGCGAGCGTTACCCCCTGCACGGTGGGGGCGTGCTGCGCGGCTGCCCGCTCGTCGAGCTCGGCGACGAACTCCATGAGCGAGAGCGACTCCTGACGGTCGGCGCGTTTCTTCTCGAGCTCGGAAGCAAGCGACACGAGCGCCTGCAACGACTCCCAGCGCTCGCGGACGGCCCCCGAGCCGCTGGGCGCCGTCTCCGAGTACCCGAGGGAGGCGAGGATGTCCTTGACCTGTTGGGTGACGCTGCCCTCGGCGTCGACCCGGGCGGCGGCCCGCAGCTGCAGGATCCCGTCTCGGACCTCACGGCGCTGAAAGAACCGCTCGCCGCCGCGCAGCTGGTAGCCGATGCCGGCCGCGGCCAGCGCCTGCTCGTAATTCTCCGACTGGCCGTTGGTGCGGTACAGCACGGCGATCTCGGCGGCCTGGACACCCGAGTCGATCAACTGCTCGATGGCCTTGGCCATCCCCGCGGCCTCCGCCTGGTCGTCGGCGAATTCCGCGAACTGCGGCTCGGGTCCGCTCTCACGCTGGGCGATCAGCTCAAGCGGCTCGGGCCAGGACACGTTCCGGTCCCCGACCCCGGCCTCTATCCGGCGCGTCGAAAGCAGCCGGTTCGCCAGGTCGACGACCTGCGGGGTCGAGCGATAGTCGCGGATCAGCTTCACGAGCGGGGCCTGCGGGTACCGCTGACCGAATTCCAAGAGGTGCGCCGGCGTCGCACCGGTGAACGAATAGATGGTCTGGCTCGCGTCGCCAACGACGCAGACGTCCTGGCGGTCCCCCATCCAGAGGTCCAGCAGGCGCTGCTGCAGCGGCGAGACATCCTGGTACTCGTCGACGACGAAGTGGCGGTACTGCTTCCGGATCTGGGCGGCGATCTGCGCTTCGGTGTCGAGGATGCCGACGGTCAGCAGCAGCACGTCCTCGAAATCGATCATGTGTCGGTCGGTTTTGACGTCCTCGTAGGACTGGAAGATCCGGGCGATCGTCGTCTTGTCGAACCCGGCGGCGTCGTCCCGTCCCGCCGCGGCCTCGACGTAGCTCTCCGGGGTATGCATCGAGACCTTCGCCCACTCGATCTCGGCGGCGAGGTCCCGGATGCTCGCGCGGTCGGTCGTCAGCCGCAGCCGCCGGGCGGCCTCTGCCACCATCTGCGCCTTGTAGTCGATGATGTTCGGAAGCTCTCCGCCGATCGCCTGCGGCCAGAAGTACTGGAGCTGGCGCAGTGCGGCAGCGTGGAACGTTCGGGCCTGCACACCCGGGGCGTCCAGGTCGCGCAGCCGCGTGCGCATCTCGGCGGCAGCACGGGAGGTGAACGTCACCGCGAGGACCTGATTGGCCTGATAGGTGCCGGTGTGCACGCCGTAGGCGATGCGGTGGGTGATCGCGCGCGTCTTACCGGTTCCGGCGCCGGCGAGGACGCAGAGCGGACCGTTCAGCGTGGTCGCGACGCGCCGCTGTTCCTCATCGAGTCCGGCGAGGATTCGTTCTTCTACTGAGTTCACGCGGTCTGACTCTCCGGCTGGCGCGGTTCGGGCAACGGCCCACCGTACCAAAGTTCGATGAGGCTCCGCGCGACGGAGGCCGGCGTCGGCGCCGCGATGCGCCCAGAGCGGACATCTTCGGCGAGCTCGGAGCGCGTGAACCAGCGCAGGTCGATGATCTCCTCGCCGTCGGGCACGACGTCGACGTCCTTCGCCTGCGCGCGAAACGCGAGCATGAGTGACGCCGGGAACGGCCAGGGCTGTGAGGCGACGTACTCGGGCGAATGCACCACGATTCCGGCCTCTTCGGCGACTTCGCGAACGACGGCGGCCTCGAGCGACTCCCCCGGTTCCACGAACCCGGCCAGAGTCGAATAGCGTTGCCCGCCCCAGCGGGCGTTGGCCCCCAGCAGCAGCCGGTCTTCCCGGTCGATGATCGAAACGATGATGGCGGGATCCGTCCGCGGGAAGTGTTCGGTCCCGTCGGCGCTGCAGCGCCGCACCCATCCGCTGTGCACGACGACGGTGGGCGCCCCACAGCGCGGGCAATGCGTGTGCCCCGCGTGCCAGTTGACGATGGCCGTGGCGGAGATGAGGATCTCCGCCTCGGCGGCGTCCAACAGCGGCGCGAGCTCGCGCAGCCGACGGTAGGACGCGAACCGATCCTCGGCGGGAACGTCGACGACCACCGCAACCAGGTGACGGCCCGCGGCGGGCGAGGCGGCCTCCTCGTTCAACCGGCCGAGGTAGATCTCAGCTGCGCCACGCGGCGCCATGACGGCGACCTCATCGCGCGTGAACCAGCGCAGCCGGGCGCCGTCGGCCTCGACCGCTCCGACGTGCTCCGAGCGACCGGAGAGGATCGGCAGGTATCTGGTTTCGGGGTCTGCCGTCACGGACGGGAGCCATGCCTCGCTGGCGCGATCCTCACTGCTGCGCTCGAGGAGGTACGGCACCGGCGCCGCATCGGGGATCCGGGGCCTCGAAGTTTGCATGCTCCCACCGTACTCACTTGGTTGCGTGCACGCCCGACGGCGCGGCGAAGCTGTGGAGGCTTGAGCCGGTGTGGACGCCGCGCGGACACTCTCAGTTAATTTCATGGTTGACGACTCGCCGCCGGCTTCGCCCGTGCTCCCGCCCGTCCCGCATACGGTGGAGGGGTGAAACGCTCTCCCATGGAACTCGCCGCCATCGCCACGGCCGCCGTCCCCGGGCTGACTCCGGTCGGGGTGGGGGCCCTGGCCGACGATGCTGATGATTTCGATTCGGCGCTGGTCCGGGATGCTCAGCAGAATGAGTGGCGCATCCGCGCCCCGCGCCACGACGAGGCAAGTATGCGCCTCGAGTCCGAGCTGGCCGCCCTGCGGTCGTTCACACCCGCGGTTCGCGCAAGCCTGCCGTTCCGCATCCCCTCGGTGGCCGGAACGGTCCGCCAGGGCAGTCTGCGCACGTTCGTCTACAACCACCTCGACGGCCGGAACATGCCGTTGGACGACCTCATCGCGGCCGGTGGGAACGCCGCCGCGAGCGTGGGCCGGACGATCGCCGTCGTGCACGGCCTGCCTAAAGAGGTCGTCGACCGCGCGGATCTACCGATGTACTCGGCGGAGGAATTCCGCCAGCGCCGCCTCAACGCCCTCGACCAAGCGGCGACGACGGGCAAGATCCCGTCGCGCCTGTTGCGCCGCTGGGAGCACGCTCTCGAGGACGTGAGTCTGTGGCGCTTCAACCCGACGGTCGTGCACGGCGACCTGCACGAAGAGAACCTGCTGCTCGACGGCGCCGACGTCACCGCGGTGACGGGCTGGACGGACCTGCACATCGGCGACCCCTCAGATGATCTTGCCTGGCTGGCTGCCGCCCACGAGCAGTCGTTCAGCGACGCCGTCTTCGAGGCCTATGTGCGTGAGCGCGGCGACAAGGCTGACCCGCATCTGATGCGTCGCGCCGCACTG
The DNA here is from genome assembly GCA_023896275.1 of Kocuria rosea subsp. polaris. Taxonomy (GTDB): domain Bacteria; phylum Actinomycetota; class Actinomycetes; order Actinomycetales; family Micrococcaceae; genus Zhihengliuella; species Zhihengliuella polaris_A. The sequence continues at coordinate 30,105 of MLDA01000025.1, read as the reverse complement.
TCCGCCGAGTTCGCGCTCGCGCAGTGGCTGGTGAAAGCCGTGTCGGTGGAGGACCCGGAGCGCATCGCCGAGGCCGAGAAGATGCTCGCGGACCTGGACGACGACATCGCCGAATACGGCGGCCAGCCCATCAGCGTCATCGACCAGCCACGCTTCGACGCAGCGGACACCGACGAGGGTGAGGAAAGCGGCGACGGTGAAGACGCCGGCCGCCGCGAGGCCGACGAACCGGATCCCACCACAGAGGACCCTTCCGGTGCGGACGAGGAGCCGGCGGTGACCGTCGAGAAGCCGGCCCGGCCGGCCGTCGTCGTGCTCGGCGATGTCCCGGAGGACGACGAGACCCTGGAGAGCCGGGCACACGAGCCGGCTACGTCCGCTTCTCCCGCAACAGTCGCGCAGTCCGCGGCACCTGAGTCCGCAACGGACGAAGCCCCGGCTGCCCCTCCGGCGGCCGAGGCCCCCGCGTCAGCATCGGCCGACGTTGCTGAACCCACCAGCGCCGAGGCGTCTGCGTCCACGGCCGACTCCGCCCTCGAGGACGAACAGGCCGAGCAGGACGAAGCTGACGGCGAGGACACCACCGGCGGCGAAGAGGACAGGACACCAGACGAGGTCCCAACTTCTGCCATCCCGTTCATCCAGCTGCCGGCGAAGGACGGCAAGGACTGACGGGCTCCGTCACTCTGGCCGTGTTCAGCGCGCCGGGGCGTCTGCGGCGCCCAGCGCGCCTTCGATGAGGTCGACGAGTTCGTCCTCCCCCGCGAGCCGTCCCGGGCGGAGCGTCCGCCCCTGCCCGACGTAGAAGAACGCAGCGTCCACACGCTCCACATCGATGCCGTGCAGGCGCGCGAAACCGAGCCGGTAGACGGCGAGCTGAATCGCCTTGGCCTCGGCGTCCCGGCCCACGGGCACGCGCCCGGTCTTCCAGTCGACGAGGGTCCACCGCTCGTGCCCGTCCGCGTCGCGCTCGCTGAACACCGCGTCGATGCGGCCGCGCACGTTGACTGGGCCCACGTTGGTCTCGAAGGGGACCTCGACGAACGCCGGCTGCCGCTCAGCCCACTCCGACGCGAGGAACGCCCGCTTCATCTCCTCCAATTCGTAGGCGTCGTCGATATGCGCGTCGGCGGCGCCGACCCATTCGTCCAGCTCAAGCATGCCTGTTGAGCCGAATCGCTCCTCGACCCATGCGTGGAAGACGGTGCCCTTGCGCGCGGCGACGCCCGGCCGCCGCGGCACGGGGCGCCGCATCTGCGCGAGCACCTCTTCGCGTTCAGTCGCGAGGTCGACGAACAGGGAGGCACGCACGTGAGTCGGCGCGTCGTACCGCTTCGGCGCCTCGTCCTGCTTCTTCCTGGCCAGCAACAATCGCGCCTCGTCCAGCCAATCGTGGCCGTTCGCCGTGGTGGGGGCCACGTCCTCGCCCCGGCGCAGGTCGGCCAGGGCCTCCCGAACGACGGCGGCACTCGCCTCGAGCGCCGGGCGTCGGCTCCCGGTGGGCGCGCGCTCGCGGCCGCCACGGAGGATCCGGGGGCCCGCGAGCGGGTCGAAGGGCCAGACGGCTTCGGTGGGGTCCTCTCGGTACGGGTTCTCGGCCGGGGCCGCCTCGTCGTCGCACCAGAGAGGGACGGTGGCCGGCGAGTCCGCCTCGTCAGCCAGCGGGAGCAGGTCCCGCAGGAACGGAGAGACATCAACGGGCTTGCTCCGACTACCGAACCACACGGATCCAGAACACACGAGCAGATGCCGGGCGCGGGTGAGCGCCACGTACGCGAGGCGGCGCTCCTCGAGTTCTCCGTGTGCCTGGACGTCCTCCTTGAACGCCTTCTCCGCGTCGAGGACGGATTTGAGGTCCGGCTGATCCGTGTCCCATTGGGGAAGATCGTGCCGGTCCCCGCGCAGCGGCCACGGCAGCGAGTCGTGCCCCGTGGTCCAGCGGTTGTCCCGCGAGCTCGGGAAGACGCCGTCGTCGAGGCCGGCGACGGCGACGATGTCCCACTCGAGGCCCTTGGACGCGTGGATGGTCAACAGCTGGACGGCTTCCGGATCGGATTCGCTCTGGGGGATCTCGAGCCCGTTCTCCTGCTCGGCCGCCGCGTCGAGCCATGCGAGGAAGCCGGTCAGCGAGGAACCGCCCGAGCTGCGGGCGTACGTCGCCGCGACGTCGGCGAAGGCGTCGAGGTGCCGCCGGGCAGCGTGGATGCTCTGCCGCGGTTTCGCGGCCAACTCAAGATCGAGGCCCATCGCGCGCTCGACCTCATTGATCAGGGTGAGCAGATCGTCGTCGACAAACGACCGCAGGTAGCGGACCTCCTCGGCGAGCCGCGCGAGCCGCTCACGCGCGGCGACGCTGAGGCTGCGCCCGTTCCGGCTCGACCACCCCGGTGGCGGCAGCTGGTCGAGAGCCTCGACGAGGCTGGCCGCGTCAGACAATTCGGGCGTCGGGGTGGACTCCTCGCCGTCCAGCGCCCTGGCGCGCCGCGCCTCGAGAGCCTTCGACCAGTCCGCGAACGCGAGCAAGTCCGCCGGGCCAATACGCCAGCGCGCGCCGGCCATGAGGCGCAGCAGCGCATCCGATCGGTTCGGGTCCACGAGCACGCGCAGCGTCGCCGTCAGATCGACGACCTCCGGAAGCGCGAGCAGACCCGAGAGGCCGACGATCTCGAACGGCACTCCGCGCGCCTCGAGCGCCGCTGCCATCTCCGCCAGCTGCCCCCTGGTCCGGAAGAGCGCCGCCGCGCTGGGCGTCGGGCCGTGGCCGGAGGATTGCTCGGCCCGTAACTCGGCGCGCGCCGAGAGCAGGCGCCCGGCCAGCCATTCGATCTCCTCGCCGCTAGACCCGAGGCGGGCGAGCTCGACCCCGCCGGCCCCGGCGGCCGGGCTGGGCTCGAGCTGCTCGACCGTGACCCCGCCATCGCGGGACGCCTCGAGAAGGAGCGGTGCGGCGACCGCGTTGGCCGCCCGCAGGATGTTTCTCGAGTTGCGCCACGCGGTCGTCAGCTGCGCGACGGCGGCCGGACCGCGCTCCCCGGTCCCCGGCTCGAGGCGTGGGAACTCCGTCGGGAATCGGAAGAGTTGCCCGGCGGAGGCTCCGCGGAAGCCATAGATGGACTGGTTGGGGTCCCCCACCGCGGTGACCGCATGCCCGTCACCGAAGAGCGAAGAGAAGAGCACCATCTGCGCATGTGAGGTGTCCTGGAACTCGTCCAGCAGGACGACCTTGAAGCGCTCGCGTTCCTCGACGCGGGCCGCCGCGACGTCGCGGGCGATCCGGGCCGCGAGCGCAACGAGGTCCCCGTAGTCGAGCACCGATCGCGCCCGCTTGGCATCCGCGTACCGCTCGGCGAGACGGGCGACGGCCACCCGCGTGGAGAGCATTCCCATCAGCTTCTGGGCGGCCTGAGACCGGTCCTTCTCCTTACCCGCCATATACGGAAGGGCGTCGAGCCCCGCAATGAGGCCCGTCAGGTGCTCGATCGCTTCGGTGGGAGTGACCAGGTGTTCGGCGCATTCGGAGGCGAACTGAACGACGGCGTCAGTGAGGGTGGACCGTGCGCCCTGCAGCTCGGCGGCGTCGCCGTCGTAGTCCTGCACGATGCTGTCCGCCAGCTGCCAGGTCTGGGCGCTGCCGAGGAGTTCGGCGTCGGGTTCGATCCCGATGCGCATCCCGTGGTCAGCGACGAGCGAGTTCGCGTACGAGTGGTAGGTCGAGACCGTCGGTTCGCCGAGCTCCTCGAGCCCGTCTGCGAGCAGCCCGCGTTCCTCCAGCTTGAGCAGCTGGCCCCGGATCCGGTGGGCGAGCTCGCCGGCGGCCTTGCGGGTGAAGGTCACGCCGAGGATCTGGTCCGGGCGCACCAGATTGTTGGCGACGAGCCAGACGACCCGGTCCGCCATGGTCGCGGTCTTGCCCGAGCCGGCGCCCGCGACGACGAGCATCGGCTCAAGCGGCGAGGCGATGATGGCCGACTGCTGTTCCGTCGGCGGGAACGGGCTGAGCTGCGCGGCGAGTTCCTCCGGGGTGAATCGGATGGCGGTCTCGGCGCTTACGGGCTCTTTCACGGCTGGGTCACCTGTCGTCCTTCGTCGCAGAGCGGGCAGAGGCTGGGCAGCCGGCAGGGCGCGGCCCGCCCCTTGGACGGGTCGTGCCGGGCCAGGAAGTCGGCTGCGCCCATGAGCCCGGCGGCTTCGAGCACGAGCGGTGTTGCCCAGTCCTCGTCCCCGATCGCCGGCTGCTCCTGCGGTCGCATCGCTTTGGTCCCGTCACCCAGCTGGACGAGGGCGGCGCCCGCCGGCCGGCCGCTCAGTTGCAGCGAGTCGCCGAGCGCGCCAGCCAGGATCGCCGCCTGATACGTGCCCAGCTGGGGGTGCCGGTCGACCTCGCCCGCGCTCGGCTTGGTCTTCCCGGTCTTCAGGTCGACGACGTAGGGTCGCCCGTCCTCACCGACCTCAACCCGGTCGATGATGCCGCGCACCAGCGCCGTCCGCCTCCCGTCCGTGACCTCGATGCTGAACCCGACCTCCTGGCCGACGAGCCGCCGCCCGTTCTTGCGCATCTCGATGCCGTAGAGCGCGAGCTTCCGCAACATCTCCTCGGCCCGCTCGCGATCCTTCTCCGTCTCCCAGCCCGGGGGCAGGTCGAGTTCGGGCCAGCGCTTATCGAGCTCGGCACGGTATTGGTCGCCGGTCGCCTCGGGCATGTCCTCTGCAATCGCGTGCACGAGCGTGCCCAGGCTGCGGGCGAAGTCGACGGCGGCCTCTCCCCCGGCGGCCTGGACGAACCAGTTCAGCGGGGACTCGAGCACCGCCTGGACGCGGGAGGGCGAGACTGCCACGGCCTGGTCCTCGGGTGCCACGGGCCCGGTGCTGGTCGGCGGGACGAGCCCCCACCAGGTGTCCGGATGCGCCCCGCGGACGCCGGCGTGCGCAAGGTGGGCCAGGACGACGCCGGCCTCGCGTGCCTCCGCCGGATCCCCGCCGTCGTGCGCCTCCTCCATCGTGCGGCGAAGGTGGGCAACCAGAGCGGCGAGGGTGCGCGGGCGCGGCACTTCGGTGATCTTCCGTTCGCGGCCGTCGGGCACGGGGTCGACGAAGTCGAGCAGCGCGGACGGTTGCTCGTCGGCGGAGAGCACCCCAATGCAGACGAGCTCCTCGCGGGCGCGGGAGGCGGCCGCCGCGAAGCTGCGGAACTCGTCGGCGCGCACGGCGCGCACACGCGCGGCGGCGTCGCGCTGGGCGGCCGCCTCGGGCCCGTCCTCGACGATGGCGGTCAACGTCCCGGTCTTGAGCAGTTCGCCGCGCAGCCGGGTGTTAGGCCAGATACCTTCCTGTAGTCCGGGGATCAGCACGAGCCCCCACTCCCGTCCGACGGCAGCCGCCGGGGTCAGCACGGCCACGGCCTCGGCGGTGCTGCCCCTACCGGCGAGGGAGTCCATCGGCAGCTCCTGCGAGGAGATGTGGTCGACGAACTGGCCCACCGTGGACCCCGGCAACTGGTCGATGAAGCGCTCCGCTGCCTGGAAGAGCGCGAGCAGCGCGTCGAGGTCGAGGTCCGCGCGGTGGCCGGCGCTGCCCCCGGCGAGCGCGGCCCCCGACCACACCTTCTCCAGCCCGGAGGCCTCCCAAAGGGACCAGAGGGCCGTCTCCGCGTTGGCCTCGTCGGCGGCGAGGTGACGGCGGGCGGCCGCAAGCATGCGGACGATGCGGCGGGCGCCGGCAGCCTCGCGGCCGAGGCCCTCGAGCAGCGCGGCGTCGGTTTCGGGGGCGAGCAGCGCGCACAGCAGCTCGGAACTCGTCCGCCGTCCGCCTGCGGCGTACTCCGCGCGGCGCAGCTGCTGCCGCAGCCGCCGGACGTCGAGCGCGGTCGCCTGGCCGTAGCGGGAGGTGAGCAGCTGTTCGACGACGTCGGCTTCGTCCGGCGGGCCGTCCGCCTGGGCGAGGCGCAAAAGGGTGACGAGCGGGTGCACGGCGGGTTCGTCCTTGAGCGGCACCTCTGCCGGGGGGACGCTGACGGCGATTCCCTGCTGGGTCAGGTGGCGGGCGATGTTCCGCACGAGGCCGCCATGGCGGACGATGACGGCGATGTCGCCGAGCGGCCGGCCGGCGATGAGGTGCTCTTCGAGGATTCGGTGCGCGACGTACCGCATTTCGTGCACGGGGCTGTCCACGAGGTGCCCGGAGACGCGGCCGGCGAGAGATTCGGCCTCGGGCAGGACCAGCGAGCGGCCGTCTCGACCGGCGGAGACGGGGATGCGCCGGGCGACTCTGCCCCACGCCTGGGCGATGGCCCGGGGCAGACGGAACGACTCTTCGAGCACCAGGCGCGTCGTGGCTCCGAGCTGGGTGTCGATGCGGCTCAGGAAGTCGGGACGGGCTCCGCGGAAGCCCTGAACAACGGAGTCCGGCGCGGCGAAGGCCAGCACGTCCCGACCCCGCCCGAGGACGGAAAGGAGCCGGTATTGCGCCGGATTGGCCTCCTGCAGATCATCGACCATGAGCAGCCGCAGGCGCTGCTGCTCTTGGTCGAGAAGCTCAGCGTTGCCCTCAAGCAGGCCGGCGGCGCTGCTGATCAGCCCGGCCGGGTCGAACGCCTCGGCGTTCCCGAGATCGAGCAGGTCCCGGTACTCCTGGTAGACGAGCGCGGCGGCCTCCCATTCGGGGACGAGGTGGCGCGCGCCGAGCTCCTGCACGTCGGCCGGTTCGAGCCCGTGCTCAGCCAGGCGATCGAAGAGCTCGCGCAATTGATCGCGAAAACCCCGGGTGCCCACGGCCTCGCCGAGTGCTGCAGGCCACTCCGGGGCCGACTGCAGACCCGCCGCGTGGCCGTCGAGGATCTGTCCGATGAGCGCGTCTTGCTCAGGACCCGAGAGCAGTCGCGGCGCGCGCTGGAGTGCGGGTAGGTAGCCGCCGATGCGAGCGCGGCGGATCAGGTCGAACGCGTAGGACGACCAGGTCCGGACGGCCGGTTCGGAGAAGGTCACGTCGACCATCGACGAGAGGGCGTCGCGCAGCCGCGACGCGTGCGAGCGCGCCGACGTGAGGACCAGCAGCTGCTCGGGCTCCAGGTCGGCGTGGGCGCCCGGAGCGAAACCCAGGCGCGCGGCCACCGCGGCCAGCAGCGCCGTGGTCTTCCCCGTCCCGGGCGCGCCGAGGACGAGGGTGGGGCCGTGACCGGCGCGGAGGCCGGCGATCCGACGCTGAGCTGCGCTGAGTTCCGGCGCCGCCGCGGCCGTCTGGCTCGTCATCGCTCGCTCCCTTCGGTGTCCGTGCCAGCAGTCAACCCCACGGCACCCGCAGAATGGCCCCGGGCGAACGAGACTGCGATCGCGTCGAGGGCGGCGAACTCGGCATCGTCGGGCTGCCAGCGGGCCTGGGGGAAGCGCAGGCGTGGCGGTTCAGTCGCCTTCAGCGGCTGACCCTCGGCGCGCCAATACGGCTCGGCCCGCGCAGCGAGGTCTGCCGGCAGCGACCCGTCGGACCGCACGATCCGCCACCACGGCAACTTCAGGCCGGTGCTGGCCGCCATCGCCGCCCCCACCTGCCGGGGGCCGCCGGCGCCAAGCAGCTCGGCGACATCGCCATACGCGAGCGCACGGCCCGCGGGCACCATCGCCACCACCTCGTAGATCGCGTCAATCAACTCTCCAGCCACCGTTTCAGCCTAGTCGTTCGCCGATTGCCGGTGCCCGACATCACCGCCCACGCCACGGTTCGTTTCCCATTCCGCGAGCGGGCGCGGGTACCGTTGACGCATGACTCAGACGGCAAGCATGACGTGGAACGAGCTGCCCCGCGCGGCATTCGACCTCGAGACGACGGGCACGGACCCCGAGACGGCGCGCATCGTGACCGCGTCGGTCATCGTGGTCAACGGCAAGAGCGAAATCGTGCACCACAACGAATGGCTCGTCGATCCCGGCGTCGAGATCCCGGACGGCGCCGCGGCGGTTCATGGAATCACGACCGCGAAGGCCCGCGCTGAGGGTCAGGATGCTGCCTCAGCGGTGGCCGAGATCACCGCCCACCTCCGCGATCTGTTCGCCACGATGCCCGTCATGGCGTTCAACGCCGCCTACGACTTCACCGTCCTGAGCCGAGAGGCCGCGCGCTTCAGCGTCGAACCGCTGGTGCCGGCGCCGGTCATCGACCCACTCGTGATCGACCGCCACGTCGACAAGTACCGCCGCGGCAAGCGCACGCTTGAGGCCATGGCCGAGTTCTACCAGGTGCCACTGAACAATGCGCACACCTCGCTCGCCGATGCGGCGGCGACCATCGGCGTCGCCGACGCCATCGCGTCCCGCTATGCGGAGGTGCGGATCGACCCGTTCGAGCTGCACGCAGCCCAGGTGAACTGGCAGCAGGCGTGGGCGGCGAACTTCCAGGAGTTCCTACGCCGCAAGACCCCCGAGGCCCTCGTCGATGGCACGTGGCCGCTCAAGCCCGCATTCTGAAGCGCGTGAGCGCAGCCGCGGGGAGTTAGATAGCACACACCGGCACGGCCCAAGCCCGGCAGGGCCCGGTTGGTTACGTCGTGCGTCATGGGCCTTCGATAGTGAATGATTCAATGGACCGATACGTTTTTCCTACTTTCGAGGGTTCATTTGATCACCATCACCGATCTGCGCAAGGTGTACCGCCAGGGCAGCCGCGAAGTCGTGGCGCTCGACGGCGTGTCCCTCAGCGTGGCCAGAGGACACATCCACGGCATCATCGGCCACTCGGGAGCCGGCAAGTCGACCCTGGTCCGCTGCCTGACGCTCCTGGACCGCCCGACGTCGGGCTCCGTGGCCGTCGACGGGCGCGAGCTCGCCGGCGTCAGTGATCGGGAGCTGCTGTCCGCCCGCCGCAAGATCGGCATGGTCTTCCAGCACGCGAACCTCTTCGACTCCCGGACCACGGCCGAGAACGTCGCGTACCCCCTCGAGCTCGTGGGCACGGACAAGGCGCGGATCAAGGAGAAGGTCTCAAGCCTGCTCGAGATCGTCGGCCTCTCCCAGTTCGCGGACGCCTACCCGTCCCAGCTCTCCGGCGGCCAGAAGCAGCGCGTCGGCATCGCCCGCGCCCTCGCGACGGATCCGGACGTGCTCCTGTGCGACGAGCCGACGAGCGCGCTAGACCCGAAGACCACCGACGAGATCCTCGCTCTCATCAAGGACGTTCGGGACCGCCTGCAGATCACCGTGCTGATCATCACCCACGAAATGGGTGTCGTGAAGAGGGCCTGCAATTCGGTGTCCCTGCTCGAGGCCGGAAAGATCGTCGAGCACGGACCGATCACCCAGGTCGTCTCCAACATCGACGGCAGGCTTTCGCACGCCCTGCTGCCGCTTCCGGGCGACATGCCGAAGGATCTGCCGCCGGGCACGATCATGGATCTGCTCTACTCCGGGGCCGACGCCGTCGAACCGGTGATCTCGACACTCGCGCGGACGTTCGACCTCGACGTCAATGTCCTGGCCGGTACGGTCGAGGACCTCGACGGGTCCCAGTTCGCGCACCTGCGCATCCACCTCTCGTCCGACGCCGATATCGCCGCCGTGACCGCACACCTGACCGCTGCCGGCATCGCCGTGTCCGTCAAGGAGGCCTGACCCATGGAATGGTTGACCTCACTCCTCGAAAACCCGGGCATCACCGTCGCGATGCCGACCGCGATCGTCGAAACGCTGATCATGACGGTCATCGCCTCCGCCGCGACGATCATCATCGGTACTCCCCTCGGCGTCGTCCTGTTCGTGACCGCGCCGGGCGGGCTGGCCCCGGTGCGCTGGATCAACGCCGTGCTCTCCAGCATCATCGTCAACATCACCCGCTCGATCCCGTACGCGATTCTGATGCTGGCGCTCATCCCGTTCACCCAGTGGATCGTGGGCACGGGCATCGGTCCCTACGCCGCATGTGTCTCCCTCACGATCGGCACCGTGCCATTCTTCGCCCGGCTCGTCGAGACAGCCCTACGCGACATCCACTCCGGAAAGATCGACGCCGCTCTGGTCATGGGGTCGACCCGCTTCCAGGTGGTACGCAAGGTGATGCTCCCGGAGGCGCTGCCGGGCATCATGGCCGGTATTACGACGATGGTCGTCATTGTCATCGGCTACTCGGCCATGGCTGGAATCATTGGAGGTGGCGGTCTGGGGCGCTTGGCCTACAACTACGGCTTCCAGCGCTTCGACGGTCAGGTCATGATGGCCACACTGGTCGTGATCGTCGTCCTCGTCCAGCTAGTCCAGGCGACGGGCGATTGGTTGACCCGCCGGGTCGACCACCGCTGACCCCGATTTTCCGCCACCATCGCGTGGCGGTCTGCAGCTGGTAGCCGCCGGCTGCACCATCTGCCCGCCCGGCTACCGGCGGGCCGAAAAGAAAAGGATGCGCAGACTATGCGTAAGAAGCTCTCGCTCGCCGCAACCGGTGCAATCGCCCTCTTCGCGCTGACGGCTTGCGGTGGAGACACCCCCAGCGAAGAAGAGAACGTCAATGCCGACGGCAACACGATCATCGAGATCGGCGCCGTTCCGGTCCCGCACGCGCAGATCCTCGAGTATGTCGACGAGAACCTCGCCGCCGATGCCGGGATCGACCTGGAGATCAAGGAGTTCGACGACTACCAGACGCCGAACATCGCGCTCGACGAGGGCAGCATCGATGTGAACTACTACCAGCACCTGCCGTGGCTCGAGGACCAGATGGCCACCAAGGGCTACGAGTTCGAACACGGCGCCGGCGTCCACATCGAGCCCTACGCCGCGTTCTCCAAGCACGAGAGCGTCGAGGACATCCCGGACGGCGGCGTCGTCGCGATCACCAACGATCCGGCCAACCAGATCCGTGGCCTGCGCCTCCTCGAGGAGGCCGGCCTCGTGGAGAACATCGACGACGAGACCACGGCCCTGTCGATCACCGACGAGCAGAACCCGAAGGGCCTCAAGTTCGAGGAGAACCAGCCCGAGGTCCTCGTCCAGATCTCCGGTGACCCGAAGGTCGATCTTGCCATCTTGAATGGTAACTACCTGCTCCAGGCCGGCATGAAGACCGCTGACGCCCTGCTGCTGGAAGACGTCTCGGCCGACAACCAGTACGCCAACTTCTTGGTCTGGCGCGCCGGCGAATCCACGGAGGCCATCCAGGCCCTCGAGGAGATCATGCAGTCCGACGAGGTCAAGCAGTACATCAAGGACTCCTGGCCCGACGGTGACGTGACGGCCACCGAAGCCGAATAGCCTCTTCAGGCGCCAGTACGACGGCGGCGCGGCGACCTTCCGATGGGAAGGTCGCCGCGCCGCCGTCGTAGGTGGGGGTTAGGCATCAGGCCGGTGTCGCTGCGGCTGCCGCCTTGGCCGCCGCGGGAAGCGCTGCATAGACGCGCTGCATAGCGGCGTCGTCGTGGGCGGCGGAGAGGAACCAGGCCTCGAACACGCTCGGCGCCAGGTAGACACCCGAGTCCAGCATGGAGTGGAAGAACGGCGCGTAGCGGAAGGTCTCCTGGGCCTGCGCGTCGGCGTAGTTGTGCACGCCTGCCTCGCTCGTGCCGAAGGCGACCGAGAAGAGGTTGCCCGCGGTCTGGATGGAGTGGTCCACGCCCTCGGCGTTCAGGGCGTCGGACACCGCCGCTTGAAGCTCGGTGCTCAGCGCGTCGATGTGCGCGTAGACCTCCGCCGTGGCGTGCGTCAGGGTCGCGACGCCAGCAGCCATCGCGATCGGGTTCCCGGAGAGCGTGCCCGCCTGGTAGACCGGCCCGGTCGGGGCCAGCCGGTCCATGACATCGGCACGGCCGCCGAGCCCCGCCGTCGGCAGGCCGCCGCCGATGACCTTGCCAAACGTGTAGAGGTCCGGGGTCCAACCCTCGACGCGGCCCGAGAGGCCCCAGTAGCCGGCATCCGAGGCCCGGAAGCCCGTGAGGACCTCGTCCACGATCAGCAGCGCGCCGTGCGCGTGCGCGGTGTCGAGCAGGAACTTGTTGAAGCCCTCTCCCGGGGTCACAACACCCATGTTGGCCGGCGCGGACTCGGTGATGATCGCGGCGATGTTCTCCCCGTGCTCGGCGAAGACGGCCGCGACGGCAGCACGGTCGTTGTAGGGGATCACGAGGGTCTCCGCCGCCGTGGCCGCGGTGACGCCGGCCGAGCCGGGCAGCGCCATGGTAGCGACGCCGGAGCCGGCGGAGGCGAGCAGCGAGTCGAGGTGCCCGTGGTAGCAGCCGGCGAACTTCACGATGAGGTCGCGGCCCGTGTACCCGCGGGCGAGGCGCACGGCGGTCATGGTGGCCTCGGTGCCCGTGGAGACCATGCGCAGGCGGTCCACGCCGCCGAACCGCTGCATCACGAGTTCGGCCAGGGCGGACTCGTCCGGCGTGGACGCGCCGAAGGACAGACCGCGGTCGACCGCGGCGTGCACAGCCTCCTGCACGGCCGGGTGCTTGTGCCCGAGCAGCATCGGCCCCCACGAGCAGACCAGGTCGACGTACTGTTTGCCGTCGGCGTCGGTCAGATAGGGGCCGTCGGAAGCGACCATGAAGCGGGGGCTGCCGCCCACGGAGCCGAAGGCGCGGACGGGCGAGTTCACGCCGCCCGGCATCAGGGTGCGGGCTCGTTCGAAGAGATCCTCGGAAACGGTCATGGGGTTACTTTCCTTCCTTCAGCCAACCCGCGAGCTCGGCGGCCCAGTAGGTCAGCACGGTGTCTGCGCCGGCACGGCGGATGCCCAGCACGGATTCGGTGATGGCGGCGCGGCGATCGATCCAGCCGTTCGCGGCGGCCGCCTCGATCATCGCGTACTCGCCGGAGATCTGGTAGGCGGAGACCGGAACAGGCGACATCGCCGCGACGTCGGAGAGGATGTCGAGGTAGCTCATCGCCGGTTTGACCATCACCATGTCGGCCCCCTCTGCGAGGTCGAGCTCCACCTCGTACACCGCCTCGCGGCGGTTCGCGGCGTCCATCTGGTAGGTGCGGCGATCCCCCGTCAACTGGGAATCCACGGCCTCGCGGAACGGGCCGTAGAAAGCGGACGCGTACTTCGCGGCGTAGGCGAGGATCGCGGTGTCCTGGTGCCCGGCGTCGTCGAGCGCCTGCCGGATGACGGCGACCTGGCCGTCCATCATTCCGGACGGGCCGAGCACGTGCGCCCCGGCCTCGGCCTGACGCACGGCCATCTCGGCATAGATCTCCAGTGTGGCGTCGTTGTCGACGCGGCCGGCGTCGTCCAGGACGCCGCAGTGCCCGTGGTCGGTGAACTCGTCGAGGCACACGTCGCTCATGACGATGAGCTCGTCGCCGACCTCAGCGCGCACGTCGCGGATCGCCCGGTTCAGCACGCCGTCGGGGTCGGTGCCAGCCGTGCCCGTCGCATCGCGCTCGGCGGGGATGCCGAAGAGCATGACGCCACCGAGCCCGAGCTCGGCGGCCTCGGCGGCCGCCCGTTTCAGGGTGTCCGGCGTGTGCTGGACGACGCCGGGCATGGACTGGATCGGGTTCGGGTGCGTCAGCCCCTCGCGCACGAACGCGGGCAGGATCAGCTGCGCCGGCGCAAGCGTCGTCTCGGCGGTGAGCCGGCGCATCGCGGGGCTCGTGCGCATCCGGCGCGGCCGGTTGGCTGGAAAACTCATAACTTCTCCTCGTGGTTCGCGTGCGGGTTGACCCGCACCTACCGTAGATCTAATGTTCCGGTCCGTGGCGGAGCACCGATTCCCAGGCGTCGGCCATCGACGTTGGCGTCGGTTCGGCCGACGTGACGATCCGGGCGAAACCGAGCGCCTCGAGCTCGGCCCGCGTCGGCTCGCCGATCGCGACCGCGATCCCGGCGAACCCCGTGCCCGCGACGGACGCGAAGGCCCGGGCGATACTCGGTGATGTGAAAAGCACGGCGTCGACCTCCCCCAGACCCCCTGCCAGACGCTCCGGCGCCCAGACTTCGGCATCAAGCGGACGCGGGCCCGTGCCGACAGCAAGCGTGGCCGTCAGCCGTCGCTGCGGCGCGGCGGGCGCGTCCACCGTCCGGTAAGCCACGACGACGTCGCAGCTCGCCCCACGCGCGGACAGTCCCGTCGCGAGGGTCTCGGCGGCGATGTCGGTCTGCGGCAGGAACACCCGCTCTCCCCCGGTCAGCGAGAGCTCGGCGACGAGCCCGGCAGCGGACTTGTCCGCGGGCACGAAATCCACGCGCAGTCCCTCGGTGCGCGCCACGCGCGCCGATGCTTCACCGACGGCGGCCAACCGCGTCGCGGCCGGGACGGCCAGCTCGATTCCGAGCACCGCAGCCCGCTGTTTGAGCGCGCGGATCGTCGTGATCGACGTCAGCACCATCCAGTCGTAGCCGCCGGAGACCAGCCGGCGCACGCCGGCATCCAGCTCCGTGGTGTCGGCCGGCAGCTCGAAGTCGATGAGCGGGCACAGCACCGTGCGCGCACCGCGCGCGGCCAGCGCCTCGACCGTGCTCGCGGCCCGGTCCGGGGCGCGCAGCAGCAGCGCGGTCCGTCCGTCGAGCGTCGCACCCCCACCCACGGCTAGAGCCCGGCCAGATCGGCCGCGCCCTCGCGCAGCAGCAGCTCGGCGAGCTGCACGCCCAGCGCACGCGCGCCGTCGTCGGTGAGGTCGCGGGTCGACGCGGAGCGGCGGATCACGTCGGACCCGTCCTGCGCACACACGACCGCATCGAGCGTCAGCATCTCGCCGTCGACGCCGGCCAGCGCCCCGATGGGCGCCGCGCAGCCGGCCTCGAGCCGGGCGAGCAGCCCGCGCTCGCTCGTGACGGCCAGGCGGGTCGCGTCGTCGTCGAGCGCGGCGAGCGCCGCCGCCAGGGGCGAGCCCGGGTCGGCGACCGTCTCCGGCCGGCACTCCACCGCGAGCGTGCCCTGCCCGGGGGCGGGCAGCATGACGGACGGCTCCAGATACTCCGTGATGTGCTCCTGCAGGCCCAGGCGCCGCAGCCCGGCGGCGGCCAGCACGACGGCGTCCAGGTCACCCTGGGCGACGCGGCCCACGCCGCCGTCGTCGGCCTGCTCCGGTGAGCCCTTCACGCGACCGAGCCGCGTGCCGACGTTGCCCCGGATGTCGACGATGTCGACGTCGGGACGGGCGTACTTGAGCTGGGCCGCGCGACGGGGCGAGCCCGTGCCAATCGTCGCCCCGGCCGGCAGCGACGCCAGCGTGAGCCCGTCGCGCGCGCAGAGCGCGTCGCGCACGTCCACGCGCTCGGGCATCGCCGCGAGCACGAGCGCCTCGGGCTGGGCCGTGGGCAGATCCTTGAGCGAGTGCACGGCCAGGTCGCAGCGGCCCTCGAGCAGGGCCACGCGCAGAGCGGCGGCGAAGACGCCGGTGCCGCCCAGCTGCGCCAGCGGGCCGGACGTGACGTCGCCCTCGGTCTTGACGAGGATCGTCTGCGGCGTCAGTCCGGAGAGCGCAGCGAGCGCGTCCGCGACATGCCCGGTCTGGGTCGTCGCGAGCGCGGAACCACGCGTGCCGACGGTGAAGCTGCTCATCGGGAGTCGGACGACGGCGTCGGGCTGGCCGTGCCGGGGCGGGAGGCCCCCGAGCGCGCCGTCAGGCGGGGCCGGCAACCGGTCACACAGCAGATGTCGCGCCACTGTCCCGGAACCTGCTGGCCGTTGGACTGCTTCGGCTCGGCGCCCGTCAAGTGTCCCGCGATGATGTCGACGAGACCCGAGACGAAGGCCGCGTGCGTGCCCGGGGTCGGGGCGCGGTGGAACGCGAGGCCGAGCTCGGCGGCGGTGTCCTTGGCCTCCGTGTCGAGGTCCCACTTGACCTCCATGTGGTCGGAGACGAACCCGATCGGCATGACGACGACGCCCCTGGTGCCCGCCTCGGCGTACTCCTCGATGGCGTCGTTGATGTCCGGCTCGAGCCACGGCGTGCTCGGAGCACCGGACCGGGACTGGAAGACGAGCGTGTGCTCCAGGCCGGCGGCCGCGGGCACCGTCCGCATGAGGGTGCGGGCGACGGCCTCGTGCTGAGCGGAGTAGGCGTCCGTGCCGTACTCCTCCTTCACGTGGTCCGGCCCCTGCGCCTCGGCGATCGCCGTGGGGATCGAGTGCGTGACGAACACGATCTTCGGCTGCGCGTCGGGCTCGCCCTTCGCGGCAAGCTGCGCCCGCACGTCCTCGATGCCGGCGGCCAACGCCTCCTGGAACGGCGCGATAAAGGCACGGTCGTGGAAGAACTGGGGGATCTTCACGATCTCGAGGCTGTCGCCGAGCCCCGTCGACTCGAGTCCCTTGTCGATGTCCTCGCGATACTGGCAGCAACTGGAGTACCCGGCGTACGCGCTCGTGACGAGCATGAGCACCCGGCGGTGGCCGTCGTCGTGCATCTGCTGCAGTGCGGCGGGGATGTAGGGGTCCCAGTTGCGGTTGCCCCAGTACAGCGGCAGGTGCCAGTCACGGGCGGCGATCTCACCTTCGAGGGCTGCGAGCAGGTCGCGGTTCTGCTCGTTGATGGGGCTCACGCCGCCGTTGGCGCGGTAGTGGGTCGCGACCTCTTCGAGCCGCTCGTCCGGGATACCGCGGCCGGCGGTGACGTTGCGCAGGAACGGGATGACGTCGTCCTGCCCTTCCGGCCCGCCGAAGGAGGCGAGCAGGATCGCATCGAAGCCGAGGCTCTGGGCTCCGGCGGTGGTCTCTTCAGCGACGCGGCTCATCAGCGCAGCACCTCGGCAACCTGCTCGAATCCGATCATCTTGCCCGTGTAGAACGGCACTTCCTCACGCACGTGGTTGCGGGCGTCGGTGTAGCGCAGGTGGCGCATCATGTCGACGAGGTCGATCAGGACCGGGGCCTCGAGGCAGATCATCCACTCGTAGTCGCCGAGCGCGAACGCGGCGACCGTGTTGGCGCTGATCTCGGGGAAATCGCGGCCGAGGATGCCGTGGTCGCGCAGCATCTTGCCGCGCTCGGCCGGGTCCAGCAGGTACCAGTCGTACGAGCGGACGAACGGGTAGATCGTCATCCACTCCTTGGGCTCAACGTCGCGGGCGAAAGCCGGCGAGTGGGTCTTGGCGAACTCGGCCTCGCGGTGCACGCCCATGCCCGACCAAACGATGGAGGTCTCGGCGAAAAGGTAGGTGCGACGAATCTTGCGCACGGCCGCCTGCAGGTCCTCAGCGGAGGGCCCGTGCAGCCACACCATGACGTCGGCGTCGGCGCGCATGCCGGAGACGTCGTAGGTGCCGCGCAGGGTGACGCCGTCGGCGGCGAGCTCCTCGACGAGCGCCCCGAAAGCGGCGACGCCCTCGGAACGGTCCAGGTCGGAGTCGCGCTTGAAGACCGTCCAGAGGGTGAAGTGCAGGGTGTCGCCCTCGCGCTCGCGGTCCGCGAGCACGGGGCTGTTCGAACGGTTCTCGCTCATGGTGCCTCTTTCTAGGGGGAAATCGGTGGTGAGTTCTCGGAAGGTGGGTCTAGCTCACGCTGATGCGGGTCCGTGCGCGGGTGTCGGCGACGACGGCGGCCAGGCCCGTGCCGGAGAGCCAGCCGCCGACGGCGTCCAGGGAGGAGAACGCGGCCAGGGCCGCACGGAAATCGGTCACGCGCTGCTTGTGCCCGGTCGTGGCGTATGGCAGCGCGCCCGTGTAGCGCACGACGTCCCAGCCGAGCACGTCCTGCTCAGCGACGTCTACGCCGAGCAGCGCCGCGGCGTCGGCGAGAGCTGTCGCGTACAGGGTCTCATCGTCGGCGTCGGCAACGCGCGCCTTCGCCTCCGAGAGGCGCCCGTAGGACAGCCGCAGCACGTGGGTCCCGGGCCCGGCCTCGTCGGCGAGCCACGCCCACTTGCTAGTCGCGTGCGTCAGGGCCTTCGCGACGATGCCGTCGGCCTCGCCGGAGACCAGGACCCCGCTGCCGCGCGGCCCGCCCCCAGGACCGTCGCCGTCGAGCTCCGGGCGATCGAGGACAAGCGTGACGAGCGAGACCCCGGCGCCGGGCTGCGGCCGGTAGGCGGCCAGGGCCGGGTCGAGCTGGGAGAGGAGATCGACGGCGGCCGGGCCGTCCGTGGCGACGACAACGCGGTCAGCGGCCACGGCCTCATCCGGCTCCCCGATGGAGAGGGTGTAGCCGTCGTCGTTCCGGCCGATGCGCCTCACGCGCGTGCCGAGCCGCAGGTCGGCGCCGCGGTCGGCGAGCTCCTCGACGAGCGCCGTGGTGAGCCGGTGCATGCCGCCGGCGATCCCGCCCACAGCGGACCCGGCCGGCGCCGCCGCGCGCATCGCGGAAACGGCGCGAGCGAGCGATCCGTGCTCGACGACGGCGGCACGCAGCCCGGGGGCGACGGCGTCGACGTCGAGTGTGTCCGGGTCCGCGGAGTGCACGCCGGAGACGACCGGGGTGACGAGCTCGTCGAGCACGGTGTGGCCCATGCGGTGCCGGACGAGTTCACCGAGGCTCATATCGCCCGCGGTCAACGAACGGCTCACGGGCCGGGCGAGGTCCGCCGCGGCACGCAGGGCCGCGGCGTGGCCGATCACGGCCCGGACGTCGTCGGCCAGGGGGTCGCCCGGGATGCCCAGGATGCCGGTCTGCGGCAGGGGCCGCGCGCCGGACGCGGCCTGCAGCCACGCACCGGATCCGGCCGGGTAGACGACGTCGCCGCCCAGCCCCAGCTCCTCGACCAGTTCGACGACGGCGGTGCTGCGGGTCGCGAAGGACTCAGCGCCGGCGTCGAGCCGCAGGCCCGCGACGTCGTGGGCCGCGACGCAGCCGCCGAAGGCGTCGGAGGCCTCCAGCACGGTCACGGTGAATCCGGCCACGGCCAGTTCGCGCGCGGCGATCAGGCCGGAGATGCCACCGCCGACGACGACGGCGGCCGGGCGGGGTGCGCGGGCGGGGGTTTTCACGATGTGCAGCCTACGGCTCGATGGAGTGGATGAGGGAGACAATCCGGGTCAGGACCTCCGGGTCCGTCGTCGGCGGCACGCCGTGGCCCAAGTTCACGACGTGGCCCGGCGCCGCCGATCCGGCCTCAACGACCGCGCGGACGTGGGCCTCGAGCACCTCCCACGGGGCGGTGAGCAGTGCCGGATCGATGTTGCCCTGCAGCGGGACGGTGCCGCCGAGGCGGCGGTTCGCCTCGTCGAGCGGGAGGCGGTAGTCGACACCGACGACGTCGACGCCCACGTCGCGCATCGGCTGCAGGATTTCGGAGGTGCCGGTGCCGAAGTGCACAAGCGGGGCGCCGAGGCTGCGCACGCCGTCGAGGGCGCGAACGGAGGCCGGGGCGACGAAGCGTTCGTAGTCGGCGCGACCCAGGCTGCCGGCCCACGAGTCGAAGAGCTGGCCGGCCGAGGCGCCGGCCTCGATCTGGGCGCGGAGGAACTGCCCGGAGACGTCGGCGGCCCAGCCGGCGAGCGCCTGCCAGGTCTCCGGGTCCGCGTGCATCATGCTGCGCGGGCCCATGTGGTCGCGCGACGGGCGGCCCTCCACCATGTAGGCCGCCAGGGTGAACGGTGCCCCCGCGAAGCCGATGAGCGGCGTCGTGCCGAGTTCGGCGACCGTGAGTGCAACGGCCTCGCGGATCGGATCGAGCGCGGAATCCTCGAGAGTCGGCAAGGCCGCGACGTCGGCCGCGGTACGCACCGGGGACTCGAGCACGGGACCGACGCCGGAGACGATGTCGACGCCGACGCCGGCAAGCTTAAGCGGGATGACGATGTCCGAGAAGAAGATGCCGGCGTCCACGTCGTGGCGGCGCACGGGCTGCAGGGTGATCTCGGAGGCCAGCTCGGGCAGCAGGCACGACTCGAGCATGCCGGTCCCCTCCCTCGCCTTCCGGTATTCGGGCAGCGAGCGGCCGGCCTGGCGCATGAACCACACGGGGCGCCGGGACGGCTTGAGGCCCCGGTAGGCGGAGATCAGCGGGGATTCTGCGGTTCGGCCATCCATCAACGGGTGGCTGGGGCTCAGGGTCATGGGGCAATTCTGCCAACCGGGCATGCTTTGCGCTAATTTGCGCCCCACCAGCGCGCCGCTTCGTGGCGAACGCCACGTGCCGCGAGGGGTGCCGGAGGCCCTGTTCTTAGGGCAACCTTAGCGACAGGTGGCGATACCATGGGAGCACTGTGGTTTTTGTTTCGCTCGTAGCCTCGCATTCCGACGTCGACCTCGAAACCGTTGCCCGGCTGAGCGCCGGCGCGTCCGAGGTCGCTTCCGGCGCGCTCGACGGGACCGGCCCGGTGAGCGGCGCCGTCGTCCTCGCGACCTGCAATCGCTACGAGGTCTACGCCGAGGCCCGCTCCGAGGACGACATCGAGGCGACACGCTCGACCGTCATTTCCGAGATCGCCGAGCTCTCCGGCCTCGACGAGCAGGTCGTCTCCTCTGCCCTCACCACGCTGACCGGGAAAGACGCCGTCAATCACCTCTTCGCCGTGGGCGCCGGCCTCGACTCGGCCGTCATCGGCGAGCGCGAGATCGCCGGCCAGGTCCGCCGCGCACTCATCGAAGCGCAGGAGTCGGGCACCGCGACCGGCCCCCTCGTCCGCCTCTTCCAGACGGCCTCTCGCACCGCCAAGGACGTCGGCTCGCGCACCGCGCTCGGCGGGCGCGGCCTCTCCATCGTCTCCGTCGCGCTCGATCTCGCCGAGGACCTTCGCGACGACGCCTGGGCGGAGAAGAACGTCGTCGTCTTCGGCACCGGCGCCTACGCCGGCGCCACGATGTCCCTACTTCAGCAGCGGCACGCCGGCAACGTCTTCGTCTACTCCAACTCGGGACGGGCCTCAGCCTTCGTGGCCACCCGCGGCGGGACCGCTTTGACGGACGAGACCCTGGCGGACGCGCTGCGCGACGCCGACGTCGTCATCGGCTGCTCGGGTGGCGACCACAAGCTGACCGCCGCGGATCTGGCCGAGACCGGCCGCGGGAACACGCCGCTCGTGGCCATCGACCTGGCGCTGACACGCGACTTCGACGTCTCGCTCGAGGAACTCGAGCACGTCGATGTCGTGACCCTCGAATCCGTGCGCATGGCCGCCCCCGCCGAACAGGCCGCCGCGCTCGAGGAGGCACGGACGATCGTGCTCACCGCCGCCGACGAGTTCGCTGCCGAGCAGCGCGAACGGTCCGCCGACGCGGCGATCGTCGCGCTCCGCAAGCACACCCAGCGGGTCCTGGAGACCGAGATCGAGCGGGTACGCGCCCAGCACGGCTGCACCGCGGCGGCTGAAGAGGTCGAGTTCGCGATGCGCCGGATGATGCGCCAGCTGCTGCACGAGCCGACCGTGAGGGCCCGCGAGTTGGCGGCCCAGGGCCGCTCGGACGAGGTCGAGACGGCGCTGTCGAACCTGTTCGGTATCTCGACGGCGGACGTCGCCGCGGCCAACAAGAAGACCCCCCGCAGACAGCCGCAGGCCGCCCTCGCTCCGACGCCGACCGCAATGCCGGACGACGCGATCCACGCGCACCACCGCACGGCCTGACGCCCACGCGACGCGCTCCCGCGCACTCCTCGCCCGCGCCAACGCACGTCTCACCCGTTTCAGCCTGACGTGTTGATCCGAGCCTGAGATCCACCTACCCCCTCGGTCATCACGTCAGGCTCAATCACTTGGCGCGAGCCGTAGGGACTCAGTACACGGGCTTGCCCGGCTCCACGTCGCGCACCCAGCCGAGGATGCCGCCGTCGAGGTGGCGGACGTCGTCGTACCCCTCGGAACGCAGGTGCCGCAGCACCTCTCCCGAGCGCCCGCCCGACTTGCAGTGCAGGATCAGCGGCGTCTGGCGCGGCAGGTCGATCTCGCCGCCGAGCACGAGCCCGCGCGGGGCGAGGCGGGCGCCGTCGATCGAGACGATCTCGGCCTCGCCCGGCTCACGCACGTCGACCAGCAGGAAGTCCGTCTCCCCCGCCTCCCGCCGCCGCAACAGCTCCGCGAGTTCGCGCGCGTCGACCGCGGGCAGCGGCTCCTCGTCAGCCGGGGGCGCGGTGATTCCGCAGAACGCGCCGTAGTCCGCCAGCAGCTCGGTCGGCTGCACGAGCTCCGGATCCGGCCGCACGCGGATCTCCCGCCAGGTCATCTCGAGCGAGTCGAGGATCTGGACGCGGCCGAGCAGGGGCCGCCCGGCGCCGGTGATGAGCTTGATGGCCTCGGCGACCATGACGGATCCGATCTGCGCGCACAGCACGCCGAACACGCCGCCCTCCGCGCACGACGGAACCGTTCCGGCCGGCGGCGCCTCCGGATACAGGTCGCGGTAGGTGGGCCCGTGACCGCGCCAGAACACGCTGACCTGCCCGTCAAAGCGCAGGATCGACCCCCACACGTACGGCTTGGACAGGATCGCGGCCGCGTCGTTGACAAGGTAGCGCGTGGCGAAGTTGTCGGTGCCGTCGAGGATCAGGTCGTACCCCGAGAAGATCTCCAGCGCATTCTCCGAGCTCAGCCGCGCTTCATGCACGACGACGTCGGTCGCCGGGTTGAGATCGGCGATCGCCTTTGCCGCCGATTCCGTCTTCGGCATGCCGATGCGCGAGGTGGTGTGGATGACCTGACGCTGCAGGTTGGAGTCGTCGACGACGTCGTCGTCCACGATGCCGAGCGTCCCGACGCCGGCCGCCGCCAGATAGAGCAGGGCCGGAGACCCCAGCCCGCCGGCGCCGATGACGAGCACTTTAGCGTTCTTCAAGCGCCGCTGACCGGTCACGCCGATCTCCGGGATGATGATGTGCCGCGAGTAGCGTCGCAGTTCATCGGCCGTCAGCTCCGCGCCGGGTTCGACCAGCGGGCCGGGTGCGGTCGGGGCTTTCGATGCGGGCGCGTCCTGCTGGTTCTCCATGGCTCATACTCTAGGACGCGCCGGGCGCGGCCCCAACCGCGGACTCGGCGCGTAGACTGAATGCCACGCCGAGCCGGCCGTCATTCCCCGGCCGATTGGCGTGTTTCTTGCACGTTGGGGGACGAGGCAGAAAGGGACACCCGTGGAACACACACCCGTGGGATCTGTGCGCAACGCGCCGGAGGGGCAGCACTCCGACGCCGGGCCGACCGATCGGCGCGCCCCGCGCATGCCGCGCGAGCAGCGACGGGCCCAGCTCTTGGACGCCGCACATCAGGTTTTCGTGGTCCACGGCTACCACGGTGCCGCGATGGACGAGATCGCGGAGACCGCCCGGGTCAGCAAGCCGGTGCTCTACCAGCACTTCCCCGGCAAGCGCGAACTCTACTTGGCGCTCCTCGACCACCACCTGGGCATCCTCACGGACGCGATGGTCACGGCCCTCCAGTCGACGGTCGACAACAAGGAGCGCGTGAACGCCGCGATCCGCACCTACTTCGACTTCATCGCTGCCGACCATCAGGCGTACCGACTCATCTTCGAGTCCGACCTGCTCAACGATCCGGAGGTCAGCGACCGCTTCGAGACGTTCAATGCGCGCATCGCGGACGAGATCACCGGTGTCATCTCCGGCGACACGTCCCTGCCTCACGCGCAGGCGGTACTGCTGGGGCGTAGTCTGTCGGGCATGGCCCAAGTGGCCGCGCGCTCGTGGCTCGAAGTCGCAGATGACGTGGAACAGGACGTCGCGAGCGATCTCGTGTCCCGTTTAGCTTGGCGCGGAATCAGTCGTTTCCCCAAAGAATCCTGAAGTAGGTTGTAAACATGGACGTACGCATCGGAATTCAGAATGTTAGCCGCGAAGTCGTAGTCGACTCGGACGAGGCCCCGGACGCTGTCGCGAAAACCGTGTCGGAGGCCCTGGCCGCCGGTGGTCTGCTGACGTTGACCGATGCCAAGGGCCGTCAGGTGATCATCCCGACGGCCACCATCGGCTACGTCGAGATCGGCTCCGAGGCCCCGCGCCCGGTCGGTTTCGCCCAGTAGTCTCCGCCCCGTCACGACGGCCCGCGGCCCCGGCTCTCCAGCCGGGGCCGCGGGCCGTCGCTTTGTGCGCGCTACGCCGTCAGCTTCAGGGCCGACATCCGCCGCGAGTGCTTCCTGATCAGGTCCGCGAACAGCTCTTTGCGGTCCTCCTCGCCGAACAGCGCGCCGAGGTCGGTGGTGTCGAGGACGAACCGCGCCTTCGTCAACGCCTCCCCGAGCAGCCGGCGCCCCCACAGGGCGAGCCGCGAGCGCAATCGCTCGTCGTCGATGTCGGCCCGCAGCCGCTCGGTCAGCCACGCCGACTGTTCGTCGAGCTCCTGGATCCGCCGGGCGAGCAGCCGCGCCTGCTCGGAGAGCCGCTCGGCTGCGACCCGGTAGAAGTCGGCGGAGACCGCGTCAAGCACGTACGCCTTCATGAGCGACTCATACCAGTCCCCCGGGCGGGTCCGCTCGTGCAGTTCGTCGATGATCTCCATGAACGGCTCCATCACGGCCTCGGGGTCGCGGCCGGCCGCCGTGAGCTCGTCGCACGCGAGTTCGAAGTGCCCGTACTCGGTGACGGCCAGCTTCGCGAGCGCGGCCCGGTCCGCGTGGGTCGGTGAGAATCGGGCGTCGGAGGAGAGCCGCTCGAACGTCGTTAGTTCGCGGTAGGCCATGAGCCCGTACAGGGACTGTTCGAGCTTCGTCGACTCGTGCTTCTGCGTCATGGCCCCCACCTTATACGCGCCGATTGCTAGTCTTTCGTCGTGGTCTATAAACATCTTGAACTGTCCGCCCGCGCGCACCAGTCCGAACTCGCCGACGCCCTGCGCGCGATCGTGACGGACCTCGAGCTGCCGACCGACTTCAGCCCCGAGGCCCTCGCCGACGCTGAGCGCGCAATCGCGGCGTTCGAACCGCCCGCGCTCGACCGCACCGACATCGAGTTCGTCACGATCGACCCGCCGAGCTCCACCGACCTAGACCAGGCCGTGCACATCGAGTACGACGGCGACGGGTTCCGCGTGCACTACGCGATCGCCGACGTGCCGGCGTTCGTTGCGCCGGGCGGCGCATTGGACGCGGAGACCCGCCGGCGCGGCCAAACCATCTACCTGCCCCACGAACGTCTCGGCCTCCACCCGGAGTGCATCGCTGAAGACGCCGGCAGCCTGCTGCCCGATCAGCGCCGCAGCGCGTTCGTGTGGACGTTCGACGTCGCGGCGGACGGCCGCCTGATGCGAACCGACCTGGTGCGCGCCGTCGTCGTCAGCCGCGCCAAGCTGCACTACGAGCAGGTGCAGGAGATGATCGACGGCCTCGACGGCGGGCGCGCCGACGGTTCCCTGCCGGGCGGCGAGACCCTGCCGGGCCTGCGCGACGTCGGCCGCGCCCGGCTGCGCCGCGAACGCGAACGCGGCGGAGCGAGCCTGCGCCTGCCCGAGCAGGAGGTCGAGGTCGACGGCGACGGCCACTACGTGCTGGCGCACCGTTCGAATCTGCCGGCCGAGGAGTGGAACGCCCAGATCTCCCTCATGACGGGCATCGCCGCGGCGCGGATCATGCTCGACGGCGGCGTTGGCATCCTGCGCACAATGCCCGCACCGGACGAAAAGCAGATCGCCGGGTACCGGCGGCAGGCGGTGGCCCTCGGCCACCCGTGGGACGAGGACCTGACCTACGGGGAGTTCCTCGACTCCCTCAACCTCGAAGACCCGTCCGCCCTGGCCCTCATGTACTCGGCCACGGTGCTCTTCCGCGGCGCCGACTACACGGCCTTCGACGGGGAGCTGCCCAAGGAACGCGAGCAGGCCGCGATCGCCGCACCGTACGCGCACACCACGGCCCCGCTGCGCCGGCTCGTCGACCGCTTCGTACTCGTGGCCTGCTGGCATCTGGTGCAGGGTGAGCCCGTGCCCGACTGGGTGCGCGCGGCCCTGCCGGAGCTGCCCGGGCACATGCGGGCCTCGGGCCAGCGCGCCTCGGCCGCTGAGCGCCAGGCGATCGACGCCGTCGAGGCGGCGCTGCTGGCCGGGCGGATCGGCGAGAGCTTCGAGGCCGTCGTGATCGAAGAGGGAATGGTCCAGATCCTGGAGCCGGCGATCACCGCGAAGATCAACGGTGAGGGCGACGTCGAGCCGGCGCCAGGCCAGCGTGTGCGCGTCGAGCTGGCGGAGGCGGACATCGCCGCACGGCGGGTCCGGTTTGTGGTCCGGGAAATCATCAGCGAGTGAAGTCAGCGATGCGGGCCCGCACCCGTTAGACTGACCGCGTAGGCAAGGATGCCCGATCGTAAGAGTTTGTGAACACTTTTGCAGCGTTTCCCAGCGAACCTGCCTGAAACCTCCACGCCCGCACGGTGCCGTACGAGCCCATGCACGACCAGCGGCTCCCCGCTTCAGCAGGGGAACGACATCGTCAGCAACGCACTTCGGCGTGATGTGAGAAGACCGCGATCGGCTCCGCTGGACGCGCTCGATGCCTCCCAAAACGAGGAGCCACCGCGAGCGCCTAACCGAATGAGAATTCATTGACCATCAATACTGGCAACACTGAAGAGACCGTCAAGATCGCAGAACCGGTCGAACCAACAGAGACCTTCGGGGACTTCGGCGTCCGCGGCGATATCGTCGCCTCCCTGGCGGACAAGAACATCCTCACCCCCTTCCCCATCCAGGCCATGACGCTGCCGGTGGCCCTGAACGGCCACGACATCATCGGGCAGGCCAAGACCGGCACGGGCAAGACCCTCGGCTTCGGCATCCCGGCACTGCAGCGCGTCGTCGGACCCGGCGACGCCGGCTTCGAGGACCTGCCGACGCCGGGCGCCCCGCAGGCCCTGATCGTCGCGCCGACCCGCGAGCTCGCCGTCCAGGTGGCAGCGGACATGACGACGGCGGCCAAGCGCAGCAACGCGCGCATCGCCACGATCTACGGCGGTCGCGCCTATGAGCCGCAGATCGATCAGCTCGCGGCCGGCGTCGAGATCGTCGTCGGCACCCCGGGCCGCCTGCTGGACCTCTACAAGCAGAAGCACCTGAACCTGAAGAGCATCCGGATCGTGGTCCTCGACGAGGCCGACGAAATGCTGGACCTCGGCTTCCTGCCGGACGTCGAGCGGATCCTGGCCGCCGTGCCCGAGGTCCGCCAGACGATGCTGTTCTCCGCGACGATGCCGGGCCCGGTCATTGCGATGGCCCGCCGCTTCATGTCGCAGCCGACGCACATCCGCGCCCACGACCCGCTGGACGAGGGCATCACCAAGAAGGACATCCGCCAGGTCGTCTACCGTGCGCACCCGTTGGACAAGGTTGAGGTCGTCGCCCGCATCCTGCAGTCTGAGGGCCGCGGCCGCTCCATCATCTTCTCGCGCACCAAGCGTGCCGCCGCGAAGCTCTCCGAGGAACTCACCGATCGCGGCTTCTCCGCCGGCGCGCTGCACGGCGACCTCGGCCAGGGCGCCCGTGAGCAGGCGCTGCGCGCCTTCCGCAACGAGAAGATCGACGTGCTCGTCGCGACCGACGTCGCCGCCCGCGGCATCGACGTCGACGACGTCACGCACGTCATCAACCTGCAGTGCCCGGAGGACGAGAAGACCTACCTGCACCGCGTGGGCCGCACGGGCCGCGCCGGCAACAAGGGCACCGCCGTGACGCTCGTCGACTGGGAGGACATCCCCCGCTGGGGCCTGATCAACAAGGCCCTGGGCCTCGATCAGGGCGAACCGGTCGAGACGTACTCCTCGTCGCCGCACCTCTACGAGGAGCTGAACATCCCGGCGGGCACGAAGGGCCGCCTGCCGCGCAACAAGCGTCAGCTCGAGGGGCTCAAGGGCGAGAAGGTCGAGGACCTCGGCGAGACCGGCGGCAAGCAGCGCTCGGACTCGCGCCCGCAGCGCTCGCGCGGCCGCTCCAAGGAGGGCGAGCGTCGCCACGGCCACAGCCACGGCCGCGCCGACCGCCCGAACAAGGAGAGCACCGGCGAGGGCCGCGGCCAGCGTGCCGAAGAGGCGGACACTCCGCCGGTGGAGGCAGGCAGCGAACGGCCGCGCCGTCGTCGTCCGCGGACCCGCCGCCGCAACGGCGAAGTCGTGAACAACCGCGACGAACAGTAGGCATGGGCCGAATCAAGCCGGCGTGGACTACCGACAGCGAGAACCTGGTGGTCCACGCCGACAACTCCGAGGTGCTCCCGCGCCTTCCCGACGGATCGTTCACGCTGATCTACGTCGACCCACCGTTCAACACGGGCCGCAAGCAGGCGCGGCAGTCGACGACGAGCGTGCGCGCCGTGGAGGGCGAGGGCGACCGCGTCGGATTCAAGGGTGTCTCCTATTCGACCCTGCGCGGGGCTCTGCGCAGCTACGACGACGCGTTCGACGACTACTGGGGCTTCCTGGAGCCGCGACTGCGCGAGGCCTGGCGCCTGCTCGCCGACGACGGCACGCTCTACGTGCATCTGGACTACCGCGAGGTGCACTACGCGAAGGTCATGCTGGATGCGATCTTCGGCCGGGAGAACTTCCTTAACGAGATCATCTGGGCGTACGACTTCGGCGGTCGCGCCAAAACCCGGTGGCCGTCCAAGCACGACACGATCCTGGTGTACGTGAAGGACCCGCAGAAGTACCACTTCGACTCGGCCGAGGTCGACCGCGAGCCCTACATGGCGCCCGGCCTCGTCACGGCGGAGAAGGCCGCGCTGGGCAAACTGCCGACCGACGTCTGGTGGCACACGATCGTCTCCCCCACGGGCAAGGAGAAGACGGGTTACCCGACGCAGAAACCACTCGGCGTGCTGCGGCGGATCATCGCCGCCAGTTCGCGCCCTGGCGACTGGGTGCTGGACTTCTTCGCGGGTTCCGGCACGACGGGTGCCGCGGCGCTCGAGCTCGGCCGCCGATTCGTCTGCGTGGACGCGAACCGCGAAGCAGTGAAGGTGATGCGGGCGCGCTTCGGCGACGCCGCCGTCGTCGTACCTGGCGTCAAGAAGCCCCGCTAGCTAAGGTCGACGCCCACCGGGGCGGACCCGCTGCCGGCCGCAAGGATAAGGCCGAGGGCTTCGACGCTGGTCGAGTTCTCGCCGAGCCGGTTGGGTTTGCCGGCGCCGTGGTAGTCGCTCGAGCCGGTCACAATCAGGCCGTGCTCGGCGGCGATCCGGCGCAGCTTGTGGCGGCCGTGCTCTGGATTGTCTCGGTGCTCGATCTCCAGGCCCATCAGCCCTGCGGCGATCATCTCCTCGAACACCTCGTCACCGACCACTCGCCCGCGCGCCGAGGCGACGGGGTGGGCGAACACGGGCACTCCCCCGGCCGCGCGCACGAGCCGCACCGCCTGCGCGGGGTCGATGGCGAAGTGGCCCACGTAGTAGCGCGAGCGCGGCGTCAGCACCGATTCGAACGCCTCGGTCCGCGTCGACACGACGCCCGCAGCGACGAGTGCGTCGGCGATGTGCGGGCGGCCCATCGTCGCCCCGTCCGCGGTGTGCTCCTGGACGAGCTCCCAGGTGATCGGGAAATCCTCGCCGAGCAGCTCGACCATCCGCCGAGCCCGCAGCACCCGCGAGTCCCGCGCCCGGTCGACCTCGGCCAGCAGCCCCGGGTGCTTCGGGTCGTGCAGGTAGCTGAGCAGGTGCACGCTGATCCCCGTGGAGGTCTTGCAGGAGATCTCCATGCCCGGCACGAATCCCACGCCGTAGTCCACCGCCGCCTCGGCTGCCTCCGCCCACCCGGCCGTCTGGTCGTGATCCGTCAGTGCGACGACGTCGACGCCGGCTTGCGCGGCCGAGCGCATGAGCGCTCGCGGCGACTCGGTGCCGTCGGAGACCCTCGAGTGGGTATGCAGGTCGATGAGCATGCCACCACTTTAGAGGTTCCGCCGCCGGAGAATGCGCGATGCTGCGATATCCGCCAGAAACGCCCTCTCGCCGCCGTCGCTGGCCGCAGTTCTTGTTCTAAAAGGGTTCAAAAACTCTTTCATTATTCGAAGTCCTGTACTACGATTGGTTCATGGAAGCGGACCTCCTGTTGAACCCCGAAACGTACGCCTGTCTCTCACCGGCGGACCGGGGTCGCGTCGTGATCGCGGCGCTCGGAGGCGCACCCGATGAGCTGGCCGTCCAGGATGATGAGGCGCTGATCGAAGCCACAAGGACCTTGGAGGCCGCCGGCCGCCACCTGGACGCCCTTCGAATCCGTAACGCCGGCGAGGTCGCACTGCGGTCGGAGAAGTCCTTGGGTGAGGACCGGCTCTCAGCCCGGTTGGGGTGCCGGAACGAGATCGAGTTGCTGCAGCGCCTCACCC
>MLDA01000024.1 GCA_023896275.1 Kocuria rosea subsp. polaris | reverse complement strand
CCCCGAGGAGGAGTCCCGCGCCATCATCCTGCGCCAGCTCACCGGTTCGGCCAAGAGCCGTCAGCAACTCGCTGACAAGCTCGCGGAACGGGAGATTCCCGATGATGTTGCCGGACAGGTCTTGGATCGCTTCGAGGAACTCGGCCTGATCAATGATCGCGAATTCGCGCTCATGTGGGTCAGGAGCCGGGCCGGGACCAGACGCCTGGCCGCTTCGGCGCTGCGTCGCGAGCTAATTCAGAAGGGTATCGATGACGAGTTCATCGGGGAGGCCCTTGAACAGGTTACGGAGGACGACGAGCGCCGAGCCGCCCGCGAACTGGTCGACAAGAAGTTGCGCAACCAGAGTTCGGCGGACTTGAACGACCGGATCCAGCGCGACAAAGTCATCCGGCGTCTGGTCTCGATGCTCGCACGGAAGGGCTATGGCGGAGGCATCGCTTTCGGCGTCGTCAACGAGGCCATCCGCGAGGCCCGCGAGGGGTGAGCCTGGCCCCGGCGGGGACGGCGATTTGCCCTGATTCGGTACCCTAGGGAGGTGAGTTTGACAACCCCCCAGCCTCAGCCAGCGCCCCCAGCCGACGACCGTACCTATGAGGTGCGCACGTTCGGCTGCCAGATGAACGTGCACGACTCCGAGCGGCTCTCCGGACTGCTCGAAGAGGCCGGCCTGACCAAGGCGGGGCCCGAGACGAGCACGGCGGACGTGGTCGTCTTCAACACGTGCGCTGTGCGCGAGAACGCGGACAACAAGCTCTACGGAAACCTCGGGATCCTGGCCCCCATCAAGGAAAAGCGCCCGGACATGCAGATCGCGGTCGGCGGCTGCCTCGCCCAAAAGGACCGTGAGACGATCCTCGCGAAGGCGCCCTGGGTCGACGTCGTCTTCGGCACCCACAACGTCGGCTCGCTGCCAACGCTGCTCGAACGGGCCCGGCACAACAACGAAGCCCAGCTCGAGATCCTTGAGTCTCTCGACGTGTTCCCGTCGACTCTTCCGACGAAGCGGGACAACGTGTACGCCGGATGGGTCTCCATCTCGGTTGGCTGCAACAACACGTGCACGTTCTGCATCGTCCCGGCCCTGCGCGGCAAGGAGCGCGACCGTCGCCCCGGCGACATCCTGGCCGAGGTGCAGGCGCTCGTCGACGACGGAGCGATCGAGGTGACGCTGCTTGGGCAGAACGTGAACTCCTACGGTGTCGAGTTCGGGGACCGGTTCGCCTTCGGGAAGCTGTTGCGGGCGTGCGGCGAGATCGAAGGGCTCGAACGTGTCCGGTTCACCAGCCCGCACCCCGCTGCATTCACCGACGACGTCATCGATGCGATGGCGGAGACTCCCAACGCCATGCCGCAGCTGCACATGCCGCTGCAGTCCGGCTCCGACAAGGTGCTCAAGGACATGCGCCGGTCCTACCGCTCCAAGAAGTTCCTCGGTATCCTCGACAAGGTCCGCGAGCGGATCCCGCATGCAGCCATCACGACGGACATCATCGTCGGCTTCCCCGGGGAGACCGAGGAAGACTTCCAGGCCACGCTTGACGTCGTCGAGGCCTCGCGCTTCTCCAGCGCCTTCACCTTCCAGTACTCCAAGCGTCCGGGCACGCCCGCGGCCGAACTGGCCGACCAGCTGCCCAAGGCGGTGGTGCAGGAGCGCTACGAGCGGCTTGTCGCCCTGCAGGATCGGATCAGCGCGGAGGAAAACCTCAAGCAGGTCGGACGCAAGGTGCAAGTCATGGTGACGGCCGGGTCAGGACGCAAGTCCGAAGAAACCGGCCGGCTCTCGGGGCGGGCCGAGGACCAGCGGCTCGTGCACTTCTCCGTCCCGGACGGCGGCCAGGCGCCCCGACCGGGCGACGTTGTCACCGTGCCGGTGACCGCGGCGGCCCCGTTCCACCTGCTGGCAGACCCTGCCGGCGTCGACTCCTACGCCCTGCGCCGGACGCGCGCCGGTGACGCGTGGGACCGCTCGCAGGCGGAGTCCTGTGGTGTGCCCGCCCAGCCGGCGGCGGCCGGCGGCAAGGGAGTCAGCTTGGGCATGCCGTCCATCGGTGTGCGGTCCTAGCGCCGTGACTCTACGCCCCGGGCCGGGCGGGCAGTTGCCCGTGATCGCTGTCGTCGGTCCGACGGGGACCGGCAAATCGGACCTCGCCGTAGCGCTTGCGGAGCGGTTCGACGGGGAGGTCATCAACGCCGACGCCCTGCAGTTCTACCGGGGAATGGACATCGGCACCGCCAAGATGCCGCTCGCGGAGCGCCGCGGCGTGCCGCACCACCTGCTCGACATCCTTGATGTGCGCCAGGAGGCCGCCGTAGCGTCGTTCCAGCAGCAAGCCCGCGACGCCGTCGACGAGATCCGGGGGCGTGGACGGCTGCCCATTCTGGTCGGGGGATCGGGGCTCTACGTCCGGGCGGCCCTCGATCGGCTTGAGTTTCCCCCCACCGACGTCGCAGTGCGGGCTCGGCTCGAGCTCGAGGCTGCCAGCGGGCTCGATCCGCTCAAGTCCCGGTTGGCGCAGGTCGACCCGGCCTCGGCGGAACGTCTCGGCGACGCGCGCCGCATCGTTCGCGCACTGGAGGTCTTCGAGCTGACCGGACGGCCCTTCAGCTCCTTCATGCCGCGCCGCGAGTACGTCACCGACGCGGTTCAGATCGGCCTGAATATGGAGCGCAGCCGCCTGCACGAGCGCCTGCGTGCACGCGTCGCGAAGATGTCGGAGGACGGCCTGCTCGCCGAGGTGCGCCGGCTCGCGGACGAAGGGCTGCGCGAGGGGCGGACCGCATCACGGGCGATCGGCTACCGCGAGTACCTCGACGTGCTCGATGGCCACTGCGACGAGCCCGCGGCGGTCGAACGCACGGTCGTCGCGACACGGAAATTCGCCCGCCGCCAGATCACGTGGTTCGGGGCGGATCCCCGGGTGACGTGGCTCGACGCGCTGGATACCGAGCTCGGGGCCCAGGCGGGTGCCGTCGTCGTGCGGAGTATGGCCGGACGCGCGTGACGGAACAAATCCAACGGCCCCACGGTTAGGGTTAGATCATGACCACTCACCCAGCGGACGCCTTCACCACCCTCCTCGCCGTTCCGTTCGCCAAAGGACACGGGACAGGGAACGACTTCGTTCTGATTGCCGACCCCGAGGGCGAGTACGAGATCTCAGCCGAGCAGGTCGCCGCGCTGTGCGATCGCCACCACGGGATCGGCGGCGATGGCCTGATCCGCGCCGTGCGCACGCGCGACGTCGACGGTGCCGAAGATCTGCACGCCGCCCACCCGGAGGCCGAGTGGTTTATGGACTACCGCAACGGCGACGGCTCCATCGCGGAGATGTGCGGCAACGGGGTCCGCGTGTTCGTCCACTTCCTCATCGACCAGGGGCTCGTCGCCCTCGGCGCGGGGGAGAGCCTCGCCATCGGTACCCGCGGGGGGCTCAAACGGGTCACCGTCTCCGAGAACGGCTACGCCGTCGACATGGGAACGTGGCGCTTCACCTTCGCAGACCAAGCCGAGGAACGGGCGCTCGACTCCCTCGTCGAGACCCCCGGTATCGATGCGGCCCGGCCCGCCCTGAGCGTGGACATGGGT
This sequence comes from Kocuria rosea subsp. polaris, assembly GCA_023896275.1. GTDB lineage: Bacteria > Actinomycetota > Actinomycetes > Actinomycetales > Micrococcaceae > Zhihengliuella > Zhihengliuella polaris_A. Next base: position 44,078 of record MLDA01000024.1, on the reverse strand, counting down.
AACCCGCATACGGTGGTCGCGCTCCAGCAGCGCCAGGAGCTGGCGGCGGCCGAGCTGCATACCGTGCCGGCGGTGGATCCGGAGCCGGCGAACGGGACGAACGTCGAGTACGTGGTGCCCGCCGAGCCACTCGTGGAGGGTGGCATCGGGCGCATCGCAATGCGCGTGCACGAACGCGGGGTGGGCGAGACCCGGTCCTGCGGCACGGGAGCGTGCGCCGCGGTCATCGCGACCAGACACTGGGCCGGGGGCGTGGCAGCTGATGCCTGGGACGTCGAGGTACCTGGCGGGGTCGTCCGCGTTCGCTTCAGCGTTCGGGGCGACGGCGTCGAGCACGTCGAGCTCTCGGGCCCGGCGGTGATCGTCGCCCACGGACGAATCGGTTAGCCGGCGCGGCCGACTTTCAGGACGCGGAATGACTTGGCAGTGGAGTCGCGAACGGTCGTGAGATCATCCGGGAGCTCGCGGTTGAGCCAGGTCAGCAGCGAGTCCGCGCCGAGGTTCTTCTGGACGACGAGCCAAGCGGTTCCGCCGGGGGCAAGCCGGGGCAGCCAAGTCAGCAGTAGCTCGTGCAGGGCCTGTTTGCCGATGCGGATCGGTGGGTTGGACCAGATGGTGTCAAACTCGACGTCGGCGGCAATTGTTTCCGGGCGGCCCGCGACGACATTCGTCAGCCCCAGGGTCGCCGCGTTGTCCCGGGTCAGAGCGATCGAGCGTTCATTCACATCCACGGCGTGCACTGTGGCGTCGGGCGAGGCCAGACCCAAGGTCAGGGCGAGGGGCCCCCAACCGCAGCCGAGGTCGAGTAGGTGTCCCGAAGGTGACGGGGCGGGGACGCCGGCGAGCAGCACCGCGGTGCCCTTGTCGAGGCCGTCGGGGCTGAAGATCCCTCCGGCCGTTTCGACCCGGCGCTCAGAGCCCGCGAGCTCGACCGTGATGGTCCTGCGCTGTTCCGGAGTTGCCGGCTGTGCGCTGAAGTAATGCTCTGAACCCATGCAAGAACCTTAATCGCTGGCCGCGAACAGCGCGAATCACGAGAGTGATAGAGTTTTCCCTATGACTCTCATTCTTCTCTGATTGCGCCCAGGGCGCCGCGCGCTGAAACGGCGCCTCCGAGCGCGCTGCTGCCTGCGGTTGAGGCCGCTCGGGCCCGCAGAGCCGCGATAGCCACACCCCTGACGACGTCACGTCGTCGAGTCATCCCGCCTTTCGTTCTCGCCATTCGTGGCCGTCCGCTCGCGCCGAGCGGAACGGAGCCACGCGCTGCCATCCCAAAAGAAGGGCGCGGGCGACTATCCTTAAGGCACCAGTCTTTGCAAAGGAACTATGACCCAGCATCATACAAACCACTCCGGTGACGATTCTTCTCGCGACGAGGAGACGACGTCGGCAGCGCAGGCGGCCGACGCCGAGATCCAGTCCGTGATCGAACGGATCCTCGCCGCGGACGTGGCAGGCGGTAAGTCGCCCGCAGAGGATTCCGAACGGCCCATTACGGGGCGGGCCCGTGAACTCTCCGACGGGACCGAGCACGGTGCGTACGACGGCGAGCAGCAGGACCTCGCGGACCGCCGTGCACTGCGACGAGTCTCCGGCCTGTCGACAGAGCTCGAGGACGTCACCGAGGTCGAGTACCGCCAGCTGCGACTCGAGCGCGTAGTTCTCGCCGGAATCTGGAGCGAGGGCACGGCCGAGGACGCAGAGAATTCCCTGCGCGAGTTGGCCGCTCTGGCGGAGACCGCCGGTTCCGAGGTTCTCGACGGACTGATCCAGCGCCGGCTCAAGCCGGACCCCGGCACGTTCCTGGGCTCCGGCAAGGCAGAAGAGCTGCGCGACATCGTCGCGGCAACCGGCGCGGACACGGTCGTGGTGGACTCCGAACTGGCTCCGTCGCAGCGACGCGCCCTGGAGGACATCGTCAAGGTCAAGGTCATCGACCGCACGGCGCTGATCCTCGACATCTTCGCCCAACACGCCAAGAGCCGCGAGGGTAAGGCGCAGGTCGAACTGGCTCAGCTCGAGTACCTGATGCCGCGCTTGCGCGGCTGGGGTGAATCCCTGTCGCGTCAGGCCGGTGGGCGCGTTGGCGCCGCCGGCGGCGGCATCGGTTCGCGCGGACCGGGCGAGACGAAGATCGAGCTGGACCGCCGTCGCATCCGCAGCCGCATGTCGAAGCTGCGGCGCGAGATTGCGGCCATGAAACCGGCGCGTGAGGCGAAGCGAGCAAACCGAAAGCGCAACACGGTCCCGTCCGTCGCTATCGCTGGTTACACGAACGCGGGCAAGTCCTCGTTGCTGAACCGCCTGACGAACGCCGGCGTGCTTGTCGAGAACGCACTGTTTGCGACGCTGGACCCGACGATTCGCAAGGCGGAGACGCCCGATGGCGTCGGGTTCACGATCGCTGACACGGTCGGCTTTGTGCGCTCGCTGCCCACGCAGCTGGTCGAGGCGTTTAGGTCTACCCTCGAGGAAGTGGCCGACGCCGATCTGATCCTGCACGTGGTCGATGTTTCTCACCCCGACCCGGAGGGGCAGATCCGCGCCGTGCGCGAGGTCCTGCGAGACGTCGATGCGACGGATATCCCGGAGATCATCGTCCTGAACAAGGCTGACGCCGCGGATCCATTCGTCATCGAACGCTTGCGCCAGCGTGAGCCCCGCACTGCCGTCGTTTCCGCGCGCACTGGGGACGGGATCGCTGAGCTGGTGGATCTGGTCTCTGCCGCCATCCCGCGCCCTGACGTGCTCATGGACATCCTCGTGCCCTACCAGCGCGGGGACGTCGTCAGCCGGTTGCACGGAAATGACGCTGAGATTCTCATGACCGAGCACGTCGCGAACGGTACGCGCATGCGTGTGAAGGTGCGCGAGTCCCTGAGCCCGGAACTCGAGGAGTTCCGGGTGGAGGGCGACGACGAGACACCGCAGGATGCCTGAGGTCAGGGAGGTCCTCGACCTGCTCGATACGGCCGTGAAACGCATGGGCGGGACCAGCCGGACCGGGCAGCAGGAGATGGCCAAGCACGTTGCCGAATCGCTTGGTACCGGACGCCACTTGCTGGTGCAGGCCGGGACGGGCACCGGTAAGTCACTTGCCTACCTGATTCCCGCGTTGGCCCACGCGGTGAATTCCGACAAGCCCGTTGTCGTCTCCACCGCGACCCTAGCCCTGCAGTCACAGATCGTCAGCCGCGATGTGCCCCGCCTCCTGAAGCATCTGGCCGACGAGCTCCCACGACCGATGGACGTGGCGATCGCCAAAGGCCGCGGCAACTACGTGTGTAAGTACAAGCTCGGGGGCGGCTACCCGGACGACGACGAGGGGGCGCTGTTCTCGCTCACGGAGGACGGCGCCTCGCGGCAGCAGGCGTCAGGGCCAACGTCCCCCCTGGGGCGGGACGTCGTTCGCGTTCGTGAGTGGGCCGAGGAGACCCAGACGGGTGACCGCGACGATCTGCGCCCCGGGGTTAGCGACCTGGCGTGGCGCCAGGTCTCCGTCAGTGCCCGCGACTGCCTCGGGGCCCAGAAATGTCCGATGGCCGAAGAGTGCTTCAGCGAGATGGCGCGCGCGCGGGCCGCCGAGTCCGACGTCGTCATCACCAACCACGCCATGCTTGCCGTCTCGGCGTTTGAGGGGCTCGCGGTCTTGCCGGACTTCGACACGGTCATCATCGATGAGGCGCACGAACTTCAGGACCGGGTGACCGGATCGGTGACGCGGGACCTTTCGGGCAGCATGGTCATGACCGCGGCCAGCGCCGCGCGCAAGCACTGCCGCGTTAACGTCGACCAGCTCACCCAGGCCGCAAAAGCGCTCGACAAAGCGCTCACCGGGGTACCAGCCGGGCTCATGCCCAAGGGGCTGAACGAGGCGCAGGCGGTAGCTGTCGGGGAGGTCGCGGACGCGGCGCGGGTGGCGATGTCCGACTCGAAGCCGGAGCCCAACGAGCCCGTTGACGGGGCGCGCCAGATGGCACGCTCCCAGCTGTCCTACCTCGTGGAGATGGGGGACCGGCTCCAGGAGTCGGCCGACCAGCGTGAAGTCGTCTGGGCGTCCCGTCAGGGCAGCTTCGTGCCGGGTCAGGGCTACGTACAACCGGATGACTCGACCCCGGCCACGCTGTACGTCGCGCCCCTCTCCGTCGCGGGCAAACTCCGCGAAGGCCTCTTCGACGGGCGGACGGTCGTGCTGACTTCGGCGACCCTCGCCATCGGAGCCGCGTTCGAGCATGTGGCCGGAGACCTCGGTCTGCTCGGCGACGGCGCACCGTCTTGGGAGGGAATCGATGTCGGCAGCCCGTTCGACTACCCAAAGCAGGGCATGCTCTACGTCGCCAAGCACTTGCCCAAGCCGGGCAGGCAGGTCTCTGCTGAGGCACTCGACGAGATCGCCGACCTGATCCATGCCTCCGGCGGTGGCGCCCTAGTGCTGTTCTCCTCGAAGCGAGCCGCCGAAGACGCCGCCGAGGCCCTGCGGCCACGGCTGAACGAGACGATCCTCTGCCAAGGCGAGTCAGGCATGAGCGCGTTGGTCGAACAGTTCTCAGCGGAACCGGACACGTGCCTCTTCGGCACGATGACCCTCTGGCAAGGCGTGGATGTTCCGGGTCCTTCCTGCCGGCTGGTGATCATCGACCGCATCCCCTTTCCGCGGCCCGACGATCCGCTGTCGACGGCGCGCAGCCGGGACGTGGCCCAGCGTGGGGGCAATGGTTTCATGTCAGTGGCGGCCAGTCACGCTGCCGTGCGACTCGCGCAGGGTGCGGGACGGCTGGTGCGGTCCACGACGGACCGCGGTGTCGTCGCCATTCTGGACTCGCGACTCGCAACGGAGCGTTACGGCGGATTCTTGCGGGCCTCCTTGCCGGCAATGTGGCCCACCGTCGACAAGACGACGGTCACCGGGGCGCTCAAGCGCCTCGCTGAGCACAACTAATCCGCCACGACAAGAGGAGGGCGCCTACCCCGTGGGGTAGGCACCCTCCTCTTGTGCGGCCGAGGCTGACTCTAGATTGAACGCATCACCGAGACAACCTTGCCCATGACGGTGGCCGAGTCGCCGAGAATGGGCTCGTACTGTCGGTTCTGCGGCAGCAGCCAGGTGTGCCCGTCCCGCTGACGGAACGTCTTCACGGTCGCCTCGTCGTCGAGGAGTGCCGCGACGATGTCGCCGTTTTCAGCGTCGCTCTGTTGGCGGACGACGACGAAGTCGCCGTCGCAGATGGCGGCCTCGACCATGGAATCGCCGCTGACCTTGAGCATGAAGAGTTCACCCTGACCGACCAGCTGGCGGGGGAGCGGCATCATGTCTTCGACGGTCTGGTCCGCAAGAATTGGGCCCCCTGCAGCTATGCGACCGACGAGCGGAACCATCGCGGTGTCTGCGGCGCTCGTGAGCTCGGCGACTGGCCGGCCGCTCACCGTTTTCATGTCGTCCGTCGCCGAGTGGGCATTCTCGTCCGACAGCGTCAGCGGCTTGAGGATCTCCATTGCTCGTGGGCGGCGGGGGTCACGGCGAATGTAACCGAGCTTCTCGAGCTGAATGAGCTGATGCGTCACGCTCGAAAGGCTCGCAAGCCCGACGGTGTCGCCGATCTCCCGCATCGACGGCGGGTAGCCGTGAGCGGCGATCGACCGCTGGATCATTTCCAGGATCTTGCGCTGGCGCAGCGTCAGACTCTTGCGCTGGCGGCGCGGTTTGGGGGACTCACTCGAGGCCATGGCCACACATCCTTGCTACCCGTTCGGACACCCCCGGCTGACACGCACCCAAAATGCGGGTGCCGGATGGTGCAGTGATTCCTACGAACCACCTGCTTCAACCATAGACGATTCTCCGGCCATGTTCAAAGATTTATTCGAAGGTGTCTCGACAAGCATCGCTCAAGGATGCTAGACATGGACATGCAAGCTTCGAAGTCCTGTTCTAGTTCGATCTTGGACCGTGATGCGGAGCTTCGAATTCGAGGTTTCATCCGGCATTGCTTGCGGGACGGGAACCATTGTACGAGAAAGAAAGGCAAGACCTTGGCACATATCTCACTCGCGCCAGACCCCTCCTTCGCCTCGACGGCCCAGATGCCCGCGCCCCCGTCCCGTCCGGGAAAGCTGCGTCTGACGCAGCGCGGGCGTTTCGTCCTCATCGGGCTTCCGCTGATGCTGGGCGCGGCGCTGCTCGTCCTGCTCGTAGGTCTTTTGAACTCGCCCGCCAACGCGGCCGGCAGCTTGGACGTGGCCGCGCCCGAGGTGGAGGCGGTGACGGTGTTGAGCGGCGACAGCCTCTGGGGCCTGGCGCAGGAGTTCGCTCCGGCTCGCGACCCGCGCATCGTGATCTCCGAGATCGTGGAACTGAACGGGCTCGAGAACCACGCTGTCGAGGTCGGGCAAGAGGTCTTCGTCCCTGTCGGTTGATGATTGATCGCGGTCATTTTAAGACTCCTGTCGGTCCGGCATTCTGAACTCGGGCACCATCAGAACTAAGCTGGATCGGTGAGTGATGTTCTAGAGAGACTGTCGAAGCTCCCACTGCGGGAGAACCTGCGGGGCCTGCAACCGTACGGTGCGCCCCAGCTGGATGTCCCCATACAACTGAACGTCAACGAGAACACGCATCCGCTCCCGGAATCGGTGAGTCGGGCCATTGCGGACGAGGTCTTCGCCGCCGCAAAACGGCTGAACCGGTACCCGGATCGAGAGTTCGTCGAGCTGCGGTCCCGCCTTGCCGAGTATCTCGGCCACGGTGTGAACGCGGACCAGGTCTGGGCGGCGAATGGATCCAATGAAGTCCTTCAGCAGATCCTGCAGGCGTTCGGCGGACCTGGCCGGAGCCTGCTGAGCTTCCCGCCCACGTACTCGATGTATCCGCTGCTCGCCAGCGGCACGGACACGGCGTACATCGCCGGCGAGCGGGCCGGCGACTTCCAATTGACCGCTGAGTCCGCAGCAGCCCAGGTTCGCAGACACCGGCCGAATATCGTTTTCCTGTGTTCGCCGAACAATCCGACCGGGACCGCACTGGGGCAGGACGTCGTCACCGCCGTCTACGAGGCGGGTGAAGAATCGCAGGCCATTGTGGTCGTCGACGAGGCCTACGCCGAGTTCCGCCACGCGGGAACGCCGTCAGCCCTTGAACTCCTCCCGGGGCGGGAGCGGCTGATCGTGAGTCGGACGATGAGTAAGGCCTTCTCTCTGGCAGGTGCCCGCTTGGGCTACTTGGCCGCTGCTGAAGAGGTGACGGCCGCCCTGCGGCTCGTCCGCCTGCCGTATCACCTGTCGGCCGTGACCCAGGCGACCGCCAACGCTGCGCTCAAGCACGTCGGCGCGCTCCTGGCCAACGTGGAGGAGATCAAGATCCAGCGCGACCGGATCGTCAACGAGCTGACCAGGATGGGACTCACCCCTGCCGCGAGTGATTCCAATTTCGTTTTCTTCGGCGGGCTCGAGTCCCCGTCCACAGTCTGGGCGGGCCTTGTCGACAAGGGCATCCTCGTCAGGGACGTCGGGATCCCCGGGCACCTGCGGGTCACGGCCGGAACCGAGGCGGAGACCGGAGCGTTCCTCCGCGAGCTCGAAGCCTTGCTCGAGCAGGACCGCGCAGGGCGCTGAGCACCCGCGATAAGGACCGCGCGCGATCGGCTGCCGCCGGATCGCTAAACTAGACCTGCAGCCCGCAAGCTGCCGCCCCATCGTCGAAGGACCAGAGAATGCCCGCAGAACTGCTTTCGGGTCGTCGTGCCCGCATGGAACGGAAGACCAGCGAGTCCTCAGTCTCCGTCGAACTCGACCTCGACGGCACCGGAGTCGCCAAGATCAACACGACGGTGCCGTTCTACGACCACATGCTGACCGCGCTCGCGCGCCACTCGATGATCGATATCAGCGTCGAGGCTTTCGGCGACACGCACATCGACGTCCACCACACTGTGGAAGACGTGGCCATCACGCTCGGCGAGGTCCTCCGCGTCGCGCTCGGCAACAAGGCTGGAATCCGACGGTTCGGGCAGGCCACGGTTCCGCTTGACGAGGCCCTTGCGCACGCCGTCGTCGACGTGTCTGGCCGCCCCTATCTCGTCCACGACGGGGAGCCGGCCGGCCAGGAGTATCACCTGATCGGAGGCCACTTCACGGGCTCGCTCACACGTCACGTGTTCGAGGCCCTGACGCTGCACGCCCAGATCTGCCTGCACATGCGCGTTCTCGGTGGACGGGACCCCCATCACATCGTGGAGGCGCAGTTTAAGGCGCTGGCCCGTGCCCTGCGCGAAGCCGTCGAACCCGACGTTCGCCTGGGTGGGGAGATCCCCTCCACGAAGGGCGCGCTCTAGATGGCGGCACCAATGGTCACCGTCCTCGACTACGGATCCGGCAACGTCCGCTCAGCCGTCCGCGCCCTGGAGCGGGTCGGAGCGCAGGTCACGCTGACGCGCGACCCCAAGCTGGTGGCCGAGGCCGATGGCCTCGTTGTACCGGGCGTGGGCGCTTTCGCCGCAGTTATGGCGGCGTTGAAGGAAGTCGGCGCGGTCCAACAGATCGGACGGCGCGTCGCGGGCGGACGGCCCGTACTCGGGATCTGCGTCGGTCACCAGGTCTTCTTCGAAGCGGGCGTCGAGCACGGCGTCCGCACCCAGGGCATCGGGGAGTGGCCCGGCACTGTCGAACGGCTCGACGCGCCTGTGGTCCCGCACATGGGGTGGAACACCGTTGACGCTGCCGAGGGCAGCGTCCTCTTCGAGGGGCTGCGCGACGAGCGCTTCTACTTCGTGCACTCGTACGGGGTGCAGAAGTGGGAGTTCGAGGTGCTGCAGCCGCGGATGAAGCCGCCCATGGTCACCTGGTCGACGCACGGCAAGCCCTTCATCGCCGCCGTCGAGAACGGGCCACTCTCGGCCGTGCAGTTCCACCCAGAGAAATCCGGCGACGCCGGAGCCCAACTGCTCCGCAACTGGCTGGGGACTCTCTGATGTGGTCGATACTCCTCATGGCGCTGGGCGGCCTCCTCGTCGGCGGTGCCATCTCCCTGCGTCGGCAGAAAGCCCACAAATCCTGGATCGTCGTTCTCTGGGTCCTGGCAGGCCTGTCCCTGCTGGCTGCCTACATGCTGACGCTGCGCTAGTCCACCCCCTCCCCACCGAAGGAATTCTCATGAGCACAGACATTCTCGAACTGCTTCCCGCCGTCGACGTGGCCGACGGCCAGGCCGTCCGCCTGGTCCAGGGCGAGGCGGGCAGCGAAACCGGCTACGGCGACCCGCTCGAAGCGGCGATGGCGTGGCAGGAGGCCGGCGCCGAGTGGATCCACCTCGTGGACCTGGACGCGGCATTCGGCCGGGGAGAGAACACGGAGATCCTCCGTCGAGTGGCCGATGAGATGTCGATCAAGGTCGAGCTTTCGGGCGGAATTCGCGATAACGAGTCACTCGAGCGCGCGCTGGAGTTCGGGGCCACCCGCGTGAATCTTGGTACGGCTGCTCTGGAGAACCCGGAGTGGACGGCCGAGGTGATTGCGCGTCATGGGGACCAGATCGCCGTCGGCCTCGACGTGCGTGGCACGACCCTCGCCGCGCGCGGGTGGACGAAGGAGGGCGGCAACCTCTGGGACGTGCTCGCACGTCTCGAGGACGCCGGGTGTGCTCGCTACGTCGTGACGGACGTGACGAAAGACGGGACGCTCCGGGGTCCCAACGTCGAGCTGCTCAAGGAGTTGTGCGGTCGCACGGAGAAGCCCGTCGTCGCCTCCGGTGGCATTTCCAGCCTCGACGACCTCCGGGCGCTGCGCGAGCTCGTGCCGCTCGGTGTCGAGGGAGCGATCATGGGCAAGGCCCTTTACGCCGGCAAATTCACCCTGCCGGAGGCCCTCGACGTCGCCGGCCGCCGCTAGGAATCCATGACGCACGACGACGCGGCCCACCGACCGCAGCCGGCGTCACCGGGCCCCGACGGCCGTGGGGGCGGCGGCGCGAAAAGCTTGCCGGGACACATCGCCGCCGCGCTAGAGCGGGCCGGTGGCCCGGCGGATTCCGCAGGACAGTCGTGGGAAGGGCGCGACCTCTCGGGTGCGGGGAATCCGCTGCACGATTTCGACCAGGACGATGGGCTCGCCGACGCTGGATTCACGGCGGCCCTTGACGGGCTCCGCGGCAAGGGCGGCACGGAGGAGGATGTCGTGGCCGCGCTAGCGACGGCGCGCGTCTTCGTGCCCGTAGTTGCTGCACTGGCCGAAGGCGGCCTCGGCGAGCACGGCTTCACGGAGGACAAGGAAGCCGACATGGCCCTGGTCACGATCAAGGCACCCGACGGACGCAGCGCCCTGCCGGTCTTCACCTCCGTGGCGGCTTTGCAGGATTGGCATCCTGAGGCCCGCCCGGTTGCGGTCTACGCCCCTCGCGCTGCCCTGTCGGCGGTGCAGGAGGAGTCGCAGTTGCTTGTGGTCGACCCCGGGGCGGAGACGACCTTCGTCGTTCGACGGCCCGCCATGTGGGCGCTCGCGCAGCAGCGCTCCTGGACGCCCAGCTACCGGGACGAGTCCCTCGTCGAGCTGCTCCGGGAGATCTCGGTTGGCGAACCGCTCGTGCGCCGGCTGGCGTTGTCCGCCGGCAGCGGCGTCGCGTGCCGAGATCGGTCCGGCGGCGTCGTGCCGGGCGGAGGGCACGGACCAGAACTGCGGCTCACCATCACGTTCGGGCGTGAGGTCGATCCCGCGCAGGCCCAGGCCGCCGTCGGGCGACTGCAGAAGACGCTGTCCGCGACCAAGGAGTTCGCGGAAGCCGTCGACTCCCTGGAGATGCGGTTGGCTTCCGAAGCTTAGCCGGGTAAGGAAAAGCCCGTGGGGAGCCGCTGGTTGGCGACTCCCCACGGGCGCAGTTTTGGTCGGAGGCTGCGGCTAGGAGACCGGGCCGGTGAACTTCTCGCCAGGGCCCTTGCCCGGAGCGTCCTGGATGATCGACGCCTCACGGAAGGCGAGCTGCAGGGAACGCAGGCCATCGCGCAACGGAGCCGCGTGCTGGCTGCCGATCTCCGGGGCGCCGGCCGTGATCAGGCCGGCCAGCGCGGTGATCAGTTTGCGGGCTTCGTCCAGATCCTTCAGTTCCTCGGCGTCAGGGCCGGCGGCAAGGCCGCACTTTACGGCGGCGGCGCTCATGAGGTGGACGGCCGCCGTCGTGATGACCTCGACGGCGGGGACTTCGGCGATGTCGCGGACCGCAGTCTCCTCCGTCATGGAGTAGCGCTGCGACTCGGCGGCCGGATTGGTTTCGGAGGTGCTCATACTGCTAAGCTTGTCACAGACCGACTTGAATCATGCATTCGGTGCGGCGTGACGTGTGTCAATTAACGTGACCAACACGTAGCGCGGCAGGTATGATTCAGGCTTGCAAGTGGAGGCCAAACTCCCACCCGCTGTAGCCGATACAGGCTGCCGGGTCATTCGGGGACATTCGCTCAGGCGGTATGTCCGTAGGCCCCGACAGGGGCCGCATCGAATTTCTGGCCTTCGCCTGCCTCGCAGACGGGGGCCTTTTCCGTATGCGGGTGGTGATCCGTACAAGAACTAGCAGGAGCGACACATCAGCGATCCACGCATTAACGAGCGAATCCGCGTCCCAGAGGTGCGGTTGGTTGGACCCAACGGCGAACAGGTCGGCGTTGTCCCGACCGAAGATGCCCTGCGTCTTGCAGGCGAAGCAGATCTGGACCTCGTAGAGGTTGCCCCGAATGCCAAGCCGCCGGTGTGCAAGTTGATGGACTTCGGCAAGTTCAAGTACGAGGCTGCGGTCAAGGCGCGCGAGTCCCGTAAGAACCAGACCAACACGGTTCTCAAGGAAGTTCGCTTCCGCCTGAAGATCGACACGCACGACTACGAGACCAAGACCGGTCACGCGCTCCGATTCCTCGGCGCGGGCGACAAGGTCAAGGCCATCATCCAGTTCCGCGGCCGTGAGCAGCAGCGTCCCGAGCTCGGCATCCGCCTGCTCGAGAAGTTCGCGGAGGACGTGGCCGAGGTCGGCATCGTCGAATCGACGCCTCGCATCGACGGCCGCAACATGGTGATGGTCATCGGTCCGGTGAAGACGAAGGCAGAGGCCAAGGCCGACGCCCGTCGCGCCCAGAAGGACCAGACCCGCACCCGCGGCAACAAGCAGCGAGTCGATACCGAAGGCAACGGAGCAGAGCTGAACCAGTCGCTCGCGGACAACCTGTCCGACGAGGCGAGGGCGAAGCTCGAGCAGGCCAAGGGCTCCGAAGACTAGCCTGACAGGCTGGAAGTCCAGCCGGGCCAATCGTGTTCCGACACGATGCACGAGTAGTTTCACTCTGAGCGGTCTGTCCGCTCACGGAGTGCGCAGACCCTGGAGGCATCCACCTCGGATGCCCGAGAAGATCCCCGGCCCATGGGTACGGGAGCACGTAAGGAGAACGGCGGACATGCCGAAGTTCAAGACTCACAGTGGCGCCAAGAAGCGCTTCAAGCTCACCGGTAGCGGCAAGCTCAAGCGCCAGCAGGCCAACCGCCGCCACTACCTGGAGCACAAGTCCTCGCGGCTGACCCGCCGTCTGGCGAGCGACCAGCTGGTTGCCAAGGCCGACGTCAAGACCATCAAGCGGATGCTGGGCCTCTAAGCCTCCCGCTGAAGCGATCTGACGAATTAACACCGTTCCCGGGCCGGCCGACGCCGTAGACACGGGAACACAACATGAAGGAGTACACACGTGGCACGTGTGAAGCGGGCGGTCAACGCCCACAAGAAGCGCCGGGTCGTTCTCGAGCGCGCCAAGGGTTACCGCGGTCAGCGTTCGCGCCTCTACCGCAAGGCCAAGGAGCAGCTGCTCCACTCGTTCGTCTACAGCTACGGCGACCGTCGTAAGCGCAAGGGCGACTTCCGTCGCCTGTGGATCCAGCGCATCAACGCTGCCTCCCGTGCGAACGGCCTGACCTACAACCGTCTGATCCAGGGCCTGAAGGCCGCTGAGGTCGAGGTTGACCGCCGCATGCTCGCCGAGCTGGCCGTCTCCGACGCCAACGCCTTCGCGACGCTGGTCAAGGTCGCCAAGGACGCGCTGCCGGCCGACGTGAACGCTCCGGCCGCCAAGGCCGCAGCTGCCCCGGCCGCCAAGGCTCCGAAGGCCGCCGCCAAGGCTGCCCCGGCAGCCAAGACCGCCGAGGCCCCTGCCGCCGACGGTGCCGTCAAGGCTGTCGAAGGTGAAGAGGCCCCCGAGGGCTTTGTCATCAAGGGCAACCAGTCGAAGAAGTACCACGTCCCGGGCTCGACCTGGTACGACCAGACCACTCCTGAGTGGTGGTTCGCTTCGATCGAGGCCGCCAAGGCCGCCGGCTTCGAGCCGGCCGGTGGCGAAGCTCGCCAGCAGATCAAGTAACAGGCTTTCGCCTGTTCGCCCTCTTCGAGGGCGGCGCAGGGGACGGGATCTCAAAGATCCCGTCCCCTTTTTGCGTCCGACCCGGAACCCCCAACGCGCCCTCCCCATCCAGACGAGGATAAAGTCGTGCACATGAGTGAAGCTCCCACGGATCAGCCGATCATGGCCAACCCACGGGCCGAGCGCGTCAGGGACGTCGCCAGGCTCGCCACCCGCAGCGGTCGCAACAAGACCGGTCTCTTCCTCGCGGAAGGCCCTCAGGCGGTGCGCGAAGCGATCCGTCTGCACGCCGAACGAATCCAGCAAGGGCGCGACGGCGTCGTGCAGTGGATTTTTGCCAGGCCCGCCGCTGCTGAGCGGCACCCTGAGCTGGTCGCCGGGGTCGACGGCTGCGAAGTCCGGCTCGCCGAGCCGGCCGTGATCGCCGCGATGGCCGACACCGTGACCCCGCAGGGGATCATCGCTGTGTGCCGTCAGACGATCGTTTCCCTGTCCGACATCATCGCGGCGCGCCCCCGCCTGGTCGCCGTGTTGTGCCGGGTCCAGGATCCGGGAAACGCTGGCACCATCCTGCGGGCCGCCGACGCGGCGGGGGCCGACGCCATCGTCACGACGAGTGGAAGCGTCGACCTCTTTAATCCCAAGGCCGTGCGCTCAACGGTGGGGTCGATTTTCCACTTGCCGCTCGCCGTCGGGGTCGACTTCGCGGAACTCGTAGAGGGTCTGCGGGCTGCGGGCATCGGGATCATTGCCGCCGATGGTTACGGCGACGCCGACCTCGACGAGCTGCAGGACGCGGCGGCGGCGCACCGGATCCGCAGCGGGGCAGGTGAGCAGCCGCTCCTCGCACAGCCGAGCGCATGGCTCTTCGGGAACGAGGCGGCCGGGCTCGATGAGGCGGAGCTCGCGGCTGCGGACCAGCGTGTGGCGGTGCCGCTGTACGGGGTGGCCGAGTCGCTCAACGTCGGCACCGCTGCCACCGTCTGCCTGTACGCGTCGGCCCGCGCCCAACGCCGGAATCCCGCCCTCGCGGACTAAGCTGACTCGGGGCGCGGCCTGTCGTGTCCGCCAGATAAGTAGTGGTCCCAGGGAAAGGAACGATCGTGGCAGCTTCCGGCGGAACCAAAGCGGTGGTCGCGGCGCTGATTGCGAACCTCACCATCGCGGTCTTCAAATTTATCGGCTGGGCGTTGACACAATCGTCGGCGATGTTGGCCGAGGCCATCCACTCCGTGGCCGATTCCGGCAATCAGGTCCTGCTCCTCGCGGGTGGTAAGGCAGCGAAGAAGCAGGCCAGCCCGGAGCATCCGTTCGGCTACGGCCGTGAACGGTACGTCTACGCCTTCATCGTCTCGATTGTGCTCTTCACGGTCGGCGGGCTCTTCGCGCTCTACGAGGCGTGGCACAAGTTCCAAGACCCCCACGGCATCGAGGGGCGCTGGTGGTGGGTGCCCGTGGCTGTTCTCGTCGGCGCGATCATCGCCGAGTCGTTCTCCTTTCGCACGGCCATCGTCGAGTCGAACCACGTACGCGGCAAGAAGAGCTGGGTCCAGTTCGTCCGGCGCGCGAAGTCACCGGAGCTGCCGGTTGTTCTCCTCGAAGATCTCGGAGCGCTGCTCGGGCTGGCCTTTGCTCTCATCGGCGTCGTGCTGACGCTGCTCACCGGCGACGGCATGTGGGACGCGGCCGGCACGGCGTGCATCGGACTGCTGCTCGTGGTCATCGCGATCGTCTTGGCCATCGAGACCCGTTCCCTCTTACTGGGCGAGTCGGCGACGAAGGAGCACGTCGCCGAGATCGAGGCCGCCATCACAGCAGATGGGGCCCGCATCATTCACCTCAAGACCCTGCACCTGGGCCCGGAGGAGTTGCTCGTCGCCGCGAAGATCTCTGTCGATCGAGACGCGACGGGCGAGGGGATCGCCGCCGTCATCGACGGGGCGGAGGAGCGCATCCGCGCGGCCGTCCCGATCGCGCGAGTCATCTACCTGGAACCGGACGTTCCGCGCGGCGGGCGCGACGACGTCGAACGAGTGGCCGGGAAGGGCACGGCGTGAGCGCGCCGGAGCGGGGCCTGATTCAGATCGTCGGTGCCGCGATCGTCGATGATCTTGAACGCCCGCGCCAGCTGTTGGCCGCGCGGCGTACCCGGCCCGCCCAGTTCGCCCGCCTGTGGGAATTCCCTGGGGGCAAGGTGGATCCGGGGGAGGCGTGCGAGGCGGCACTACTGCGGGAGCTCAACGAGGAACTGGGTGTTGTGGCCACCCTCGGGGCGGAGGTGCCCGGACAGACCCACCAGGGCTGGAAGCTCGCCGGCGCCGCTGCGATGCGGGTGTGGTTCGCCCGCATCGACCGCGGATTCCCGCTGCCGCTTGAGGACCATGACCTGCTGCGCTGGGTGCCCCTCGACGGGGCGGCCGGCGCGCTCGAATGGATCCCGGCCGACCTGCCGATCGTCGAGGCTGTCTCCGGCGCCGCAGCATCCTAGAAGAGGGAGCTCTGGGCCGGCTGTACGTTGTGCGACGGGTGCGGATCGGGGGCGACGGGCGTGACGTGTCCGGGGCGTCGCAGCGCCCACGGATCCGGCTCGAAACTGTGCGACCGGCGAAGCTCGGCGACCTGCTGCCCGAGCCACAGCCGGTACTCCTTGGATGCGACTGCGCCGCGGCGGTAGAGATCCTGGTACCTAGGCACCAGGTGCGGATGGTTCCGAGCCAGCCAGGCCATGTACCACTCCCGCGCCCCCGGGCGCAGGTGCAGCGGGCCGGCGGTCAGGCTGGTTGCCCCCGCGCCGCGCACTCGCGAGAAGAGCGCGCTCAGCGCCTCCGCGGAGTCGCTGAGCCACGGCAGGATCGGCATGGCCATCACGGAGCATTCGATACCGGAGGCGGCGAGCCGCTCGAGCAGGCGGAACCGGGCCGTCGGGGAGGGGGTGCCCGGCTCGATGCTCTCGCTGAGCGCGTCGTTGGTCATCGCGATCGACAGGCCGACGCCGACCGGCACGCGGGTGGCGGCCCAGGCCAGGAGGTCGGCGTCGCGAGCCAGCAGGGTGCCCTTCGTCAGGATCGAGAACGGGGTGCCGGAGTCGGCGAGCGCGCGGATGATCTCCGGCATCAGCCGGTAGCGCCCCTCGGCACGCTGGTACGGATCGGTATTGGTCCCGAGTGCGACGTGCTCGCGTTTCCACCGGGGCCGGCCCAGCTCCGCCCGCAGCACCTCGGTGATGTTGCGCTTGACGACAACCTGCGAATCGAAGTCCTGGCCGTAATCGAAGTCCAAGTAGGTGTGGGTCTTGCGCGCGAAGCAGTAGACGCACGCGTGGGTGCAGCCGCGGTAGGGGTTGATCGTCCACGAGAAGGGCATCTGGGATCCGGAAGGGACCTTGTTCAGTGCGCTCCTGGCGACGACCTCGTGGAAGATGATGCCGTCGAACTCCGGCGTGCGCACCGAGCGCATCAGCCCCGGCAGGTCGAGGAGGGGCTCCGCGGAGTGCGGATGCGGGGCACCGGCCTGTGGCGCGGCGGACACGTCCGCCCCGTCAGCACGGGCCTTGGGGGACACCCGGCCGGTGCCCGCATCCGGCTGTCCGGCCGGGGGCCGGATCAGCTGAGCTTCCCATCTCACGCATCCAGTAGAACATGGCTTCGAAGTGATTGTCCAGACCGCCGCGGAATTCGAATCACTCGGTGAGGTTAGGATGGGCCCGATGATCCTCCTGACAGGCTTTGAACCCTTCGGCGGCGCCGCCGAGAATCCCTCGATCGACGCGGCCCGGCTCGCCGCGCGCGAGCTCCGCGACGCCGGTGCGGATGCTGTCGCCGTCGAGTTGCCATGCGTGTTCGGTCGCGGCCCCGGCACGGCCGGGGGAGCGCTGGCGGCCGCGCTGTCGGAGCACCGCCCCGACGTCGTTGTCGCCGCAGGGCTGGCCGGGAACCGCGACCGCCTCTCGCTCGAGCGAGTCGCCATCAACCTGATGGACGCGCGGATCCCCGACAATGCGGGAGGGCAGCCGGTCGACGCCCCCGTGCGCGCGGAGGCTCCCGCCGCCTATTTCACGAGCCTGCCGATCAAGCGCGCGCGGGCCCGGCTCGAGGAGGCCGGGCTGGGGGCCGAGATCTCGCAGACCGCCGGCACGTACGTGTGCAACGCTGTCTTCTACGAACTGATGCACCTGCTCGCCGGAGCTCCCGCTGTCCGGGCCGGCTTCGTGCACGTCCCGCTGGCTGCGGGGCAGTGGACGGTGCCGCGCATCGGGGCCGGGCTCGCCGTCGTCGCACGCTGCGCCGCCGAGGCGGGCGGCGGGCACGACGACGTCGTCACCGCGGGCGTCGAGTCCTAGACCCGAGTGCTGCCCCGGCCCCGGTGAGGGTGCGCAGGGCCGCGGCGATGCGTGGTGCGACCGGGCGCGGCGGGCGCTCTACGTAGCCGCCGAGCGCCAGGCCGGCCCGTCGCTCGAAGAGGTTTCGCGAGGCGGGGTCGCCCGTGCGTGCGAGCGACCAGCCGGCCGCCGCGAAGTACAGCGGCAGGAACGGCAGGCCGAGGCAGAGCGCGTACTGCGTCGCGTGCGTCGATTCGTGGGCCATGAGCTCTGGAAGCCTCTCGGGGCTGCCGAGCTGCGGCCGCAGGAAGACGACGGAGCCGACCGTGAAGGCGCCGGCGGCGGGCAGCCGCCAGCGGTAGCCGGTCGCGACCAGCATGCGGCCCGCGAACGGTTCGGTCCGGCACCCGGCCGCCGCGGCGAGCAGGAGGCCGGCCGGGGTCGAGAGATTGACCCAGTTCGCCGTGCTGCGGATCGCCGCCCAGTCCATGCCGCCAGCATAACTGCCGCGCGCGCAGCGGGCACGGGATGCACGTCGGGCAGGGGATCTGAACTAGACTTGGGTCCGATTGACTGCACCCGAATCACACTGAAAAGGGCCGTATCCACCCATGTCTGACGCAACGTCGGCGCTGTCCGACGCCCCAGAGACCGAGCTAGGCGTGAACGAGCCGGAGACCCCGGCCGTTCCGCACCCGACCGACGAGGTCGCCGTATCGGCCGCCGTCGAGGCCGCCCTGGCCGCCTTCGCCGCCGCCGGCGACCTCGCTGAGCTCAAGGTCGTCCGCCTGGCCCACACGAGCGACAAGTCGCCGCTGGCCCTCGCCAACCGGCAGATCGGGCAGCTCGACAAGACCGAGAAGGCGACCGCCGGCAAGATCGTCGGCGCCGCCCGTGGCCGTGTGAACAAGGCGCTCGCCGCGCGCACAGCCGTGCTCGAGGAAGAGGAAGCCGCCCGCATCCTCGTCGAGGAGACCGTCGACGTCACGGCAGCTCCCCGTCGCCGCCGCGTCGGCGCCCGCCACCCCCTCTCGATCCTGCAGGAGAAGGTCTCCGACGTCTTCGTTGGCATGGGCTGGGAGATTGCCGAAGGCCCCGAGGTCGAATCCGAGTGGTTCAACTTCGACGCCCTGAACTTCAAGCCGGACCACCCGGCCCGCGAAATGCAGGACACGTTCTTCGTCGAGCCGGCGGAGGCGCACCTCCTCCTGCGCACCCACACGTCTCCCGTTCAGGTGCGCTCCATGCTCGAGCGCGAGGTGCCCGTGTACGTGCTGTGCCCGGGCCGGACGTTCCGCACCGACGAGCTGGACGCGACCCACACGCCCGTGTTCCACCAGTTCGAGGGGCTCGCCGTCGACAAGGGCCTGACCATGGCCGACCTGCGCGGAACGCTTGAGCACTTCGCGCGGCAGATGTTCGGGGCCGAGGCCCAGATCCGCCTGCGCCCGAACTTCTTCCCGTTCACCGAGCCGAGCGCCGAGCTCGACATCTGGCACCCGGGCGCCAAGGGTGGCCCCAGCTGGATCGAGTGGGGAGGCTGCGGCATGATCAACCCGAACGTGCTGCGCGCCGCCGGCATCGACCCGGAGGAGTACTCCGGCTTCGCGTTCGGCATGGGCGTCGAGCGCACCCTGATGTTCCGCAACGACGTCGACGACATGCGCGACATGATCGAAGGCGACGTTCGCTTCAGCCAGCACTTCGGGATGGAGATCTAAGACATGCGTATTCCGCTCTCATGGCTGCGCGAGTATGCGCAGGTACCGGCCGACGCTACGGCCGAAGACGTCATGGCCGACCTGGTGAAGGTCGGCCTCGAGGAGGAGGACGTGCACCGCCCCTCCGACGAGCTCACGGGCCCGATCGTCGTCGGGCAGGTCCTCTCGATCGAGAAGGAGCCGCAGAAGAACGGCAAGACCATCAACTGGTGCCAGGTCCGCGTCGTGCCCGAGGGGCAGCCGCAGACCCTGACCGGTGACGGCATCGACCCCTCCGGCGTGCAGGGTATCGTCTGCGGCGCCCACAACTTCGAGGTCGGGGACAAGGTCGTCGTGACCCTGCCCGGCGCGGTGCTGCCCGGCGATTTCCGCATCAGCCCGCGCAAGACCTACGGACACGTCTCCGCCGGCATGATCGCCTCCGTGCGCGAGCTCGGGCTCGGCGAGGATCACGAGGGCATCATGGTGCTCTCCGACTTCGGCCTGGACGCCGAACTCGGCGCCGACGTGTTCGAGCTCTTCGGGCTGAGCGACGAGGCCGCCGAGATCAACGTGACCCCGGACCGCGGCTACTGCTTCTCGATCCGCGGCGTCGCCCGCGAGTACGCGCTGTCCACGGGCACCGAGTTCGTCGACCCGGTCTCCCGCATCACCGTCGCCGAGCCGACGGGGGAGGACTACCCGGTCCGGCTCGAGGACCAGGCCCCGCTCGACGGCGTGCCGGGCTGCGACCGCTTCGTTGCGCGCACCGTCCGCGGCGTCGATGCCACGCGCCCGACCCCGCAGTGGATGGCCTCGCGCCTGCGCCTGGCCGGCATGCGTTCGATTTCGCTCGTCGTAGACATCTCCAACTACGTCATGCTCGAACTCGGCCAGCCGCTGCACTTCTACGACGCCGCGAAACTGCGTGGCCCGATCGTCGTGCGCCGTGCGAACCCGGGTGAGAAGCTCACGACCCTCGATGAGAAGGTCCGCGAGCTCTCCACCGAGGATCTGCTCATCACCGATGACCGCGGCGCCATCGGTCTCGCCGGCGTCATGGGTGGCGCCGAGACCGAGGTCGGCGCCGACACGGCTGACGTCGTCATCGAGTCGGCACACTTCGACGCGGTCTCCATGGGCCGCACGCGCCGCCGCCACCGCCTGCCGTCCGAGGCGTCGAAGCGCAACGAGCGCGGCGTGGACTTCGCGCTCGCCGACGTCGCCGCGCAGCGGGCCGTCGACCTGCTCGTCGAGCTCGCCGGCGGCACGGCCGAGCCCACGGCGACCGACGTCCGCGAGGACCCGGCCGCCGTCGTTATCGACTTGCCGGCGGGCTTTGCCTCCCGGCTCATCGGTGTCGACTACACGCGCGAGCAGGAGCTCGCCGCGCTTGCCTGCGTCGGCGCGGACGTCGAAGAGTACGGCGGCGGCCTGCGCGTCACCGTTCCCACGTGGCGTCCGGACCTGGCCATCAAGGAGGACCTTGTCGAGGAGATCGCCCGGCTGGTCGGCTACGACCAGATCCCGGCGACCCTGCCCGTCGCGCCCCCGGGCCGCGGCCTCACCCGCACCCAGCAGCTGCGCCGCCGGGTGCTGCAGGGTCTCGCAGACGCCGGGCTGACGGAGGTGCTCTGCTACCCGTTCGTCTCCACCGCGCAGAACAACCGCTTCGGCACGCCGAGTGAGGGCGAGGAGGTCGCGGCCGTGAAGCTCGCGAACCCGATCTCCTCCGAGTTCGGCTACCTGCGCCGCTCGCTGCTGCCGGGCCTGCTCGACGCGGCCCGCCGCAACCACGGGCGCGGCTTCCGCGACCTGGCCCTGTACGAGGCGGGGCTGGTCTTCGAACCGGGCGAGCAGCTCGGCTCACCCGTGCTGCCCCCGCTGGGCGCCAAGCCGGCCGACGAGGTGCTGGAGGAGCTCTACGCCGGCATCCCGGGCCAGCCGTGGCACGTCGGCGGCGTCCTACTCGGGCACGAGGCCCCGGCCGCCGCCGGGTACGCCCCGCGCGCGTGGGAATGGTCCGACGCGCTGGACGTGGCGCGCTCCGTGGCCGACCTGCTCGGCGTCGACCTCAAGGTCGCCCAGGGGGCGCACCAGGCCTTCCACCCGGGACGTACCGCGGTCCTGTCCCTGCGCTCGGGTGAGGTCGTCGGCTACGCCGGCGAGCTGCACCCGAAGCTGCTCGCCGAGCAGGACCTGCCCGAGCGGACCGCCGCTTTCGAGCTGAATCTCGAGGAGATCATGGCCGCCGCGGCGGACGTGGTCGTCTCCAAGCCGATCTCGACGTTCCCGGTCTCGACCCAGGACGTCGCGCTCGTCGTCGACAGTGGCACCGTCGCCTCGGACGTGCTCGAGACGCTGCGCGAGGGCGCCGGCGAGCTGCTCGAGGAGGTCGCGCTGTTCGACGTCTACTCGGGCGCCGGCATCGAGGACGGCAAGAAGTCGCTGGCCTTTGGCCTGCGCTTCCGCGCCGCCGATCGCACCCTGACGGCGGACGAGGCCTCCGAGTCGCGCGCCGCCGCGGTGGCCCTGGCCGCCGAACGGCACGGGGCCGTGCAGCGCTAGGCAAGACGACGTCGTCGTACGGCGACGGCCCGCACCACCCGGGGGCGGCGAGCACGAGCTCGCCGTCCCCGGGGTTTTAACGCCGCGAGTCAGCCCCGGCCGGCGGCGATCGAACCGATGCCCGCAGCGAGCAGTCCGGCCGTGAGGATGACCGCGCCCACGGGGATCAGGAAGGACGCGCGGTTGGGTTTGGCCGGGTCCCGGCCCAGAACGCCGAGGAAGAAACCGGCGGGCATGAGGATCGCCGCGGTGGGTATCCCCGATCGGGCCAGCCACATGGCCCAGGTCGGCAGGTCGGCGCTGTCGGTGTAGGGCAGGACGGCGAGGGCGAGGACGAGCAGGACGGCGGCATGGGCGTGGCCAGCGCGGTACCAGCTCTTCTGGAGGCCGTTGGTCGGGTGTCCCCCGGTCGTGACGCGGATCAAGAACGCGCCGCCGGCCTCGACGGTGATCAAGGCCAGCATCAGGATGCCGGCCAGTGTGAGGGTTGCGGGTTCCATCGTGTTGCCTTTCGTAGGGAGAGCGACCGCGAGTACCATGGATAGTTCTGCTATCCACAATAGATAGTGCTGGTATCTACGACAAGGGGTGCGGATGAGGATCTCGGAACTTGTTGAGACGACGGGCGTGCCGTTGGCGACGGTGAAGTACTACTTGCGGGAGGGCCTGCTGCCAGCTGGCCGGCCGGTGGGCGCCAAGTTGTCGGACTACGGTGAGGACCACGTGCGGCGTCTCGCGCTCATCCGCGCACTGCGGGACACTGCGGGGCTGCCGCTGGCCAGCGTGCGCACCATCGTCGCCTTGATCGACGCGCCGGAGGGCGACCTTGTCGCCTCGCTGGGACGCGCGATCGCGGCGCTGCCGCCGGCCGTCGACGCGGCCAGGTCTGGCCCCTATCCGCGGGCCGCCGGCGTCGCGCGCGAGATCGGGACGAACATTGACCCGGGCTCCACGGCCATGGCGCAGCTCGAGGACGCGTTGGAAGCCGCGGAGTCGGTCGGGCTCGGGATCAGCGACGAACGCGCCCGCGTCTATGCGCGGCACGTCCGCGCCATCGCGGAGTTCGACGTCGCTGAGGTCCCCACGGTTGATCGCGGTGCCGCCATCGAGTACTCCGTGCTCGGCACGGCCATCTACGAACCGGTCATCGCGGCCATGCGCCGGCTAGCGCACCAGCACGTCGCGCGCGCCGCCAGCACGGACGGCGCCGGAGGTTAGCCTAGGACCATGAGCGATCTCGAGACCCCCGCCGTCACTGCCGCCCGCGCGGCTGGCATCGACTTCACGCTCACCCGGCACGGCCGCGTGGGCAGCCTGGAGGAGGCCGCCGCGGCCCGTGGCGTCGAACCCCGCGACCTGATCAAGACTCTTGTTGTGCGCCGCGCCGCCGATGAGCACCTGCTCGTGCTCGTCGGCGGCGACCGCAGGTTCTCCTGGCCCAAGCTGCGGGCGGAGCTCGGCACCAACCGGCTCTCGATGCCGGACGCGGACGAGGCCCAGCGCGTCACCGGCTACGAGCGCGGCACGATCACCCCGTTCGGCACCCTGCGCCCGCTCGAGGTTATCGCCGACGCGAATATCGCCGGACGCACGATCTCTCTCGGCGCCGGAGCACACGGCGCGGGCTTGACCGTCGCCGCCGACGACGTCGTGCGGCTCTTCGGCGCGAGGCTCGCCGACATTTCCGACACCGCCTAGCGGCTCAGAACTCCTGGCCCTCGCCGACGACGGCGGCCGCCGGGCCGACGATCAGCGGGTCCGGGAACCCGACCAGGCCGTAGTCCTTGCCGGCGTAGTCGAAGAGGCTGAGCACGTAGCGCATCGCGTTCAGCCGTGCCCGCTTCTTGTCGTTCGATCGCACCACGGTCCAGGGTGCCCACGCCGTGTCCGTCTGCTGGAACATCTCCTCCTTCGCGCGTGTGTAGGCGTCCCACTTGTCCAGCGATGCCAAGTCCATGGGGGAGAGCTTCCACTGCCGCACCGGGTCGATCTGGCGGATCGTGAACCGGGTGAGCTGCTCCGCGCGCGAGACGGAGAACCAGAACTTCACCAGGTCGATCCCGTCATCGACGAGCAGCTTCTCGAAGGCCGGGGCGTGGGCGATGAACCGGTCGTGCTCGGCCTCCGTGCAGAAACCCATGACGCGCTCGACGCCCGCCCGGTTGTACCAGGAACGGTCGAACATCACGATGTCCCCGGCCGCCGGGAAGTGCTGGACGTAGCGCTGGAAGTACCACTGCGTGGACTCGCGCTCGGTCGGCTTCTCGAGCGCCACGACGTGCGCGCCCCGCGGGTTCAGGTGCTCGGCGAAGCGCTTGATGGTCCCGCCCTTGCCGGCGGCATCCCGCCCCTCGAACACGATCACGAGCCGCCGCCCGGACGCCTTGACCCACTTCTGGAGCTTCAGCAGCTCGATCTGCAGGGCGCGCTTCTCGGTCTCGTACTTCTGCCGCTCCAGCCGCGCGTCGTAGGGGTAGTCCTCGCGCCATGTCTGAACGGGAGAGCCGTCCGCGCGGAGCAGGACGGGGTCGTCATCGTCGTCGTCGAGGACGGTGTAGCCGTGCAGCGCTGGGTCGATGAGCAGCTGATCTTCTCGCATGAGTGCAAGACTAGGGGTGCACCGTGAATAGCCGGTGAAGCGGGGGAAGACCCCGGTTGACCCCAAGGAGGCACGTGCCGCACCCGCCCGTCACGCTCATCGCCGTCCCATACTCGTTCGCCGCGCAGCTGCCCGAGTCGTGGCTCACACCCGCCGAACGCGAGCGCGCCGCGGCGTACGACGACGGCGTCCCCCGCCGTCGTTTTCTCGCGGGCCGGCTCGGCGTGCGTTTCGCCGTGGCCGCGCACCTGGGCGTCCGCGAGGTCATGAGCGACCCGGGCCGGGTCGTCCTCTCCGGGCAGTGCCCGAAGTGCGGCAGCGCGGCACACGGCCGGCCCGAGGCCGCCGTCGGTGGCGAGAAGCTCGCGCTCAGCCTGAGTTACTCGCGCGGCGACGTCCCGGGCGGCGCCGCGGGGGAGAGCGGGTGGCTGCTCGTCGGGACGGGGCCGGCTGAATCGGAGCTCGGCGTCGACGTCTGCGCGCCCATCGATGAGTGGATCGGGATCTTCGACGCGCGTCAGGAGCAGACGCTGCGGCTGCTGCCCGAGAAGCTGCGCGCCCGCGAGGCCGCGCGCCGGTGGGCCGTGATCGAGGCCCGCGGCAAGGCCAGTGGACACGGGATCGTGCCCGGCCCGGGCCATACGGGCTCCGCGGCCGAAGCCGAGCCCGCGCGGCTCGCCGACGAGCTCGATCCCGCCCCGGGCACGGTCGGGGAATGGGCCGGGGCCCTGTCCACGCTCGGCGTGAAGATCGTGGTGGCCGGCACGGAGGCCGAGAGCGCCGCGCTCCCGCAGCTGCGCGCCGCCGTCGTGCTGCAGGCGCCTACGCGCGGCTGAGAGGGAACGGCGGCAGCGCGGTGGCGAACAGCCACGGGCGCATCAATTCCTCGGCGCCGTCCGCGTGACCGGCGGCCTGGTCGACGTGCGCGATGAAGCGCGGGTAGTCGACGTGGCCGTGCCGGTTCGCCTGCGTCCACGCGCGCAGCATCGCGAAGAACGCGGTGTCCCCGAGCCACAACCGCACCGCGTGCACGGTCAGTGCCCCGCGCTTGTAGACGCGGTCGTCGAACATGTTCCCCGGCCCGGGCTCGCCGATTCGTACGTCCTGCGGCTTCTTCGCCAGTCCCGCGTAGGCGGCGCGGGCGCGCTCGTTGACCGTGCCTTGCCCCGCAGCCTCGGACCACAGCCACTCCGCGTAGCACGCGAAGCCCTCGTGCATCCAGATGTCCTGCAGCCTCGCGGCGGTCAGCGAGTTGCCGAACCACTGGTGGGAGAGCTCGTGGGCGATGAGCCGCTGCTGCTCCCAGCCGGGCGCCAGGTGGTTGCGCCCGAAGATCGAGAGCCCGTGGGCCTCGAGCGGGATCTCGAGCTCGTCTTCCGTCACGACCGCCGCGTACGCGTCGAACGGGTACGGTCCGAACGCCTCGCTGAACGTCGTGATCATCCGCGGCTGGTCGGCGAACGCGGCCTCCGCTTTCGCCTTCAGCTCGGCCGGCGCCAGCAGGATCTGCGCGGGCAGGACGACGGCGGCCGCGTGCCGGCCGCCGATGCCGGCGCCGTCCGCGGGGATGACCCAGCGCTCGTAGCGGCCGATCTGCAGGGTCGCCAGGTAGGTGGCCATGGGCTCACGCACCTCGTACACCCAGCGCTCTCGGCTCGCCTTGCGCGTGTGGTCGACGAGCTCGCCGTTGCACACGGCACGGTAGTCGGCGTCCGTCGCGACGGCGATCCGGTACGTCGCCTTCTGGCTGGGGTGGTCGTTGCACGGGAACCAGGTGGCCGCCCCGTTGGGCTGGCCGGCGACGAGCACGCCGTCGTCGAGCTCTTCCCAGCCGACCTCGCCCCAGGCCCCGTCGCGTGGGCCCGGGCTGCCGGCGTAGCGGATCGCCGCGGTGAAGAGCTCGCCGGCCGGTACACGAGTGGCGGGGGAAACCACCAAGCGGTCCCCGCGCATCTTGAAGGCGGCCTTCTTGCCGTTCACGGAGGTCTTGAGCACCTTGAGCCCGGCTAGGTCGAACTCGATCTTCGCGAGCGCGCGCGCCGCCGTCGCGGTGATGGTCGCGGTGCCCGCGAGGTGGTTGCCGCCGAGCTTGCACTCGAGGTCGAGATCGTAGTGCTCGACCCGGTAGCCGTCGCTGCCGTTCTCGGGCAGGTAGGGGTCCGGCAAGACGGGGGCTGTCGGCGTGCTCATAGGAGTCAACCCTACGTGTTCGCGGGCACGAGTGGCTCGCCGGCGCCGTCGTCGTCGCGCACGATGACGGCGGACGCGGGCCGCCGCCACGGGGTGACCGGGTTGCCCATCCATGAGGTCGAGCCCATGATGTCCTCGCCGCGCATGACGAGCGAGACCGGGCCCACCGTGGCGCCGTCGCCGATCGAGGCCGCCGGCAGGATCACGCCGTTGGGACCCAGCGTGGCGCCGCGGCCCAGCACAACGGAGTCGATGGCCATGACCCGGTCGTGGAAGAGGTGTGTCTGGACGACACAGCCGCGGTTGACGGTCGAGGAGTCACCCAGGCGCACGAGGTCGGCCTCGGGCAGCCAGTAGCTCTCGCACCAGACACCGTGGCCGATGCGGGCACCGAGGCCGCGCAGGAACCAGACGAGCGCCGGGGTGCCGGATGCGGCGCGCGCGAACCAGGGGGCGCAGACCATTTCGACGAACGTGTCGACGACCTCGTTGCGCCAGATGAACGACGTCCACAGGGCGTGTCGGCCCGCGCGGATCGGGCCGACGAGCACCCACTTGGCGACGATGGAGACGACGGCGGCGACGGCTCCGGCCGCGAGCATGACCGCCCCGCTGACCGCGCCGGCCGCCACTGGCCCCCACGCGCCGGAGAGCCAGTCGAGGCCTGCGAGCACGCCGGCGGCGATGCCCACGGTCACCACGACCGGGACGAAGCGGCAGAGCTCCCACGCGGCGCGGGCGACCTTGAGACGCAGCGGCGGCAGGAACGTGCGCGACTCGTCGAGATCCTGTTCGACGCGGCGCAGCCTCACGGGCGGGCTGCCGAGCCAGGACGACCCGGCTTTGGCCTTGGGCGGCGTCGCCGAGAGGACCGCGACGAGCCCGCGCTTGGGCACGCGGCGGCCGGCGGCAGCGATGCCGGAGTTGCCGAGGAAGGCCCGCTTGCCGATCTTGGCGGGGCCGACGTGCATCCACCCGCCGCCGAGTTCGTAGGAGGCCACCATCGTGTCGTCGGCGAGGAACGCGCCGGAGGCGATCGTCGTCATCTTCGGCACGAGCAGGACGGTCGACGCCTCGACGTTCCGGCCGACCTTGGCACCGAGCAGGCGGAGCCAGACGGGAGTGAAGAGCGATGCGTAGAGGGGGAAGAGCAGGTCGCGGGCCACGTCGAGCAGGCGCTCGGTGGCCCAGACCTGCCAGCCGATCCGGCTGCGCACGGGGTGCCACCCGGCGCGCAGGCCGATGCCGAGGGCGCGCACCGTGACCGCGATCAGCGCGGCGGTGGTGAGGAACCAGGCGAGGGCGACGGCGGGTACGACCGCGGCCAGCGCCAGCCAGTCGCCGGAGAGCGAATCGCCGCCGCGCAGCATCCAGGCCCCGAGCAGAGCCGCACCCAAGACCGAGACCCACGGCACGAGCGCTAGCGCGGCCGAGGCGGCGCCGAAGCCGATGGTCGCCAGCGCACCGCCGGCCGGTTTGGCCTCGGGCCAGGCGGGTTTGGCCTTGCCGGTGCGTTTGGCGGGCGAACCCGCGTAGGTCGAGTCGGGGCGGGTGGTGCCGATGACGGCGGATCCCGAGCGCACCTCGGTGCCGGCACCGATCCTGGTGCCGGGCAGGAGGGTCGAGCGGGCCCCGACACTCGCGCGGGCGCCGATCACGATGGCGCCGACGTGCACGTCGTCGCCGTCGATCCAGTAGCCGGAGAGGTCCACTTCCGGCTCGACGCTTGCGCCTTTGCCCACGGTGAGCATGCCGGTGACCGGCGGGACCGAGTGCAGTGTCGCGTCGCGCCCGACCTTCGCCCCGAGCGCCCGCGCGTACAGGGGCACCCAGGGGGCGCTCATGAGGGAGACCGGGTCGATCAGGTCGGCGATGTGCTGGGCGAGCCAGAGTCGCAGGTGCACGCTGCCCGAGCGTGGGTAGACGCCAGGGGTGAGTCCGCGCAGCAGCGTCCGGGCGGCGACGACGGAGAGGCCCATGCGCCCGAGCGGGCTCACGAAGACGAGCCACAGCGCCGCGATGGCCCACCAGTGAACCGTGACGGGGGACGCGAAAATCCCCAGGGCGTCGGCGATGCCGTTGCCGATGAGCAGGTACGTCAGCCAGCGCAGGCCGACGAGGACGAACAGCGGGATGCCGAGGAGTGTCTGGACGACCTGGGCGCTCCGGCTGGTCCGGGCCACGGTGCGCTGCGGGGCGTCATCGTCGGTGGTGCCTTCGCCGAGGGACTCGAGCAGGGCTCCGAGCCGCGGGTGTTCGTAGAGGTCGCCGACGGTGACCGAGGGGTACCGCACGCGCAGGCGGGAGACCAGCTGCGCGGCGGTCAGCGATCCGCCGCCGGCGGCGAAGAAGTCTGCGTCGAGGCCGGCCGGCTCGGCGCCGAGCACGGCGGCCCAGGCGTCGACGATGAACCGGGCGTCCGCGCTCAGGTCCGGCAGCCCGTCGTCGTCGTTCACGCTCAGCTGCGCGAGCGGCCACGGCAGCGCGGCCCGGTCCACCTTGCCGCTCGTCTTGGTCGGCAGGGTCTCGACGACGGCCAGGCGGGGGATCAGGGCCGCCGGCAGTTCGACGGCGAGGTGCTCCCGGGCGGCGACCAGGTCGTGACCCGCGGGCGCGGCCAGGTATCCGATGAGCAGCTGGTTCCCGGCCGCCGTCGTCTTGACCGCGGCGGCAGCCCCGGAGACGCCGGGCAGGGCCTGCAGCGCGGCGTCGATCTCGCCGAGCTCAATTCGTCGCCCGCCGAGCTTGACCTGCTCGTCGGCGCGGCCGACGAAGATCAGCCCCGCCGGGTCGTTGACGACGAGGTCGCCGGAGCGGTAGGCGCGCTCCCAGCCGAGCGTGGGCATCGGGGCGTACTTCTCGGCGTCCTTCGCCGCATCGAGGTAGCGGGCCAGGCCGACGCCGCCGATGATGAGCTCGCCTGTCTCGCCGTCGGCCACCGGGATTCCTGCGGCGTCGACAACCGCGAGGTCCCAGCCGTCGAGGGGTAGGCCGATGCGCACGGGGTCGGTGCCGTCCAGGAGCGCGCCGCACGCGACGACGGTCGCTTCCGTGGGCCCATACGTGTTCCAGAGCTCGCGCTCGGGTGTCGACAGGCGGGCGGCGAGCTCGGGCGGGCAGGCCTCGCCGCCGAAGATCAGCAGCCGCACGTTCTCCAGCGCCTCGGCGGGCCAGATCGCCGCGAGCGTCGGCACGGTCGAGACGGCGGTGATCCCGCGCGAGGTCAGCCACGGTCCCAGATCGACACCGGAGCGCACGAGGGCGCGGGGCGCGGGAACGAGGCACGCGCCGTGGCGCCACGCGAGCCACATTTCCTCACACGAGGCGTCGAACGCGACCGAGAGGCCGGCGAGCACGCGGTCGCCCGGGCCAAGCGGCTCGTCTTGGAGGAACATGCGGGCCTCGGCATCGACGAAGGCCGCTGCGGAGCGCTGCGAGACCGCCACGCCCTTGGGGGTGCCGGTGGAGCCGGAGGTGAAGATGATCCACGCGTCGTCGCCGGCAGCGGCCGCCCGCGGGGAGGGGTAGGGGGACGGCCGGTCCTTGGAGACGACGACGTCGCCGCCGCCGCGCAGGATTCCCGCGACCTGCGCTTCGGTGAAGACGAGGCGGGCCCGCTCGTCCGGGTCGTCGGCGTCGACCGGGACGTAGGCCGCCCCGAGCGTCAGGGTCGCCAGGATCGAAATGTAGAGCTCGCGCGTGCCCGAGGGGATCCGGACGCCGATCCGGTCGCCCGTCCCGAGCCCCGCCTGGTGCAGCGCCAGGGCCTTGCGGCGGACCTCCTCGGCGAGCTCGGCGTACGTCAGCGCGGTGTCACCGTCGTCGAGGGCGAGCGCGTCGGGCCAGGTCTCGACGGAGCGCTGGAAGATCTCGACGAGCGTACGCGCCTCGGGGGCGGCGTCGGCGCGGGGAAACTGGCAGGGATGAACAGGGGGCTCGGAAGACATGGGTGCTTTCTGCAGGACGCCGCCAGGGCGGCGCGAGAGGCTGCTGGTCGCCGCTGATGCTAGGCGATCGAGGTGACGCGGACGTGTCCAGCAGGGGGGTGAAGAGGTTAAGGGATGAGCAGAAGCTTGCCGGTTGTCGCCCGGGACTCCAGGTCGGTGTGTGCGCGGTGCGCCTCGGCGAGCGGGTAGGAGGCCCCGACGCGGATGTCCAGCTGCCCGCTGGCGACGAGCCCGTAGATCTCGCCGGCCCGCCACGAACGCTCCGCGGGCGTGAGCAGGAAATCGCCGAGCTTCGGCCGGGTCACGGTGAGCGATCCGCCCGCGTTGAGGCGCTGCAGGTCGACGGGCGGCACCTGTCCGGAGGCCCCGCCGAAGAGCACGAGCGTGCCGCGGGTGCGCAGCGCGGCGAGGGAGGCATCGAACGTGTCCCGGCCGATGCCGTCGTAGACCACGTCAACCCCGCGTCCGCTGGTGACCTCCTCCACCGTGGCGGCGACGTCGTCGTACCCGACGACGTGGTCCGCACCGGACTCGGCGGCCAGGGCCGCCTTCTGGGGCGTGGAGGTGGTCGTGATGACGGTGGCACCGCGCAGCTTGAGCAGCTGCGTGAGAATGCCGCCGACCCCGCCGGCGCCCGCGTAGGTCAGGACCACGTCGCCCTCGGCGACGTCGTAGCTCGAGTTCACGAGGTAGTGGGCGGTGAAGCCCTGCAGGGGGACGGCCGCCGCGACGAGGTCGGACACCCCGTCCGGCACGCGCACGGCCCGCTCGGCGTCGAGCAGCATCACGGAGGCGTACGTCGCCGTGCCCTCAGCTGTCGCGACTCGGTCGCCGACGGCGAAGCCCGTCACGCCCTCGCCGACGGCCGAGACAACGCCGGCCGCCTCGGATCCCGGCACGAACGGGTAAGAGACCGGGTAGACCCCGGCGCGCTGGTAGGTCTCGATGAAGTTCACGCCGGCGGCGGTGACGTCGACGAGGAGCTGGCCCGGGCCGGGGCGCGGCGCCTCGATCTCGGCGGTTTCGAGAACCTCTGGTCCGCCGGCCTCGCGGGCCTGAACGACGTACGGCATGGTGATGCTCCATTCGGTGCGCGGGGACGTAGCGATCCCCACTTTACTGAGGGCGGACGGCGACGGCGGCACGGCGTGACACAGGGGACGACATCTATGAATAATTATTAGCAATCATGCATAGTTGTGACTATGCTGGGCGCATGACGATTTCAGTGGCCGTGTCAGGAGCGAGCGGGTACGCGGGCGGCGAGGTCCTGCGCCTGCTGGCCCGGCATCCCGAAGTGCAGATCGGGGCGATCACCGCCCACAGCAACGCCGGTCAGCGACTGGGGTCGCTACAGCCGCACCTCTTCGCGCTCGCCGACCGCGAGCTCGTCGACACCACTCCCGAGAACCTCGCCGGGCACGACGTCGTCTTCCTCGCGCTGCCGCACGGCGCCAGTGGCGCCATCGCCGCACAACTGCCCGACGACGTCCTAGTGATCGACGCCGGCGCCGACCACCGCCTCGCCTCCTCCGCGGCGTGGGCGGAGTTCTACGGCGGCGACCACGCCGGCACGTGGCCCTATGGTCTGCCCGAGCTGCCGGGCGCGCGCGCCGAGCTCGCCACCGCCCGCCGCATCGCGGTGCCCGGCTGCTACCCGACGAGCGCCCAGCTCGCGCTCGTTCCTGGTTTCGCCGCCGGTGTCTTGGAGCCCGACGACGTTGTGATCGTCGCCGCCTCCGGCACCTCGGGCGCGGGCAAGTCGCTCAAACCGCACCTGCTCGGCTCCGAGGTGATGGGCGGCATGAGCCCCTACGGCGTCGGCGGCGTGCACCGCCATACCCCGGAGATGGAGCAGGGTTTCTCCCGCGCCGCGGGCGCGCCCGTGACGGTCTCCTTCACCCCAACGCTCGCGCCCATGTCCCGCGGCATTCTCACGACGGCCACGGCCCGCGTGAAGCCGGGTGTGACCGCGGAGCAGCTGCGCGCCGTCTGGGAGGACGCGTACGCGGACGAGGCGTTCGTACACGTGCTGCCCGAGGGCCAGTGGCCGCAGACGAAGGCCGTGCTCGGAACCAACCATGCTGCCTTGCAGCTCGCCCTCGATGCGCGCACGGGCCGGCTGATCGTTCTGGCCGCGATCGACAATTTGACCAAGGGCACGGCCGGCGGCGCCGTGCAGTCCATGAACATCGCGCTGGGATTCGACGAGATGACCGGCCTGAGCTTCGAAGGGACGGCCCCGTGATGAGCCAGTCACCCAGCACCTCCACCGCGGAATCCGGCCCGTTCGGGATCACCGCCCCGGCCGGCTTCCGGGCCGCCGGCGTACCCGCCGGTCTGAAGTCGACGGGCGCGCGCGACGTCGCCGTCGTTGTCAACGACGGCCCGAAGAAGGCGGCCGCCGCCGTCTTCACGTCCAACCGCGTCGCCGCCGCGCCCGTGCACTGGTCGCGCCAGGTCGTCTCCGACGGCCGCGCCGACGTCGTCGTACTCAACTCCGGCGGCGCCAACGCGTGCACCGGACCGGAGGGCTTCGGCAACACGCACCGTACGGCCGAGCACGTCGCCGACGCGCTCGGCGTCAGCGCCGCCGACACGATCGTCTGCTCGACCGGCCTGATCGGCGTGCAGCTGCCCATGGACAAGCTCATCGACGGCGTCGACGCGGCCGTCGCCGCCCTCGGCACGGGCGGTGAGAACGACGGCGGTGCCGCGGCCGCCGCGGCCATCATGACCACCGATTCGGTCTCCAAGCAGTCGGGCTTCGCCGGCACCGGCTACAGCATCGGCGCCATGGCCAAGGGAGCCGGCATGCTCGCCCCCGGGCTCGCGACGATGCTCGTCGTGATCACCACCGACGCGGACGTCGAACCGGCCGCGCTGGACGCCGCCCTGCGCGAGGCGACCCGCGTGAGCTTCGACCGCACCGATTCGGACGGCTGCATGTCGACCAACGACACGGTGGTGCTGATGGCCTCGGGAGCGTCGGGCACGGCACCGGAGCCGGCCGAGTTCGCCGCGGGGCTGACGGCGGTCTGCACGGACCTGGCCCAGCAGCTCATCACCGACGCTGAGGGCGCCGGTCACGACATCGCGATCCGCACCTTCAACGCCGCCTCCGAGGCCGACGCCGAGCTCGTCGGCCGCGCGGTCGCCCGCTCGAACCTGTTCAAGACCGCGATCTTCGGCCAGGACCCGAACTGGGGCCGGATCCTCTCCGCCGTCGGCACGACGTCGGCCGCGTTCGAGCCGGACCGGCTCAACGTCACGATCAACGGCGTCACGGTGTGCCGGTCCGGCGGGGTCGGCGACGACCGCGATCTCGTGGACCTGACCGGGCGCGACGTAAGCGTCGAGATCGACCTCGATGCCGGAGCCGCCGAGGCGACGATCTGGACCAACGACCTCACGCACGAGTACGTGCACGAGAACTCGGCCTACAGCAGTTAAGGACACCATGGAAGCTCCTTCCCCCCACCAGCACCAGACGGCGCAGCGCAAGGCCGAGGCGCTCATCGAGGCCCTGCCGTGGATCCAGCGCTTCGCCGGGACCACGATGGTCATCAAGTACGGCGGCAACGCGATGGTCAACGAAGACCTGCGCCGGGCCTTCGCCGAGGACATCGTCTTCCTGCACCACGCGGGCATCCACCCCGTTGTCGTGCACGGCGGCGGCCCGCAGATCAGCCGCATGCTCGACAAGCTCGGCATCGAGTCCGAGTTCCGCGGCGGGCTGCGCGTGACGACCCCGGAAGCGATGGACATCGTCCGGATGGTCCTGACCGGGCAGGTCCAGCGGGAGCTCGTCGGCCTGATCAACTCGCATGGGCACTACGCCGTCGGTCTTTCGGGCGAGGACGGGGCGCTGCTGCGTGCCGTGCGCACCGGCACCGTCGTCGACGGACAGAAAGTGGACCTGGGCCTCGTCGGCGAGGTGACGGATGTGGCGCCCGAGCAGATCCAGGACCTGATCGCCGCCGGGCGCATCCCGGTGATTTCCTCGATCGCCCCCGAATTTTCCGCGTCCGGCCCCACGGGCCAGGTGCTCAACGTCAACGCCGACACGGCGGCGGCGTCGCTGGCGGCCAAGTTGGGCGCGTCCCGCCTGGTGGTGCTGACCGATGTCGAGGGCCTCTACTCGAACTGGCCCGATCAGACCTCGCTCATCTCGTCGCTGACCGCCTCCGAGCTGCGCGGCCTGCTGCCCAAGCTGGAGTCCGGCATGATCCCCAAGATGGAGGCCTGCCTGGCCGCCGTCGACGCGGGCGTCGGCCGGGCGGCGATCGTCGACGGCCGGCAGCCGCACTCGATGCTGCTCGAGGTCTTCACGACTGCCGGCATCGGCACGCAGGTCGTCCCCGACGCGGAGGTGCTCTCATGACGGCCGATCCGCAGGCCGAGGTGCCCGCCGAGCTCACGCAACTGACCGGGATCGACGGCTCGCACGCGGCGGAGACAACGGCGGGCGACGAGCTGCTCGCCCGGTATGGCGACTCGCTCATGGGCGTCTTCGGGACGCCGCAGCGCGTGCTCGTCCGCGGCTCCGGCGCGCTCGTGTGGGACGCCGACGGCAAGGAGTACCTGGACCTGCTCGCCGGCATCGCCGTCAACGCGCTCGGCCACGCCCACCCCCTGCTGACCTCGGTGGTCTCGAGCCAGCTCGCGACACTCGGGCACGTCTCCAACTTTTTCACGACCCCGACCCAGATCGCGCTGGCCGAGAAGCTGCTCCGGATCGCGGCAGCACCGGCCGGATCCAAGGTCTTCTTCGCGAACTCCGGTGCCGAGGCCAACGAGGCGGCCTTCAAGCTCGCCCGCCGCAACGCCGGGACCCCCGAGCGCCCGCGCCACCGCATCATCGCGCTCGAGAACGCGTTCCACGGCCGCACGATGGGCGCCCTGGCGCTGACCTGGAAGCAGGCCTACCGCGCCCCGTTCGAGCCGCTGCCCGGCGGCGTCGAGTGGGTCCCGGCCGGCGACGTCGACGCGCTGCGCGCCGCCGTCGACGACACCGTGGCCGCCGTCTTCATCGAGCCCGTCCAGGGCGAGGCGGGCGTGCGCGGGTACGACGACGGCTACCTCGCCGCCGCGCGCGAGATCACCCGCGACGCTGGCGCCCTGCTCGTCTTCGACGAGGTCCAGACCGGCGTCGGGCGCACCGGCGAGTGGTTCGCTTCCCAGTCGGGCACGCCCGTCGTGCCCGACGCGATGACGCTCGCCAAGGGTCTCGGCGGGGGCTTCCCGATCGGCGCGCTGATCACGTTCGGCGAGGCGACGTCGTCGTACCTCACGGCCGGCCAGCACGGGACGACCTTCGGCGGCAACCCGGCAGCCACCGCCGCCGCCCTGGCGACCCTGCACACGATCGAGTCGCAGGGGCTGCTCGAGCACACCCGCCGCGTCGGCGCCTACGCGGCCCAGGCCCTCGCGGGCCTGGACTTCGTGAGCGACGTTCGCCAGTACGGGCTGCTGATCGGCTTCGACCTCGAGGCCGACGTTGCCCCGGCGATGGTCAGGTGCGCCCTCGACGCCGGCTTCATCGTCAACGCGCCGGGGCCGCGCACGCTGCGCCTGGCCCCGCCCCTGATCATCACCGAGGAGCAGATCGCGGCGTTCGTCGCCGCCCTGCCCGGTATCCACGACGCGGCTCTGAAGGAGAACGCATGAGCACCCTGAGGCACTTCCTCGCCGACACCGACATCACCCGGGACGAGCAGGCCGAGATCCTCGATCTGGCGCTGGCCATGAAGGCCGACCGTTTCGCCTACCGGCCCTTGGCGGGACCGCAGACGGTCGCCGTTTTCTTCGACAAGACCTCGACCCGAACGCGCGTCTCCTTCGCCGCCGGCGTCGCCGACCTTGGCGGCAACGCGCTCATCGTGAACCCGGGGGAGTCCCAGCTCGGCCACAAGGAGTCGATCGCCGACTCGGCCAAGGTGCTCTCGCGCATGGTCTCGACGATCGTCTGGCGCACGTACGCGCAGTCCGGTCTCGAGGAGATGGCCGCGAACGCGACCGTGCCCGTCATCAACGCGCTCTCCGACGACTACCACCCGTGCCAGCTGCTCGCCGACCTGCTCACGGTGCGCGAGCACAAAGGCGAGCTGGCCGGGTTGACCATGACGTACCTCGGCGACGCAGCGAACAACATGGCCGCGTCCTACCTGCTCGCCGGCGTCACCGCCGGCATGCACGTGCGCCTCGCCGGGCCCGAGGGCTACCTGCCGAACGACGACGTCGTCGCCGCCGGACGTGCCCGCGCCGCGCAGACCGGCGGTTCCGTCACGATCACGACCGACGCCGCCGCTGCCGTGGCCGACGCCGACGTCGTCGCCACGGACACGTGGATCTCCATGGGCCAGGAGGACGAGAAGGAGGCGCGCCTCGCGCTCTTCGGCGACTACGCGCTGACTGGCGAGCTGCTCGCGGGGGCGTCCGAGTCCGCCGTCGTGCTGCACTGCCTGCCGGCCTACCGCGGCTTCGAGATCGCCGCGGACGTCATCGACGGCCCGCAGTCCGTCGTCTGGGACGAGGCGGAGAACCGCCTGCACGCCCAAAAGGCGCTCATGGCGTGGCTCCTGGTCCGTTCCGGCCTGGCCCCCGCCGAGGCGGCCGATCCGCAGGCGGTGAAGGTGCAGCGATGAGCACCGCCGCCCAGCCGACGACCAAGATCGCCCGCCAACAGCGGATCCGGTCGATTCTGGCGGTCGCAACCGTCCGCTCCCAGTCCGAACTCGCCGAGCTGCTCGCCGCCGAGGGGCTGCAGGTCACCCAGGCGACCCTGTCGCGGGACCTCGTAGAACTCGGCGCGATTCGCGTCCGCGCCGAGGACGGCGGGTTGGTTTACGCGGTGCGCGCCGAGGGCGGGGACCGGACCCCGCAGACGGGCGTGAAGAAAGAGGTGCTGGACGCGCGGCTGGGCAAGCTGTGCTCCGAGCTGCTTGTCACGGCGGAGGCGAGCGCCAACATCGTTGTGCTGCGGACCCCTCCGGGCGCGGCCAACTTCCTGGCCCTGGCGATCGACCACTCGATCATCCCCGACGTGCTCGGCTCGATTGCCGGTGACGACACGGTCATGCTCGTCACCCGCGACCCGGCCGGCGGCGAGGATGTCGCCGCCCGCTTCCTCGCCTTGGCCGACCAGGGCTGAGGAAGTACCCGCGTTGCGGGCTATGCATAACTATGTACACTAGTGAATAAAGTTTCCGACCGCGCCACGGGCGCCGAGCGAAAGTAGGGGCGATGACCGAGCAGAACGGCAGCATCAAGGCAGCAGGAACCAACGAGGGTTCTCTCTGGGGCGGGCGCTTCGCCGGCGGCCCGGCGGACGCACTCGCGGCGCTGAGCAAGTCGACGCACTTCGATTGGCGCCTGGCCAAGTACGACATCGCCGGCTCTCGCGCCCACGCCCGTGTCCTGCACTCGGTGGAGCTCCTGACCGACGACGAGCTCGCGGGCATGATCGCCGCGCTCGACCAGCTGGAGGCTGACGTCGTCTCGGGTGCGTACGTGCCGGCCCAGAGCGACGAGGACGTGCACGGTTCGCTCGAGCGCGGGCTGATCGAACGCGCCGGCCCCGCCCTCGGCGGCAAGCTGCGCGCCGGCCGTTCGCGCAACGACCAGATCGCCACGATGGGCCGGATGTTCATCCGCGACCACTCGCGCATCATCGCCCGCGGCGTGCTCGCGGTGATCGACGCGTTGATCGCCCAGTCCGAGGCCCACCCCTACGCACCGATGCCCGGGCGCACGCACCTGCAGCACGCGCAGCCGGTACTGCTGTCCCACCACCTCCTGGCGCACGCGTGGGCCATGCTGCGCGACGTGCAGCGCCTGACCGACCTGGACCGCCGCGCCGCCGTCTCGCCGTACGGCTCGGGCGCCCTGGCTGGTTCGTCGCTGGGGCTGGACCCCAATGCCGTCGCCGACGAGCTCGGCTTCGACTCCGCCGTCTGGAATTCGATCGATGGAACCGCCTCGCGCGACATCTTCGCGGAATTCACGTGGGTCGCGTCGATGATCGGCGTCGATCTCTCCCGGATCTCGGAGGAGATCATCTTCTGGGCCACGAAGGAGGCCTCCTTCGTCACGCTCGACGACGCGTACTCGACGGGATCGTCGATCATGCCGCAGAAGAAGAACCCGGACGTCGCCGAGCTCGCCCGCGGCAAGTCCGGGCGCCTCATCGGCGACCACACCGGGCTGCTCTCGACGCTCAAGGGCCTGCCGCTGGCCTACAACCGCGACCTGCAGGAGGACAAGGAGCCGGTCTTCGACGCGGCCGACACCCTCGAGTTGCTGCTTCCGGCCGTCTCCGGGATGGTCGCGACGCTGAAGTTCAACACCGCCCGCATGGCCGATCTGGCGCCGCAGGGCTTCGCGCTCGCCACCGACATCGCCGAATGGCTCGTCCGCCAGGGCGTCCCGTTCCGCGATGCGCACGAGCTCTCCGGTGCGGCGGTCAAGGTCGCCGAGTCCCGTGGCGTTGAGCTGTGGGACCTCACTGACGAGGAATACGCCGCGATCTCTCCCGAGCTGACGCCGGAGGTTCGCACGGTCCTCTCGACGGAGGGCTCGCTGAACTCCCGCAGCTCACAGGGTGGAACGGGGCCTACGGCGGTCGCCGAGCAGCTCGCCGCACTCAAGGAGCAGGCGCAGCCGCTGCGCGTCTATGCAGCCGATAGCTGATCGTCACCCGCGCGACACCTCGGAGCCGGTAAAGTAGACGGGTGAATCAGCGACAAGAACCCCTTTCCGATCTGCTCGACCGACTCTCCGAGGTCGTCCCGGATTATCCGAAGCCCGGTATCTCCTTCAAGGACCTGACCCCGGTCTTCGCCGACGCGGCCGGCCTGAAGCGGATCGTCGACGAGGTCGTCGCGCCCTTCGCTGGTGAGTTCGACGTCATCGCGGGCCTCGAGGCCCGCGGCTTCGTGCTCGCGGCGGCCGGCGCCTACGCGACCGGCACGGGGATGGTGACCGTGCGCAAGGCCGGCAAGCTGCCGCGCGCCGTGTTCACGGAGGAGTACCTGCTCGAGTACGGCACGGCCGCACTCGAGCTCCACACGGACGACGTCGCCCCCGGCACACGCGTCCTGATCCTCGACGACGTGCTCGCCACGGGCGGCACCGTCGGCAGCGCCGTAAAGCTCATCGAGCGTGCGGGCGCGCACGTTGCGGGTGTCGGTGTCATCCTCGAGCTTGAGGAGCTCGGCGGCCGGAAGCAGCTCGAGCCCCATCACGTCCATTCGTTGCAGCTCGTATAGCTTCTGCGCGTAGACTAGTCAGTCCACTTTCCGGCCGTGCACGCGATCGCGTCGCGCCGGACGCCAGCAGCTAGGAGACCACATGGTTGACGTGCCGACCTCGGCCAGCGAGCCGACCACTGCCGAACCCGGCCGTGTCGAGCTGGAGAACGAACGCGAGTACGTGGGCGCGCTCTACACGCGCCTCGACGAGCTGCGGGTAGAGAAGACTGAGCAGCTGGCGAAGGTCCGTCGCATGGGCGCGATCGGCTCGCTGCAGAACCAGTCCGAACGCGACGCGTACGCGACGATGCACGAGGACCGCCTCGCCCAGCTCAACGCCGTCGAGGAGCGGCTGGTCTTCGGCCGGCTCGATCTCGACGGCGCCGCCGTCGGCGCCACGACCGTCGAAACCGAGGATGACGACGACGGCGTGGGCGCCACCCGCTACATCGGTCGTATCGGCCTGACCGACGGCGAGCAGCGACGCCTGCTCATCGACTGGCGCGCGCCGGAGGCCGGGGCCTTCTACCAGGCGACGGCGTTCGAGCGGCTCGGCGTGCGGCGCCGCCGCCACCTGATCCTGCGCGGACGCCATGTGGCGTCCCTCGAGGACGACGTGCTCGACGAGACGCTCTTGGACGAGGTGGAGGTGCACCAGGGCGAAGGCGCGCTGCTGGCGGCCCTGACCCAGCGCCGCACAGGCCGGATGGGGGACATCGTCTCGACCATCCAGGCCGAGCAGGACCGCATCATCCGGACGGACATGGCCGGCGTCGTCGTCGTGCAGGGCGGGCCCGGCACGGGCAAGACCGCGGTGGCGCTGCATCGCGCGGCCTACCTGCTCTACGAGCACCGGGAGCGACTCAAGTCGGCCGGCGTGCTCCTCGTCGGTCCGTCGCATGCCTTCATGCGCTACATCGAGCGCGTGCTGCCGTCCCTCGGCGAGACGGGCGTGGTCATGTCGAGCCTCGGCGAGCTCATGCCGGGCATCGACGCCGGTGAGGAACTTTCGCATGAGGTCGCCAGGATCAAGGGCGATTTGCGCATGGCGCAGGCCGTCAAGCGCGCGGTCGCCAATCGGCAGCGCCTCCTGGCCGAGGACCGGCGCGTTGTCGTCGAGGGCACCAACTTGACCCTGACCTGCAAGCAGGTCAAGCGGGCCCGCGACAAGGCCCGCAGCACGGGCAAACCGCACAACGAGGCCCGGGCGACGTTCGTGAAGATTCTCGTGCGCGAACTCGCCGAACAGCTCCAGGAGCAGCTCGAGGAGTCGTCGGGCGGCGGCAACAAGGCGGACCGGGAGTATCTCGTGGAGGACGTGCGCTCCTCCGAGGACGTGCGGATCGCTCTGAACCTGTGCTGGCTTCCGGTCACGCCGCAGCGGCTCGTGAGCGAGCTGCTCTCCAATCCGGAGCACCTGGTGGCCGCCGCGCCGCACCTGAGCGCGAAGGAGACACTCGCGCTGCTGCGGCCGGCGGATGCCGAATGGACCGAGTCGGATGTGCCGTTGCTCGACGAGGCAGCCGAATTGTTGGGCGAGCTCGACCCGAGCGCGGGACGGGCCGAGGCCCAAGCGGCGGCGCAGCGTAAGCGGGACATGGAGCTGGCGGAAGCATCGGTCCAGTCCACCGACGAGATGCTGGCCGAATACGGCCAGGACGGGCTCGTCACCGCGGAGGAAGTCCTCGACTTCAACGAGGAGCAGGGCCCGAGCTACACCGCGGCCGAGCGCGCCATGTCCGACCGGACGTGGGCTTACGGCCACGTCGTCGTCGACGAGGCCCAGGAGCTCTCGCCGATGCAGTGGCGCCTGCTGATGCGTCGGTGCCCCATGAAGTCGTTCACCGTCGTCGGCGACATCGCCCAGGCGTCGTCCGCCACGAGCACGACGAGCTGGTCTTCCGCGCTGGCCCCGTTCGTCGGGGACCGCTTCGCGTTGGAGGAGCTGACGGTCAACTACCGCACGCCGACTCAGATCGCCGAGGCCGCCGCCCGCGTCGCGCAGCGGGCCGGACTGACGGTGTCGACCCCGAAGGCCGTCCGCCAGGGTGCCTGGCCGCCGATCGTCGACCACGTGCAGGGCTCCGTCGTGGATACGCTACGTCGCGTCCTGCCGGAGGAGGTCGAGGCCTCCGATGGTGGGCTGACGGCCATCATCGCGCCGCGCGACCTTCTCGACGGGGCGCGCGCCGTCGCCGTCGAACTCTTCGGACGCCGCGTGGGAACCGGCTCCGGTGGCGTTGAGCAGGACATCGTGGTCACCACGGCCCGCGAGGCCAAGGGCCTCGAGTTCGACGTCGTCGTGCTCGTGGAGCCCGAGGCGCTGATCGCCGAAGCCGGGGGAGGGCTCGGCGACCTCTACGTCGCGATGACGCGTGCGACGCAACGCCTGCGGGTTCTGGCAGCGGGCGCCGTGCCCGACGGGCTTGAGGGCTGACCGGGGCCAGCGGAGACGAGGGGCGCGATACGGGACGGCTGACGTCCAGTACCGCGCCCCGTCTTGTTTGCCGGCCGGTTTCCGGCCGAGTGGCGCGGGGCTGCTAAGTTAAACGCGTGTCACCGATAGTAGAGAACGCCGCTTTGGCGCAGCAGACGAACGATCCGACCTTCGAGAACATCTGGCAGGAGCTTAAGTGGCGTGGCGTGGTCCACGTGTCCACTGACGAGGCTGCGCTCGAGGAGCTGCTGGCCGGTGACCCCATCACGTATTACGTGGGCTTCGACCCCACGGCTCCCTCGTTGCACTTGGGGCACCTCGTGCAGTTGCTGAACATGCGCCGCCTGCAGCTCGCCGGCCACAAGCCCCTGGGCCTCGTGGGCGGTTCCACCGGCCTGATCGGTGACCCGCGTCAGACGGCCGAGCGCGTGCTTAACCCCCGTGAGGTCGTGGCCGAGTGGGTCGAAAAGCTCCAGGGGCAGGTGAGCAATTACCTGTCCTTCCACGGGGACAACGCCGCGCGGATGGTCAACAACCTCGACTGGACGGCGCCTATGTCGGCCATTGACTTCCTCCGGGAGATCGGCAAACACTTCCGCGTGGGCACCATGATCAAGAAGGAGAACGTTGCCGCGCGCCTGAACTCGGACGAGGGCATCAGCTACACGGAATTCAGCTACCAGATCCTGCAGGGCATGGACTTCCTGCAGCTCTACCGGGACTACGGGTGCGTCCTGCAGACGGGCGGCTCCGACCAGTGGGGCAACCTGACCTCCGGCACGGAGCTCGTGCGAAAGGTCGAGGGGCGCTCCGTGCACGCGTTCGGCACGCCGCTGATCACCAACGCGGACGGGACGAAGCTCGGCAAGAGCGAGGGCAACGCCATTTGGATCGACGCCGAGATGTGCTCGCCGTACGCCTTCTACCAGTTCTGGCTCAACACGGCCGACGCGGACGTCGTCAGCCGCCTCAAGGTGTTCACCTTCTTCTCCCGTGCGGAGATCGAGGAGCTCGAGGCAGCAACCGACGAGCGGCCGTTCGCCCGCGAGGCACAGAAGCGTCTTGCCTATGAGGTGACCTCACTCGTGCACGGAGTCGAGGCCACGGAGAAGGTCATCGCCGCTTCCCAGGCGTTGTTCGGCAAGGGGGACATCACGGAGCTGGACGTTGACACGCTGCGCGCTGCCACGGCCGAGCTGCCGAACGTCACGGTGGCGGGGGAGCACACGATCGTGGACCTGCTCGTCGAGTCGGCCCTCGTGCAGTCAAAGACGGAGGCGCGCCGAGCCGTCGGCGATGGCGGCGCCTACGTGAACGGGCAGAAGATCACCGATCCGGAAGCCATCATCGGCGCCGACCACGTGATGCACGGCCGGTACGTCCTGCTGCGCCGTGGCAAGAAGAGCCAAGCAATGATTGAAGTCGCCGGCTAGTAGCAGCAGGACTGCACGGCTCGAAGGCGTCGGACGCGAGTTACCCGGATCACGGGGGCAGCGTCCGGCGCCTTTTGCGTTCCGAGAGCTCCAGTGGCGCCACTCGGAGACCGGCAGGCGGGATGACATCCGCATGATTCCGGGCTTCTTCGGCGCTGGGGAGCCGCGACACGCCCGGGCGTACAGGCCGTTTTGCGCTGGGGTGCGAACCTGTGTAAAGTATTTCGAGTCGTCGCGACGAGGACAGCGGAGATCGAAGAGA
>MLDA01000023.1 GCA_023896275.1 Kocuria rosea subsp. polaris | reverse complement strand
GGCCGCCTCTGGAAGCGCATTCCGAGTGGTTCCACCAGGGTGCCACCGAGAACATTGCGGCTTAGGAAACAAAGAAAAACACCCTCTACCAAACCCGGGGCTTGACAATCGTGATCCCCGCACCACCAGCCCCACCCTTGGGTGCAGTCGTCCCCGTCGCCGGCGCATCCGCCGCGGGAATCGCCGTCATCCGCCCGGGCGAACGTCCACGAAAACACAGGGCCCGAAGGAAAGACGACCCTTATATACCCCAACGTGAGTTTCCGGCAAGCATAAGTTCACCAAAGAGAATCAAGAGACCAATCCACATCAACGGAAGAATTCCAAGAAACGCGAGGGCATAGGGTCGAGAACTGCGCAACGCATTCTTCTTGAGTTCATGCGACTCTGGATCGATATGCTTCTCCCATGCGACCCCTTCGGTATGCCTAGCTAGATGGCCGACAATACGCGAAGGGTAACCAGCGCCAGCCACGAGCAGACTTAAAGACATAGCCGATACGTGCGTCACGGATAGGACCAAGGAATCCCAATCTGCTCCACCGAGAAATATGATGCCCGGGGGAAGGGCAATTAAGATGAACAGCACTGGAATTTGGGCGCCGAGATCATCTACTTT
The DNA here is from genome assembly GCA_023896275.1 of Kocuria rosea subsp. polaris. Taxonomy (GTDB): domain Bacteria; phylum Actinomycetota; class Actinomycetes; order Actinomycetales; family Micrococcaceae; genus Zhihengliuella; species Zhihengliuella polaris_A. The sequence goes on along the minus strand of MLDA01000023.1, from coordinate 56,191 downwards.
ATGTGCCGATCTCAGGCACAGGTAGACGGTCGAGATCGCTAGGAAGATTGTGATAATGAATGACATATATATGCCAACTTCACTCGTCATTACATACCTCTTCCCTTAGCATCGACGAGATTTTTTCCTGTACCAATTGCCCGCCCGACAGCCATAGTTCTGGCCAGCCCCCACGAGTCCGGAGGCATAATTGTTGTAGCGTTTGTACCTATTTCCGCTCCTCGCCGCGGCCTTACCTCCGACGGATCTGATGGCTCGGGCCATGGCCATGCCTTTGCCAACAAACGTCACCGTCGCAACGGCGGACACCGCATAGTTTCGCCAGGCCTTCTTGTTTCCACGTTTATAGTCGAGATATGCGACACCCGCTCCGGTAGCTAGTGAGATACCGACACCTATCGGACCAAAGAAGCCGCTAATGGTCGATATCTTTTTCAGGACTCCATACTTACCTCCGAGCTTGCCCCATCCCCGCTTGGTCCATTTTTTTGCGGTTTGCCACGATTTCTTCCACTTTGACCATTCGCCCGAAACATCTTCTTTGTTGATCGGGTCTTGTGGGTAAGCGTACGTAGTCGTGTTACCACCAGCAACCGGATCCCGCGTCGTGAACAACCCCGTCGCCGGGTTATACAACCGCGCACCCATCAGAATCAGGCCAGTCGTGGCGTTCGCGGCCCGCTGATCAGCACCATGCCACCCATACCGGGTCCCAGCACCCGTAGCAGCCAACGGCCCCGCCGGGTTCCCGTACTCATCAAACGATGACCACGAATCAATACCCTGCGCATTCCCACTCCCCGGCAGGGTCACGGTCGCAACCGTGTCCCCGTGAGGGTTGTTCAACGACAACCTGACCTTGCCATCCTCAATGACCAGACCCAGATCCCCGCCAATCACGTCACCGAAACGCGTGACCGTCGTCGTCCCACCCGAGGAGTTACTCGTCCACGCCGGATTATCCGACTCATCCGCATACCGGTACCGCGTACCACCATTGACGTCGTTGATGACATGCCGACGCTGCGACGCGTCCATCGTGACCGTGCTACTCACCCCGTCACGAGTGATCGTCCTGGCCGTGTCATTAGCGAAGTAACCGATCGTGATCCCCGCACCACCAGCACCACCCTTGGGCGCAGTCGTCCCCGTCGCCGGCGCATCCACTGCAGGAATCGCCGTCATGCGGCCGAGCGTGTCAATCGTGTACCCACTCGTCGTGGGCCGATCCGCCGCATCCCACGACCAACTCTTCGAACTCGACGACGGGCTCGCCGTGGAGAGACCATTCGTCGTGCTCAGACCCGTGCGGTTGCCGTTCGCATCGAACGTGTAAGCGCGCTTCTGATCAGTGACCGCATCCGTCACACTTGTCAGCCGGTCGACCTGGTCGTAGGCGTACTTACGCTCATACGCGCCCACACCCTCGGCCTCACCAAGCTCCGGAGCCAACCCATCCGGGCTCGCCTCCGCCGCGATCTTCCCATCCGCCCGATACGCCAGACTCCAGCTGACCCAATCACCGGTCTCCGTGACCCCATCACTGGTGATAGCGCCCCGGTAAGCGAGATCAGTAACCCGGCCCGCAGCATCATAAGAACGCACCTGACTGATCCCACCAGGCATCGTCTGGGTCGTCAGATTCCCCGCCGCGTCGTAGACGGCCGTGTACGTACCCGTGGAACCGGCGGCCCCGTGGTTGGTCACGGTCATCTTCGTCGGCAACGCCCGGAACTCGCTGCTGCCGTGCCCGGTCGCCGCCCCGTACCAGTACTCCGTGGCACCATGCGGTGTGGTGACCTTCTGCACCTGCCCGATGCTGTTGTAACTGGTGGTCGTGACATCGTTATCGGCGTTGGTGTACTTCGTCGTTCTCCCCCACGCGTCCAACACCCACGAGACCTGGCTCGTGCCGGTCTTCTCGCCGTTCTTGCGCCCGGCCGAATCGTAGAGGTACTCCACTGTCGGTACCGAGGTCACCGAAGTGTTCGAGGAGGACACCGCCCGGGTGTGCACCTGCCCGTCGGGCCGGTAGGTGATGGTCGTTGTCCGGGTCTCCGGCGAGGAGGCACTGCCCGAAGGGGTCTCCGTCAGGGTCGCCGGCTCACCGTAGATGTTGTAGCCGGCGAAGTGCTCGATCACCGACCCGGCACCCAAGGGGATCGTCTTACAAACCCGTCCCTGGTCCTCGGGACGGTTCCCGCACTCGGGCCGTGCCGTGTTAGCACCCTGGCTGTAGTAGACGGTCTCGGTCGCGCCCGCGTCGTTCCCGTTGCTCTTGGGCTGGGCGGTCTTCTTCACCCGCCCTTGATCATCGAGCCAGGTGCGCGAGGTGATGTTACCCGCCGACCCGCCGACGGTCTGCGTCGTGACCGTCGGGGCCCCGTTGACCCACCCCGAACGCAGGTTCGCTTTGTCAGTGGTGGTGCGCCCGTCCTTGTCGGCCTCGAGAGCGTTGTACCCGAACGTCTTGGTGCCCAGCGTCTTCGTCTGCGTGCCCGACTCCGCGGCATCGACGTAGATGACCTCCTCGGTCTGCTCCTTCAGCAGGAGCATCCGCGGCAGCCCCGCCGCGTCCACGTCGGAGAACGGGGTGTACTCCTGGACCACACGCATGCGCGAGGACCCGCCGTTCTCGTTCGTCGTCACCGGTGTCAGGGTCTCGGCCACGAACGTCTTCACGTGCTCGGCCACCTCAGGGCTCGCGCCCTCCGGTGCCTCGACGTAGCTCATCACCGTCGCGTACTCCTCGTGCGGACCAAAGACGCCGTCCGCATTAAGGGCCCCGGCCGCCGACGCGTCCGCACGCAACGCCCCCAGATCAGGCGCCGCATAGGAGCGCACCACCTGATCATCTCCGTCGTACACGGTCGCATCGAACTGCCATCCGCCGCCGGCGTAGTACGCGTTGTTGCTGACCCGGGAGCGTTCATCCCAGAACTGCAGATCCGCATACTTGAAGTCTCCCGCGGCGACACTGCTCGCCTTCGAGGAGGTGACCGCCTTGCGCTGATCGAACACCGCAGCGCCGCGCACCGGGGCGTTCTGCTGCTCCCAGACCTTCACCGCAGCAGAAGACAGGTTCGGCAATGCCGTGCCGCTACCGGCCGGGTCGACCCCGTACACGAATCGGCCCACCTGCACATCAGCCGCTGTCCCCCCGGCCGGGTTGCCGCGCAGGACCTTCTCCAGCCAGTCCGCGCGGCCGCTCTCGGCCCCGGCACCGTACCCGTACTTCGTCGGTGCCACCACCGCGGTTCCGGTCGCGGTCTCTTCGCGGACTTCGGAGATCAACGGCACCCCGGCGGCGCTGAGCGCCCCGTACGTGTACCGGGTGACATCCCCGGTCCGCGAATCCTTCACCGACGCCAACACCGTCTTGCCGTTGCTCGTGGCGTACGCGTACTCGGCCACGTCGATCGTGGCCATCGCCGCAGCCTGGGGGTCCCACGCGGTGAACGTCACCTTCGTGACCTGCCCGCCAGTGTTGTAGGCGATGTTCAACACCCGGCACCCGCGCACCGGGGTCGAGCAGTTCAACGTCGCTTCCGTCCCGGCCGTGATCTTCGTGATCTTCCCGGTCGTCGTATTCCGTGTGAACTGCACGGCGCCTGCCCCGCCCGGGGACGTCACCTGCTCCGGAACCCACTCGAAGACACCCGAAATACCGGGGACCTGAGCACCCTTGCCGAAGACCGTGACCGTCCCATCCGGTTCCGTCGCCCGGATCCGGGCGGCGGTGCCGGTGCCGGTGATCTCGACCTTGAACCCGGTCGCCTCCGCCGCATCATCAGCAGCGAGATAAGCACCCGTCTTGCCCGCCGTGTTCGTGCCCCCGGCCTGACGGAACATCACTGCCGACTGATCATCATCAATGAACGCGATCGCCCCGTCCAGACCCGTGGAGTCGATGACCGCCAGCCCCGCCAGCCCCTCATCCGGTCCGTCCCAGTTCACGCGCCACCCGGAACCGAAAACACCGGTCGACGCCAAGGAACCGGCATACGAACTATAGGAACGCGAAACACTCAACCCCGAGGTCCCCGTATCGGCCTTAACATCCGTGGCGGCCGTGTTGAACTCACCCGTTGTGAGCGCGACCTGCCCGTCGCCGGCCTCAGCCGTCGGGAAATTCTCGCCGAACGCGTGCGGAAGCCGCGTCACCGCCGTCGCAGCATTCGCCTGATTCGTCGAACACTGCACCCGCCGCGACACATGCTGACCCGGATACGTGAAACAGACCTGGACCTCGACCAGAGCCGGCACCCGCGTGCGGCCCGCATCCTTGAGCGGATTGCCGGTCGCCGGCTCCGCGAACACGTCCAGACTCGTCGACACCGAGAGCGCAGAAGAGCCCGTCGTGACCGGCACGTCCTTGGCCTTGACCCACCCATCGGCGTCAGCACTGGAACCGTACGCGGTCTCCGTGTCCGCATCCTTCACCGTCGCATCACGCCAGAAAACCTCAGCGGTGACATTGTCATCCGTGGACTTCGGCGCCTGCGCCTGAACACTGAAGACATCCGAGGACGTCTGCCCCATCGTCGGGGACGACAACGCCGCCAACCCGTTCATGAAGGAGAACTTGCGCACCGCGGACCTGTTTCCGGCCCGGTCGATCGCCGTGACAGAGACAAAATTCGACCCACTCGGATTCCACGACCACTGCCCCTGCCGGGCGCCACTGCCCGACCCGTCATCCACAGCATCGATCAACCGCGCCTGACCATCATTGGCCCGCACCTCGAACTGCCGCGTATCAGCCGAGGCCGAGGTGAACGTGAACACGTTCGAGGACGGACGGCTCTCCTGCCACCACCCATCCGGATACCCCGTGGCCTTCACCGACGGCATCGCCGGCGCGAGCGTATCCACGGTGAAATACACGCGAGGACTCGGCGACTCCGAGATCAGCTTGGTGTCATGACCCCACGCCCGGAAGTAGTACCGGCCGCCCTCGACCAGATTCTCCGGCACCGTATACGTCGAAACACTGCCCGAGGCGACCCAGGAACCATTGGCCTTGGTCCACTCCCACACCCCGCCCTTGGACAGATCAAACTGCGCCCGCATGTTCGACTTGTCCGGATCCGAGACCACCGCCCGCAACTGCGGGCGCAACGTGCGCACATATGTGATCCCATCGGCCCCCGAGAACGCCTGACCGGAACCGAACGCCGGGCTCGTCGGCGCATTCGGGTAGCTGTTATACGTCACCAACAGGTACGGGCGCGTCGACGCAGTGCCTGTGTAGTCGGCCGACCTGTACCGCTTCCACGACGAGTTCGTCGTCTCCGAACCGGCGATGATCCGCAACCCGTAGTTCGCGCTCGGCTTCTCCGCCCAGTGCTGCACGATCGGCGTCACCGGAACATACACCGAGGCCGCCGGGCACGAGGAAGAATAGCCCAAGGACTTCGTCGTGGAACCCTCACCAGTCGTCGTCGCGCTCGGCTGACTCGTCCACCGCACCGAGGCAGCGTCCCAGTCGCTCGTCACCCGCTGCACCTTCGTCGTGGACGAGGTACACGAGTACGAGTAGTGGTTGCTCAGCCGCAACTCGGCCTTCTCGATGTGCTTACCCGTCAGGGCGCTCGTGCCGAACTTCAACAACGAACGAGCCTTCGTCGTCCCCGAATCGAACGTGCCGACCCGCAGCTCCGGATCCCCGGCCTTCGACGTCGTAATACCAGACTGCACCCACGTGTCCGAGGAAGCCAGCGCCGACCACGTCGGGTCGATCGTCACCGGGTACTGACGCTCATCCGCGCCCAGCCACTGCACCGGCGCCGTCAGCTCCAGCACCGGCCCGGACTCTTCATCCAGCAGCCGGGCCCCGACCGGTTCCTCGTGCGCGGGCAGACCCGAGCCCTCATCCATGGCCGCGTCCCACATCACCGGCGCTTGGCCGAGGAACACCAGCTCACCATCGTCATCGGTGACGCGGACCTCGCCGCTGTCCTCGTCAAGATCGGCGCTCAAGCCCTTGGACAGACCCAACGGGAAACGCAGCACCACGTCCGAAGCCGGAGCGCTCTCCAGCACCACCGAATGCGAGAAACCAAACGCATGCGCGTCGACAACCACAGTGCCCGGAACCTCCGACACGACACCTGGAGCAGACTCCGCCGTCGCAGAACCCGGTGCAGCGGACGCGTCGGCTTCCGGAGATTCAGCGGACTCCTGCTCACCCTCCGGATCGATCGCGGCGTCGGAAGGATCTACACTCGACGCGGCGGAAGACTCCGTATCATCCGCTGCGGAGGATTCGGCGGCAGCAGATTCTGACGCAGCAGGCGCTGACGACGGACTCGCTTCCGCAACGTCTTCGCCTTCCTCGCTGGGCGATACCGCGGGGACGGTTACACCGTCGGAGAAGACGGCCTGATTCTCCTCAACGACCGGTGCCGGCAACTCGGCCTCCCAGCCCAGCGTCATCGACCCCGTCGGTTCACCCTCGGCGTCCTCGGCCGTCAGCGTCGCCAGAGCAACCGACTCGTTCGTCGGACCTTCCCCAGCGTTCTGCTGACCGTCAGCGACTTCGAGCGATGCGGCGGGACCGACCATCGTCAGGCCATCAGATTCGAGGGTCCGGCCAGAACCGACCTCGACGAACTCACCAGCCGCGTTCTTCTCGAAGATCGGGGCCGTGTAGGACTCCAGCGACCACGAGCCGTCCGGGTTCGCGAAGACACGCTCCGAAGCCGTCCGCTGCGAGGTGTCCTCGACCCGCTCCCCGGTGCTTCGAGCCGTGACCTGCGCGGAAACCGGATCGGCACGCTCGAAAGACTCCTCCGGATCCGGGGCCGTCTCTTCCACTTCGACGGCGACCGGATCCTCCGGCGCCGCCTGCGCTGGGTGAAGCCCGAAAGCCAACAACGCGGCAACCATGCCGCCGACCAAAAAACCCCGTGCAGGGCCCACCCAACGCGTGCGATTCATTTGTCCCTCAACTGAGCAAGGAGCACCGCAAACAGCGATGCTCAAAGCGAATGATGAGAGTAGAGTAATCAACCTCCACCCGTTTGCCCGGAAACTGACGAAACTAACTATCGTGTCGTGTCGCTACGGGACGCTGTCTCTGTTCCGCAAGCCGGCGCATCGTCGAGGAGCTCAAGCAGGTGCGACGCCGGGGCCTCCGAGTGCTCGCGTCCCGCCGAGACCGCCGACACCGTCCACTCCGGCGTGCCCGCGGCGGGCAGCGGGAGCGTCAGAAGCCCCTGCGCCTGCGGCTTCGCCGCCACGTGCCGCGGCACCACCGCCACGCCGAGCCGACGCGCAACCAAGTCCAGCAGCGTATGCACGTCGTTGACCGTGCAGCGCACACGCCGGTGCACCCCGTTGAAGCCGAAAGCCGAATCGTTCAACTCCCGGATCCCCCAGGAGGCGCCGAAGTCCACGAAGTCCTGCTCGGCCAGGTCAGCCCACTGCACACCGCGCCCGTCCCGCGGAATGGCACCCTGCGCGGGACCCGCCGGCGCCGCCTTGGTCCCGGCCACAAGCGGGTGCCCCGGGGCGGCGAGGAACACGAGCGGCTCGCGACCGAGCTCCCGATGCGCGAGCGAACCGAAGTGGCGGTTCGTCGCCACGAACGCCACGTCGAGGTCTCCCTCGCGCACCATCGTGAGCAGGTCCTGCGACCCGGCCTGGGCGAAGTGCGTCTCGACCGCCGGGTGCCGCCGGTGGAAGCGCTCGAGCAGCGGGTTGATGTCCACCACGCCCAGGCACTGCTCCGATCCGATGCGCAGCGATCCGGACACCGCCCGGCTGGCCTGCACGACGGCGTCTCGCGCGCCCGCGGCCTGCTGCAGCATGGCCCGCGCGTGCGGGAGCAGCGCGAGCCCGGCCTCGGTCGGCTCGACCCGGCGCGTGGTGCGGTTGAACAACTGGGCCCCGAGCTCCTCCTCGAGGCTGCGGATCGCGGCCGAGAACCCCGACTGAGAGATGCGGGTCAGCTCGGCAGCCCGGGTGAAGTGGCGTTCCTCCGCCAGCGCGACGAGGTATTCCATCTGCCGCAGATCCATTGATTGCTCCAGCTTCTAGTTTTCAGTTCCAGGAACTGTTGGACTTCTGAATTAACCGTTCCTAGAGTGACACACGGCACGGTCATCCACCACCAAGGAGCCACATTGCAGACCAGCACCACACTCCCGACCCGCACGATCGGCGGCCGCACTGTCTCCGCGATCGGACTCGGCGGCATGCCCATGTCGATCGAGGGCCGGCCCGACGCCGAGCAATCGATCGCGACGATCCACGCGGCCCTCGACGCCGGCGTCACCCTCATCGACACCGCCGATGCCTACCATCGGGACGCCGCGGAGGTAGGCCACAACGAGGAGCTCATCGCCCGCGCCCTGCGCGAATACGGCGCCGGGACCGACGACGTCCTGGTCGCCACCAAAGGCGGGCACCTGCGCCCGGGCGACGGCACGTGGACCAAGAACGGCCGCCCCGAGTACCTGAAGGAGGCCGCCAAGGCCTCGGCCAAGCGGCTCGGCGTCGAGGCGATCGGCCTCTATCAGTTCCACCGGCCGGACCCAGAGGTCCCCTACGAGGACTCCATCGGGGCGATCCGCGACCTGCTGGACGAAGGCGTCATCGCCCTGGCCGGCATCTCCAACGCGAACATCGAGCAGATCGAGACCGCGAACGAGATCCTCGGCGGGCGACTGGCCTCCGTCCAGAACCAGTTCAGCCCCCGCTTCCGCTCCTCGGAGGCCGAGCTGCACCACTGCGCCGCAAAGGGCATCGCGTTCCTGCCGTGGAGCCCGCTCGGCGGCATCGCCAACGCCGGCGAGCTCGCGACGAACCACGCCGCCTTCGGCGAGGTCGCCGCCGAACTGGGCGTCAGCGTCTACCAGGTCACGCTCGCGTGGGAGCTGGCGCTCGCGCCCGTCGTCGTACCGATCCCGGGCGCTTCCCGCGCTGCCAGCGTCCAGGACTCCGCCCTGGCCGCCCAACTCACCCTCACCGACCGCCAGATGACCCGCCTCAGCGCGGCCTGAACCCCGAGGACCACATGAAAACTTTCCCCATGCCCGACGTCGCACTGCCCGCACCCAATGTGGTGCAGGGGCTCATGCGCATCCAGGACAAGTCCGACGACGAGGTCCGCACCATCGTGCGCACCGCACGCGACGCCGGCATCACGTTCCTCGACCACGCCGATATCTACGGCTCCGAGACCCACGGATGCGAGCGCCGGTTCGCTGAGGCGATGCAGCTGAGCGCCTCCGAGCGCGAGCAGTACACGATCCAGACCAAGGCCGGCATACGCCGCCCCGGGCCGTTCTTCGACTTCTCCTACGAGCACCTGACGAGCTCGGTCGAGGGTTCGCTGAAGGCGCTCGATACCGACTACATCGACATCCTGCTGCTGCACCGCCCCGACGCGCTCGTGGAGCCCGGGGAGGTCGCCCGCGCGTTCGACGAGCTGCACGCCTCCGGCAAGGTGCGCGCGTTCGGCGTCTCCAACCACACGCCGGGCCAGATCGAGCTGCTGAAGAAGTTCGTCAAGCAGCCGATCGTCGCGAACCAGCTGCAACTCTCCATCACGCACGCGCCGATGATCGCCCAGGGTATCGCCGCGAACATGGGCGGGCTCGAGCAGTCCGTGTCTCGCGATAGTGGAATTGTCGACTACTGCCGCCTGAACGACATCACCATCCAGGCGTGGTCGCCATACCAGGCCGGTTTCTTCGACGGGCCGTTCCTCGGCTCGGCGAGGTTCCCGGAGCTCAACGCGGTGATCGACCGCCTGGCCAAGAAGTACAACGTGCCGGCCATGGCCATCGCGACCGCGTGGATCACGCGCCACCCGGCCCAGATGCAGGTGGTTCTCGGGACGACGACGCCGGAGCGCATCACCGCGGCCGCGCAGGGCTCCGAAATCCCGCTGACGCGCTCCGAGTGGTACGAGCTGGTCCGCGCGGCCGGCTACGTCGTCCCGTAACCGGCGAAACCGCGACCAAGCGGTTCCCCATAGTTACAGTTTCGCCGAAACTGTAACTATGGGGAACTCTGTAGACACACATCCGAGTCTCCGCCGGTTGGACACCTACGCCGCCGCGCTGACTCGACGCTAGAAGCCGGAGAGCAGTTCCCGCGCGGCCGCGGCCGGGTCCTCGGCCTCCGTCACGGCCCGCACGACGACGACGCGCTCGGCGCCCGCCTCGATCACCTGGGGCAGGCGCTGGGCGTCGATGCCGCCGATCGCGAACCACGGCTTCTTCGCGACGGCGGCCGCGTAGCCGAGCAGGTCCAGCCCGACGGCGGCGCGCCCCGGCTTGGTCGGCGTCTCCCACACGGGCCCGACGCAGAAGTAGTCGGTGCCCGGGTCCTGGTTCGCCTCGTTGATCTGCGACAGGGAGCGCGTGCTGCGCCCGATGAGCACGTCCGGCCCGAGGAGGGCGCGCGCCTGACTGGTCGACAAGTCCCCCTGTCCCAGGTGCAGCACATCGGCGCCGGTGAGCGCGGCGATGTCGGCGCGGTCGTTGACGGAGAACATCAACCCCTGCTCGCGGGCGACCTCCGCCAGGACCATGACGCGGTCGATCTCCGCGCCGGCCTCCATACCCTTGTCCCGCAGCTGCACGATACCAACGCCCCCGGCGTACGCGGCGGCCAGGAATTCGCACAGGTCACCGCGCTCTTCCCGGGCGTTCGTGCAGACGTACAGCCGCGTAGCATCCAGCAGCTCGAGGCGCTCGGACCGCGTCAGCGGCGTCGTCGTACCGGTGGCCCAGAGGGCCGCATCTGCTGTCACGAGTGCGTCTTCGGAGTGGGTCATGTGTCTACAATAGGGGCCAATCCGTGGGAGCCCGCACAGGGCTGAGAGGGCGCCGAGGCAGGTAGGCGCCGACCACCAGACCTGATGCGGATCATGCCGCCGTAGGGAGAGAATATGCCACGCGCGATCGTCGCCGGGGCCGGAATCATCGGCCTGGCTACGGCCTTCGAGCTGACCACCCGCGGCTGGGACGTGACGATCTGCGACCCCGCACCCGCCTCCGGGGCCAGCTTCGCGGCCGCCGGCATGCTCGCGCCGGGCGCGGAGATGGCCTGGGGCCAGATCCCGCTGCTCAGCATGATGACCGTCTCCGGCCGCATGTACCGCAGGTTCCTCGAGCGGCTCCTCGACGACCGCCTGCCCGTCGGCGGGGGCGTCCACGACCTGTGCGTCGGCTACCTCCGGACCGGAACCGTCGTCGTCGGGGCCGACGCCGCGGACCGCACGGCACTTCAAGAACTCGTGGGGCTGCAGAGCGCCGCCGGCGTGCCCGTCGAGACGCTCACGAGCCGGCAGCTGCGCAAGCTCGAACCCGCGCTGGCCCCCTCGATCGCCGGCGGCGTGCACCTGCCCGAGGACCACCAGATCGATCCGCGCCGGCTCACCACCGTGATGATGGAACGCCTCATCCTGGATCCGCGCGTCGAGTTCGTCCGCTCCCGCGTGACCGGACTGACCGGATCCGCCGGGAGCACCACCGGCGTCGAGCTCAACGACGGCCGCCGCCTCGGCGCCGACCAGACCGTCGTTGCCACGGGCCTGGCCGCGACGGAACTGCTCGACCTGCCGCTGCGCCCGATCCACGGCGATATCCTCCGCCTGCGCCTGCCCGAGCGCAACCGCCCGCTCATCACCCGGATCGTGCGGGCGATCGTCAACGGGCGCCCCGTCTACGCGGTCCCGCGCGACGACGGCACGGTGGTGCTCGGGGCCACGAGCCGCGAAGACTCCGAGCCCGGCGTCAGCACCGAAGGCGTGCACGAGCTGCTCGAGTCCGCCCGCCGCATCCTGCCCGGAGTGCTCGACTCGACCCTGCTCGAGACCACCGCCCGCGCACGCCCCGGCACCCCGGACGACATCCCGCTCATCGGCCGCCTCGACCCCGGCCTGGTGGTCTCCACCGGCTACTCGCGCCACGGCGTCCTACTCACGCCGTTCGGGGCACGCCTCACCGCGAAAATCGTCGCCGAGCCGGCCCCGCAACCCGACCCGAACGACCCCAACGACACGGCGGCTCTGTTCGCCTCGGTCCACCCGGACCGGTTCGTCTCCCCCGCCCCGAACAACCCGGTCGGCGCCGCCGGCCCCGCCAACCCCAGGAGCGACGCATGACCCACACCACCCAGGCGACCGACGTCGTCTTCACCCTCAACGGCAGCGAGCGCGCGGCGAGCGCGGGCGCAAGCCTGCGCGACGTCGTCGCACAGGAGACCGGCAAGACCATCGGCGACGACGGGCGCCTGGCCGACGGCCGGGGCACCGGGGTCGCGGCGGCGCTCGACGGCGAGGTGGTCCCGCGGTCCGCGTGGGCCACGACGGCGGTCGCGGCCGGCGCACAGGTCGAACTCGTGACCGCAACGCAGGGAGGCTGACGTGGCGCAGGACACATTGATCATCGACGGGGTCGAGCTCACGAGCCGGCTCATCATGGGCACGGGCGGCGCGACGAGCCTCGCCACCCTGGAGGAGGCGCTGATCTCCTCCGGCACCGAGGTCACCACCGTGGCCATGCGCCGCTACTCGGCCGAGACGGGCTCGAGCGTGTTCGCGATGCTCGAGCGGCTCGGCGTGCGACCGCTGCCGAACACGGCCGGCTGCTACACGGCGCGCGACGCCGTCCTGACGGCCAAGATGGCGCGTGAGGCGCTCGAGACGGACTGGGTCAAGCTCGAGGTCATCGCCGACGAGGACACCCTGCTGCCCGAGCCGACCGAGACCGTCGACGCCGCCGAGACCCTGGTGGCGGACGGGTTTAAGGTCTTCGCGTACACGAACGACGACCCCGTGACCGCCAAGCGGCTCGAGGACGTCGGGGTGACCGCCGTGATGCCGGCCGGCGCGCCGATCGGGACCGGGCTGGGCGTGCTGAACCCGTTCAACATCGAGACGATCGTCTCTCGGGCGTCCGTGCCGATCATCCTCGACGCGGGCGTCGGCACGGCTTCGGATGCGACGCTCGCGATGGAGCTCGGCTGCGAGGCCGTGCTGCTGGCGAGCGCGGTCACCCGGGCGCACGACGCCGTCGCGATGGGCCGGGCGATGAAGCTCGCCGTCGAGGCGGGGCGCCTGGCGCGCGGGGCCGGCCGGATCCCGAAGCGGACGCTGGCGCACGCGTCGAGCCCGCAGGAGGGCATGATCGCGATGGCGGGCGCGCTGTTCCACTAGACGGCTCTCCACTTCCGCCTCGAGGCTCCCCGACGGACGAGGCCCGTGCGACCGACTTCACCCAACACGAATCGCCATCTCCAACGTGAACGCGAGCGCCTCTTACTGCTCCTGCAGCCGGTGGCAGAGCACGGCCACGTGCAGCGCCGTCCGCGATTCGGCGTCGTCGAGCGAGACCCCCAGCTTGTCCTGCAGCTTGGCCAGCCGCGCGTAGAGCGCCGGTCGGCTGAGGTAGCCGGTGCGCGCGAGCGCCGACTTGTTGCCGCCGTGCGCGAGGAAGCGCTCGAGCAGGTCGAGCCCCGCGCCGTCGTCGTCCTCGAGCAGGGGTGCGAGCTCCGCCGCGGCGAACGCGGCCACGCGCGGGTCCGCGCGCAGGATCGACAGCAGCCCGCGCAGCCGCAGGTCGGCGAAGCGGAAGAACGGCTGCCGGCGGGTCTCGAGCGTGCCGGCGATCTCGGCGACCTGCACCGCCTCGTCGAGCCCGGCCGCCGCCTCGACGAGCCCCGGCCGGCTGGGCGCGACACCCACCGACCAGTCGGGCTCCTGCTCGCCGCGCCGCGCCGCGGTCAGCCGCGCGCACAGGTCCTCCACCAAGCCGTCCTCGAGCTGCCGGGCCGGCACGGGCAGCAGCACCCCGAGCGACCCGGAGTCCATCCCGGCCACGAGCGCGGAGCGCCGCGACCGCCCCACGACCCGCGTCAGCTCCTCGAGCAGGGCGCGCTCGCGCAGCTGCAGCCCGGTCGGGTCCTCGTCCGGTTGCCGGTCGAGCCGGAAGACGGCCGGCAGGTAGTAGGGGGCCTCCGCGAGCCCCAGCGCCGCCGCCCGCGTGCGCGCCTCACCTTCGCTGAGCGTGCGCGAGTGTCGCAGCTCGTGGATCAGACCGGACTGCGCCTGGTAGAGCAGCTCGCGTTCGTCGCGGCCGGCCATCCGGGCCAGCGTCAGGGCCTGACCGGCGCGCTCGAGCACCTGGCTGGCTTCGTCGTCGTCCGCCAGCGGGCCCGTCACGACGAGCCGGCCCCAGCGCCGCCCGCGCACACCCACGGGCGTCTGCAGCCAATCCTCCGGCCCGCCGCGACGGCCCGTGGCCTCGAGGTAGCCGACCCCGCGCGCCCGCTGGACCCAGTCGCGCAGCAGGCCGACAGAGTCCTCACCGTGGAACGCGAGCACCCGGTGTGCCACGTCCTCGAGGACCACGGGCGAGTCGAGCAGGATCGCCGTCCGGTCCACGATCCGCTGCTCGCTCGCGGACTCAAGGGAGAGTTGGGTGAAGACCTCGTGCACGTGGCGGGCGCGCTCGACGCGGGCGAGTTGCGCGCCGACGAGCGCCCGGTGCGCGACCTGCGTAACCCGGACGAACCGCACCTTGCGCGTCAGGAGCACCACCGGCAGGTCCCGGCCGACGACGGCAGCGCGCAGGCGACGGATCGCCTCCGTCGCCGGCTCCGCCCGCTCGTCCACGAGCTCGATCACGACGCCGGCCGCCCCGGCTGCGGTCACGTCGTCCAGGAAACGACCGGTCGCCTCGACCGAATGGCGGAACGCCTGACCCGTGGTGAGCACGAGCTCGCCACCCTCGAGCAGCCCGCCGACCGCCGCGGAGTCAGCGACGTGCACCCAGCGCACCTCTCCCGAGAGCCGCTCGCCGCCGGCCAGCACTTCGGGCGCCCCGGCACGGATCTCCTCCTGACCGAGGACACTCGCGATGGTCAGGCGGCCAGGGGCGGGTGCAAGGTCGGGGGTCGCGTTCATTGACAGATCGTATCGTCAGAAGCCAATTCTCGATACACCTTGTCACTTTCGCATGGCCCGCATCGGGCGCATGCTGGATCCATCAGACCGATTCCTCCGTCCGAAGGGCACCACATGCAGACCGTCTCCCTCCGCACCACCTCGCACTGGATCGACGGTGCCACCGTCGCCGAGCAGGGCACCCGCACCGCCGACATCACCAACCCGGCGACGGGCCAGGTCACGGGAAGCGTCGCTCTGGCCTCCACCGCCACCGTCGACCAGGCGGTCGCTGCCGCGAAGGCCGCCTTCCCGCTCTGGCGGGACACCTCGCTGGCCAAGCGCACCACGGTCCTCTTTGCCTTCCGCGAGCTGCTCAATGCCCGCAAGGGCGAGCTCGCCGAGATCATCACCGCCGAGCACGGCAAGGTCCTCGACGACGCGCTCGGCGAGATCTCCCGCGGCCAGGAGGTCGTCGAGGTCGCGTGCGGCATCGCCCACCTGATCAAGGGCGGCCACACCGAGAACGCCTCGACCAAAGTCGACGTGCACTCGGTCCGCCAGCCGCTGGGCGTCGCCGCGATCATCGCCCCCTTCAACTTCCCGGCCATGGTGCCGATGTGGTTCTTCCCCGTCGCCATCGCCGCCGGCAACACCGTGATCGTCAAGCCCAGCGAGAAGACCCCGACGGCCGCCAACTGGATGGCCGAGCTGTGGAAGGAAGCCGGCCTGCCGGACGGCGTCTTCAACGTCGTGCACGGCGACAAGGAATCGGTCGACGCACTGCTGGACCACCGCGACGTCGCCTCCGTCTCCTTCGTCGGCTCCACCCCGATCGCCCAGTACGTCTACGAGCGCGGCACGGCCGCCGGCAAGCGCGTCCAGGCCCTCGGCGGCGCCAAGAATCACATGCTGGTGTTGCCCGACGCCGACCTCGACCTCGCGGCCGACGCGGCGGTCAACGCCGGCTTCGGCGCGGCCGGCGAGCGCTGCATGGCGATCTCCGTCGTCGTCGCCGTCGAATCCATCGCCGACGAGCTCGTGGCCAAGATCGCCGAACGCACCCGCACCCTGCGCATCGGCGACGGCACGCGCGGCTGCGACATGGGCCCGCTCGTGACCGCCGCGCACCGCGACAAGGTCGCCTCCTACATCGACGCCGGCGAAGCCGCCGGGGCCGAGCTCGTGCTCGACGGCCGGCAGGTCTCCCCGGACGCCGACGGCGAGGGCTTCTTCCTGAACCCGACGCTGTTCGACCGTGTCACCACGGACATGTCCATCTACACGGACGAGATCTTCGGCCCGGTCCTCTCCACGGTCCGCGTGGAGAGCTACGACGACGGCCTCGAACTCATCAACAACAGCCCGTACGGCAACGGCACGGCGATCTTCACGAACGACGGCGGCGCCGCCCGCCGCTTCGAGAACGAGGTCGAGGTCGGCATGGTCGGCGTCAACGTCCCGATCCCGGTCCCGATGGCCTACTACTCGTTCGGCGGCTGGAAGGCCTCGCTGTTCGGAGACACTCACGCCCACGGCGCCGAAGGCGTACACTTTTTCACCCGTGGCAAGGTCGTCACCAAGCGCTGGCTGGACCCCAGCCACGGTGGCCTGAACCTCGGTTTCCCGACCCACTCCTGAGGAGGACGAGCATGACGGACACCACCACGACGACGGCCGCCGGGCCCACCGAGGCACAGCTGGCGGCCGGGCGCCGCGCCTACGAGCTGGACCGGGCGCACGTCTTCCACTCCTGGTCCGCCCAGGAGACGCTGGACCCGATGAGCATCGTCAAGGCCGAGGGCGTGCACGTCTGGGACGCCGACGGCAAGCGGTACCTGGACTTCTCCTCCCAGCTGGTGAACACGAACATCGGGCACCAGCACCCCAAGGTCGTCGCGGCGATCGTCGCGCAGGCCGCCGAGCTGTGCACGGTCGCCCCGCAGCACGCCAATGCGGCCCGCTCCGAGGCGGCCCGCCTCATCGCCGAGCTCACCCCGGGCGACCTGAACCGGGTCTTCTTCACGAACGGCGGCGCGGACGCCGTCGAACACGCGATCCGCATGGCGCGCCTGCACACGGGCCGGCGCAAGGTCCTCTCCGCGTACCGCAGCTACCACGGCGGCACGCACCTGGCCATCAACGTCACCGGTGACGCGCGGCGCGTCCCGAACGACGAGGGCGACTCCGGGGCCGTGCACTTCTTCCCCGCGTACCCCTACCGTTCCTACTTCGGTTCGACCACGCCGGAGGAGGAGACCGAGCGGGCCTTGAAACACCTGGAGGACGTGATCGTCCTGGAGGGACCGGCCAACATCGCGGCGCTGATCCTGGAATCGATCCCCGGCACGGCCGGGATCTACGTTCCGCCGCCCGGCTACATCGAGGGCGTGCGGGAGCTGACCGCGAAGTACGGGATCGTCTACATCGCCGACGAGGTCATGGCGGGCTTCGGCCGTTCGGGCAAGTGGTTCGCGATCGAGCACTGGGGCGTCACCCCGGACATCATCACGTTCGCCAAGGGGGTGAACTCCGGCTACGTGCCGCTCGGCGGCGTCGCGATGAGCGAGGCGATCTACCAGACGTTCGCGCAGCGCCCCTACCCGGGCGGGCTGACGTACTCGGGACACCCGCTGGCCTGCGCGGCCGCCGTCGCGGCCATCACCGCCATGCGCGAGGAGGGGATGATCGAGCACGCGGCCGCCCTCGGCGAGAACGTGTTCGGCCCCGAACTGCGCGCGATGGCCGAGCGTCACCCGTCGATCGGCGAGGTCCGCGGCGCCGGCTGCTTCTGGGCCATCGAGCTCGTGAAGAACCGGGAGACCCGGGAGCCGATGGCCGCGTACGGCGGCTCGTCACCGGAGATGAACGAGCTCGTCGGCGCGCTCAAGGCCGCAGGCATGCTGCCGTTCGCCAACTACAACCGCATCCACGTGGTTCCGCCGCTGAACATCAGCGAGGAGGACGCGCGCCGCGGCCTGGCGATCATCGACGAGGCGCTGGCCCTGACGGACGCGCACGTCGTCAGCTGAGCCCGAGCTCCGCGAAGGCCGCCACGAGGCCCTCCTCGCGCGGCGGCGCGGCCGTGAGGTCGGCGAGCGCCGTCAGCTGCGGGGAGGAGCCCTCGATGGCGACGCCGACGCCCGCGTAGGCCATCATTTCCAGGTCGTTCTCCCCGTCGCCCATGGCGATCGAGTGCTCGCGCGCGATGCCCAGGTGTTCGATCGCGGCCTCCAGCCCGTCGGCCTTGCTGATCCCGTGCAGGTACAGCTCCCCGGAATGGCGACCCTCGGCGGCGATCGAGTTTTCGACGACGGCCACGCCGTCGCCGATCTCGGCGAGGAGCCGGGACATCGGCACCGGGGACGCGAAGACCGAGACCTTCGCGAACGGCACGGCGGCGAGGTCGTCGGCCGGCCGGAGGGCGCCCAGGATCGCTGCCGCACCCTCCGGCGACCCGCGGAAGTGCTCCTCGATGATGGCGTGCAGGCGCTCCTCGGCGGCCTGCGGCTCGTGCAGGGCCTCCTGGGCCTCGAGGATGTAGACGGCGTCGTGAACGTCGAGTACCTCGACCGTGCGGGCGGCGAGATCGGCCGGGAAGCGGCGGTCAAGCAGCACGTCGTCGCCGACTTTCGCGTAGGCGCCGGCGCTGGCGACGATGCCGTCGAACCCGGCGCCGAGGATCTCGTCGTCCAACATCGACAGTGGCCGGCCTGTGCACAGCAGGACTTTGTGACCGGCGGCCCGTGCTGCGCGCACGGCCCGGACGTGCCCCTCCGGGACGATGCCGTGGTCGGCGTAGGTGCCGTCCACGTCGAGGAAGACGGCGCGGATGGCCGCCTCTGGCTTGATGTTCTCCGGTGCTGCGCTCATGGTCCGGATCCTACCTGCGCCCCTCCCTCAGTCAGGCCAGCACCTCGTGATGCGGCAGGGCGGGGCTGAAATGGCCGTCGCGCCCCTCGACGTCCTCGTTGTTGATGAGCGCGTTGAGGACCGATTCCTCAACTGCCTGCACCGTGGCCTCGAAGAACGGGTCGATGTCGCCCCAGGGAACATGTTCGATGCTCTCCAGCCCCTGCTGACCCCCGGGCACCGGGAAGTCCGAGCGGAGGCCGCCGTCGTTGCCGGTGGAGAACGCCAGAAAGATGTCGCCGGAGAAGTGACCGCCCGTGGTTCCGGTGCGCGCCAAGCCCAACGGGACCCGTCGGGCCACGGCCTTCAGCTGACCCGGCAGCAGGGGTGCGTCGGTGGCCACGATGACGATGACCGAGCCGGCACCTCCCGGGACCCGCGCCGCCTCCACCTCCTCCTGCAGCCAGTTCGTCTCCTCGATCGGGCACGGCGCAGCTGACCTGCGCCCCACGGGCCGGCCGTCGATGCGCAGCTCGCGCCGGGAACCGAAGTTCGCCTGCGTCAGCACGCCCACTGTGAACTCACCCGCACCGAACGCCACCCTCCGTGACGCGGTCCCCGTACCGCCCTTGAATCCGTAACAGTTCATGCCGGTGCCGCCACCGACGGACCCTTCGGCCAGCGGGCCGCCGCCTGCGGCGTCCAGGGCTTGCCGTGCCGTCTCGGGCGTGACGTGCGGTTCGTTGATGTTGTTGAGGTAGCCGTCCCACGTCTCCGCGACCACCGGCAGCATCCACCGGCGCGCGACGTCGGGAGCGACCTCGGCCATCCATGCGTCCACACCAGCGTGTGCCGCACCCACGGCGTGGCTGTTGGTCAGCAGGATCGGCGTCGCGAACTGGCCCGATTCCTCGATCCAGGCCCGTCCCGTCATCTCACCATTGCCGTTGAGGCTGAACGTGCCGGCCGCGCACGGGTCACCGATGCCGCGACGCCCGCGCGGAAGGATCGCAGTGACGCCCGTGCAGGCGCTGTGGTCGGCCGGACGAAGCGTGGCGTATCCGACCTCGACCCCAGGCACGTCCGTGATCGCGTTCGCTGGACCGCACTTGCCGTCGAAGGCGATTCCAAGGTCCCGAGCTCGCACGGCAAGATTTGATCGAGTGTTCATGTTTCACCAGTTCTTCCAGATTTAACAGGCACAGCTATTGACTCCAGCACGTCATCATATTTGAATCAGTGTTCAAACATGATCCATGACACATCCCCTTCTACGCAAGGACCACCATGTCGGGAACCAGGACCGCACCCACCATCGAACGTGACACCCTCTCTACCGGCCGCCTCGGCATCTGGGGCATCGTCTTCCTCGTCGCCTCTGCCGCCGCCCCGCTGACCGTCGTCGTCTCCGCCGCACCCATGGCCTTCCGCCTTGGCGGTATCGGGGCACCCGGCGCCATGCTGCTCTGCGGTGCGATCCTGGCCCTCTTCGCCGCGGGTTTCACCGCCATGAGTTCACACGTGCCCAATGCGGGGGCGTTCTACGCCTACGCGCTGCACGGGCTCGGGAAATCAGCGGGCGTGGGCCTCGCGCTAGTGACCGCCTACGCGTACGCCTTTCTGTGCTTCTGCTTCTACGCCTTCATCGGCTTCTTCGGGGAACTCGTGTTGACCGAATGGTTCGGATCGGCGCCGTCCTGGTGGGTCATCGCGCTGGTCTCGGCGGGAGCCGTCGGGCTGCTCGGCATGCGCCAGGTGGACGTCGGCGCCAAAGTGCTCGCGGTGCTCGTCACCGCCGAAGTGGCCATCCTGCTCGTCATCGCAGCCGCCGTCCTCCTCACCGGCGGCCCGGAGGCGGCCTCCGCCGCGGGTTTCGACCCCCGCAACCTGCTCGCGGGCGGCGGGATCGGCATGCTGCTGGTCATCGGCTTCGGAGCCTTCCTCGGTTTCGAGGGCACCGCGATCTACGCGGAGGAGGCCAAGCGCCCCGGCCGCACCATCCCCCGCGCCACCTACCTGGTAGTCGCGTTGCTCGCCGCGTTCTACGCGTTCACGTTCTGGATCCTCACTCTCGCGTTCGGGGTCGACGGCGTCCTAGCGTTCGCCGCCGGAGACGACTTCGAATCCATGGTCTTCACGGCGGCTGGCGAATTTGTCGGCCCGCTGGCCGCCGGCGTGGTCCAGATCCTCATCGTCACCAGCTTCTTCGCCTGCATCCTTGCCTTCCACAACGCCTGCACTCGCTACCTGTTCTCCTTGGGCCGCGAGGGAATCCTGCCGTCCGCGCTGGGGCGGACTCATCGCGTGCACAAGTCCCCCGCCACGGCGAGCCTGACGCTGTCCGTCGCCTGCATCGCGGGCATCGCAATTGCCGCCGTATTCGTCACGGATGCGTATCTCGGGCTCGCCGTCTGGACCTACGCCACGGGTGTGCTCGGCCTCGTCTTCGGCCAGGCACTCGCCGCCGTCGCCGTCGTCGCGTTCTTCGCCCGTGACCGCCGCGGCCACTCGCCGTGGCGGGTGATTGTCGCGCCCGTACTCGGCGCCGCGGGCCTCATCGCGGCCGTGACCCTGATCGTCATACACTTTGAACTCACCACCGGCATGAACGGAGCGATCAATTGGGTTCTCATCCTTCCCACACCCCTCTTGTTCATCACCGGCATGATCTACGAGCGCATTCTCAAGAAGCGGCGACCGGCGCTGTGGGCAGCGCTGGGCCGGACGGAGAAACCAGTTGAGCGAGAGACGGACTAAAGCCAGGCGCTCGGCACATTCGCCGCGTCCCGGCGGGGCCGGAGACGCCCGGCGCGACGCTCTGCTGCAGGCCGCCGTCCGGGTCGTGACCCGCGACGGTGCCGCGGGGGCCAGCGTGCGTGCGATCGCCGAGGAAGCGGCGGTGAGTCCCGGCAGCGTCCTCTACTACTACGACGGCGTCGACGACCTCGTGGACCGCGCATTGGAGGCGGTCATGGGCCGGTTCCACGACCGGCGACTGAAGGTCGTCGCCGGCGGGCGCAGCGCGCGGGAGAAGCTTTCCGAGATGATCCACCTCGGCGTCCCGGACGACGTGGGAGACGAGCTGCGCAGCGTCTACGAGAGCATCGCGACCGCGCGGACCCGGCCGGAGACGCTGCTCATGCATCGCCAGGTCGTTGAGCGCCAGGTGACCCTCTACCGTTCCTTGCTCGAGGTCGGCGCAGAGTCCTGGGAGTTCGTTCCACAGCACGACGTCGGTCTCATCGCCCGGAACCTCGTCGCCCTCGAGGACGCCTACGACCTCTATCCCCAACTCGGATTGGCGCTGACGGGAGCTGAACGCCGCGCAGGTGTGAGGGCCTACGCCGAGCTCTCACTCCAGTGCACGCTGCCCGAATAGCCAGTATTCGCGACCATCCTTGCGCGATTTGTCGGCGTAGATTTGTACCATGTCGTGGGACGCAGCGAACCTCTCCGACGCGCAGGCAAAATTCGTCGAGCAGCGGATCGGCACGCCAGCTGTTGTGGCAGACCTCTCGTGGGGGCTGGTCGATACCCGCGTCCTGCTCGTGCGCTCCCGCGAAGCAGAATTCATCATCAAGGCCGCCGGGGCGGACAACCACCACATTCACCGTGAGATCACGGCGCACAAGGGCTGGACCGGCCCTCTTCTGCGCGACGACCGTGCGGGTCGGCTGATCGCCGCGTCGTCGCCCCTGAGCGTCCTGATCCTGGAGTACCAGCCCGGTCACCTGGTAGAGGGCACGCCGGCGGAGTCCACGGTCGGTGTCCACGAGCAGGCCGGTGGTGCGCTCCGGTTGCTCCACGATCAAGACGCCCGAATCGACGAAGGCTACGAGGACCGCGCGACACGGAAGGCATTCTCCTGGCTGGACAAGGAACATCGCATCCCCCGAGACACCGAGGCCGAGATTCGGCGGTTGCTCGGCCGACATCCGGCCCGCCCCGCTCTCCTGGTCCCGACACACGGCGACTGGCACCCGAGAAACTGGTTGCTGGACGACGGTCGGCTCCGCGTCATCGACTTCGGGCGCTTCGATTTCCGTCCGGCTGCCACCGACCTGTGTCGCCTAGCGACCCAACAATGGCGGGATCGACCGGACTTGGCAGACGCTTTCGTCTCCGGATACGGCTCGGATCCGCGCGACTATCACTCGTGGGCGATGGATCTGCTGCGGGAAGCGATCGCGACCGCGGTCTGGTCGTTCCAGGTCGGCGACAACACCTTCGAGCAGCAGGGCCACCGCCTCTTGCGCGAGGCCCTCGATCGCTTCTGAATTTCCCAGCAACCTCCAAGCCCTGCGGCCTTCGAACGCCCAGGGCCGCTGTGATAGCCATGGATGAGAGGCACCCGCGGGGCACCGGCCCCGCTGACAACCGTGTAGGTGCCCACCCGTCGAAAGGAAGCACACCCATGGCATCCGCATCGAACACCACCGGGACCACTCTGGACGGACGCAAGGTCCTCATCATCACCACCAACTACGGCACCGAGAGCGACGAGCTGACCCAGCCGATCGAGACGCTGCGCTCCGCCGGGGCGGAGGTGACGGTTGCGGCGGTCGAGAACGAACCAGTCCGCACGCTACTGGCCGACAAGGACCCCGGGCCCGAGGTCTCCGTCGACACCACCCTCGCCGTGGCCGAGGCCGCGGACTACGACGGCCTGGTGGTTCCCGGCGGCACGCTGAACGCCGACCAGTTGCGCGCCGATAGCCGGGCCCAGGAGCTCGTCAACAGCTTCGCGCAGGCCGGAAAGCCCGTCGCCGCGATCTGCCACGGGCCGTGGCTGCTCATCGACGCCGGGCTGGCCTCGGGGAAGAAGCTCACGTCCTACTCGAGCCTCGGCATCGACCTGAAGAACGCCGGCGCGTCGTGGGTCGATGAGCAGGTCGTGCTGGATACCTCGGGCGGGTTCCCTCTCATCACCTCCCGCAACCCCGGCGACCTCGAGGCCTTCAACGACGAACTGATCAAGCAGCTCTCCGGCGGCGCCTGACCGACCGCCCTGCGGGGCCGGTAGGGGCTAGCGGGCGTCTCGGCGGGCGAGCAGGGCGGCGACGAGCCGGATGCTCCCGTAGACGAGCGCGGTAGCGCCCGCAACGATCAACATCCACCCGCACAGCCACACGCCGGCCCCCTCGAAGCCGGGCTGGCCGAGGTTCCGCAGCACGCTCCGGATGTGGATGAAGTAGCCGACGCCGCCCCACCAGGAGGCCATGAGGATCATCCCGAGCACGACGGCGCCGCCGCCCGCCAGGAACGGCCAGAGCAGCGAACCGCGCCGCAGCGGCGTCGACGTGCCCGGGCCGGATTCGCTTCCGGGGCCCTGGGGCTGCGCCGCGTCAGGTTGGTGCTCGTCGGCGGCACCACCGCTGAGAACCCTGGCCCTGATCAGCGCGACCCTCACTAGGGG
The DNA here is from genome assembly GCA_023896275.1 of Kocuria rosea subsp. polaris. Taxonomy (GTDB): domain Bacteria; phylum Actinomycetota; class Actinomycetes; order Actinomycetales; family Micrococcaceae; genus Zhihengliuella; species Zhihengliuella polaris_A. The sequence goes on along the minus strand of MLDA01000023.1, from coordinate 32,018 downwards.
GTAGAACATCGTCAAGATGCCGCCGACGAACAGCACCCAGCCGACGCACCAGATGAACCACTCGGCGTCGAGGCCGGACCGCGTCATGAGCTGGACCCGGCGGAGGAAGTCATCAGCGCCGCCGACACCCTCCGTCACGGCCATGACGATCAAACCGACCATGCACGCGGCCAGCCCGACATAGACGAGGGCGGCCGCATTGCCTCGCTGGCTCCGGTCGTTGATCTTCTCCAGATGCGAACCGTCCGCCACCAGACCGGGTCGGCGGATCGCGAAGACCGGCAGGACGATCACGATGAAAACAAACAGCGCCCCGAGCAGGCCGGCCAGCCACCCGACGAGGCCCGTGAGCGCGACCTGCTGCCCCAGCGTTCCGGACCACCAGTAGTGATTGCCCCCGGCGCCTTCGACCGCAGCGCGGTTGCCCGGCACGGCCCACGCGGCCAGCAAGACCAGGATGTTCAGCAGGATCAGCGGGGCCGATAAGGCCGTCGACACCATCACGAACCACGCGGAGAGCGCGTGCGCCGAGTCCCACCGCCGCCAGAGGATGGGGAGGAAGTAGGCGACGGTCAGGATCCCCGGCGCGATCATCGGCATCAGGGCCCACCAGCGGTCGCCGTTCACGTCGCGCAAGGCGTCCCACGCGCCGACGCAGGAGAGGACGAACAGCGGTCCCGACACGAGCAGCCACCGCCCCGCATACACGTCCCGCCACATGCCCCGGACGCTCAAGCGATCCCGGGTGCTGTCCGTCGTCGTCATGCGCCTCATTCTTCCGCACGGCAGTAGGGCCATCGAGTGACCGGGGCCGCGCCACTGGAACAACGTGTGTCATGCTGGCCCGAGGATCCCGCCAACCGCCGAAGAGAATCGGAGCCACCATGCTCGCCGTCAAGGCCTACGCCGCCCCCTCCGCCACCGGGCCCCTCGTCCCGCACACGATCGAGCGCCGCGACGTCGGCCCGAAAGACGTCCTGATCGCGATCCGCTACGCCGGAATCTGCCACAGCGACATCCACACCGTGCGTGAGGAGTGGGGGCCCATCACGTTCCCGCAGGTGGTCGGCCACGAGATCGCCGGCGAGGTGATCGAGGTCGGCTCCGAGGTCACGAAGCACGCCGTCGGCGACCGGGTCGGCGTCGGCTGCATGGTCAACTCCTGCCGGGACTGCGACGCGTGCCGCGCCGGCAACGAGCACTACTGCCTCAACGGCAACACCCAGACGTACGCGTCCGTCGACCGCGACGGCACGATCACCCAGGGCGGCTACTCCACCCACGTCGTCGTCGACGAGGACTTCGTCCTGCGCCTGCCCGAGGCCATCCCGTACGACGCCGCCGCTCCCCTCTTGTGCGCGGGCGTCACCACGTACTCCCCGCTGGCCCGCTGGAACGCCGGCCCCGGCTCCCGGGTCGCCGTCGTCGGCATGGGCGGCCTGGGCCACCTGGGGGTGAAGATCGCGGTCGCGATGGGCGCCGAGGTCACGGTCCTCTCGCGCAGCACGTCCAAGAAGGAGGACGCGCTCGCGTTCGGCGCCACGCGCCACGTCGCGACGGGCGACGACGGCGCCCTCGCGTCCCTGCGCGGGTCCTTCGACCTGATCATCAACACGGTCAGCGCCCCGCTGGACATGGACGCGTACTTGGCGATGCTGCGCCCCGAGGGGGCGCTCGTGAACGTCGGCGCCCCGCCGGAGCCCCTGCCGGTTTCGGTGTTCTCCCTGATCATGGGCGGCCGGACGCTCGCCGGCTCCAACATCGGTTCGATCCGCGAGACCCAGGAGATGCTGGACTTCTGCGCGGAGCACGGCATCGCCCCGGAGACCGAGCTCATCGCCGCCGAGCAGATCAACGAGGCCTACGAGCGCGTGCTGAACAGCGACGTGCGCTACCGCTTCGTGATCGACACCGCGACCCTGTAGACCGCCGGCGGCGACCGGACGTTCTTCGCCTCACACCCCCATGACGCGCACCGGGCGCGAGGAGTAGGGTTCGAAGCATCAGGCTCTTTTCTCGTCGGAAGGACATCATGGTCACGGTCGCAGAGAACATGGTCGCCACACTGAGCGCCAACGGCATCGAGCGCGTCTACGGGTTGCCCGGGGATTCGCTCAACGGGTTCACGGACGCGCTGCGCAAGGACGGCACGATTGACTGGGTGCACGTGCGGCACGAGGAAGCGGCCGCGTTCGCCGCAGCCGCCGAGGCCGAGGTCACCGGGGAGCTCACGGTCTGCGCCGGCTCCTGCGGGCCCGGCAACCTCCACCTGATCAACGGGCTCTACGACGCCCAGCGTTCGCGCGTGCCCGTGCTGGCGATCGCCGCTCACCTGCCCACCCCGGAGATCGGCTCCAACTACTTCCAGGAGACGCACCCGCAGGAGCTCTTCCGCGAGTGCAGCGTCTACGTCGAATACGTCGCGCACCCCTCCCAGATGCCGCGGCTGCTGGAGATCGCGATGCGCACGGCGATCGAGAAGCGCGGCGTCGCCGTCCTCGTGATCCCGGGCGACGTCGCCCTCGCCGAGGCCCAGACGGACCGGAACACGGTGATCGCCCGGGCGCGCCCCGTCGTCGTACCCTCCGAGACCGAACTGGACCGGGCCGCCGAGCTGCTCAACGGGGGTGGGAAGACCACGATCCTCGCCGGGGCCGGCGTCGCCGGCGCCCACGCCGAGCTGCTGGCCGTGGCCGAGAAGCTGGGCGCGCCGATCGTGCACGCCCTGCGCGGTAAGGAACACATCGAATACGACAACCCGTACGACGTCGGCATGACGGGCCTGCTCGGATTCTCCTCCGGCTACCGGGCGATGGAGGACGCGGACACCCTCCTGATGATCGGCACCGACTTCCCGTACCAGCAGTTCTATCCCGAGAACGCGACGACGATCCAGATCGACCTGCGCGGCGAACAGCTCGGCCGGCGGCACCCCGTGGACCTGGGCCTCGTGGGCGACAGCCGCGCGACGCTCGAGGCCCTGCTGCCCCGGCTGCAGGGCACTGCGGACCGCAAGCACCTGGACGCGGCCCGGCGCCATTACGCCAAGACCCGCGAGAAGCTCGACGATCTGGCCGTGCCGAGCCGGGGCAAAGCCGCCATCCACCCGCAGTACCTGGCCCGGCTGCTCGATGAGCAGGCGGACGACGACGCCGTCTTCCTGCCCGACGTCGGCTCCCCCGTGGTGTGGGCCTCGCGCTACCTGACGATGAACGGGCGGCGGCGGCTCATCGGCTCGTTCAGCCACGGGACCATGGCCAACGCGCTGCCGCAGGCGATCGGCGTGCAGGCCGCGGAGCCGGACCGGCAGGTCATCGCGATGGCCGGCGACGGCGGGCTGAGCATGCTCTTCGGCGAGCTGATCACGCTGGTCCAGAACAAGCTGCCGGTGAAGGTCGTGGTCTTCAACAACTCGTCGCTGAACTTCGTCGAGCTGGAGATGAAGGCCGCCGGGTTCGTGACCTACGCGACCGACCTGGACAATCCGGACTTCGGGGCCGTGGCGAACGCGCTCGGCATCTGGGGCAAACGCGTCGACTCCTCACGCAAACTCCCGGCGGCGGTCAAGGAGTTCCTCGCCGTCGACGGCCCGGCCGTGCTCGACGTGCGGACCGAGCGGCAGGAGCTTTCGATGCCGCCGGCGATCACCGCGGAGCAGGTCAAGGGCTTCACGCTCTACGCGATCCGCACGGTCATGTCCGGCCGCGGCGACGAACTGCTGGAGCTGGCCAAGACCAACCTACGCCAGCTGTTCTAGCGGCGCAGCACAAGAGAAGGAGCCACCGTTGGCCCAGACCCCCGACCACCACGCTGACGCCCCGGAGGGGCCGCCCGCCTTCGACAAGGCCTTCTGGGACGAGCACTGGGAATCCCCGGAACGGGACGAGGCCGCCACCGGGAGCCCGCCCAACCCCTACGTCCTCGCCGAAACCGGCCGACTCACCCCGGGGACGGCCCTCGACGCCGGCTGCGGCACGGGGGCCGAGGCCGTCGCGCTGGCCGGGGCCGGCTGGCAGGTCACGGGCGTCGACATCTCCGAGCGCGCCGTGGGCGAGGCCGAACGCCGGGCGAACGGAGCCGGCGTTGCCGCCCGGACCGAGTGGCTCGCCGCGGACCTGACCACGTGGGAACCGGATGAACAGCAGGATCTGGTCATGACTAACTACGCGCACCCGTCGATCCCCCAGCTCGAGTTCTACCGGCGCATCTCCGCATGGGTCGCCCCGGGCGGGACCCTGCTGATCGTGGGGCACCTGCACCACGGCGGGCGCGGGCACGACGGTGAGCACGAAAGCGCGCACGGGCACGAGAGTGGGCACGGGCACGACGACGGCTGGCCGCCCGAGGAGGCCACCGCGACGGGCGCCGGGATCACCGGCCTGCTCGACCCGGAAGAGTGGCGCGTCGAGACCGCAACCGAGTACACCCGCGACAGCCGACACGGGGACGCGAAGGTGCTGCGCGACGTCGTCGTGCGGGCCACGCGGACCGGCGGGCACTAAGGCCCCGGCACGCCCCTCCGTGGCGCAGTGGTTTTGGCGAGGCCACCCGTAGTAGCAATCGCCGGGAATCCGCGAGGGCACCGCTCACTTCTGTGAGCGGTGCCCTCGCTGCGTGCCACCACTTTTCGCTACCGACGGCCGGTGTGGCCGACCTGCACCTTCCCGACCGCCTATAGCCATTTGTTGTGCAACTATTGCACTAGCAGTGCGTATGTTGCTAAGGTCACACTCGCTGCGAACGAATGTGATCACGACGCCGACCACGCCAGACCTCCAGAGAGGACTCATCGCTCGCGGCTCGACAACTAGCCGAAGGAGCCTCATGTCGACCACCACCACCCCAACCGCCCCGGACACGCTGCTGGCCAGCGCGCTCCGCAAAGCGCGTTGGCGCATCATGCCCCTGATCTGCGTCCTCTATTTCATTGCCTACCTCGACCGCAACAACGTCGGTTTCGCTCGCGAGGAGATGAGCCGGGACATCGGTCTCACTGCTACGGCGTTTGGGCTGGGGGCCGGGCTTTTCTTCATCGGATACACGCTCTTCGAAATCCCCAGCAACGCGGGCATGCATCGCTTCGGCGCCCGCCGTTGGATCTCCCGCATCCTCATTCCATGGGGGCTGCTCGCCATGGCCACGGCATTCGTCGTCGACGACGTCTCCTTTGCCTGGGTGCGCTTGTTGCTGGGCATTGCCGAGGCAGGTTTCTTCCCCGCCGTCGTCTTCTACTTCACGCTCTGGTTCCCCGTCCGGGAACGCGCAGCCGTCCTGGGCATCTTCGTCCTCGCCCAGCCGCTGGCCAACATGCTCGGAGCGCCCCTCAGCGGTGCGCTCCTCACCCTCGACGGCTTGCTGGGGCTTCACGGCTGGCAGTGGATGTATCTCATCGAAGGCCTGCCCGCCGTGCTCTTCGGCCTCGCCGTTCCTTTTCTCTTGACGGACCGGCCCGCCAAGGCCCGATGGCTCACCGGCCCCGAACGCACCGCGCTGGAAGATGCCATCAGCGCGGACGACGCCCGCGTCACCTCAGCGTCGGTGCGCAGTTTCCGCTCAGCACTCGCCAGCGGAACGGCGTGGGCTTACGCCGGGCTCAACTTCGGCATGGTGCTGGGCATTTACGGCTTGGCCTTCTGGCTGCCGTCGATCGTGAGTGAACTCGGGGACTTTGGGCCGTTCCAGCGCAGCCTAGTGGTGTCCATTCCCTACGCCGCGGGAGCATGTTTTGTGCTGTGGTGGAGCGGGCGGGCCGACCGCACCGGCCAACGCGCTGCCCATACGGCCATCAGCCTCAGCGTCGCAGCGATCGGCTTGCTCGGCGCCGGGTACACGCTGAATGTCTCTCCCGTGCTCGCGCTGTTCTTCCTCTGCCTGGCAGCGATCGGCATCTACACCGCGATCGGGCCCATGCTCTCCATGTCAGCGAGCCTGTTCTCCGGAGCGGCAGCCGCTGCGGGGATCGGCCTGGTCGGCGCCGTCGGCAACATCGGCGGCTTCGTCTCACCGCTAACCGTCGGCTGGCTCACCGACCTCACCGGCTCTTCGCAAGCAGGACTTCTCTTCCTTGCCGCGGCGCTGGCCATCACCGCCCTCTCGGTCTGGCTCTTCGCCCGGCATCGCCCCGAAGGCGACACCCGCCTTGTTCTACCAACCACCCAGGAGTCTCAGTCATGAACGACATCGATTTGCACGGCCGTACCGCGCTCGTTACGGGCGGCGGTGTGGGTATCGGCGCTGCCATTGCCGAAAAGCTTGCCCGCCGCGGCGCCCGCGTCGTGATCACCTACCGCAGCCACCGACCCGATGATGACGCGCTGGCCCGACACCACGGGGCTGATGGAGCCCCCGGCTTGGCGGTGCGCGCGGACCTCACGGTGGAGGCGGAAGTAGCAGCACTTGGCCAGAGCCTGGCCAGCGAGTGCGGGAACATCGACATTCTTGTTCACAACGCCGGCGGCCTGCTCCAACGCTCGCGGATCAGCGACATGCCTTACGACCTCTTCCGCCGCGTACAAGCCGTCAATGTCGATTCGGTCTTTCTGGTGACACGCCAAATTCTGCCGTTGATGCGCGACGGCGGGCGGATCATCACCGTGGCTTCTCTGGCTGGTCGCAGTGGCGGCCACGCAGGAGCCACCGCTTACGCCACTGCCAAAGCCGGTTTGTTCGGCTTCACACGGGGTCTGGCCAGTGAGGTCGCCGCAGACGGCATCACCGTCAACGCGGTCGCCCCAGGATTCATCGAAGCTACGCCGTTCCACGACACGTTTACCACCGCAGATTCCAAGCAGCAGACCGTGCGCGGGATTCCTGTTGGCCGGGCGGGGGTGCCCGACGACGTCGCGGCCGCTGTCGCATGGTTTGCCTCTCCAGGCGCCGCATTCACCACGGGCACCATCTTGGACGTCAACGGCGGACAGCACTACAGCTGATGATTCGATCCACGATCACGCATCCCACTGTCCTGTCAGCCCTCGCGTGGGCCGGTCATGGCTCGCTCGTGCTCATTGCTGACGCGCACTTCGCGGCGGCCACGGCACTTGGTGCCAACACGGTGACGGTACACACCGCGTTGGCACCCGACTCTCCGCTGGTCCCGGACATCGCGCGCCTTGTCGCCGCCACTATTGCGGTGGAGGAGGTCACCACCATGGCGGTCCCGGCACAGAACTACGCCCGAGTGGGGCTGGAGGCTCTGGCGGCGGTCCGAGCTTTCCCCGCGGCGACGCCCGTCCCGCATTCCACGGCCACGCGGGAAGAATTCTTCGCCCGTTGCGGATCACCAGATCTCGCCCTGTGCCTCGTCAGCGGTGACCGTCGCAGGTTTGCCAACGTCCTGCTCCGAGTCGGTGTCACAGATCCCGAGCCTGCATAATGAGGGAATGAGCTCGACTGTATCCCGCGCCATCGAGATCTTGGAGCTGTGCAGTGCAGAGCCGAGGACGGCAGCCAACATTGCAACCGTCCTCGGCGTGCACCGCACCACGGTGCTGCGCACGCTGCTGACGCTCCAAGAGGCCGGGCTGGTCCGGCAGACGGAGACCGGAGTGTTCGGCACCGGATTCCGCCTGGCTGCTCTGGCCAAGTCAGCCATGGCGCACTTCGATCTACGGGGCATCGCGCACCCGCACTTGAAAAATCTCAGCGACCGCATCGGCGTGACCGTGCAGTTCGCCGTGCCGGACAGGGATCGCATCCGCTACGTCGACAAGATCGAACCCCGCGACTCGATTGTGCTCAACACGGAAATCGGGGGCGACGCCGTGGTCAGCACCTCCGGGGTCGCAAAAGCCATTCTCGCGCATCTCTCCGGGGAACGGCGGCGATCAATCCTTGATCGGGCGACGTTTGAGAAATTCACCGATCGTTCGATCACCAGCCGGGACGCGTTCGAGCGTGAACTCACGCGAGTGCAAGAGCGGGGCTGGTCATACGACGATGGTGAGTACGACGAGCTGTCCAATTGCATTGCTGCGCCGGTTCGAGATCACGCGGACGACGTCGCCGGGGCAGTGTCCATCACGGCATTCCGCACACGTCTGGACATCGATGCTCTCCAACAGCACCTCCCGGCGCTCTTGGCTACCACCGAGGCCATCAGTCAGGACTTGGGCTGGCGCGGCAGCCCCGGGCCTGCCCCCGCGTGAACTTCACGGTGCAACGGTCGGCTCCAGCACGCTAAACGAGCTGGCCTGCGCGGCCTGCGCCCTGGCCGCTGTCGGATTGAGGTCTTCGCACCAGGACGGGTAGAGCCGAAATCCTCGTTTGCCGGGGCTGCGATTTCCGTGCGTGATTCCGAGCTCCGCGAGGCGCTCAGATGTGAAGCGGAAGCAACCGCGTCGGTGGCCGTCGGCCACGAAAACCATCAATCCGCTGATGGGTTCGTCCGCAGGAAATGGCTCCGTCTCTCCGTCGGCGTTGCGGCGCCACACGGCAACAAACGCGCCCGTTTTGGTAGGAGTGATGCGAGCGGTACGGATGCGCCAACGCTCACCGTTGATGTCCACGATTCCGGACTCGTAGTCGCTGTTCTGCTCTTCGGGAAACACGCTGATTTGCTGGCCCTGACGTTCCAGACAATGCCGTCTGAACCAGTCGAAGGAGGGGAAATCCACGTCTCTCACTAGAGCACTATCGCAGCGATCCCAGCACTGAACACAATTCGCACTGCGTGGCTGGGCCACGCGCCGAACACCGGCCGCAACGTAACCAAGTCCTCCACGTGCGCCTCAGTGCGACGAACTCGGTCACGTCGAGGCAAAATTCAGAAATACGGCGGCGACCCACAGCCAACCGGGGACGATGAAGGCTCGCTGCGCCAGTCCAGTCCTCGGTGACGCTGATTCCCAGGCCCGGCTAAACGCGCTGAGTGCGATCACCAGAGCGATCACGACGGCGACTGTCAGCACCTTCCACACCAGACCAGGCATGACGAAGACGCCGACCACCGCCGTGACGGGCAGCGAGAAAAACACCACCGTCCCGGCATGATCGTGCAGTTGGTGTAGGCGGGAGAATTCGGCGGGGTCCGTATCAGGCGTACCGGGTGGATAGCCGCGCATGGGGTCCATCCGAAACAGTCCCGACGCCACGAGCCCCAACCCGAAGACCGCCAGCAGCGAGCCCAGCACGTACTGGCCAGCGAGAACCACGGCGACCCCACCCACCGTCACCGCGGCCCCACACACGAGGAAATTCGCCGTCTGAATCCATCCCCTGCCGCCGAGGGCCAATGCGCTCACGGGCTGGCGCACGGGTGAATATCCGGGCCGGGTCAGGCCATCGATCAGGAACACCACCACGAACAGCACGGCGCCGACCGCGCCCACCACGAACGCCATCCTTCTCCCTTCCCTGCCTCGCTGATGCCCCGCGTCAGCGACGACGTCGTATCGAGAAAAACCGAATCCTTGGCTGTTTAGTCCGATCGGACTAAAATCAAACTATGCGTCACGATAACAGTCCGACCGCCCAAAAGGAACGGACATTCATCGAGCAGGCCCGCCGCCTGCAGATTGCGGATGCCGCGGCTGAGGTCGTGGCCGAGCTGGGCTACGCCAAAGCGTCGCTCGCGCGAATCGCCGAGAAAGCCGGCATCAGCAAAGGTGTGATCACCTACCACTTCCGCAGCAAAGACGAGATCCTCCGGCTGGTCGCCACACGGTTCTTCGATCGCTGCTGGCAGTACATGGAGCCGAGAATCCTGGCCGAAGAGACCGCCACTGGGCAAGTGAAGATGTGGGTGGGATCGCAGCTGGCGTACTTCAGTACCCACCGCGTCGAATTTCTCGCCATGGCTGAGATCATGACCAATCACCGGGGCGACGACGGAACGCTTGCCTACACCAAAGAGATCTCGGAAGAAGTCGAGGGTGTCGCGGAGATTCTCCGGAACGGACAAGAGTCCGGTGAGCTTCGCCGGTTCGATCCCCGCAGCGTCGCCAACATCATCCTGCGCAGCACGGACGGCGTCCTGGGTTCCTGGGCCGCCGATCCCCACCTGGACCTCATGTCCCAATCCGAGGTCCTCCTGGACTTCATCGAACACGCGATACGCAAGGAGCCGTCATGAGACCCGTTCCCGCGATTGATTCCCCCCTAGCCCTCCGCCCGCCCAAACATCGTGTTGAACGCCGCGCCATTTGGTGGTGGATGCTGCAGTCCCTGGTGTTCTTCGGGGCCATCCTTGCGGCCGTGCTTGTCGCCTACCTGTGGTGGGAAGCCGCCCGAGAGTGGCTGATCCTCGGGGTGGTGGTCGCGGCCGCCTTCCTCGCCGTCGGGCTCTTCATCGAACCCTTCTGGAGATTCCGCGTTCACCGGTGGGAGACGACTGATGAGGCCGTGTACGCACGGTCCGGTTGGCTGGTGCGCGAGTGGCGTGCGGCACCACTGACGCGCGTACAGACGGTGGATGCGATTCAAGGTCCGCTCGAACAGCTCATGGGCCTCTCCACCCTGCGCGTGACCACCGCTTCGTCAGCTGGTGCCATCGAGATCGGCGGGCTCGACAAGCACACCGCCACGCAACTCGCTGAGCAGCTGACGCAGATCGCCGAGCTCACCCCCGGGGATGCCACATGAGCTCCTCCGACGTCGCACCGCCACCAGCCGCGGCCGTTGAAAACACACCTGATCCCGGCTGGCAACGCCTCAACGCACGCATGATCTGGGTCGACCTCGCCCAGAGCTTCTTGTCCCTCCTGCCCGCAATTGTCGCCATCTGGGTGGTCGGCGTCGATCCGAGCGGCGGCCAGATGTGGCCGCTCATCGGCATCGCCGCGGTGGGCCTTTGGGGCGCCGTTGCGGATGCACTGCGCTGGGTCGTCACCAGCTACCGGGTGACGGCCACCCATGTTGAATCGAAGTCCGGCATCTTCCGGCGCGTTCACCGGTCCATCCAGCGCGATCGCCTGCGCAGCGTTGATATCGAGGCGAAGTTGCGGCACCGGCTCTCCGGACTTCGCATCGTGAACATTGGCGCCGGCCAACAAACCGCAGACGGCGACTCCGCATTCGCTCTCGACGCCCTCAGCAAGCACGACGCGCGCACACTCCAGAGTCGGCTGCTTCACGCAACGGACGACCGAAGCAATACGGACGCGGACCCCAGCACCCGCGACGATGCGGCAGAAACGGATACGCCGGCGACCGAGCCCGGCGGCGGCGAGCCGTCGCGGGTCTTTGCGCGTTTCGAACCCCGGTGGGTCATTCACAACCTCTTCAGCGTGTGGACCTACATTGTCGTTTTCGGCATTGGCGGCGGAACGTACTGGTTCCTCAGCAGCCTCGGCGTGGATATCGCCGGGTTCGTGGCCGGATTGCTCGACTGGGACTCGCTCGGCTGGGTTGGCATCATCGTCGTCGTCGTGGCCGCACTCACCGCCGTCGGCGCCCTCTTCATGGCGGTCATCTACTTCACCGAGTACTGGGGATTCGAGTTGGCGCGTGTTCGCAGTCGCGACGGAACCATGCTGCGAACTCGACAGGGGCTCCTCACGTCCCGGGAGGTCAATCGCCAAGAACATCGGGTTCGGGGGATGCAGATCTCCGAACCGTTGTTGTGGAGGTGGATGGGCACCAGCGACACCACCGTCATTACCACCGGCCTGAACATGTGGTCGATGACCCAACCGTCCGCCATCCTGCCGCGCGGGCCCATCAAGGTAGCCCGGGAGGTTGCTGCCGACGTCCTCGGTACTGAGGAGAATCCGTTCGAGGCTCCCCTCATCCAGCATCCGCGCGCAGCATTACGACGCCGGCTGTGGTGGGCTACCGCTATCGCCGCAGGCACCGGCGCGGTTCTCGTGTGGCTTGCCGCCATCGACGTTCTTCCGGCCACCGCCGCCTGGGCGGCTGCGGGGATCTGGCCGCTGCTACTTGTTGCGGCAGCCATTGCGTATCGCTCCCTCGGCCACACGATTGCCGGGCCTTACCTGATCACCCGCTCTGGTCTGGCCAGCCGGTCCACGACAGTATTGCAACGCTCCGCCGTGAGCACCATTGTGCTGCGCGAATCCATCTTCCAACGCCGCCTCGGACTGAGAACCGTCTCCGCGATGACCGCGGCAGGCTATTGCGCTTACGAAACGCCGGACCTCGACGCGCGCGCGAGCCTGCAGTTCGCCCGGGACGTCGCCCCGGGCATACTCGATCCATTCCTCGTCACCGCGTCACCCGGCGGTGATGCCTCGCGCGGGACAGACTCTGCCGGAAGTTGATGCCCGCAGTGGCCTCCCCGTTTTGGCCTTTCGATGCTCGGAGGCCGACAGTACGAGGTGACATGGTGGATCACTTCGCGCCGCTTCAGCCGTGCCGTCGACCGGCACGCGTTCCGCCGTCGACCAAGATGTCGGTGCCGGTGAGGTATCCGGCGACACCGACACGACCCGTGCTCCTCGTGCGCCGAAGCCGGCGGCCAGCCGTTCGCTGTACCAGATCACGTAGGCCTTGCTGAGTGCGTAGGCGAATCCGGAGTGCTGTTTGCGTCCGACGACGCCCGCCCGGCGCACCAGCGTCCGCACGAATCGCGCGGGATTGGTCTCCGCGAGCGGGAACGCGCGGGCCGGAATAAGGAATCCCGGCGCAGCGTGACCCGCGTAGGAGGCGACGTTGACCAAGGAGTCACCCTCCTGTGCCAGCGGGAGGAAGGCCCGCGCGATGTTCACGGTGCCAAGCGCGTTGATGCGCACGATCAGGTCGGGCTTGCCCATCTGCGGGCTGACTCCCGTTGTATGGACGACCGTGCGGACGCGGTCACCGCCGGAAGTGGCGGCGCGCATGAGCTCACCGACCGACTGCTCGTCGGTGACGTCGCACACGACACCGGACGCCGTGATGCCGAGCGCCGTCAGCTCCTTGCGTTCGTCTTGCTGCTCAGGCGTGCGGGTGAGGGTGCGAACGCTCGAGGGAGGCGCCCTCGCCGCCCGGATCGAACCATTGACTCAAATAGACAATGATGACTATTCTCAATCAGAGTGACGCGAGTCACTTTTCAGGCTTGACCGGAACTCGATCAGAGGATGTCGCACCATGCCAACGCCGCTCACCCGTCGCACACTACTCGCCTCAGGGGCAGTCATCGGCGCCGCAAGCTGGCTCAGCGCCCCGGCCGCTCTCGCCGACCCCCGCAAGAACACCGCGGCGACGGTCACGCCGATCGCCGAGGTGCTCGACGGCGGCGAACAGGTCGTCTCGCTTCGGCTGGAGTCCAGCGCGCTGAGCCGCGCCACACGGTCATCCCTCACGACCTCGACGTTCGCCGTGCGCGTCACCGCCACGAATCCCCTCGACGGCACGGTCGCCTACGCGCAGGACCGCATAGTCGTCGCGGCGAACTGGACGGGCCGGCGGGAAATCACCCTGGACCTCGAGCACGGGTGGGGCGTCGACGGCGGCGGAACCTTGCAGTACATGCCGGCGCCGGGACGCAACGTGCTCCTGGACCTCCACTACGAGATCTCGCAGGCCCAGCCGCTCGAGGGTGCCGGCCGAGGGGAACCGGTGGTTCTGGACTCGCCTCATCAGGGCCCGCTCACGGACCCGGAGGTCGACGCGTTCTCCCACCACACGAGCACCTCGGGGCTGAACTACCGCCTCTTCGCACCCACCGGCGGCCCCGGCCGGAACGGCGCGGCGCTCGTCGTCTGGCTGCACGGCGGCGGAGAAGGCGGGATGCTGACGGACGGGCAGGAGTACTACGACAACGAGGCGCCCCTGCGAGCAAACCGGGGCGCACTCGGCTTCACGACGCCGGAGGCCCAGGCGCTCTTCGGCGGCGCCTACGTCCTCGCACCCCAGTCCACCTCGGCGTGGATGCGTGACGGGGACGGCTTCGCGCCGCTCATCATGGACGCGATCAGGGAAGTCGCCGGCGCGCATCGGATCGACGCGCGCCGGATCCACGTGATCGGCTGCTCCAACGGCGGCTTCATGGCGCTGAAGATGGTCGCTGAGTACCCGGAGTTCTTCGCGACCTCCACCCCCATCTGCTGTGGCATCGGAGCGCGCGACGGCTCGGACGATTTCTTCATCTCCGACGACGAGCTGGCCGCCATGAAGACCCCCACCTGGCTGGTGACCTCGACCGACGACGACGTTCTGGATGCCGAGGCCAATACGGTGCACGCCCACGAGCTGATCGACGGGTCGATCATGAGCCTGTACGCCGACGTCACGTGGAACGGCACCACCTACCCGGGCCACTGGTCGTGGATCTACGCCGCACGCAACGACCCGCAGCACGAAGGCGCGAGCCTGTGGGAGTGGATGGCGCGCACGCGACGCTAGCCGCGGCGCCTGGCACACAAAAAGGCCCGGGCCGAAGCCCGGGCCTTTCATCTGGTGGAGGTAAGGGGATTCGAACCCCTGACCTTCTGCATGCCATGCAGACGCGCTACCAACTGCGCCATACCCCCAGAAGGGTGGTTTCCCGCCGGAGCGGTGAACCGGATAGAAACTATACAGGACCGCCGAACCGCCGACAAAATCGGCTCCGGCCGGCCCATCGGGCCCGGTTCCCTGCGGCAACCCCGGCTCAAAGATCAGGGCGATCCCCCACATCTATCTGCCAGCAACACTCACTAGACTTACCCGCATGATGGGGGAAACCGCGCCCGAGCACGACCGGGCCACCGAGACGAGCGGCCGCGCCGCCGCAGCGCGCATGGTCTGGCCGCGCATCGCGCTCATCGCCGTGACGATCACCGGCATCGCGCTGCTCATGTACTTCGTCCAAGGCGCACGCGACATCATCGCGCCGATCTTCCTCGGCCTGAACCTGATGATCGTCGCCTACCCGCTGCAGCGGGCCATGGTGGCGCGCGGCGTGCAACGGTACCTCGCGGCGGCGGCGACGCTCGTCGTCGTGCTGATCTTGATCACCGTCTTCTTCGGCGCGACCGGCTGGGCCGTCGGGGAACTGCTGCGCGAGCTGCCGGAATACAACCGGGAATTCAACGAGCTGTGGGTCGAGATCAGCGCCGGCCTGGCCCAGCTCGGCATCAGCCAGACCATGATCCTTGACGAGTTCCGGGCCATCGGCGCCGGAAACATCCTGAGCCTGCTCACCCCGCTGATCACCAACGTCACCGGTGTGCTCGCCGTGCTCGTCACCGTGGTGATGGCGGTGTTCTTCCTCGCGATGGACTCCGCCGGCTTCGGCCGCCGCCTCGACATGCTCCTGCGCGCACGCCCGTCGACGCACCGCGCGCTGACGAACTTCGCCCACGGCGTGCGCCGCTACTGGGTCGTGACCACAACCTTCGGCCTCATCGTCGCGGCCCTGGACGTGTTCGCGCTCGCGATCATCGACGTCCCGCTGATCTGGGTGTGGGGTGTCCTCGCGTTCCTGACCAACTACATCCCCAACATCGGCTTCGTCATCGGTCTCGTCCCGCCCGCGCTCCTGGCCCTGCTGGACTCGGGCGGCGGGGCGGCCATCGCCGTCGTCATCACGTATTCGGTCCTGAACTTCACCGTCCAGTCGATCATCCAGCCCAAATTCACGGGCCAATCCGTGGGCGTGACGCCGATGGTCTCGTTCCTCTCGCTCATGTTCTGGTACTGGGTCCTCGGCTGGCTCGGCGCCCTGCTGGCGCTGCCGGCGACGCTCCTGCTCAAGGCGTTCCTGATCGACGCCGACCCCACCGCCCGCTGGCTCAACGCCCTAGTCTCCTCCAATCCCGAGGCCGAGGTCCCGGCGCAGATGCTGCCGCCGGAGCCCGCGCCCGTCGCGGACGGCACGGACAGCCCGCACGACGACGGCACCGCGCCGCCGTCGTCCGTCTCAGCACCCGGGACCGAACCGGGCGCGAGGGGTTCCGCAACGGGGCCCGGCACGCAAGAATAGCGTCAGGGTGCCGCAACGGCCCCCACTCCCTGCTGCGAAAGGCACCATCATGACGATCGGACTGACCCCGTACCTGCAGTTTCCCGGCCAGGCCAAGCAGGCCCTCGAGTTCTACCATTCCGTGTTCGGCGGTGAGCTCGGCATGATGACCTACGCCGAGGGAATGGGCGAGGCGGCCGGCGATTCGGGCGAGAAGATCATGCACGGATCGCTGTTCCTGGACCGCGGCATCCACCTGATGGCTTCCGACCTCCCCGAGGGGATGGAGGGCAACGGCTACGGGACCATCTCGCTGAGCAGCAGCGGCGACGACGCGTCCGACTCCTCCCAGCTCGAGGAGTGGTGGGAGAAGCTCGCGGCAGAATCAGCGGTGACGATCCCACTGGAGACCGCGCCGTGGGGTGACAAGTTCGGTCAGCTCAAGGACCGCTTCGGCGTCGACTGGATGTTCAACGTCAGCGCCGTCGCGAGCTGACGGATCAGGCCGCGCGGGCGAGCTTCCGGCGGTACGCCAGCCCCGAAATCAGGGCAAGGATCAGGCCGCCGAAGCCGAGCATCGCGCCCACGTACGCCGGGGCCTGGTAGCCGAGCCCGGCATTGATGACCGCCGCGCCGAGGGCCGCACCCAGGGCGTTCGCGATGTTCAGGGCCGAGTGGTTCAGGGACGCCGCGAGCGACTGGGCCTTCGGCGCGGAGTCCATCAGCAGGGACTGCAGCCCGGGCGCGAGCAGCGAACCGACGCCGCCCATGACGAACACGAAGATCAACGCCAGCCACGGGATCGGCGAGACGAGACCAAAGATCACCATGACGACTGTCAGCGACGCCATGGAGATGTAGAGGCTGCCGAAGACGGACCAGTCGGCCAGGCGGCCGCCGACGAGGTTGCCGACCACCATGCCCAGCCCATAAAGGCCGAGGACGAGCGGGACAACCTTGATCGGCAGGCCGGTCACGTCCGTCAGGATCGGGCTGATGTACGCGTAGACCGCGAAGAAGCCGCCGAACCCGACGATCCCGGTGAACAGCGCCAGCCACACGGCGCCGCTCTTCAGGGCCGTGAGTTCGCGGCGGATGCTGGCCTCCGCGTGCGCCGGGTTGTACGGGACGAACGTGCGGATCGAGACGAAGGTCAGGGCGCCGATCACGGCCACGGCGAGGAACATCGACCGCCAGCCGAGCTGCTGCCCGAGCCATGTGAACGCGGGCACGCCGATCACGTTCGCGACGGCGAGCCCGAGCATGATCCAGGCGATCGCGCGGCCGCGCTTCGTTGGCGGTACGAGCGTCGCCGCGAGGATTGCCGCCAAGCCGAAGTAGGCGCCGTGCGGCAGCCCCGAGAGGAACCGCGTGAAGACCATGACCTCGTAGGTCGGCGCGATGAATGACGAGGCGTTCGCGAGCGTGAAGAACACCATGAGCCAGAGCACCATGGTCCGCTTTGCGACGCGCGCGCCGAGCGCCGTCAGCACGGGAGCGCCGACGACGACGCCGATCGCGTAGGCGGAGATCAGCAGGCCCATGTCCTGGTTGCGTACGCCGAGATCGGCCGCGCCCTCCTGGAGCAGGCCCATGATCGTGAACTCGGTGGTGCCGATGCCGAACCCGCCCATGGCGAGGGCGAGCACTGCGAGCAGCAGCTTGCGTCCTTCGAGGAGCGTGGAGACGGCCGGGGCCGTCGGGGCGGTGGTGGTCATCAGGCCTTCCGGGGGAAGTGGGGAGACTGTGGGGCGTACGACGACGGCGTCGCCCCCATTCTCTCCCATCCCGCCGGAGCCTCCACGCAGTTACGGCGAAGAATGACGAAGATCTCCCGCACCTGCCATCCACAAGCGAGGGGATCGCCTGCCGCCGTGCACAGGCGGCGTGCGCGTCCGGACGCACGGAGCGCGGCTTGGCATGATGGGGATGCACATCAGCAGCGGCTCACGGCGAGGAGAACCCATGGCGGACACGGAAGACGGCGGTAACGGACTTGTCGTCGGGGCGGACGGCCTCGCCCGCCCCGCGTGGGCGGCGCATGACGACTTACTGCGCGAGTACTACGACACCGAGTGGGGCCTGCCCGTGCGCGACGAGCAGGGCGTCTACGAGCGGTTGAGCCTGGAGGCCTTCCAATCGGGGCTCTCGTGGGCCACGATCCTGCGCAAGCGGCCGGCCTTCCGGACGGCGTTCGCGGGCTTCGACCCAGAGCGCGTCGCGGCCTTCGGCGAGGCGGACGTGACGCGGCTGCTCGGCGACGCCGCCATCATCAGGAACCGGGCCAAGATCGACGCCGCGATCCGGAACGCCCGGGCGACGCTCGATCTCCGGGAAGGGCCGGAGGACCTGGCCGAGTTCGTGTGGTCGTTCCGCCCGGAGGAAACACCGGTACCGCGCACCGCGGCGGAGGTGCCGTCGACATCCCCCGAGTCGAAGGCCCTGGCCAAGGCGCTCAAGAAGAAGGGCTTCGCGTTCGTCGGGCCGACGACGATGTTCGCGCTCATGGAAGCGATCGGGATCGTCGACACGCACGTCGTCGGCAGCCATCGGCGTGGAAGCAGCGGCGTCTGGGCGGACTAATCCAGCCGGGTGCTGCCCGTGTGCTCGACCGCGGTGCGGATCCGCTCCCGGTAGATCTCGCGCATGGGCGGCAGGTCATCGAGCCGGAACCAGCCCGCGGCGGTCGACTCGTCGTCGGCAGGGTACGGCTCGCCGGAGACGAACCGGCAGCGGAACGTGTGGTCCAGGTACTGGGCGCGGTCCCCGTTGACGTGGACCACCGGGTCGGTCACGCTCACCCACGCGAGGGCCTCGACCTCGACCTCGACGCCAGTCTCCTCGGCCGCCTCGCGCACGGCCGTACGTGCGGGGTGCTCCCCTGGATCGACGATCCCGGTCACCGGCGTCCACGCGCCGTTGTCGGAGCGGCGCACGAGCAGCACCTCGTCACGGCCGTCGCCCCGCAGGACGACGGCCGTGACGCCGGAGAGCCAGAGCGGGTCGGTGCCGATCCGCTCGCGCAGCCGCAGAATGAAGTCCGGTACAGGCATTCCCTCACCCTACCGGGGTCGATTCGCTAGTCGGTGGCGACGGCCAGCTCGTTCGGCGTGTGCTCGAGCTCGACCGAGGCGGTGATCTCGCCGGTGGTCAGGTCGACGGCGTGCACCGTGTTCTTCGCCGGCTCCGTCACGTAGCCGATGTCGCCGTTCACCTTGAACGTCGGGTGCGGGGCCTGCCAGTCAACAGGGTCCTCCCACGCGTCGATCACCGGGTATTCGTCCGTGATGTCGCCGGTTGCGGGGTCGAGCACGTGGATCGATCCGTCGATGGAGAGGATGTAGGCGTTCTCCTCCGGGCCGCGGACGACGTCGCGGTACGTGTACTTGACGCCTTCGGGCAGGTCCACGACGCGGTAGGTGTGCTCAGCGGTGTCGATGAGCGTGACCTTGTCGAGCAGCAGTCCCTCGGCGTCCGGGTCGTTCTTGTAATCGCCGACAATCAGCTCGCTGGACTCGGAGACGAAGGCATTGCCCATACGGCCGAACTCGTCCGGTGCCTCGAGCTTGTCGAACTCGCCGTCGTGGAAGATCAGCGCGCCGTCCTCGCAGCCGAAGACGACGGCCTCCCCCTTCGCGGTGCCTTCCCCGTGCACGCCCGGGCAGTCCTCGCTGCGGGCGATCTCCTCGCCGTCGGCATTCAGCGCGAAGGCTCCGCTGCGGGATTCCTCGTCTCCAATGGTCGTCAGCAGCGTGCCGTCGGAGAGCTCGACGGAGACGCCGTGGTGCGGGTGATCTGCCGGCACGACCTTGGTCTCCGGCAGTTCGCCGCTGGCCGGGTCGAGGTCGGCCGTGTCGTAGATCGTGGTGTCGCCGGTGCCGTCGTCGAACAGGACCGTCTTGCCCGCGTGACTGACCACGTGGCCCGCCGTGGCGGCCTCGAAGACGAGGTCCGTCAGGGCCGGCGCCCCGGTGTCGAGCACCTGGAAGCCCGCGGACGTGGTGACCATGACGTTGCGGCCGTCGCCGGCCGAGTTCAGGCGGGTGAACTCCTCGGAGTCGAACTCGTCGACGATTTCGAGCGTCTGGGAATCGAGCACGGCGATCCCACCCTCATAGGCCACGGCGACCCGGCCGGTGGCGGACTCGTCATCGGCTCCGGCCGTGGAGGTGCAGCCGGAGGCGGCGAGCGCTACGGCCGCGACGGCGGCGGCCGCCGCCATCTGCTTGACGTTCTTCATGTGTTCCTCTTTCTCTGGTGGTCTTCAGGCCGTGAGGCCGTCGGTGATCCGAGTGGTGTTGATGCGCATCATGTCGAGGTAGGTGTCCCCCTCGGCGCCGGGTTCCGTCAGGGACTCGGTGATGAGTTCGACGACGTCCACGTCGATGCCCGCCTCGCTCGCGAGCACGTTGACGAGGCGGTCCGGCTGGGAGGATTCGGCGAAGATCGCGGGCACCCCGGCGTCGTCGATCGCTTCGCTGAGGTCCTCGAGGTCCGCCGCGCTCGGTGAGGCGAGGGTGCTGCCGCCGGGGATGACGGCGCCGACGAGCCGGAAGTCGTAGGCATCCGCGAGGTACCCGAAGACGTGGTGGTTGGTCACGAGCGCCCGGCGTTCGGCCGGGATCGAATCGAACGATTCCCGCATGTCGGCTTCGAGCCCGGCGAGCTCGCCCCGGTACGCATCCGCGGCCGCGGCGAGCGGCTCGGCCTCGATCCCGCGCGTCGAGCCCAGCTCGGCCTCGAGCGCGTCCACGACGTCGATCATCCGCTGCGGGTCGGTCCAGAAGTGCGGATCCGGCACCCCCTCGGCCTCTTCGGACGTGTACGCGAGAGTCTCGATGGCGTCGGTCGCGACGAAGTGCTCAACTCCGGCGGCCTCCGCCCGCTCGAAGTGCTGGCCCAGGCTCTCCTCGAGGCCCACGCCGTTGGACACCAGCAGGTCGGCGTCGCTCATCTCGGCCGCCTCCTGCGCGGAGATCTCGAACGAGTGCGGGTCCGCGTTGCGCTTCATCAGCACGGTCACGTCGGCCTGGTCTCCAACGACGTTCTCAACGACGTCGCCGAGGATGTTGGTGGTCACGACGATATGCGCGCGCCCGTCGCCCGACGCGGCCGTCGGGGACCCGCAGCCCGAGGGCGCGACGACGGCGATGGCCACCGCCGCCACGGCCAGGATCCAGCGCCGCGCGGCGTCGATGGTGCGTCCGGTCTGGAGTGCCTGATTCATCGTCCGGTCTCCGCGAAGTAGTCGGGGTTGGTTGGGGTCTCGAGGCTCCGGGCCAGGCGGACCTCACCCGCGTAGGCGATTTCGTGCACGACGCCGGAATCCGGGTCGTTCACGTAGGCGCGCTGGGCATCGGCGACGATCTGTACGCCGTGACCGGGAGCGGCCACGAGCCGCTCGGTCGCGCCGAGTTCCTCGCCGGTCTCCCCCGAATACACCCGCACGCTGCCGTCCGCCGCGAGGGCGACGACGTGCTCGTCGGCGTCGTCGACCGCGGTCACGGCCGCCAGTTCGCGGTCGGCCTCGACGAGGCTCCACGATTCGGAACGGGTGTCGAGCAGCCAGATGTCTTTCGCTTCGCCACTCTCCCCGGCGAGCCCGGCGACGGTGGGGCGGCCCTTGCGGCCGGAGAACTCCGTCGCGGGTGGCGCGCCGGCGTCGTCCGGGTACGGAATCGCCGCGAGCTCCGGACCGTCCTCGCCGCCGGTGGCGAGGACGGCGCCGTCGGCGCAGCCGATCACGACGCCGACGCGGGTCGTGATCGTCCCGGACGCCCGGGCGCAGTCGGCGGCGATGCCGTCGACGGGGTCGCCACCGTCGTCGTAGTACTGCAGGCGCGCCACGTCGCCGGAGGCGTCGGGCACGGTGATGAGCGCGCCCGCCCCGAACGGGGCCACGAGGCCTGCGTGGGGTTCGAGGCTGAGCCGGAACGTCTCTTCGATCCGCCCCTGGGAGAGCGCGTGGTTGTCGAGCAGGACCGCCTCGGAGGAGCCGGCGAAGAAGACGCCCGTGGCCCCGGCGGTCGGCAGGGTGGGGGTGCCGACGACGACGTCACCCTCGCCCGGGAGCGTGCCGGCGATGCGCGGCGGCTGGCGGTAGTAGTGGAAGTGGTCCTTGTGGTCCCAGGTCCAGGCGCCGCTGTCGACGATCTCCAGGCCGGCCTCGGTGGTGAGGAAGAGGTAGCGCCCGTCGCTCGCGGCCGCGAGCGGGGCGTCGACCTCGCCGAGCTCGCTGCTCTCCTCGGTGAGGAGATCGAGCAGGCCGAGGCGCCCGTCGGCAGCGGCGGAGAGCAGGTGCAGCGGGGGCTCCGAGACTTCCTCCGCGCCGTCGATGGCGCCGTGGCCGTCCCCGTCACTCGCCGCGGCGGAACCGGCGGGAGCGGAAGGATCGGGGCCGCCGGCCGGAGCGGCGCAGCCGGTGGCGAGGACGCCGACGACGGCCGCGGTGGCGGCGAGCTGGCGCGCCCGGGGCTTGTTCTGGCGCGGGGCGGCGGGGCGTTCCTCGGCGTGGGTGGCCCAGCGCTTCTGTAGGCGGTCGTAGCCGCCGCGAGTCAGAGCCGAGAGCGCGGCGAAGAGAATGGCGGTGGCCGCGATCGAGGATCCGGCGGCCGTTCCAAAGTGCCAGGAGACGAGCAGCCCGCCGATCACCGACGCGACCCCGAACGCGCTCGCGGCGAGCATCGTCGGCCCGATCCGGCGGGTCCAGCGGCCCGCGGCGACGGCCGGGGCGAGCAGGAGGCCGACCACGAGCAGCGAGCCGACGGCCTGATAGGACGCCACCACGGCGAGCGTCACGAGCGCGACGAGCATGACCTGCGCGAGCCGTGGTCGCAGCCCGAGGGTGGCAGCGACGCGAACGTCGAACGCGGCCGCGACGAACGAGCGGTGGAAGACGGCGGCGATCGCGACGGTCACGCCGAAGGCGATGGCGAGCATCGCGAGGTCGGTGCCGTTGATCGCGAGGATGTCGCCGAAGAGCATGACGGTCGCGTCCGTGGCGAAGCTGCGCGAGTGGGAGACGATGATGATGCCCAGCGAGAGCATGCCGACGAAGAGCAGGCCGATGCTCGTGTCGTAGGAGAGGCGGCCCCGGCGCTGGAGCAGGCCGATGGTCCCGCTCATCGCGGCGGCGCTCACGGCCCCACCCAGCAGCGCCGGCAGTCCGAGGACGGTCGCCAGCGCGACGCCGGGCAGCATCCCGTGGCCGATCGCCTCGCCGAGGAACGCCATGCCGCGGATCACCACCCACGTGCCGACGACGCCGCACGTGGCGGCGACGAGCGACCCGCCGAGCAGGGCGTTGGCCATGAAGGACGAGGAAAAGGGATCAGTGAGCCATAACACGAGTCGTCACGCTAGCATTAAATGAGAATCATTCGCAAAAGACGATAGGCTTGCGCTGATGACACAGCCACTCCTCACCGCCCGCGGCCTCTGCTACGCCTACGAGGGCCACGACGTCCTGCACGACGTCGGCCTCGATCTGCCGCCCGGCACCGTGACGGCGATCGCCGGGCCGAACGGTTCCGGCAAGTCCACCCTGATCGAGATCCTCGCCGGCGTCCGCACCCAGCGCGCCGGCCGCGTGCACTCGGGCCGGGTCGCCCTCGTCGTCCAGCGCCCGGCGGTCCCGGAGGCCCTGCCGGTCACGGTGCACGACGTCGTCGCGATGGGCACCTGGGGGCGCAACCGGCGCCGGGACGCAAAAAGCGCGATCGCCGCCGCCCTCGCCACCGTCGACCTCGAGGGCTTTGATCACCGCCCGCTCTCAGGCCTTTCCGGCGGGCAGCGGCAGCGCGCCCTGCTGGCCCAGGGGATCGTGCAGGACGCGCGCGTGCTCCTTCTGGACGAGCCGGCGGCCAACCTGGACGCGGCGAGCCGGGAGCGGACGCGGCAGATCCTCGCCGAGCAGGCCGCGGGCGGACGCGCCATCGCGTGTGTGACCCACGACGAGGAGGCCATCGCGGCCGCGGACCTCGTCATCCGACTCGAGGAAGGCCGGCGCCTCGATCCGTCGTCGCTCTGAGCGATGAACCGGCGCGCCGGTCGCCCAGAACGACGACGCACGGCGCCGCCGGACACTAGACACGCGGCCCGGACGCCAAAACGGCGGGGCACCGTGTTCCCGGTGCCCCGCCGCCTGACCTGACGATCAGTGCTCGTCGTAGTGGTCTCCGTGCTGGGCGTGTTTGTGGCCGTCGTGCACGTAGTCGACGTGGTCCTCGTGCGGGACCGCCTCGTGCCCGCAGTTCTCCCCGTGGGTGTGGTCTGCGGTCGTGTGCTCGGCCTGCGCGTGCTCGGTGCTCATCGTCTCGCTCCTTCTCTCGATCTCCCGGACGAGGTGATCACAACACACGCGCGCGGGCGCCGCAAGAGATATCGGTCTCCTGCAATTGCTTCTCACTCCCAGGTGCCATCGGGCGATCATGGCGACGGCGCAGCAGGTGCGTCAGTGCCGTGAGGTGGGGGAACTCGACAAGCATGCCGAGTACGATCGCGGCGTGCACAACCGGACGGTCGGGGATCG
This sequence comes from Kocuria rosea subsp. polaris, assembly GCA_023896275.1. Classification (GTDB taxonomy): domain Bacteria; phylum Actinomycetota; class Actinomycetes; order Actinomycetales; family Micrococcaceae; genus Zhihengliuella; species Zhihengliuella polaris_A. Next base: position 7,662 of record MLDA01000023.1, on the reverse strand, counting down.
CGATCGCCGTCACGGCGAGCATGAGCGGAGCGTTGCGCGCGGAGGTGCTCACGGCCAAGAGGGCGTGCTCCGCCGGCGACATCCGGAACAACCGGGCGATGCCCTCGCCGAGGAGCCACGTCGCGACGAAGAAGGCGGCAACGACACCGAGGACCCCGAGGAACGCCATCGGCGCGGCGAGGACGGCCTCGACGTTACCCGCGAAGAGAGTGAGGATCACGCCGGCGATGACCGCCGGTGTCGCGGCGTCCACCGCCGCGACCAACCGGCCCCCGCCGGGCGCGGGCAGGAGGATGCGCAGGAGAGCGCGAGCAGCCAGCGCCGCCCCGGCGGGCAGCGCGAACCAGACGAGCAGCGACTCCCCCGCCGCGTCGAAAACGGGTCCGACGTCCTGGCCGGCAAACAGCCGGAGCCACACCGGGTACAGCGCCAGTTGCAGGACCATCTGGACGGGTACCAGCGCGGAACCGATCAGCGCGTCCCCGCCGGCCAGCCGGGTGAAGCCGAGGAACCAGTCCGTGCACGGGAACAGGCAGTAGATCAGCACGCCGAGCCGCAGCGCATCGTCCGGCACGAGGACGGCCGTCAGGGCGAAGGCCAGCGCGGGGACCGCGACGAAGTTCACCCCGAGCACGATCAGCACGGTCCGCGGGGCCCGGGACAGGTGCGCGACGCCGTCGAACCGCAGCGTGAAGAACACGCACGCGACGAGCAGAACGATGAGCGGGTCGACGAGCTCCCCGAGCGCCGTGCCGGCCGCGGGCCAGAGCGAACCGGCGAGCGCGCCGATCGCGAGGGCCGCGCCGAAGAGGCCCGTCATGGCCCCGGCCCGCAGGCCGCGCTGTCTTGTCAGCACGCGCATTCGACGCCGCAGCAGGACAGGTCATCGGTGAGCATTCCGGCCTCGCGCCATGCCTCGAGGCCGCTCGTGTCCTTGCCGGCCCGCTCGCCGATGATCCGGGCGATGTGCGCGAAACGCTGCCGGAACTTGTAGACGAAGCAGAACTTGAGCCCGCCGTGGCGAATCGTGGGCCCGGAGAGGAACAGGCCGGGCGTGATGGTGGACTGGTCGTCCTCGTCGAGCTCGGGCCACCCGTCGGGGCGCGCGTCGAAGAGGTGGGCGACCGGGCCGAGCCCGTGGCCGAAGCCGGTCGCGGCGATGGGCGCGGAGTCGCTCGTGAGCACGCCGCCGTCGTCGAGCCGGACCCCGAACGCGTCCCCGCGCGGCTTGATGCCGACGGCCCGGGCGGGAGCGAGCGTCAGCCGGCCCGTGGCCAGCGCATCCTTCAGGCGGCGGCGCGTGCGCGGGGCGAGGCGGAAGGAGGGGTCGGAGCCGACGCCGGCGTCCCACGGCTGGCCCCCGTCGACGACGGTCACGAACGCGCCGCGCGCCACGTGATGGCAGGCGATGTCGATCCCGGACTCGTAGCCGCCGATGACCACGAGCCGGCCCTCGCGGGGCCGCCAGGCCGCGGGCGACGCTGAGTGCTCGGCGAGGCTGCTGCGGGCGATCCGCGGTTCGCTGCGGTGGGCGAACTCGCCGCCCGCCCACACGAGGGACCGGGCGCGGACCGGCCCGTGGGCGCTCTCGACCTCAAACCCCTCCCCATCCACCCGGACCGCGGTGACCTCGGCCTCACCGAGCACGGGCAGGCGGAAGTGCTGAGCGACGCCCTGCAGGTACTTCGCGTATTGCACCCCGCTCGGGTAGTCGACGCCGAGGCTGTAGGCCGGGGACGTCTCCGGGTGCACCGCATTGAGGTCCGTGGCGCCGAAGCCGTTGCCGGTGAACGACGGCGTCAGGAAGGTCTGCTCGGCCGGCCAGTTCAAGAACGTCTGCCCGACCTTGCCGCGTTCGAGGACGCCGAAGGTCAGGTCCTGCACCGCGTCGAGGGCGAGACCGGTGCCGATGCCGGCCGGGCCCGCGCCGATCACGAGGGCATCGAGGGCCTGCGGGAAGGAAGTCATGGGTGTGCCTTTCCAGACGACGAACGCTAATTGAGAATCGTTCTCAATAGCCTACGCCATCGGTACCCTTTTGTGTCTCAGCGGACCAAGCGGGGCACCCACCTCACGAGGACCACCATGAGCACCAGCTCGACCAGCGTCTGGGTGACCACGGCGAGCGGCGCCAGGTCGTACGCCGCCGGCAGGGCGAGGACGAGCGGCAGCACGACAAGGGAGTTGCGAGTCGCCCCGCTGAAGACGATCGCCCGGCGGGCGGCGACGTCGAAGACGGTCCGGCCGAACCACCCGGGCGCGCGCCCGAGCAGCCAGCCGGCCGCGACCATCAGCGCCCCGAACGCAACGTAGAGCGGGACGAGCCGACCGAGACGGGCCAGCTCGAGGCTCACGCCGTGGATCTGCGAGGCGACCACCACGGCGAGCGTGATCATCATGAGCGGAACCATGGCCGCGAGCATCGTTCTCGCACCCCGCCCGGCGGCACGCCGGACCCGCGCCCCGCCGCGCTCGGCGAGCAGCTGCGTGACGACGGCGGCCACCAGCGGCAGCAGGATCAGGTAGAGCAGGGCGTCGACGAAAGGCGCGAGATCGAGGTGCGCGACGACGTCGTGCCCGGCCATGAGCCACAGCAGGCCGGGCAGCGCGGCCAGCTGTGCGAGTAGCAGGATGGGCGCGGCGGCGAGCAGGCGATCCTTCGCGCCGCCGGCGAGACCCGTGAAGACGATGACGTAGTCAACGCACGGGGTCAGCAGCACGAAGAGGACGCCGAGGGTGAGCGCGGTGTCGTCGGCGACGAAACGAGACAGGGCGAAGACCAGAGGCGGGACGACCGCGAAGTTCAGGGCGAGGATGGCGATCAGGAACCGCCAGTCGCGCACGGCGCGGGCGAGGTGGGCGACGGGAATGGACAGGAACGTCGCGTACAGCAGCAGGCCGAGCGCGGGGTTGATGAGCGCGGCCGCCGGCCCGGCGAGCGCGGGGAAGCCGAGGCCGCCGAGCGCACCGAGCCCGATGGCCGCCAGGTAGAGGCCGACTTGGTGGCGCTCCATGGCGGCGACGAGGCGTGCTGCGCGGCTGGATCGGTTCACGCGGCGAGTCTAGCGGGGCCGCAGCGGAGGAGGCCCGACGATGCGGCGTCGATGGTCCGAGAGCTCCTGCGACTAAAAAGGTGGAACCCCCCTGAACCACACCGCTCCGCGACCCAGCCGTCTCCCCTCCCCAGGGAAGACTACTAACAATGATTCTCATCCAACGAGGTTTGGCCGGATCCCCCCCCGAGCGTGACGCCGCCCGCGGACGCTGAGCCCGCCGCCGGAGCCGGAGTGTGGAAGTAGCGCGACAGTGCTTGAACCATGCCCCCTACTTTTGGTGGCCTCATTGCATCTTGCGATCCGTCGACGCCGCAGGGCAGCGGCGATAGCGCCCAGCTCGGCGCGAGCGTTGCCGCGTCCGGTTCCGCGGTTGACTGCGGCGATGTTGCTAGAGGCGGAGCGCCGATACAAGGGAGAGCGAGGTTTTGCGAACCACCTGGAGGGAGCCGTCAGCGCCTCGCTTATCGGTTGCGTAAGCGAGGGGTACGGCTCAATGGTGAGAAGACGCCATCTGAGCAGCTACGCGAGATGTGCCTGCCCTACGTGCAAGGCGAGTCTTTAGCGAAGGTCAGCGACAGGCTCAGGTTCAATCCTCGCTCGGTTCGGTGTACGTGTCCCGCGCAGGGATAGCACTACGTGGTCCCCACGGCCGCCAAAGCTAGGTAGAGCGGGCCTCCTCGTTGCTGCCGGTCAGCCGTCGTTCGCTAGGGTGTCGGCGGCCTCCTCGCCATCGACGACAGGTAGGAAGCCGTACCGTCCCACGTCGATGTGCTTCGTGAAGCGGATGTCGCGCGCGTCGTCACCGAGCGGGTCCAGCGGATCGGTGTTCTCCATGACGATGATCTGGCCGTCAAAATTGGCCTGGATGTCACGGTAGAAGGCCCGTACGACGCCTTCCGGTGGCTCGTCGTCGGCCTCTGTGGACTGATCCGGTGGCCGGTAGGTGACGAGGGGCGAATCGAGCACAACGAATCCAGGGTGAGGCAGTTCCCGGTCAAAACAATACTGGGCGAGAGCGAGCGTGAAGGCGGCGTGAAGAACCGCGCGTACCCCCTTGCCGTGTGCCGACCGCCTTTGGTCGCCGGCGATGATGTCGAGTTCATTTCGGTCGTAACGAACTGAGGTTGGGGACGGGTAGCCCCACTCGGCGAGACGCTGCGCAATCTCGGCTGAGAACTCCCGCACCGCAGTGAGGCTGAGCCCTGCAACCGCTGTCGCCACCTCCGCTTCGGTCTCGTCACCGATCCGTCGAATCATGTCTTCGAAAGTTCTGACTTGCTCATAGAGGCCCAAGTGTTTCTCGATCTCGCTGCGCTTGGCAAGAAGATCACGGAGGTTCCCCTTCTCTGGGCTCATCCTCGCGTCGAGCTTCTCGATCCGCTTCTGCAACGATGAGGCATCTTGACGCGTCGCCTTGATCGACGTGCGAAGGACCTCGGTTCGCGCATCCAGACTCTCGATCGTCACACGCAGGTCATCCAGAAGGCCTTGGGTCTTCCGAGTCTCGGAGTCGACGGAGACACCAAAGCTGGTCGCATCTCCCTCACAATCCAGATTGAGATGCTGACTTGACGGATCGGCACCGCAAAAGACACAGGTCCCGCGCCGGAAATACCCGAGAAGGTTTCCGGCCTCTGCGATCATTTCAAGGCGTGCCAGATCGCTCTCATACTGCTTTTGCAAGAGAGTGAACCGCTGGCGGAGCGCCGCCGCGTCTGAATATTCCGAACGCTGGGCGACGTCCACAGATTGAATTTTGTTGTGCGCCACGAGGAGTTGACCGCGCTCTTCGGTGAGGCTCCCGATCGTTGTGCTGTGCGTGTCGATCGTGGTGTTCAACTTGCCAAGTTGCGTCTTGAGTTCTCTAGGCTCAGCAACGTCTTGGAGCTGCGACTCAAGTTGACTGAGCATCCTCTCGACAACTTCCTGCCGAGCACCGCGCAATCGCTTCTGCTCTTGTGCCGAGGGAACCGCGGTCAACGCAGAGTCGTCTTCGCCCGTAAGAAGGAGCTTGAGGGTCGAGACTTCTTTCGTCTTATTGACGTGGTTGCCGCTGCGGCCGGGGGCTTCTTCGGCTTGCATCTCGGTCTCGCCGATGAGACACAGACGAGCCAAGTCGCGGAAGCTGAGCATGTGTGTCTCGTTCCGTGCGTTCTTCCGCACCTGCTTCTCGTCGAGGGCGACTTGGTCAAGGAGGAACCTAGAGATGTTCTTAGTGTTCACTGCACTATGCTTCGCGGCGAGTGTCTCGTCCGCAGGGGCCAGGGGCTCGACGCGGACGTCGGAGCGGTAGAGGGAGATAGCGCCACCGTCCACCGCGCGTGCAAGCGTGAGGCGTTCGCCGGTGGAAAGTTCTAGGCCGAGCAGGACACGACTGTACCCTTCCCGCTCCGGGATCTCCTTGAGTTGCTTGGCGCCGAGGACGAAGTCGATCGCATCGACGATGAACGACTTGCCTGTGTCCGAGGGGCCGTGAATGACGGTGACGTGTTGGCTGAAGTCGACCGAGGCCGGGGCGGCGTTCGTGCCAGTGAATGTCAGGTGCGAAAGCCTGAGTCGTCCCATTAAATATCATTCCCGCTTTCGTTTTGCATGAACTCGAACTCTTCAGACCAGTGCGAAGAAACCTCCCTCATGCGCTCTCTCAGGCGCGCGTCATCGACGGCGCCGAGTTCTCCAACAACCCAGTGCGCACGGTCATGCAAGGCCTGCGCGTAGTCACTCTCAAGGAGCTTCAGGAAGCTCTCAGAGCTCTCGGTGGCCCAAAATTCGATGCCACTGTCCTCAGCTGACATTTCGGCGAGGCCAGCTCGGATCATGACGTGGAGGCCGTCTTCGATGTGCTGTCGTTTCACCCCAAGTTCGCCTACTCGTACCGGTATCGGAGGATGGAGGCTCTTGGGGCCGTTGAGGTCTGCGCTGTGCAGTAAGCCGTGGTCGAGGAGCACAAGGCGGTTGGTATCGAGATGAGCGGGGAAGGCTTCCACGAGGATCATCAGGACACGCATCCCCACTTCGAGGGGGCTGTTGAGGGGGTTACTCATTGGTGTCCATCCACGTCAGTTTGTCGGCGTTGGCGAGCTGATGGCAGATACCTTGACGGTCTTTCAGATTTGACATCGAGATAAGCGTGTGGGCAACAAGGTCGAGTTGGCCGGACTGCGTCAGCACAGCCCGGAGTCGGTCGAGGCCACTAGAGTGGTTCGCTTCTGCGGTATCGATTACGCCGGTATAAACGTCGTCTTGGAGTAGCTCATACGTACCATCGGGAACCGAGTCCCTCGCGTACAGGCGAAGAGCCTCGGCCGAGTAGAAGGCCTCTCGTTGCCTCTGGAGGTGCGGGCCATGCTTGGCGTGCGCAGCAACCGAGTCGACATCAGAGCAGGACGTGGGGTCCTGCTCGTGATAGACGTCCACGAGCTTCATGACGTAGGTCGCTTCGACTGGCAAAGGAACCTCCGGGGCCTGCTTGACGGGAGGCCGAGCAGGGAGCGCAGTGCCAAATCTCGCGACGTAGTACGGAGTCTTGCGGTGTATTTCGAGCATCTCGTTGAGTTCAAGCGACTGGAAGATCGAGAAGTCAGTGGATTCGGCAAGTTCGCGAACGGATTTCAGCGCTTGTTCGTCGTACTGCCGCGTAGCGGCGCCTCGTGCGTCGAGTAGTTCGAGGAACTTCTTCCGGAGTTCCGTAGGCTTACTCAGCAGACGGTTGAGCGTCGGACCGCACCCCCGCGGTGCGACGAACACGTATCGATCCGGAAGACAATAGAAAGAATCCACCACGCCGTGGAAGATTTTCAGCATTTCGGGGAATGCGTCCGAGACAGCGAGTGATCCGCCGTAATGCTTGGCCTGAAAGCAGTCCCATTCGTCTTCAAGACCACGGTCGGTTTTGAAGGCTGCGACATCGACGCCCCGATCTCCGGAGCCTCCGAGCTGCTTGATCTGTCGATACGAAACGGAAACTCCGGTTGCCCACTCGGTGATAAAAACTTCCCACTCATCTGGCGAATAGAAGTAGATGCGGTGGGCCGGAGGCACTGGCGCTCCAGGGAGCGTCGAGGCTGGGGAGACCGACACGACGGGGACAGGAAAGTCGATGAGTTCAGGGGTACCACCGCTTGCATGCGGCTGGGTCGCTGGGGACACGCGGCACCTCCTCGTTCGAGCGTCGTCACCGCTAATCCTATGAGACAGCGCTGCTCCGCATTGCGATCGTCAGCCAGTGGGTCGTGAGGAACCTGGAAGGTTCGGGCCCAAAGGTCGCAGGCTCGTCAGGCAGGCGCCAACGCGTAATCGACTGACGCTGCCGATAGTTGAGGCCGGCTCCCGAAAATTGGGAGCGAGGCCGGTGTAGCGAGTGAGCCCGACTCAGTCGTCGGGGCCGTCGGTCCTGAGCGACTAGTCGGCGAGTCGAACGTCAGCCTCAATGTACGCCTGCCTGGCTCCGGCGAGGAGCGCACCTTGCGTGTTGATGACCTTCTCTTTCACGACGCAGGTGTCCACCCCGGCGTCGTGGAGCTGCTGCACGATAGCGATGTGGTCGGTAAACCGGGTACCGAGGCGGGCGAGATCGGTGACAATGACCGCAGTGATCCCACCCTGC
>MLDA01000022.1 GCA_023896275.1 Kocuria rosea subsp. polaris | reverse complement strand
CCAAGGACTTCTCCGACCGCACCGCGACCTCGCCGGCGTTACGGATTCGAAGAGCATCCAGGTGGCGGCCGGCGGCTTCCAACGTCCTTGTGGCCTCGATCAGCGCCTCATCACCCTGCCCGGCGACCTCATCGGGTGCGCCTCCGAGCGCCGCGATCACGACGCGACCCCGTTCCGCCGGCGAAAGACAGGCGTACGTTTCGGGGTCCAACAGGAGGTCCGCTTCCATGAACCAATCTTAGTACAGGACTTCGAAGAATGGAAGAGATTTTGAAGATTCTTAGAACGACCAGCGGCGAAGAAAGACCGTGAACACAGCGATTCCAGGCCCTGTTTCCCTCGATTTCGTTCGAGAGAGACTCACGTCTGGGCACGCCGCGTTAGTCGCCGACGCTGCCGTCGATACTCTCGCGGAGCAAGTCTGCATGCCCAGCATGACGCGCGTACTCCTCCACCATATGAACGAGCATCCAGCGCACGCTGACCTGCCTGCCCTGCCGGTCAGGACGCGCCAGGGGTGCGTCGAGGTCGAAGTGCCGCTCCATGACGGCTCGCGAGTGGTCGATCTCGCGCAGATAGAGGGTGGCGACGTCCTCCCAGGCGTCGTGCGCGGCAGAGTTCCAGTCCCAGTCAGCATCCTCGTCCCAATCGACGCTGCTCCATGGGTCGGCCTGTTCGCCACCACCGAGCCGGTAACTGAACCACGCATGTTCGACATACGCCAGGTGCTTGATCATGCCGGCCAGCGTCATCGTGCTCGGCGGGATACTGCGGGCTAGTTCATCTCTGGTCAGCCCCTCGGCCTTGCGCAGCATGATGGCACGATAGAACTCGATGAAGTTCAGAAGCATCTCCCGCTCCCCCGCGTCATAGGGCGGGCCGGGAGGCAAAGGCGTGGACGGCTCATTCATGGATTCAGCCTAGACGCAGAAAATCCCCGCGACCAGAACGGTCGCGAGGATTCTCCTACAGTTCAGTTGCTACTTGGTAGCGACCGGACCTTAGTTACCAGTGAGCTTCTCGCGCAGTGCGGCGAGAGCCTCGTCGGAAGCCAGGGTGCCGGCGTCGGCAACCGGGGCGTCCGAGGAGAAGCTGGTCGAGGTGGAAGCAGCCGTCTCGGCCGGGCCCTCGTTGACCGCGGCGCGGTCATCGTTGAGGTGCTGAGCAACCTGCTTCTTGTGCGCTTCCCAACGCTCCTGGGCGGCGGCGTACTGCGCCTCCCAAGCGGAACGCTGCTCGTCGTAGCCGTCGAGCCACTCGTTGGTCTCCGGGTCGAAGCCCTCCGGGTACTTGTAGTTGCCCTCGTCGTCGTACTCTGCGGCCATGCCGTAGAGCGCCGGGTCGAACTCGGTACCCTCCGGGTCAACACCCTCGTTGGCCTGCTTCAGCGACAGCGAGATGCGGCGACGCTCGAGGTCGATGTCGATGACCTTGACGAAGAGCTCGTCACCAACGGAGACAACCTGCTCGGCCAGCTCCACGTGGCGGACTGCCAGCTCGGAGATGTGCACCAGGCCCTCGATGCCGTCTTCGACGCGAACGAACGCACCGAACGGAACCAGCTTGGTGACCTTACCCGGGACAACCTGGCCCAGGGCGTGGGTGCGAGCGAAGGTCTGCCACGGATCTTCCTGCGTAGCCTTCAGCGACAGCGAGACGCGCTCGCGGTCCAGGTCGACCTCGAGGACCTCGACGGTGACTTCCTGGCCAACCTCGACAACCTCGTTCGGGTGATCGATGTGCTTCCAGGACAGCTCGGAGACGTGCACGAGGCCGTCGACGCCGCCCAGGTCCACGAAGGCACCGAAGTTGACGATGGAGGAGACGACGCCCGGACGGACCTGCCCCTTCTCCAGCTTGTTGAGGAAGGAGGAGCGGACCTCAGACTGGGTCTGCTCGAGCCATGCACGGCGGGACAGCACAACGTTGTTGCGGTTCTTGTCCAGCTCGATGATCTTGGCTTCGATCTCCTGGCCGATGTACGGAGCCAGGTCGCGAACACGGCGCATCTCGACGAGCGATGCGGGCAGGAAGCCGCGCAGGCCGATGTCCAGGATCAGGCCGCCCTTGACCACCTCGATGACGGTACCGGTAACGACACCGTCCTCTTCCTTGATCTTCTCGATGTCGCCCCAGGCACGCTCGTACTGAGCGCGCTTCTTGGACAGGATCAAGCGGCCTTCCTTGTCCTCCTTGGTGAGAACGAGGGCCTCGACGTTGTCACCGACGGCGACAACTTCGCCCGGGTCAACGTCGTGCTTGATGGAAAGCTCGCGGGAAGGAATGACACCCTCGGTCTTGTAACCGATGTCGAGCAGAACTTCGTCGCGGTCAACCTTGACGACGGTGCCCTCGACGAGGTCACCATCGTTGAAGTACTTGATGGTGGCGTCGATGGCCGCGAGGAAGTCGTCAGCGGTGCCGATGTCGTTGATTGCGACCTGGGGGGCACCGGTCTTCTCGTTGGAGGTGATGGTCATGTAGTAGGGGCTCCGATGTGGATAGTTTCGTCAGTCGGGCAGCCGGAAGTCCCGACATGCTCCGAGGTGGATCTTGAATTAGTGCTCATCTTCCGGGCACGCGCGAGCGCACACGATTGAAGACATGCCCGATCAGTCTAACGCTCAGCTGGTAGGCGGTCAAAGCGGATTCCGCACCTCCACTGGGTCAGAAGAACGTTGCCGAGCGCGGCCGGATCTCGTTGGTCCATAGCGCTCGGACCAGCCCCAGCGTCACTTCATCGCCGCGGAGGCGGCCGAGGCCCGCGGCCTGCCAGGGCTCGATGGCACCGGTCACCAGCGACGCCAGCGTCTCCGCGTCCGTAGACACGGTGTCTGGCGCGGGCGCCGCATCGGCGCGGACCGCCGCCGCGCCTTCGGCGACGTCGACCCGCCACGCGCCTTCGATCCGGCCCTGCGGGTCCGAAACCTCGATCCGGAACGTGCCGTCACCCGCGTAAGAGCGGGCCTCCAGCACCGCCGGCGCGTCGAGCACGCGCACCCAGAGCGAGTCGGTGCGCTTCTCCGTACGGACGTCCCGCGGGTTGGCCAGCGCCCAGGACAGCGCGTCGTCGGTGCGCTCCCCACCCCACGTGAGCTCGCCCACGAGGTCATGGGCGCCCAGGTGCTCCCACAGAGCCAGCTCGGCCAGGGGGTCGACGGCCATCAGGTCCGTGATTTCCAGGCGCCGCGGGTCGTCCTTCCAGCCGGAGAACTTCGCCGTGGCGAAACCGAGCGGCGTCCCGTCAGTCGCGAGGCAGGCGTAGGCGCGCAGATCCTTGACCGGGCCGCCCTCGTCGCCGCCCCACCGGCCGGTGACCCGCTGCCGGTCCCCGTAGAGCCGGTCGATGGATCCCGGCGTCGTCGAGTGGAATGGCACGACGACGGCATCGTGGATCGCCTCCATGTCGCGCGGGTGCACGGCAACGACGCGCAGGCCCGAGGATTCGAGCGTGCGGCGCACGTCGGCCCGCAGGCCGAGGCCGTCGCGCACTGCCACCCGCACGGTCTGCGCAAACGCCGCCGGCGAGAATCCGAAGCGGCCGTAGATGCTGCCCTCGGAGACGGTCAGCGCCGCGATGGGGCACCCGGCCTGTTGCGCCCGGTCGAGCGAGTCGGTCATCATGCGCCGCAGGATTCCCCGTCGCCGGTGCGTGGCCCGCACCGTGACGTCGGAGATCAGGTGCGCCGGCAGGCTCCGACCGGGGGCCAGCGTGATCTCGCCCGCAAACTCCTCGAAGGTCGCCACTGGCCAGACCGCAGTCAACGACGGCGGCGCCTGGGCGTCGTCGTACACGCCGGTGAGCACCGACCCGCGCGCGCGTTTCGACTCCAGCGAGCGCCCGATCGACGCCTCGTCCGGGTCCTGGCCGTAAAACCCCTGTTCGCACGCGCGGATCCAGTCCGCCGCTCGCGCGTCAAGGTCGTCCGCGGCCTCAACCGTGAACCGCTCGAACCGAAGCTCTTCCATGGTGTTCCTTTCCTCGGCGCACAGCGCCGGACTCTAGTGGCCGGCGTCGTGCCAGCTGCGGCCGATCCCGACCTGGACCTCGAGCGGGACCGCGAGCTCCGCGGCCGACCCCATGCGTTCCCGCACGAGCGCCTCGAGCGCCCCGAGTTCGCCCTCGGCGACCTCGAACACGAGCTCATCGTGCACTTGGAGCAGCATTCGCGAGGCCAGCCCGGCCTCCTCGATGCCCGCCTGCACCCCGAGCATCGCCCGTTTGATGATGTCCGCGGCCGAGCCCTGGATAGGGGCGTTGAGCGCGGCGCGTTCGGCCATGTCGCGCAACTGCCGGTTGTCGCTGGAGAGGTCCGGCAAGTAACGCCGGCGCCCCTCGATCGTCTCCGTGTATCCGTCCTCGCGTGCCTGGAGGACGACGCCGCGCAGGTATTCGCGTACGGCCCCGAAACGGGCGAAGTAGTCCTTCATGAGGGTCCGGGCCTCGTCGACCGAGATCTTCAGCTGTTTGGAGAGGCCGAAGGAGCTCAGCCCGTAGGCCAGGCCGTAAGACATGGCTTTGACCTTGGAGCGCATCTCGGAGGTGACGTCCTCAGGGGCGACGTCGAACACGTGGGAGCCGACGAAGCGGTGCAGGTCCTCACCGTCGCGGTAGGCCTGGATCAAGCCCTCGTCACCCGAAAGGTGCGCCATGATGCGCATCTCGATCTGTGAGTAGTCGGCGGTCAGCAGGGTCTCGTATCCCTCGCCGACGACGAAGACGCCGCGGATCCGGCGGCCCTCTTCGCTGCGGACCGGGATGTTCTGCAGGTTCGGGTTCAGCGACGAGAGGCGCCCAGTGGCCGCGACGGTCTGCGCGTACGTCGTGTGAATCCGGCCATCCTCGCCCACGGCCTTGCGCAGGCCCTCGACCGTCTGCTTCAGCTTCGTCGCGTCCCGGTAGGCCATCAGGGCCACGAGGAACGGGTGCTGCGTCTTGATCAGGAGGTCCTGCAGCGAGTCAGCGTCGGTCGTATAACCAGTCTTGATCTTCTTGGTCTTCGGCAGTTCCAGCTCGTCGAAGAGGACGCCCTGCAGCTGCTTCGGCGAGCTGAGGTTGACCTCGTGGCCGATCGAGTCGTAGGCCTCCTTGGTCGCCGCCTCGATGGTCTTGGAGAAGTCGCCGAGGAGCTCGTCCAGCTTGGCCCCATCGACGGCGATGCCCGTGCGCTCCATGTGCGCAAGCGTGACGGCGAGCGGCAGCTCCATCTCGGTCAGCAATCCGCTGGCACCACGCTCGAGGACTTGGCCAGCCAGGTGCAGGGTCAGCTTCCGCACGATCCACGCCGCGCGCACGGCCGAGGCCGACACGTCGTCGTCGAGGCCCAGGGAGAGCTGGCCGTTGTCCGCGGGCTCGGCGGCCTCGAGGGTCACGCGCAGGTGGAACTGTGCGATGTCGCCGAGTTCGTGGCTGCGGCGGTCCGGCTGGATCAGGTAAGCGGAGATCATGGTGTCGTCGACGACGCCGGCCAGTTCGATCCCGCGCTCTCCCAGCAGCTTGTAGGCCCGTTTGAAGTCGTGCACGGTCTTGGATACCCCGGCCTCGCCGAGCACGGCGACGGCCGCCGCCTCGGTGGCCTGGTCCGCGTGTGCCAGGTCCAGGTAAGCGGTCGCGTCCTCGGACGCGAAAGCCAGCCCGACGACGTCGTGTGCTGCCGCGGACGCCTCGGCGGTCGCGAGGTGCAGGCCGAAGGTCTGCCCGGCGCGGGCCGCGAACCAAGATTCGACGCCGGCCGCGGAGTCGAGGTGCTCCGGCTCGGGCATCGGCTCCTCCGCGACCGGTTCCTCCTCCTCGCCGAAGAGGTCGAAGAGGCGCTTGCGCAGCGTGTTGAACTGCAGCGCATCGAAGAGTTCCTCGACGGCGTCCCGGTCAGGCCGGTCCAGGGTCAGAGCCGCGAAGTCCACGGGAAGCTCGAGATCGCGCAGCAGGTGGTTGAGCTTGCGGTTGCGTTTGACGTCGTCGACATGGGCGCGCAGCGATTCGCCGACCTTGCCCTTGATCGCGTCGATGTTCTCGAAGATCCCCTCCAGGTCGCCGTAGAGGTTCAACCACTTGGCCGCGGTCTTCGGCCCCACACCGGGCACACCGGGAAGGTTGTCCGCCGTCTCGCCGACGAGTGCGGCAAGATCCGAGTAACGCTCCGGGCGGACGAAGTACTTCTGCTCGACCGCCGCGGCGTCCATCGGCGGGATGTCGGAGACGCCCTTCTTCGGGTAGAGGACGTGCGTCTTCTCGTTGATGAGCTGGAACGCGTCGCGGTCGCCGGAGACCACCAGCACCTCGGCACCGGCGTCCTCGCCGCGGGCGGCGAGCGTCGCGATGATGTCGTCCGCCTCATAGCCGTCCAGGCTCAGGTGCGGGATGTTCATCGCTTCCATGACCTTCTGGATCAGGTCGATCTGGCCGTAGAACTCCTCGGGCGTCTTGTTGCGCCCGCCCTTGTACTCCGCGTACTCCTGCGAACGGAACGTCGGGGTGTCGAGGTCGAAGGCGACGGCCACGTGAGTGGGCCGCTGGTCCGCAATCATGCGGATCAGCATCGAGACGAATCCGTAGACGGCGTTCGTGTGCTGGCCGGTGTCCGTGGCGAAGTTCTCCGCCGGTAGCGCGTAGAACGCGCGAAACGCCATCGAGTGGCCATCGATGACCAGGAGGCGCTGTGGGGCGTCGCCTTCGGCTGCGGAGGATGCTTTGACATTCGAGTTCTGGGCTGAGCTGCTCACTCGACTACCCTACGGGACGACGCCGGCGAAAAGGGGTCCGCGACCCGTGCCGGCTCAGTGCCGCCGCGGTTTGGTTCGGGGCTTGACGACGTCGTACGTGTCCTCCACAACGCCGTCGGCGAACGCGCGGCGGTTGGTCAGCGTGAGGCCGACGGATCCGCGGGTCGCGAAGAGGCGGCGACCGCCGCCGAGGATGACGGGCACGGTGGTGAGGATGAGTTCGTCGAGGTGGCCGCTCTCGATGAGCTGGCCCGCCAGCGATCCACCGCCGAGCACCCAGGCGTCCTTGCCACCCGCGGCATCCTTGATGTCTTGAACCCACTCGGCGGGCTCGCCGCGCACGAAGGTGATGTCGGCGTCGGGCACCGCCTGCAATTCGCGGTGCGTGAAGACCCACGTCGGGATGGAACCGTACGGCCACTGCCCCGGGCTGTGGGCGACGAGCCACGCATACGTGTCGGCGCCCATGGCGATTGCCCCGATCTGCTCGATGAAGTCGCCGATGGCCTCCTCGAGGCCGGGCGTCGAATCGAACGGGGTCAACCAGTCCAGCCCCTCCTGTTCGTCGGCGATGTAGCCGTCGACGGAGGCAGCGACGTAGTAGCGCATACGAGTCATGGCTCCAGCCTAGAGCACGGCGCCACTCGCGTGCGGGGGGGCACCGCGGTCATCCTCCCGGCGCCGAGCGCGGCGCGCGCAAGCTCCCGTACCGCTCCATCCGGTGCCACCGCAGGTGCACGCCGGCCAGCGCCGTGACGACGGACTGGATCACCACCAGGTACATCAGCTGACGGTAGACGACCTGCTGCAGCGGCAGCGTCCACAGCGCGCGCAGTGGCTCGCGGTCGATCCGGAAGGCGTAGGCGGCCATGAGCAGCTGAACCAGCAGGAATCCGAGCCACAGCCCCGCGATCCGCACCGGGTCCAAGAAGAACAGGCCGTAGATGGCGAAGAGATCGACGACGGGAGCGAAGAGTGGCAGCAGGACCTGCAGGATGAAGAGGTATGCGAGCCCCCGCCGGCCGAGCTTGCCGGCCGCCCCCGCCTGCCGGACCGCGCCGCGGTGCTTCCACATCGCCTGGAGCGTGCCATAACACCAGCGGTAGCGCTGTTTCCAGAGGGCGCCGAGGCTCGCCGGCGCCTCGGTCCACGCAAGCGCACTGTCCTCGTAGACCACCCGCCAGCCGTCGCGGCAGAGGGACATCGTCAGGTCCGTGTCCTCCGCGAGCGTGTCGCTGCTGACGCCGCCGGTCCGGGTGATGGCCTCACGGCGGAACGCGCCGATCGCCCCCGGGACCGTCGGCATGCATTCCGCGACGTCGAACAGGCGCCGGTCGAGATTGAACCCCACCACGTATTCGATGTGCTGCCATGATCCGAGGAGGCCGTCACGGTTGGCGACCTTGGTATTGCCGGAGATCGCGCCGACCTTCGGGTCCGCGAACTGCTGCACGAGGGCGTGCACGGTGTCGGGTTCGAACACCGTGTCACCGTCGACCATGACCACGATCTCGTGGCTCGCCGCCGCGATTCCGGCGTTCAGCGCGGAGGGTTTGCCACCGTTCTCCTTGCGGAAGACGACGACGTTGGGCAGCTGAAGGCGCTCCGCGATCCCGGCCGTATCGTCGGTGGAGCCGTCGTCGACCACGATGATCTCCACCTCATGGGTGGAGGCCGCGATGGAGCGCACCGCTGCCTCGATTCCGGCGGCCTCGTTGTAGGCGGGCACGACGACGGTCGCCGGCGAGTTCACCTCGGGCGGGACCCGGACGTCCATCCGGTAGCGCCCGTACCGGGCGTCGACGAGGTCGCGCGCGGCCCGATGGTGGCGCATCGCGAAACCCATGACCAGGAAGGCGCGGATCAGGGTCAGCACGCCGGCCGCGACCAGGCCCCACGCGATGGCGGGAACGGCCAGGTCGCTGATCCGGATGGCCCAGACCATCGCCGCACCCCGGGCGCGGTCGATGACAGAGGCCGGCGTGGTCGCTTCCACACCGAGGCTCTGGCCGACGGCGCCGATCTTTTCGCCCTCGGACACGACCTTGGTCAGGAGCGTGTCGAGTTGGGCGGCAGAGTCGGCGGGGGCGGCCGAGCCCATGGCGAACTGGAGCACCTCGCCGCCGTCGTAGGAGCTCTCGGTTTCCTCTGTCGCGTCTGCGCCGACCGTCCACTCCTCGCCTTGCGTGGTGCTCAGGACCGTGATGAACCCTTGGTCCGCCGCCGACCGCATCGCCGCCCAGGAGCCGTCCGACACGGCGTCGTTGCCCGAGCTGAAGGGCGGCCGGAAGAAATGCGGAACGCTGCCGGTGGCGTCGACCACGGCGTTCGTGGCCCCGCGCAGCTCAAGCCAGCGCTGCCACCCGGGCGCCGCCGCGAGATCGGTCGTCGTGAGGGCACTGATGCCGATCTCGTGCCCGCGGTCGGCGATCTGCCGGACGAGATGGGCGTCGTCGATCCCATCCATTCCGACAACGAAGAACGTCGCCTCGACCTCGTGTTCCGCCAGGACGTCGAGCAGCGCGGGAACTTCGCGGCGGTTGAGCGGGCCATCAAGAGTGAGGGCGACGGTCCCCGCGGCGGGGCCACTCGTGCTCGGCGGCTGGTCCCGGGCGTCGACCAGAGGCCCTCCGTCGAGGACGGAATCGGGCACCGTGACCGCGGTGGGCAGGGGGCCGAGTTCGTCGTCGTTGGTCGCCGTGAGCTGATGGACGTACCCCTGGACCGCCAGCGCGAGCACAAGCGCCAGCGCGACGACGGAGAGGATGCCCCAGTGCGGCTTGACGTCAAGCGTCGTGAACCGCTTGCGCCTGCCCACCCTACTTGTGCGCCCCGGCCGACTGCGGCGGGCGCGGCGAAGACTCCATGGAACTCGAGGCGACCTCTTGCACACCCTCCGACAGGCGGGGCGCACCGGCGTCGACTCCCCCGATGAACGCGACCCCGAGAAGGCTCACGTATCCGAGGCCGAGGCCGAAGGCGCCGAGGCCGGCCAGCTTCACCCGCCCGAGGCTGCGTCCGGTCGAATCGACGAACACGGGCCTAGCGTCCGTCCTGTCAATCGATGTCTCATCACGTGTTTTCATACGTAGATTCACCCTACGGGGCATACGCACTTCGATCAATGAGCGACATCACAGGGATCAATAAACGACACAACACGTCGGGCCCGGAGATGACAAAGGCCCCCTCTCCCCGCAGCGCAGGGAAAGGGGGCCAGTCGTGCCCGAGGTGGGACTCGAACCCACACGGTTTTACCCGCCGCATTTTGAGTGCGGTGCGTCTGCCAATTCCGCCACTCGGGCGCAGAGTCGTCGCGCAGCGGACTCGAAGGTCCTCCTGCCCGACGCTGTTGCGGAAAACTACTCTACATGGCGATAGGCTTGTAGGCAGAATCGTCGTTTCCCACCAACGCCCGCCGGGCACACAGGAGGACCACCCATGTCTGAAGCCGCTGCAGATGAATCGACGACGCCCGCACGGCGCGTCATCGTCGCCGAAGACGAGACCCTGATTCGGCTCGACATCGTCGAGATTCTCAGGGGCGAAGGCTACGACGTCGTCGCCGAAGCCGACAACGGCGAGAAGGCGGTCGAGCTGGCCCGCGAGCACAAGCCGGACCTGATCCTCATGGACGTAAAGATGCCGGTCATGGACGGCATCACGGCCGCCGAGACCATCGTCAAGGAGCGCATCGCGCCCGTCGTCCTTCTGACGGCGTTCAGTCAGAAGGAGCTCGTCGAGAGGGCCCGCGAGGCCGGCGCCATGGCGTACGTCGTCAAGCCGTTCACCCCCTCCGACCTGATTCCCGCGATCGAGCTCGCGGCGGCCCGTCACGACGAAATCATCGCCCTCGAGAACGAGGTCGGATCCCTGCAGGAGCAGTTCGAGACCCGCAAGCTCGTCGAGCGCGCCAAGAGCGTCCTGACCACGAAGATGGGCCTGACGGAGCCCGAGGCGTTCCGCTGGATCCAGAAGACGTCGATGGACCGGCGGCTGAGCATGCGCGAGGTCGCCGAGACGATCCTGGCCCAGGTCAAGTAGCGAGCTCTCCCCGACCGGCCGCCCCCAGCACCCGCTGGAGGCGGCCGGTTGCCTTTAACGCCGAGAGGCGGGCCCCGAAGGGACCCGCCTCTCGGCGCTGCGGAAAGCGACGACTAGTCGTCGTACCGGTGGTCGCCGCGCATGTGGGTGACCAGGTCGTCGAGCGCCTCCTCGCGGGTGCGCCACGGACCGACCTTCTCGCGCGCCGGCGGCTCATGACCGTCGAGCAGCTCTCCGGCGTCAGCGACGTCGCCCACGCGGTGCACGCGCAGGGAGTTGGTCGACCCGGCGGTTCCGGGAGGGGAACCGGCCGCGATGCAGACGAGGTCGCCGACGTTCGCCAGCCCCTCGAGCTGCAACGACTTGTCCACCTGAGCGGTCATCTTGTCGGTGTGGTCCGCATAGGCCACCACGCGGGGCTGGACGCCCCAGTACAGCGACATGATGCTGAACGTGTGCTTGAGCGGCGTGAAGGCCATGATCGGCTGCTTCGGGCGCAGTCGCGAGAGACGACGCGCAGAATCACCGGACTGCGTGAACGCGACGATGAACTTCGCGTCCAGCTGGTCGGCGACCTCAACGGCGGCGCGCGTGATCGCTCCGCCGCGCGTGCGCGGACGCGAGCCCAGCGGCGGAATCCGGCGCAGGCCGTGCTCCTCCGTGTTCTCGATGATGCGCGACATGGTCTCGACGGTCTTGATCGGGTACGCCCCGACGCTCGTCTCGCCGGAGAGCATGACCGCGTCGGCGCCGTCGAGGACGGCGTTGGCACAGTCGGAAGCCTCGGCGCGCGTCGGGAGCGGATTCTCGATCATCGACTCGAGCACCTGGGTAGCCACGATGACCGGCTTCGCCCAGCGGCGCGCCAGTTCGACGGCTCGCTTCTGCACGAGCGGGACCTCTTCGATCGGCAGCTCGACGCCGAGGTCGCCACGGGCGACCATGATCGCGTCGAACGCGTCGATGATCTCCTCGAGGCAATCGACGGCCTGCGGCTTCTCGATCTTGGCAATCACCGGGAGTCGGCGACCCTCCTCGTCCATGATCTCGTGCACGCGGTCGATGTCGGCGGCGTTGCGCACGAACGAGAGCGCAACCATGTCGACGTCAGCGCGGATCGCCCAGCGCAGGTCGTCCTCGTCCTTTTCGCTCAGGGCGGGGACGTTGACGGCGACACCGGGAAGGTTGATGCCCTTGTTATTGGAGACCTCGCCACCAACGACGACCTCGGTGACGACCTTGACATCATCGACCGCGGTCGCCTTGAGGGCCACGCGGCCATCGTTGATCAGGAGGCGGTCGCCGACGTTGACGTCGCCCGGCAGACCCTTGAACGTCGTCGAGCAGATGTCCTTGGTGCCCTCGATGTCCTCGACCGTAATGGTGAAGGTGTCGCCGACGGCCAGCATATGCGGGCCGTCGGAGAAGCGACCCAAGCGGATCTTGGGCCCCTGCAGGTCGGCGAAGACGCCGACGGGACGCTCGAGCTCGGCCGAGGCCTGGCGCACGTTAGCGAGGTTCTCTGCGTGGGTGGAGTGCTCTCCGTGGCTCATGTTCAGCCGGGCGACGTCCACGCCCGCCTGAAGGATCTGCACTACCTTGTCGTAGGTGCCGATTGCGGGACCAAATGTTGCCACAATTTTTGCGCGTCGCATACGTCGACTAACCGCCTCTTCTCATTCGTTCACGACTGGGGCTCCTGCGGATGCAGAGGCTCCTGTCAGAGCATTGAAATGGCGCGATCCGTCGGTGCCACGGGGGCAGGCAATCGGGTCTCGCCCATCAGGTACTTGTCCACCGCGGCGGCGCAGGCGCGCCCCTCAGCGATGGCCCACACGATCAGCGACTGCCCGCGGCCGGCGTCGCCAGCTGCGAACACGCCAGGCGTGTTGGTCATGTAGTAACCGTCACGGGCCACATTGCCCCGGTCATCAAACTCGGTGCCGGCCTGCTGCTGCAGACCCGCGGGCTCGGGGCCGGTGAAACCCAGAGCCAGGAGCACGAGATCCGCTTTGATCGTCCGCTCGGTACCCGCTTTGGGGAGACGCTTGCCATCGACAAACTCCGTCTCCGCTACCGTGACTCCCGTCACACGGCCACCTTCTCCAACAAACTCTACCGTAGACGCAAGGTAGGTTCGATCGCCACCCTCCTCGTGGGCGGACTGGACCTCGAACAAGGTTGGCATCATCGGCCACGGCTGGTGCCCGGGGCGTTCCAGCGGCGGCTCTTTGCCGATGGCGAGCGTGGTCACGGACGCAGCTCCGTGCCGGTGCGAGGTACCGATGCAGTCAGCACCGGTATCGCCGCCGCCGAGGATCACGACATGCTTGCCCTTGGCGTGGATCTGGTCGGCCACTTCCTCACCGGCAACCGCACGGTTGGACTGGGTCAGGTATTCCATCGCGAAGTGCACGCCGTCGAGATCGCGGCCTGGGATCGGCAGGTCGCGCGGGATGGTCGAGCCGGTGGCGACGACGACGGCGTCGTAACGACGACGCAGCTGGTCCCACGAGATGTCCTTGCCAACCGCGACGTTCGTGCGGAACCGGGTCCCCTCGGCGCGCATCTGCTCGAGCCGGCGATCGAGGATGGACTTGTCCATCTTGAAGTCCGGAATGCCGTAGCGCAGCAGGCCGCCGACGGCGTCGTCGCGCTCGTAGACCGCGACGGTGTGGCCGGCACGGGTGAGCTGCTGTGCCGTGGCCAGACCGGCCGGGCCCGAGCCGATGACGGCAACCGTCTGGTCCGTGTGACGCTGCGGCAGGATCGGCTCGACGTTGTCGTCGTCGAACGCCTGGTCGGCGATCTCGGCTTCCATCTGCTTGATCGTCACGGCCGGCTGGTTGATGCCGAGGACGCACGAGGATTCGCACGGCGCCGGGCACAGCCGCCCGGTGAACTCCGGGAAGTTGTTCGTCGCGTGCAGCCGCTCCGAAGCCTCTTCCATCCGGCCACGGTAGACAAGGTCGTTCCACTCCGGGATCAAGTTGCCCAGCGGGCAGCCCTGGTGGCAGAACGGGATGCCACAGTCCATGCAGCGCGAGGCCTGATCGTGCAGCGTGCCAGCCTGCTGGCGCTCGTAGACCTCTTTCCAGTCCATGAGCCGCACCGGCACGGGGCGCCGCGGCTGGGTCTGACGTTCGCGTACCTTCAGAAATCCACGGGGATCAGCCACGGGTAGCCTCCAAAATCCGATTCCAGACGACATCGCCGTCCGGGTCAAGTCCTTCCGCCACCGCGGTGGCGCGAGTTTCGAGTACCGCTTCGAAGTTGCGCGGCATGACCTGCGTGATGCGGGCCAGAGTGTCCTGGAAGTCGACGAGTAGCTTCGCCGCCAGCGCGGAGCCGGTCTCCTCAGCGTGGCGGAGCAGCAGCTCGCGCAGACCGTCACTTTCCTCGGTCGGGACCGCGCGAAGGATCAGGTCTTCGTTCGCGAGAGCGTCCTTGTTGATCTTCTTCCGGTCGAGGTCGAGCACGTAGGCCACGCCGCCGGACATGCCGGCGCCGAAGTTGCGCCCCGTGCTCCCGAGGATCAGGGCCACGCCGCCGGTCATGTACTCGCAGCCGTGGTCGCCGATGCCTTCGACGACGGCGGTCGCGCCGGAGTTGCGGACGAGGAAGCGTTCGCCGACGGCGCCGCGCAGCAGGATCTCGCCGCTCGTCGCGCCGTAGCCGATGACGTTTCCGGCGATGACGTTGTCTTCGGCGAGGAAGCCGGCCTCGCGGTCCGGGCGGACGATGATCCGGCCACCCGAGAGGCCCTTGCCGACGTAGTCGTTCGAGTCGCCGAAGAGCCGCAAGGTGATACCGGCCGGCATGAAGGCGCCGAGCGACTGGCCCGCCTGGCCTTTCAGCGTGATGTCGATCGTGTCCGTCGCAAGCTCCTCGATGCCGAAGGTCTTGGTGACCTTGTTGCCGAGCATCGTGCCCACCGAACGGTCGGTGTTGATGACGTCGAGGCTGATGCGCACCGGCTGGCGCTTCTCGAGCGCGTCGGCACTGAGTTCGATGAGCTTGTTGTCGAAGTGCTTCTCGAGCTCGTGGTTCTGCCCATGCAAGTTGCGCACCGGCGAGTTCACGTCCTCGTACGTCTCGAAGATCGGGCTAAGGTCCAGCCCCTCGGTCTTCCAGTGGTCGACTGCCGCGTTCTTGTGCAGCAATTCGGCGTGCCCGATGGCCTCCTCGAGGCTGCGGAATCCGAGCTCGGCGAGGATCTCGCGCACCTCCTCGGCCAGGAACTCGAAGAAGTTCACAACGAACTCGGCCTGGCCCGTGTAGCGCTTGCGCAGCTCGGGGTTCTGAGTCGCGACGCCGACGGGGCACGTGTCGAGGTGACAGACGCGCATCATGATGCAGCCCGTGACGACCAGCGGGGCCGTCGCGAAGCCGTATTCCTCAGCGCCCAGCAGGGCGGCAATGACGACGTCGCGGCCGGTCTTGAGCTGGCCGTCCACCTGCACCACCACACGGTCGCGCAGGTTGTTCAGGCGCAGCGTCTGCTGGGCCTCGGCGAGGCCGAGCTCCCACGGGGCACCGGCGTGCTTGAGGGAGTTCAGCGGGGAGGCGCCCGTGCCGCCGTCGTGCCCGGAGATCAGCACGACGTCGGCCTTGGCCTTGGTCACGCCGGCGGCGACGGTGCCGACGCCGACCTCGGAGACGAGCTTGACGTGCACGCGCGCCTGAGGGTTGGAGCGCTTCGCATCATAGATGAGCTGCGCGAGGTCCTCGATCGAGTAGATGTCGTGGTGCGGCGGCGGTGAGACCAGCGGAACACCCGGCGTCGAGTGACGCGTCCGGGCGACCCACGGATACACCTTCTGCCCCATCAGCTGGCCGCCTTCGCCGGGCTTGGCGCCCTGGGCCATCTTGATCTGGATGTCGTCGGCGTTCGTCAGGTACTGGCTCGTGACGCCGAACCGGCCCGAGGCGATCTGCTTGACCGCGCTGCGACGTTCCGGATCCATGAGCCGATCGATGTCCTCGCCGCCCTCACCGGTGTTGGACTTTGCGCCCAGGCGGTTCATCGCGATCGCGAGGGTCTCGTGCGCCTCCTGCGAGATCGAGCCGTAGCTCATCGCGCCGGTGGAGAAGCGCTTGACGATGTCCGAAACGGGTTCGACTTCCTCCAGCGGCACGGGGGTCCGCTCGGAGAACCGGAAGTCCAGCAGACCGCGCAGCGTCATCAGCTCGCGAGCCTGGTCGTCGACGCCCTTGGTGTACGCCTTGAAGATGTCGTAGCGGCGCTCTCGCGTCGCGTGCTGCAGGCGGAAGACCGTCTCCGGGTTGAAAAGGTGCGGCGGGCCTTCGCGGCGCCACTGGTACTCGCCGCCGACGTCGAGCCGGCGGTGCGGCTCCTGGTTACCGTCGTGCGGGTATGCCGACGCGTGGCGGGCCGCAGCCTCGGCAGCGATGACGTCGATGCCGACGCCACTCATCTGCGAGTGGGTGCCGGTGAAGTAGGCGTCGACGAACTGCTGCGAAAGGCCGAGGGCCTCAAACGTCTGGGCACCGCAGTACGAGGACACCGTCGAGATGCCCATCTTGGACATGATCTTCAGGACGCCCTTGCCGAGCGCCTTGATCAGGTTGGAGTGGGCGGCCTCCGGGGCGACGTCCCCGAGCTCGCCGTGGCGTGCCATCTCCTCGACCGTCTCGAGGGCGAGGTACGGGTTGATGGCGGAAGCGCCGTAGCCGATGAGCACGGCGATGTGGTGCACCTCGCGCACGTCGCCGGCTTCGACGATCAGAGACGCCTTGGTGCGGTTCGCGCTCTTGAGCAGGTGGTGGTGCACGGCGCTGGTCAGCAGCAGCGACGGGATGGGAGCCCACTGGGCGTTGGAGTCGCGGTCCGAGAGCACCACGTACTTCACACCGCGGTTGATCGCCGCCGAGACCTTTTCGCAGATCTCCTGCAGGCGCTGCTTGAGCTCGTCGGCCCCGCCAGCCGGGCGGTACAGTCCGCGCACCTTCAACGCCGACTTGGCGCCGCTCTCATCGCGAATGTTCGCGACCTTGGCCAGTTCGTCGTTCGTGATGACCGGGAAGTCCAGGGCGATCTGCGGCTCGCGGACCTGCTCGAGGGAGAGCAGATTCCCGTCCGGTCCGATTGAAGACTTCATGCTGGTGACGAGTTCCTCGCGGATCGCGTCCAGCGGCGGGTTGGTGACCTGCGCGAACGACTGCGAGAAGTAGTCGAACAGGAGGCGCGGGCGCTTGCCCAGGACGGCGATCGGGGTGTCGGAGCCCATGGCACCGAGCGGCTCGGCGCCATTCTTCGCCATGGGATTGAGCAGGATGCGCAGCTCCTCCTCGGTGTAGCCGAAAGTCTTCTGGCGCAGCTGAATGGAGGCCGTGTTGTGCACGACGTGCTCGCGCTCCGGCAGGTCCGAGAGGTTGACGAGGTTCTGCTTGACCCAGTCGCCCCACGGCTCGGCCTGCGCGATCTCAGCCTTGATCTCGCTGTCGTCGATGATGCGGCCGGCCTCAGTGTCGACCAGGAACATCTTGCCCGGGGAGACACGCCCCTTGGCAACGATCGTCTTCTGCTCCAGCTCGACGACGCCGACCTCCGAGGCCAGCACCACGAGCCCGTCGTCGGTCACCCAGTAGCGGGCCGGACGCAGACCGTTGCGGTCGAGCACGGCCCCGACCTGCTTGCCGTCCGTGAACGAGACGGCCGCGGGCCCGTCCCACGGCTCCATCAGCATGGAGTGGTACTCGTAGAACGCACGGCGGGCCGGATCCATCGTCTCGTGGTTCTCCCAGGCCTCCGGAACCATCATCATCACGGCGTGCGTGATCGGGCGGCCCGAGAGCATGAGCAGCTCGGCCACCTCGTCGAAGGACGCGGAGTCTGACGCGCCGGGCGTGCAGATCGGGAAGAGCTCCTCGGGGACCTCGCCGAGCACGTCGCCGGCCAGCTGGGACTGCCGGGCGCGCATCCAGTTGCGGTTGCCCTTGACGGTGTTGATCTCACCGTTGTGCGCGATGGTACGGAAGGGCTGCGCCAGCGGCCACGAGGGGAAAGTATTGGTCGAGAAGCGCGAGTGCACGATGCCGAGCTTCGTCTTGAACCGCTCGTCCGAGAGATCCGGGAAGAACGGCTCGAGCTGGGCGGTGGTCAGCATGCCCTTGTAGACGATGGTCTTCGACGAGAGCGAGGGGAAGTAGACGCCGTATTTGTTCTGGGCGCGCTTGCGCACACGGAAGGCGCGGGCATCAAGCGAAGCCAGCGACTCCTCGGTGCCCTCCTGGGTGGCGAGGAAGAGCTGGACGAACTTGGGCATGCAGGCGCGGGCGGCCGCGCCGACGATCGACTCCTCGATCGGGACCTCGCGCCAGCCCAGCACCTTCAGCGACTCCTGCTCGGCGAGGTCTTCCAGACCTTCGCGGGCCGTCTGCTCTTCCGCGGCGATATCGGGAAGGAAAGCCGTGCCGACGGCGTACGCGCCGGCGGCCGGGAGTTCGAAGTCGACGACCGCGCGGAAGAACTCGTCCGGGATCTGCGTCAGCAGGCCAGCGCCATCGCCGGTCCCCTCGTCAGCGCCTACGGCGCCGCGGTGCTCGAGGTTGCGCAGGGCGGTCAGCGCGTGGTCGACGATGTCGTGGCTGGGCTCGCCGCGCATGGAAGCGATGACAGCCAGGCCGCACGCGTCCTTTTCCGTCTCGGGATTGTAGGCGCCGACGGCTTCGGGGATCTGCGCAAATCGAGTGAAAGGCGACACGGCGACCTCGGCCTCGTGCTCGAGACCTGCGATCGGGGTTCCTGTCTGAGTCATACTGTCCTTTCTCCGGAACGAGAGTGCGCACCACGAACCGTCGGTGCTAGGTGCGGAGGGGACGGCGTTGGCCCCGGTGGATGAACGGGTGGCTGCAGTAGGGCAGCTCGACTTGGGATTCGGTTCCGGCGCGTGACCGGTCTCGACATCATCTCTCCATGGATGCGGAGAACCACATCGTCGTGGCATCAGGCCATCGCGAAATTCTAGTCATCCCGCGTGCCGGCGTGTCGGCGCGGGTCCGAGCATTGATCGGGCCCGGACCACATCACACAAGTACGGTGAGACTAGCACTGCCCGTGCCGCGGGCCACAGAGCAAGGCGCGATCTTTACGCTCCGGTTGCTGTCCCGTTGCGATTTCCGCGATCATGGTCAGCCTCATCCGGCGCTGAAGACCCTTCCGCGGTGCCCCCTGGGGCCGGCGAAACGGCCGAGTCGGAGGCGTCCTTGCTGGTCAGATCGTTGCCCCCAGCCTTGGCCGACGGCTCGTCTCCGGGGCCGGACACCTCCGCGCCGCGTCCCGGCAGGTATACGCCCGGTTCGGGGCGTCCGCGGGAGGCGACGATCGTCATGACGAACGCTGCCGCGGCGATGACAATGAGGAGGAGGCTGGTCCAGACGTTGAGCCGCTGCGTGACGCCGAAGAGCGTGATCATCTCGGCGTCGTCGATGCGGAGCATCTCGATCCAGACGCGGCCCACCGTGTAGACGAGGACGTAGAGCCACATCATGGCGCCGCGGCGGAACTTAAACTTCCGATCCAGGGCCAACAGCAGCAGCACGCCGAGGACGTTCCAGACGAGCTCGTAGAGGAACGTCGGGTGGAAGAGGGTACCCTCGGCGACGCCGGGCGGGAAGGTCGGGCTGGACGCGTCGATCTCGAGGCCCCAAGGCAAAGTCGTCGGCGCACCGAAGAGCTCCTGGTTGAACCAGTTTCCGAGGCGCCCGATGGCCTGGGCGAGTAGGACGCCGGGGGCGGCGGCGTCGGCGAAAGCTGACAGGCGCACGCCGTAGCGCCGGCAGGCGATCCAGGCGCCGATCAGACCGAGGGCGACGGCGCCCCAGATGCCGAGCCCGCCGCGCCAGATCTGCCACGTCAGGCTGAGGTCACCCGTGCCGTCGAACCCGGGCCCGAAGTACGCGTCGGGCGAGGAGAAGATGTGGTAGAGCCGCCCGCCGATGATGCCGAACGGGATCGCCCAGATACAGATGTCCCAGACGACGCCCTCGGGCCCGCCTCTGGCGCGCCAGCGGCGGTTCGTCAGCCACATGGCCACGACGATTCCTGCGAGGATGCACAGCGCGTAGGCGTGGATGGTCAGTGGGCCCAGACTGATGCTGGACCACTCGGCCGGCGGGCTGGGGATCGACGCGGGAAGTGTCATCTGGACTAGTCCTTTCGACCGCTGAGACGCGCGGTGAGGTCAGCGACGGCTTCGACGCCGCCGTCGCGCAGTGCGGCGACGAGCGCGGTGCCGACGATCACGCCGTCGGCGTAGGATCCGATCTCCTCCACGTGGGAGCGGTTGGAGACACCCAACCCGACGCAGGCGCGCTCGGCGCCGGCGGCGTGGGCGGCCGCCACGACACCTTCGGCGGTCGCTGCCACCGAGGTCCGGGCGCCGGTGACGCCCATGATCGAGACGCAGTACACGAAGCCGCGGCTGGCCTCGACGGCCTCGGCGAGGCGCTTCGGCGTCGAGCTCGGGGCGACGAGGAACACCCGATCCAGACCGTGGGCATCGGACGCGGCGAACCACTCGGCAGCCTCGTCCGGCACGAGGTCCGGGGTGATGAGTCCGGCGCCGCCGGCTTCGGCGAGACGCCGCGAGAACTCCGCCACACCCAGTCGCATGACCGGGTTCCAGTAGGTCATCACGAGCACGGCGGCGTCGCAACGCTCGGTGATTCCGCGCACGATGTCGAAGATCTGGGCGACCTTGAAGCCGCCCGCGAGAGCCTGCACCGTGGCGGCCTGGATGACCTGGCCGTCCATGACCGGGTCGGAGTACGGAATGCCCAGCTCGATGACGTCCGCGCCGTTCTCGGCCATGGCCACGGCGGCGTCGATCGTGGTCTGCGCGTCCGGGAATCCGGCGGGCAGGTAGCAGATCAGGGCCGGTCGGCCCTCGGCGCGAGCCTTCTCAATCGCCGCGGCGGCCTTGCTCTCGGTCGGGACGACGTGATTGATCGGGATGTCGGTCGTCATTATTCGCCCTGCCCTTCGGCCTCGAGGTAGTTGAACCATTCGGCGGCCGTGCCGACGTCCTTGTCACCGCGGCCGGAGAGGTTCGCGATGATGACGACGTCGGCCGGGTCGGCGCCCGCGTCGATCTTGCGGCGGCCGACCTTCAGGGCCCCGGCCAGGGCGTGGGAAGACTCGATGGCCGGGATGATGCCCTCGGTGCGGCAGAGCAGTTTGAACGCGTCCATCGCCTCGGCATCGGTAATCGGCTCGTAGGTGGCGCGGCCGATGCTGTGCAGGTAGGAGTGCTCGGGCCCGACGCCCGGGTAGTCGAGGCCCGCGGAGATCGAGTGGGACTCGATCGTCTGCCCGTCCTCGTCCTGCATCAGGTAGCTCTTCGCCCCGTGCAGCACGCCGGGCCGGCCCAACGTGATCGTGGCCGCGTGGCGGGGCGTGTCGACGCCGTCGCCGCCCGCCTCGAAGCCGTAGAGCTCCACCTCGCGGTCGTCGAGGAAGCCG
This sequence comes from Kocuria rosea subsp. polaris, assembly GCA_023896275.1. Taxonomy (GTDB): domain Bacteria; phylum Actinomycetota; class Actinomycetes; order Actinomycetales; family Micrococcaceae; genus Zhihengliuella; species Zhihengliuella polaris_A. The sequence goes on along the minus strand of MLDA01000022.1, from coordinate 52,803 downwards.
TGGAAGATGCCGATGGCGTTCGAGCCGCCACCGATGCAGGCGCAGACGGCGTCTGGCAGGCGTCCCGTCTGCTCGAGGATCTGCTCACGCGCCTCGTCCCCGATGACCTGGTGGAAGTAGCGTACGAGCGCCGGGAACGGGTGGGCTCCGGCAGCCGTGCCGAGGAGGTAGTGGGTCGAGTCCACATTGGCGACCCAGTCGCGCAGTGCCTCGTTGATGGCGTCCTTGAGCGTCTGCGAGCCGGCCTCGACTGGGATCACCTCGGCGCCGAGCAGGCGCATCCGGGCGACATTGAGCGACTGCCGGCGCGTGTCCTCGGCACCCATGTAGACGACGCACTCGAGGCCGAGCAGTGCGGCCGCCGTTGCGGAGGCGACGCCGTGCTGGCCGGCCCCAGTCTCCGCGATGATGCGGGTCTTGCCCATCCGCTTGGTCAGCAGGGCCTGGCCCAGGACGTTGTTGATCTTGTGGCTGCCCGTGTGGTTCAGGTCCTCGCGCTTGAGGAAGATCCGCGCCCCGCCGGCGTGTTCGCTGAAGCGCTTGGCCTCGGTCAGCAGGGACGGCCGGCCGGAGTAGTTCCGGTTCAGCTCGAGGACTTCCGCAATGAACTCCGGATCGTCCTTGGCGGCCTCGAAGGTCTCGGTCAGCTCGTCGAGCGCGGCGATGAGCGACTCGGGCATCCAGCGCCCGCCGAAATCGCCGAAGTACGGGCCCGGCGCGTCGCGCAGGCTCGGGCTGTCGTTCAGGAATGCCCCGACCGGGTCGTCTCCTGCGGGGACGTGCGCGGAATCGCTCACGGTGTGCCTACCTTACTTAGATCCAGCGAGTGGGATGGCGTGATGTCGTTTCGCGGCGCGGGCTCAGGCCCGGACGCGCTCGGGCTTCGCGGCGCTGCCCTGCTCGACGAAGGACGCAATTGCCTGCCGCGGGCTGGCGTCCTTCACGAGGGCCTCACCGACGAGAATGGCGTCGGCACCGTCGGCGGCGTAGCCGACGACGTCCTCGACACCGCGGACACCGGACTCGGCGACGATGACGGCGTCGGCGGGGATCCGGTCGGCCAGGCGGCCAAAGGTGCCCCGATCGATCTCGAGCGTCTTCAGGTTGCGCACGTTGACGCCGATGATCCGCGCGCCCACGGCAACCGCGCGGTCGATCTCTTCTTCCGTGTGCGCCTCGACGAGCGCCTCCATCCCGAGATCGCGCGTGAGCGCGAGGAACTCGGCCAGTTGCGCGTCGCTCAGGGCGGCGACGATGAGGAGCACGAGATCTGCGCCGTGCGCCCGGGCCTCGTGGATCTGGTACGCCTCGACCGTGAAGTCCTTGCGCAGCAGGGGCAGCTCGACGGCGGCGCGGACGGCGTCGAAGTCCTCGAGCGATCCGCCGAAGCGGCGTTGCTCCGTCAGGACGGAGATCACCGAAGCGCCCCCCGCCTCGTACTGGCGAGCGAGCTCGGACGGCTCAGGGATATCGGCCAGCGCACCCTTGGAGGGGCTCTTTCGCTTGACCTCGGAGATCACCCGCAGGCGTGTGTCGCGCTCGGCGGGAGATCCGTCGCGCACTCCCCCGAGGGCGGCGAACGCGTCACGCGCGGGCGGTGCTGCCGCCGCCGCGGCCGCGATGCCGGCGTCGTCGAGCAGGGCACGACGAACCTCGAGGTCCTCGCGGACCCCCACGATGATGTCGTCGAGAACGCTCACGGTCAGTGCGAGCCCTTGGACTTGGCGCCGCCGACGCCGAAGCCTGCCTTCTTCAAGATCCAGCCGAGAATCAGGCCGAGGGGAATGATGACGATCCCGACCACGAGGACCGGGATGTTCGGGATCGTGAAGCCGATGCAGCCCACGAGGAAGCCCAGCAGCATGACGGCCACCATGGCCCACGCTGCGATGCTGTTGCCGTGTCCCGGCTGCTCCGAGTGCATCGGGTCGACGGCGTGCGTGCTCTCAGTAGTGGCGTCAGCCATGTTCGCGTTACTCCTTGTGGGTCCGGGCGCGATTTCGCCCCTGTGTAGAACTACGTCCATTCTGCCACTGATCGCCGCGTTTCGCGTCCTCGGTGACCTCTCGCGCGTCCGGGACTCCACGCTCAGCGCGTGGGGTCCTCGCCGCGCGAAAGCCGGTCCCAGCCATCGATTTCGTCGACGGCCGAATCGTCGCCTGCCGCCGGCGCCGCGGCCTGCTCCCCCGCCGCCGCGTATTTCCGGCTCTCGGCCCAACGCCGCGCCCCGACCGCGACGACGATGCCGGCCGCGGCGGTCCAAACGCCCGCGGCGATCCCGACGAACGGCCAGGGCGAGGTCGCGTAGTCGGCGAGGATCTGCGCGGTGCCTGCGGCCTCGCCGACCATGCCGGCAGCGGCCGATTCGGGATTGCCGAGCACGGACGCCGACGCGAACCCGATGCCGGCGCCGGCGGCCACGAGCACCGCGGCGACGACGTAGCGGGCGACGCGGCCGGCGATCGAGAGGCTGATACCGGCGGCCAGCGCCACGATCGCGAGAGCGGAGACGCTCGTCGCCGCCGCCGAGCCGGGCACTACAACGACGCCCTGCACGATCGCCGACTCCGCCGGGGTGACGGTGACCCAGGTTCGCGTCACGGCCAGCAGGGCCAGCAGCGCGCCGGCCAGCGCGACAAGCACGCTCGTGCGCCGCGACATCATGCGTCAGCCCCGGCCGGGCGGTGGGCGGCCATGGTCCCGGCCGCCCAGACGGCGCGCAGCGGGGCGGCGGACTTGTTGACCGTTTCGAGGGCCTCCGCGTCGAGCTCCGAGTCGTTCACGATGCCGCCGCCGGCCTGTACGTAAGCCTTGCCGCCTTTGAGCAGCGCGGAGCGGATCGCAATCGCCATGTCCATGTCGCCGGCGAAGTCGAGGTACCCGACGACTCCCCCGTAGACACCACGGCGGTGCGGCTCGATCTCGTCGAGCAGCTGCAGGGCGCGCGGCTTCGGCGCCCCCGAGAGCGTGCCAGCGGGGAAGGTCGCGGCCAGCACGTCGTAAGCGGTGGCGTCGTCGCGCAAGTGCCCGACGACGTTGCTGACCAGGTGCATGATGTGGCTGAAGCGCTCGACCTCCATGAACTGGGTGACGTCGACCGTGCCGGCGTCGCAGACTTTGGAGAGGTCGTTACGCGAGAGGTCGACGAGCATCAGGTGCTCGGCCCGCTCCTTCTCGTCCGCGAGCAGGTCCTTCTCCATCAGCGCGTCGTCCTCGTGCGTGGCCCCGCGCGGTCGTGATCCCGCGATCGGGTGCGTCACGACGTCGCGATCGTCGACCGTGACGAGGGCCTCGGGTGAAGAACCGACGATCGAGTACGTGCCGCCGTCGTCGTCCGCCATCGTGTAGAGGTACATATAGGGGCTCGGGTTGGTCGTGCGCAGCACCCGATAGACGTCCAGCGGGTCGGCGTCGGTATCCAGCTCGAACCGGCGCGAGACGACGACCTGGAAGACCTCGCCGTCCACGATCGCCTCCTTGCCCCGCAGGATCGCCTGGCGGTAGGAGTCCTCGTCCCAGCTGTGGGTCACGGCACGCATGAGCTCGCCGGTATCGACGTCGGCCCCCGAGAACGTCGAGGTCGCCGTGGCCACCGGCTCGTTCAGCGCGGCGAGCATGTCCTCGAGGCGCGCGACAGCGGCGTCGTACGCCTCGTCGACGCCGGTGTCCGCGCCGTTGTGGTTGATCGCGTTGGCGATGAGCGTGACCGTGCTGTCCGTGTTGTCGTGCACGGCCATGTCGCCGACGAGGTTCATGGCCAGCTCCGGCAGGTGCAGGTCGTCCGCCGGCGGGTTCGGCAACTTCTCCCAGTGGCGAACGCAGTCCCAGCCGACGAAGCCAACCATGCCGCTCGTCAGCGGCGGCGTACCGGGCAGCGGCTCGGTCCGCAGGGCCGCGACCGTGTCCCGCAGGACGTCGACGGCGAGTCCCTCGATGGGCAGGCCGACGGGCACGTCGCCGCTCCAGTGCGCGGCGCCGTCGCGCGCGGTCAGCGTCGCGGGTGAGCGCACGCCGATGAAGGAGTGCCGACTCCACACGCCGCCAGCTGCCGCCGACTCCATGAGGAACGTGCCGGGCCGGCCGTCCGCCAGCCGCACGTAGATCGAGATCGGAGTCAGCCCGTCGGCCAGGACCTTCAGGGTCACGGGGACGACGCGGCGGTCACTGGCCAGCTCGCGGAACTGCTCTTTGCTCGGGCTGATCACGCCGAGCCCGCGGACGTTGCCGCTCATGCTTCCTCCCCTTCCGGCTTCTCGCCCACGACGGCGTCCAGCCCCCGGCCCGTGAAGCACGTCGCCGCGCCGGTGTGGCAGGCGGCGCCGATCTGCTCGACCTGCACCAGCAGCGCGTCTCCGTCGCAGTCGAGGCTCACACTCTTGACGATTTGGATGTGCCCCGAGGTGTCACCCTTGCGCCAGTACTCGGCGCGGGACCGGGACCAGAAGGTCACGCGCCCGGTCGTGAGGCTCCGGTGCAGCGCTTCCTCGTCCATCCAGCCCAGCATGAGCACCTCGCGCGTGTCGAACTGCTGCACGACGGCGGCGACGAGGCCGTCGTCGTCCTGCTTCAGGCGCGCTGCGATGGCGGGATCGAGGTTTCCGACGATGCGGCCGGCGGTCTTTTCGGGGGTGTTTTCACGGTTCGCGGACATCGCATGCCAGTCTAGTGCTCCGACGCCGCAACACCGCACCCGGTGACCCTCCGGGTCGTCGCGACACACCCGGGACCGGCCGCTTCGTCAAGGCGACCTCAAGGGCGACCAAATCGTTACGAGATCCTGCACGCGCCACCCTGATCCGGCGCGCCGGTCGTGTTACTTTCGAGTTGATGAGATTCGTTCCACCTTCGCGCGAGATGCTGGCCGAGACCCTGCTGGCCGCAGGACCCTCGGCCGAAACGTTGTGCGATGGATGGGAGTGCCGGCACCTCGCCGCGCACCTCGTCCTGCGCGAGCACCACGCACTGGCAGCCGGCATCGCGGGCGGACCGCTCGAGAAGCCGATGCAGCGCCTGCTGCACAAGTGGGCCGACGAGGCCCGGAGCATCCCGGGCTACCGGCGGCTCGTCGCGCGATTCGCCGCGGGACCGAGCAGCTTCTCCCCGTTCTCCATCGGCCCCGTCGAGCGTGCCGCTAATCTCACCGAATTCTTCGTTCACACCGAGGACATCCGCCGCGCCCACGACACCTGGGCTCCGCGCGTACTGGACCGCGAGTACTCCGAGCGCCTGTGGTCGGCGCTGACCCGGGTCTCGTCGCTGTTGTTCCGCAAGGCGGAGGTCGGGGTGATCCTGGTCCGCCCGGACGGCAAGCGCTACGTGGCCAAGAAGTCCGCGACGTCCGTCGCCATCACAGGTGAGCCGGCGGAACTGCTCATGTTTGGCTCGGGGCGGCGCAGTCACGCGCTCGTCACGCTGGAAGGCGCCGACGACGCCCTGGCGCTGCTCGCCGAAGCACCGGCCAGCCACTGAGCCCAGCGCGTCAGTCGCGGGCCTTCAGGCTCCGGTAGTAGTACGACGACGCGGTAGTGAACCCCAGCTCGTGGTAAAGCTGGATGGCGCCGATGTTCGACTCGCGCACCTGCAACCACACCCCCGCTACGGATTCGAGCGAAGCGGTGCGCAGGACGGCACGCATGATCCGCCGCGAGTGACCGTGGCGGCGCGCCTCGGGTCGGGTGACGACGCAGTAGAGACCCCCGTAGACACCCGGCTCCCCGTCGTCCTCGGCCGCCACGAGCGCGAGCCGCGCGATGGCCTCCGTCCGGCCGTTCACACGCAGGGAGAAGTAGCGAGCCTCCACACCGGTGAGGATGACCCTCGAGACGCACCGGTCGTCCGCGCTCTCCGGGCCCTCCTGCGACCAGAACAGCGCCAGCCAGTCCTCGTCGGGCTCGGTGGCCACATCGACCCCGACGTCGGGTTCCCCACCGGCATCCGGGAGGTCGCTGCGGTGCAGGACCTGCACGAGCGTCGGCGAGCCCACAGCATAACCGCGCTCGGCCAGCAGGGAGTCCAGATCCGCGGGCTCCGCCGCGTCGGTGATCTGAAAGGCCGGGGTGATCCACCGCGCCGAATTCCGCTCCTCCACCTCCGTGATGGCGCCCTGAACGTCCGCCGGCGCGCGCACCGGCAGGACCGAGTTCGCCCGCTGCGTGACCCCACCCGAGAAGCGCAGTCGCCACCCGGCGATCTCGCCGCGTTCGACGGCCGGCCAGCCGGCGTCCATCAGGTCGTTGAGGAAACGTGGATCAGCGAACAGGGAAACCGGCCTCCCGGATCGCCTGCTTGACCTGGGCGATCATATCGACCGGCCCGAAGTGGAAGATTGAGGCAGCCAGCACGGCGTCCGCCCCGGCCTCGATGGCCGGCGGGAAATGCTCGGGCCCGCCGGCTCCTCCCGAGGCGATGAGCGGCACCTTGACGGCCGCGCGCACGGCCCGGATCATCTCCAGGTCGAACCCAGCCTTGGTGCCGTCGGCATCGATCGAGTTCAGCAGGATCTCGCCGACTCCGCGCTCAGCCGCCTCCGCGGCCCAGGCGACGGCGTCAATTCCGGTGCCGGTGCGACCGCCGTGCGTCGTGACCTCGAAACCGGAGGCAAGCGCGGGATCGTCGGTGCGGCGCGCGTCGAGCGAGAGCACCAGCACCTGGGACCCGAACCGGTCCGTGATCTCGCTGATGACCTCCGGGCGGCTGACCGCGGCGGTATTGATCGAGGCCTTGTCGGCGCCGGAGCGCAGCAACCGATCGACGTCGTCGGCCGTGCGCACGCCACCGCCGACGGTCAACGGGATGAAGACCTCCTCGGCGGTCTGTCCGACGACGTCGAACGTCGTCTCGCGGTCGCTCGAGGACGCGGTCACGTCGAGGAACGTCAGCTCGTCGGCGCCGGCCGCGTTGTATCGCTTCGCCAGCTCGACGGGGTCGCCGGCGTCGCGCAGGCCCTCGAAGTTGACGCCCTTGACGACGCGCCCGGCGTCGACGTCGAGGCACGGGATCACTCGGATGGCAACAGTCATCGCTCGCCCCGCACTAGATGCGGCAAGCGTGGATCTGGCTGACCAGAATCGCGCGCGCGCCCAGATCGTAGAGCTCGTCCATCATGGTGTTGGTCTCGCTCTTCTTGACCATCGAGCGCACGGCCACCCAGTCCGAGTGCTGCAGCGGCGAGACCGTCGGCGACTCGAGGCCCGGGCTCACGGCGCAGGCCTGATCGACGAGGTCGCGGGAGATGTCGTAGTCGAGCATGACGTAGCGACTCGCCACGAGCACGCTGTTGAGCCGGCGTTTGAGGACCTCGAGCCCGGCGGGCTTCTCACCCGAGCGGCCGATCAGCACGGCCTCGGAGGCCAGGATCGGCTCGCCGAAGGTTTCCATCCCGGCGGCCTTGAGCGTGTTGCCGGTCTCGACGACGTCGGCGATCGCGTCGGCGACGCCGAGGCGGACCGACGACTCAACGGCGCCGTCGAGGCGCACGACCTCAGCGTTGATGCCCCGGTCGGCGAGGTAGCCGCGCAGCAGGCCGTCGTAGCTCGTCGCGATGCGCTTGCCCTCGAGCTCTGCCTCGGAGGCGAAGTGCCCGACGGGACCGGCGAACCGGAAGGTGGAGTTACCGAGGCCCAGCGGCAGCACCTCGGTGGCGTCGCCGTCGACCTCGGCGTCCAGGAACAGGTCCCGGCCGGTGATGCCGACGTCGAGGATGCCCCGGCCCACGTACACGGCGATGTCGCGCGGGCGCAGGTAGAAGAATTCGATGTCGTTGTCGCTGTCGACGATCGCCAGCTCGCGCCGATCGCGGCGCTGGATGTAGCCGGCCTCGCTGAGCATGGAGGTGGCGGCTTCTGACAGGGCGCCCTTGTTGGGCACTGCTACTCGCAACATGTTGTAGAACTTTCGGTGTGGTCTCTGGTGAACGGACGGTGTTTTGTGCCAAACGTGCCGCCGGGCCGAAACCGGCCGGCGGCTACAAATGCTTGTACACGTCCGCCAGCGACAGTCCCTTGGCCAGCATCAGGACCTGCAGGTGGTAGAGCAGCTGCGAGATCTCCTCGGCCGCTTCCGCGTCGGACTCGTACTCGGCGGCCATCCAGACTTCCGCGGCCTCCTCGACGATCTTCTTGCCGATGCCGTGGACACCCGAATCGAGTTCGGTCACGGTCCGGGAGCCAGCAGGGCGCTGCTCCGCTTTTTCTGCCAGTTCGGCGAAGAGGGTGTCGAAGGTTTTCACGTTTCCAGCCTAACGGTTCGGATCTCAGCCCCGGGCACAGCGCCGTCGTATGTGACGAACGACAAGGCCCGCCGCGATCGCGGGACGGCGGCGGGCTTCGGCCCCGGCGCGCTCGGAGTCAGAGCGCCGCGAGCACCGCGGCGGTCTGCAGGGCCGCCGCGGTCGCCTCGTAGCCCTTGTCCTCCTTCGAGCCCGCGAGCCCTGCCCGATCCAGCGCCTGCTGCTCGTCGTCGCAGGTCAACACACCGAAACCGACGGGCATTCCGGTCCGGACCGAGACGTCGGTCAGGCCCGCTGTGGCGCCCTGGCAGACGTATTCGAAGTGCGGCGTGCCGCCGCGGATCACGACGCCGAGCGCGACGACGGCGTCGTACTCCCCCGCGAGCCGCGCGGCGGCGACGGGCAACTCGAAGGTGCCCGGCACCCTCACCACCGTCGCCTCGGCGCGGGCGTCGGCGACCGCGCGCTCCGCCCCGGCGAGCAGCCCGTCCATGACCACCGTGTGCCAGCTGGCCGCGACGATCGCGACTTTCAGTCCGGCGGCCGCTGCGAGTTCTTCGGCGCCGGTCTGCGGCGCTCCGTGTCCTGCCATGATGTTCCTCTTCTCCTAGATGTCGAAGGTCGTGCTGTCGAAGCTGTGGTGCATGCGCTCGCGCTTGGTCTTGAGGTAGCGCGAGTTCTCCGGGCGGGCCGGGATGAGCGCGCGCACCGTCTCGACCACCTCGATTCCGGCCTCGTGCAGCCAGCTCGTCTTGACGGGGTTGTTGGTCAGCAGGCGGATCCGCGTCAGCCCGAGCGCGCACAGGATGCCGACCGCCGCGTCGTAGTTGCGGGCGTCCACGGGCAGGCCGAGCTGCTCGTTGGCCTCCACGGTGTCGGCGCCGGCGTCCTGCAGGGCGTAGGCCCGGATCTTGTTGGCGAGCCCGATGCCGCGGCCCTCGTGGCCGCGAAGGTAGACGACCGTCCCGCCCTCGGCGGCGACCCGCGCCAGCGCGGTGTCGAGCTGCTCGCCGCAGTCGCAGCGGTAGGAGCCGAACACGTCACCCGTCAGGCACTCGGAGTGCAGGCGAACAAGCGGGGCGTGCGCACCGTCGGCGGGGCCGGGGTGCGAGAGCGTGAAGTGCTCGTCGCCCGTGGCCGGATCGGTCCAGACCTGCACCGCGAACGTGCCGTGCGGGGTCGGCACCTCGACCTCCGGGCCGGCCGAGACGGCGTCGTCGGCGCGCGGGGTCTGGCCCGGCGCCGGCTCGTGAACCTCGGGCACGACGGCATCGCCCGCCGCCGCGAGGTACGCGGCCAGATCCTCGATGCTCACCAGAGGCACGCCCCAGGCGTCGGCGAACTCCCGCAGCGCGGGCAGGCGCATCATCGTGCCGTCGTCGTGCACGACCTCAGCGATGACGCCGGCCGGCTGCGCGCCGGCGAGCCGGCAGAGATCGATCGAGGCCTCGGTGTGGCCGCGGCGGGCGAGCACCCCGCCATCGACGGCCCGCAGCGGGAACATGTGCCCGGGGCGGGTGAAGTCACCGGCAGTGGCCGCGGAGTCGGCGAGCAGCCGGGCGGTCAGCGCGCGGTCAGCGGCGCTGATGCCGGTGTCCACGCCCACGGCGGCGTCACACGAGACGGTGTACGCGGTGCCTTTCGCGTCCTCGTTGTGCTCGACCATCGGCGGCAGCCCCAGGGCGTCCGCGCGCTCCCCCGGCAACGGCACGCAGAGAACGCCCGAGGAGTAGCGCACGGTCCAGCCCACGAGCTCGGGCGTGGCCGCCTCAGCAGCGAAGACGATGTCGCCTTCGTTCTCGCGGTCCTCGTCGTCGACGACGACGACGGGCCGGCCCGCCGCGATCGCCGCGACGGCCGCCTCGATGTCATCGAGGACGACGCCGGCGCTCACGCGTCGGTCCCGGTGGTGCGTGCGAACGCGGTCAGCCGCTCGGCGTACTTGGCGATCACGTCGACCTCGAGGTTCACGCGGTCCCCGGTGGCACGATCGCCCAGGACGGTCTCTCGCAGTGTCGTCGGGATGAGACCGACCTCGAACCACTGCCCCGCCTCCTCGGGGGCGGACACGGCGGTCACCGTCAGGGAGACCCCGTCGATCGCAATCGATCCCTTGCGGGCGACGTAGCGGCTCAGCGGCCGTGGGACGGAGAAGCGCAGGCGCTCCCACTCCCCCTCGTCGGCCCGCTCGAGCAGCCGGCCGACGCCGTCGACGTGGCCCTGCACGATGTGCCCGTCGAGCCGCCCGTGCACGGGCAGGCAGCGTTCGAGGTTGACCTCGTCGCCGACCGCGAGGCCGCCCGTGCTCGTGTGCTCGAGCGTCTCGCCGATGACGTCGAGGTCGATCGACTCGCCGTCGATCGCGGTGGCGGAGAGGCACACGCCGTTGACGGCGATCGACCCACCGAGCGCCAGGTCCTCGACGTGGCCGGGTGCGGCGATCCTCAGCACAACCGTGCCGGCCTGCGGCTTCTCGGTGACCGCTTCGACGCGGCCCTTGCCCGTGATGATTCCGGTGAACATTCTCTGGTCCTTACGTTGTCTCTGCGCCCGGTCGGGGCGCGTCAATTCTTCGGTTGCGCCGGCTCCGCCGGGGCCGGGCAGAGATGGAGGACGACGTCGTCCCCGCACCGCTGCACGGCGCCCTCGCCGACGTCGTCGTATTCGAAGCGCTTGGCGGAGGCGAGCGTCTCGATGCCGAGGTCGACAACGGCGGCGCGGCCTCCTCCCAGCACGATCGGCGCCTGATAGAGCCAGACCTCGTCGATGAGGTCTGCCGCCAGGAAGGCACCGGCGATCGCGGCGCCGCCCTCGACCATCGCGTGCGCGACGCCCACCGAGGCGAGCTCTCGCAGCGCCTCGGCCGGATCCCGAGTGCGCACGTGCAGGAAGTGCCCATCGCCGATCACCGCAGCGTCGGCCGGCACGTCCCGGAGCCCCATCACCACGCGCAGTGGCTGGCGGTGCGCGTCGGTGCCGTCTGCGAGCCGAGCGGTCAGCCGCGGATCGTCGGCGAGGATCGTGCCGGTGCCGGCCACGATGGCGTCCGCGCGGGCACGCACCCCGTGGCTGTGGTGCCGCGAGGCCGGGCCGGTGATCCACTGGCTCGTCCCGTCGGGAGCGGCGATCCGCCCGTCGAGGGTCTGCGCCAGATGCAGGGAGGTGAAGGGACGCCCGGCGGCACGAGCGGCGAACCAGCGATGGTTGGACCGGCGCGCGGCGGCGGCCCACGCCGGGTCGACGTCCGCCCCGGCGATCACTCGGCGGCCGTGCGCGGCGAGCCACGCGGCCCCGCCGGCGGCCTCGCCGGTCTCATCCGCGGCACCGTAGACGATCGTGCCGATGCCGGCGTCGCGGATCGCGTGCGTGCAGGGCCCGGTCCGGCCGGTGTGGTTGCACGGCTCGAGCGTGACGACCATCGTCCAGTCGGCTGGTCCGTTGCCGTCCCTGATATCGATGCGCCCCGAGTCCAGATCCGCCCGCAACTGGGCGAGCGCGTCGGCCTCCGCGTGTGCGGTGCCCGCCCCGCGGTGATGCCCGACGGCGAGGATCCTTCCGGCGGCGTCGACGACGATGGCGCCGACGATCGGGTTGGCGCCGCGCACACCCAGCCGGGCGGCGGCGATCGCCCGCCCGCCGATCTCGTGCACATCGAAGTGGAGGCCGTGGCCGCTACTAGTCATCATCGCCCCCGTCTCGCGCCGCCACGGAGACCGAGCTGCGGGCCCGCACGCGCGGGTCCGGCAGCCGAGTCTCAACCTGCGGTTTGTCCTGCTTCTCCGCCCGCCACCAGACGAAGAATCCGATGAGCGTGAAGACGCCGTAGAAGAGATACATGAAGGCGGAGGCGTAGTAGCCGGCGGAGAACAGCAGGGGTACCCCGACGATATCGACGGCGACCCACACCAGCCAGAATTCGACCCACCCCTTGGCCATGCCGTAGGTCGCCAGCAGCGAGCCAACGAACGTCCAGGCGTCGGCCCAGACGGGCTCGTAGGAGCCGAGGGCGGTGAACATCGGGGTCAGCGCCACGGTTCCGAGCAGCAGGATGACGGCGAGACCGAGCCGCTGCGGGCCGGAGGCCCAGGAGGGGGTGACGGCGTGGCCGGCGGCAGCGCCGGCGTCGTGCTGGATCCGTTCGGCGCGGGCGGCACGCCACTGGCGCCAGCCGTAGACCGCCACGGCGATGAACATGATCTGTCGGCCAGCCTGGCCGAGCAGGGTCGCGGTCGCGGCGTCGGAGAAGTAGCCGCCCAGGAAAACGGTGAGCAGGAGGACGTTGCCGACAATGCCGACGGGCCAGGCCCAGATCTTGCGCCGCATGCCGCCGAGGGCGCTGGCCAGACCGAAGACGTTGCCGACGACCTCGCGTACGAGCAGACCGCCACCACCGACGGGCAGATACGCGTTGAAGATGTCTATGAGCCACCGCAGGGCGTCCATCGTTCCTCCTTCGAAGCTGCGGCGGCTCCGGGGGAACGACAGGTAGGCCGCGGTTCCGACGCCGAAAGGCGACGGCCCGAGCCGTGGCTGTACGTGCTACTCCCATCCAGACTTTAACTGTCGGTACCGGAATTCCACCGGTTCAGCCGGCCATCCGCTGCGCCCCCTTGAAACAAGAGAACGCCTCGAAACGGCCGGGTCGCGGACTATCACCGCCGGTTCGGACTTTCACCGACCCCGGAGCACGTTGATTTGTACGTCTTGAATTACACCACAGGCGTGTGCGTGCCCGTGACCTCGTTGCGCAGCGTGTCGATCGCCACGCTGGGTTCGTCGGCCCCGTAGACCGCGCTCCCGGCCACGAAGACGTCCGCGCCGGCCTCCGCCGCGCGCAGGATCGTGTCGCGGGAGATGCCGCCGTCGACCTGCAGCGCGATCGGCAGGCCGGTACCCTCGATCGCGGCGCGCGTGCGGCGGATCTTCGGCAGTGTGATGTCCAGGAACGACTGACCGCCGAAGCCCGGCTCGACGGTCATGATCAGGACCATGTCGAGCTCGGGCAGCATGTCGAGGTAGGGCTCGATCGGCGTCGCCGGCCGCAGCGCCATCGCGGCGCGCGCCCCCGAGGAACGCAGGTCGCGGGCGAGCTTGACGGGCGCGTTGGACGCCTCCGCGTGGAACGTCACGGACTGCGCGCCGGCCTCGGCGAAGCCCGGGCCCCAGCGGTCCACATCCTCGATCATCAGGTGCACGTCGAGCGGCAGGTCCGAGACCTGCTGCAGGCGCTGCACGATCGGCAGCCCGAGCGTGAGGTTCGGCACGAAGTGGTTGTCCATCACGTCCACGTGCACGGCGTCGGCCGTGTGGATGCGACGCAGCTCCGCCTCGAGGTTGGCGAAGTCCGCGGAGAGGATGCTCGGATGGATACGGCAGTCGGTCATGGATGTCCCTTGCATGTCTCGGTGTGGTGCTCAGCCTATGGTTCGAGCGTGAAGATCGCCATGAACATGGCGTCCGTTGCGTGCACGTGCGGCCAGAGCTGGGCGGTGCGCGCCCCGGGCACCGGCTCGCCGCGCCGGCCCGACACGAAGGCCCCGGACCCCGTCGGCTGGAGTGCGACGGCGTCGAGCGCCGCCTCGGCGTCCAGCGCCTTGAGCTTCGGATGACGGGACAGCGCGTCCAGCACGACGGCGGTCGTCTCGGCCGGGTGCGGCGAGCACGTCACGTAGGCGAGGACCCCGCCGGGGCGCAGCGCGGCCACCGCCGCGTCGAAGAGGTCGGTCTGCAGTTCGGTCAGCTCGGGGATGTCGCCGGGCGCCTTGCGCCACCGCGACTCCGGGCGCCGGCGCAGCGCGCCGAGGCCCGAGCAGGGCGCGTCGAGCATGATCCGGTCGAACTTCTCGTCGCCCTGGCCGTAGCGGCGGCCGTCGCCCGTGACGACGTCCCACGCCTGCTCCGGCACGGCGGCCAACGCGTTCTCGACGAGGGTCGCCCGGTGCGGCGCAACCTCGTTGGCCTCGAGCCGGGCGCCCCGCTGAGCGGCCAGGGCGCCGAGGAGAGCCGCCTTACCGCCGGGGCCGGCGCACAGGTCCAGCCAGCGGGAGTCCTCCCCTTCCAGTGGAACGGCGGTGAGCGCGCGGGCGACGAGCTGCGAGCCAGCGTCCTGGACCCGGACCGTGCCGGCGGCCACCGCCTCGATCCGCGAGGGGTCGCCGCCGTCGTACAGGACGGAGTCCGGGGCGAGGGGGCCGGCGGCACCCCCGCGGGCGAGGACTTCGTCGACGTCGCCGAGCCCGGGCAGGGCGACGAGATTGACGATGGGCGGGGCGTTGTCGGCGGCGAGCAGCGCCTCGATCTCGTCGACACCGCGGCCGTGGGCGGCGAGGCCCTGGCGCAGGGCGCGCACGATCCACTCGGGGTGGCTGTGGGCGATCGCGGCGCGGGCCGTCTCGTCGGTGACGGATTCCGTCAGCTCCCGCGTCCATTCCTCGAGGCTGCGGGCGGAGACCTTGCGCAGCACGGCGTTGACGAGACCCGAGGCGCCGGCACCGATCTCGGCGCGGGTCAAGGCGACCGTCTCGTCGAGGGCGGCGTGGTTCGGCACGCGCATCGCCAGCAGTTGGTGCGCGCCGAGGCGCAGCGCGTCGAGCACGGGTGCGTCCAGACGCTTCAGGGGGCGGTCCACGCAGCGGGACAGGACGGCGTCGTACAGGCCCTGCCCGCGCAGGGCGCCGTAGGTGAGCTCGGTCGCGAAACCGGCGTCGCGGGCGTCGAGCTGGTGCCGGCGCAGCCGGGTCGGCAGCACGAGGTTGGCGTAGGCGTCGTCTGCGGAGACCGCGCGCAGCACCTCGAAGGCGACGAGCCGGGCCGGATCGGCCTGGCGCTTGCGCGCCGCCGGGGCCGCGGAGCTGAAGCTTCGGTTTCCGCCGCGATTGCGCTCGCGGCCCTTCTCGTTGCGGCGTCGGCCGCCGTGTTCGTCGCTCATGCGAAGTTCGCTTCCCGAGCCGCGCCACCGCGGGCCCAATCGGTGGCGGGCATCATCTTCTTGCCCGCGGGCTGGACGGTTTCGAGTTCGACCGGGTGTGAGCCCGTGCCCACGAAGGGCCGGGGCCGTTTGCCCGGTGCAACGAACACGGACCCCGGCGCGAGTGCGGCGAGCTCCGGGTATTCGTCAGCGAGGGCCCGGGTGGCCTCGCGCGTGGAGGTGTCGTTCCACACGTCGCGGCGCAAGGGGCCGATCTTGAAGCGGGCGCCGTCGAGGGTTGTCCACGCGCCCGGTTCGGGCGTGACGCCATTGATCCTGCGGCGGATCGCCAGCGCCGGCTGCGCCCAGTCGATGCGGCCGTCCTCGAGGCTCAGCTTGGGTGCGTGCGTGACATTCCCCGACTGCGGCACGGGCACGAGGCGGCCGGCGTCGATTCCCGCGAGGGTCTGTGAGAGCAGGACGGCCCCGGAGACGGAGAGCTCCTCGAGCAGCTCTCCGCTCGTGGTCGCAGGGTCGATCCCCTGCGTCAGCTGGCCGAGCACGGGGCCGGTGTCGAGGCCCTCCTCAAGCTGGAAGGTGGCCGCGCCCGTGACGTCGTCGCCGGCGATGACGGCGTGCTGGACGGGTGCCGCGCCACGCCAGGCGGGCAGCAGGGAGAAGTGCAGGTTGATCCAGCCGTGCTCCGGGATCGCGAGCGTGTCGGCGGGGATGATCCCGCCGTAGGCGACGATCGCGGCGACGTCGGCACCGGCGGCGGCGATCGCCTCCTTGGCCTCGGGCGTGATCCGGTTGGCCTTGATCGTGGCCAGGCCGAGCTCGGCGGCCGCGGCGGCAACAGGTGAGGGGGTCAGGACGCGCTTGCGCCCCAACGGCGCGTCGCCGCGAGTCAGGACGGCGACGACGTCGTACCCGTCCTCGACGAGGCGGCGCAGCGAGGGGACGGCGACGGCCGGGGTGCCGGCGAAGAGGACCTTCATCGGGCACCCCCGCTTTGCGCGCCGCTGCCGAAGGCGCTGCCCACGCGCTGGGCGCGGGTGGCGACGGTGGATCCGGTGACGCGATCGAACTCAGCCGCGCGGATCCGGCGCATCGCGTCCTTGCGGTGCTCACCGGCGAGTCGGTCGATATACAGGCGTCCGTCGAGGTGGTCGCACTCGTGCTGGAAGCAGCGCGCGAGCATGCCCGTGCCCTCGACCTCCACCGGGTCGCCGTTCACGTCGACGCCGCGCACGCGGGCCCACGCGGGTCGGTCCGTCTCGTAGCCGAGGCCCGGCACCGAGAGGCAGCCCTCGGAGCCCATCGGCTGGCGCTCGTCAGAGACCTCGATCCGCGGGTTCACGACGTAGCCGGCGTGCCCGTCGATGTCGTAGGTGAACACCCGCAGCCCGACGCCGACCTGGGGCGCGGCGAGGCCGGCCCCCTGCACGTCGCGCATAGTCTCCTGCATGTCCGCCACGAGGCGGGCCAATCCGGGACCGAACTCGGTGACGTCCTCGGCGGGTGAGCGCAGGACGGGATCGCCGACGATCCTGATCTGCAGTACGGCCACGATCTGCTCCTTCGACTGCCTCTCACGCCCGATCGACCGCGGCGCATGCTCTCGTCGCGGGCCCGGCGGGGGCGTGCGGCATTCAAGGTTCTGTGCTGGGGTTCTGCGCCGGGCCCGTCCAGTCTAGACGCCCGCAGGTGCCGGCGGACCGATGGGGCGAAGCGCGGGGCCGGCCGCGGCGAGGTCGCGCCCGGTCTCCCACACCTGGCGCAGCGCCCAGAATCTGCGCCACTGGGTCGGCAGCGTCTCGGGGCTGGCCTGCTGGACGACGACCTCGGTCTCCGCGATCGCGACGCCGAGCAGCATCGGGAGCTCTCCCCCGTAGGGCCACGGCACCCACGTGCCGGCCTCGGCATCAGTGCACAGCTCCTCCGCCTTGTAGCCGGCGACGAGCTGCATACCAACCTTCGGGTCAAGCGCCTTCGCCCGGCCGTCGCGCGTGGTGCCCTTGGTCTTGAAGTCGATCAGGCACGGCCGGCCGGCGATCTCAGCGACGAGGTCGAGCGTGCCGGCGTACCCCACGGTTGCGTTCCACACGGTGACCTCGGCCGCGATCGGCCGCACGGCATAGAGCTTCCACCACTCGTCAACCCGGTCGGCGAAGGCCGTCTCGCCGTGCACGGCCAGCTCTTCGCGGCTTTTCTCGAGTTCATGCGCCCGGTCCAGATCGCGCAATGCGAGCTGTTCGCAGTAGGCGTGCACGCGGTCGCCGCGCTCGGCGGCGGCGTCCCGGAACGCTTCCGCGGCGCGGGAGGCCTCGCGCGCGATCGCCTTGAGGCGCCCGGGCTGACCCACGGCCGCGGCGAGCTTCTCGTCCTGCACGACGGCGGTCGCCGCCATATGCCCCGCCCACCCGGTCAGGTCGATGGCCGCCTGGGAGATGACGGTCGTAATCGAAGGCACTTCGAGCGCGCCGCCCACCGTCCGTGCGTACATTCGGCCGTGCTCTGTCTGCTGGGCGAGTCTCGGGGCTGTCATGGGTCCGATTCTGGCATGGAACGCAGCCGCCGGGGGACCGCCTGAAATTTTTTTCAGAACTTCTTCTCCCCCGTGATTCCGGGCCGCGATGGCCCTTGTGGGCCTCGGAAACGGGTCCTGGAGGCCTCAAAACGGACACTTCGATTTGCACGCCCCCGAACCACTCGTATAGAGTTTTTACTCGTTGGAAAGCGGCCGGGACGGCGACGAACAAAGTCACCGGAAAGGTCGCGATCTTGACATGCGGACATAGCTCAGCTGGCTAGAGCGCCACCTTGCCAAGGTGGAGGTCGCGAGTTCGAATCTCGTTGTCCGCTCGCAATACACTGTATGGTCTTCACGACCGCTCCAGGAACGGATTCCCCGGAATCCTGACCCGGACATGGTGGGGTGGCCGAGAGGCGAGGCAGCGGCCTGCAAAGCCGTTTACGCGGGTTCGAATCCCGTCCCCACCTCGCATACAGCGATTGCAACCCTGACAAGGGCGATTGGCGCAGCGGTAGCGCGCTTCCCTGACACGGAAGAGGTCACTGGTTCGATCCCAGTATCGCCCACTCGAGAATCCTTCTCTAAGGATTCCTGAATCGCAGAGCAGGCCACGGCCCGCCGCGATTATGCGGACATAGCTCAGCTGGCTAGAGCGCCACCTTGCCAAGGTGGAGGTCGCGAGTTCGAATCTCGTTGTCCGCTCCAGATGACGAAAGCCCCGGTCCATCGGACCGGGGCTTTCATCGTTTCGCGTCGGCCCCACCATGGCACCGCCGCCCCTCTCTTGCAGGTGGTTGGCGATTTCGGGGCGAATTCCCGCGCCGAGTCCCCCGCTTTTGACAACCATCGCTGCTGTGCCCGGAAGCCAGGACTTCACCACAGGCTGGACGTGACGGACTCCCGGTTGAGGACATCGATCAGCTCCCGGCCTGCGACCTCACCTGCTCCGGCTACTCTCTACCCTTCGTCCCGCCCGAGGCGTTCCCTATGTTCTGGAGTCTGCTCGCCGGCTCGCTGACGCCCGACAGGTCGCTCGCCCCAGGAAGGAGGACACCGACGGAATGGCGTTCGGCGGGCCCAACCATTGGCACGCCTTCGACGCCATCGGCCGATAGAGGTGACACGTCAGGCAGGGGGTTCGGCCGGCTGCTCGTTGCGCGCCAGACTCACTAGCGCGGTGATCACACCGGCGAGACCAGCGAGGATGACAACCACGGGGATGACCCACAGGGCGCCGGGGGCGACGTAATTCACACCATCGCCGGCCTCGTCGATCATGTTGAATCCGAGCATCATTGCGATCTCTGGGAGCAAGAGATTGACCTGGAGAAGAGTCAGGCCAACCAGCAGGCTTGCCCCTCCTGATAGCGCCCAAAACTTTGCTTGACGTGTGCGATCTCCGTGACGGTGCATAGACGTCAGCCTAATCGCATCGCGATGTTTGGGAAACCAGGGGGCGAAACGGTCGGCGTGGACAAGACGGTCGTCCTCGCTCTGAGAACGGGCGTCAGGCGACGGGTTCGGCCAGCTGCCCGTTGCGCGCCAGGGCCGTGAGGCGGGAGACCGCACGGTAGTACTTCTTCATGTAGCCACCCGACATCATCTCCGGCGTGAAGAGATCGCTGAACAGGGTGCCGGAGGCGACGATCGGCACGTCGCGGTCGTAGAGGCGGTCGGCAAGCACCACAAAGCGCAGTGCTAGCGCCTGCTCGGTGATCGTCGTGACGTTGTGCAATACGAGGACGTCGATGCCGTCGATGAGCTGCCGGTACCGGCTCGGGTGCACACGCTGCAGGTGCTCGGTCAGAGTGGCAAAGTCATCAACTGCGATCGTCTTGTCCGGGAACCGCTCGGCCGCGAAGGACTCGATCAAACTGTCGTCGAAGGCCGCCGGGGCCTCCGGCAGGCCCCGGTGGCGGTAATCCTCGCCGTCGACCCGGACGACGTCGAACTGGTCAGCCAGCACCTGGATCTCGCGCTTGAAGTCCGAGGCCGCGAACCTCCCGTCGCCGAGCGAGCCCGGCAGGGTGTTGGAGGTCGCCACGAGGCGGACGCCGGCGTCGGAGAGCTCCCGCATCAGCCGAGACATCAGGACGGTGTCGCCCGGATCGTCGAGCTCGAACTCGTCGATGCAGACCAGCCGGTACCCCTTGAGCACGTCGACCGTCTTGCGGAACGAGAGGGCGCCGACGAGGTTCGTGTACTCGACGAACGTGCCGAACGCCTTCGGACCGGGCGCGGCATGCCAGAGCGAGGCCAGCAGGTGGGTCTTGCCGACGCCGAACCCTCCGTCCAAGTAGAGGCCCGCCTTGGCCGGCTTCTTCGATTTGCCGAACAGCTTGCCCAGGAATCCCCCGCCCGCCGGCGCCATCGATTCGGCGAACTCGCGCAGCTTCGTCACGGCCGCGCTCTGCGACGGCTGGTTGGGGTCCGGAATGTAGGAATCGAACGAGACGTCGCCGAAACGGTAGGACGGTTTGAACCCGTCCAGCAGGTCCTCGGGTGAGACGTGCGGCGTGCGTTCTGTCAGGTGTTCGATCGTGGGCACGGGTGAATGGTCCTTCTGTCGGAACGTCGGCGTCGATGCCGCCACCGCAACTTTACGCGGCAGCGACGCCGGCGCGCACGTACGTGTCCGGCCCGGCCCGGCGTCCGGGCATGACGACGGCGGCGGACATCACCCACTCTCGGCAGTAGGCTGGTAACGGATCCATGCTGTCTACACGTGAACCGAGGTGCCCGATGCCCGTTGCTGCTGACGCCAACGAGAAATTTTCCGCCTACGCCCACCCCGAGCGGCTCGTCTCCACCGAGTGGCTGGCCGAGAACCTCGGCACCGACTCCCTCGTCGTGGTCGAGTCCGACGAGGACATCCTGCTCTACGAGTCCGGGCACATCCCGGGTGCCGTGAAGGTCGACTGGCACACCGAGCTCAACGACGAAGTCACCCGCGACTATGTCGACGGCGCCGGCTTCGCCGCCCTGATGAGCGCGAAGGGCATCAGCCGCGAAGACACGGTCGTGATCTACGGCGACAAGTCCAACTGGTGGGCCGCCTACGCCCTGTGGGTCTTCACGCTCTTCGGCCACGAGGACGTGCGCCTGCTCGACGGCGGCCGCGACAAGTGGATCGCCGAGGGCCGCGAGCTGACCCGCGAGAAGCCGCAGCCCGAACCCGCCGACTACCCGGTCGTCGAGCGCGACGACTCGGTGATCCGCGCCTACAAGGACGACGTGCTCGCCCACCTGGGCAACGGTCCCCTGATCGACGTCCGCTCCCCCGAGGAGTACTCGGGTGAGCGCACGCACATGCCGGCCTACCCGGAGGAGGGCGCGCTGCGCGGCGGGCACATCCCCTCGGCCGCATCCGTGCCCTGGGCCCGGGCGGCCGCCGAGGACGGAACGTTCAAGCAGCGCGGTGATCTCGAGGACATCTACCTCGGCGAGGCCGGCCTCGCCGCCGGGGACGACGTCGTCGCGTACTGCCGCATCGGTGAGCGGTCCAGCCACACGTGGTTCGTGCTCGCGCACCTGCTCGGCTTCGAGAACGTCCGGAACTACGACGGCTCGTGGACCGAATGGGGCAACGCCGTGCGCGTGCCGATCATCAAGGGCACCGAGCCCGGCCCGGTGCCGGGGTCCGCGAAGGCGGGTGCGTAGCCTGTGAGCGAAGCGATTCCCGCCGAACTCGCGGAGATCGTCGACGACTTCAACGCGATTTCCGAACCCGAGCGGCTCGAGCTGCTGCTCGAGTTCTCCGATGCCCTGCCGGAGCTGCCGGAGCGGTTCGCTGAGCACCCGGAGCTGCTCGAGCAGGTCGTTGAATGCCAGACGCCGCTGTTCCTGACCGTGGAGGTCGGCGAGGACGCGCCGCGGACGGTCGACCTGTACTTCTCCGCCCCCGCGGAAGCGCCGACGACGCGCGGCTTCGCCTCGGTGCTGCACGAGGGCCTGAGCGGCAAGCCAGCCGCGGAGATCCTCGCAGTGCCGGACGACATGCCGAACCAGCTCGGGCTGACCCGGGCCATCACTCCCCTACGCATGCTCGGGATGACCGCGATGCTCGGCCGCATCAAGCGGAAGATCAACGAGGCCCTCGCGGCGTAGCGCCGGAGGCGATCGAATGGGCAAGAAAAAGCGCCCGGCAGACGGCACCCCGGCCGCGGTCCAACTGACCGCGGCCGGGGTGCCGTTCTCTGTGCACACGTACGTGCACGACCCCGCCGCCGCTTCATTCGGCACGGAGGCCGCGCAAGCGCTCGGGGTGGACCCGGCGCGCGTGTTCAAGACGCTGATGATCCGGCTCGAATCCGTGCGCCGCGCCGGCGTCGCGGCCGAAGAGCACGCGGTCGCCGTCGTTCCCGTGTCCTCACGGCTGGACCTGAAAGCGGCCGCAGCCGCCCTGGGCGCCAAGCGCGCGACCCTGGCCGACCCGGTGGTCGCCGAGCGGCTCACGGGCTACGTCGTCGGTGGGATCTCACCGCTGGGTCAGCGCCACCGCCACCGGCTCGTGCTGGACCGATCCGCGATGGCCGCGGACACCGTCTTCGTCTCCGGCGGGCGCCGAGGCCTCGAGATCGAGCTCGCCCCAGCTGACCTGCTGGCCGTCGCCGACGGCACGACGGCGGATCTCGCCGTGCCTGACCACTAGGTTGGTGACGCCCGGGCTCCAGTCATGGGCGCGCGACTCGAGTGGGTCCGTTCGGTCCTCAGGACACGCGCCAGGAACGGTCTTGTTGACCGATCGCCGCCACGTAGGTCAACCGCATGTCAGTATCTAGACCTCAAAATTCGTCGAAGAAGGTCTATCCCCGCAGGCAGAGGTAAGCCATGCCGAGTACGCCTCGGTAGCCCTCTTCATAGGCAGCGCGCTGTTCCTCGTGTCGTCGACGCACCTCGGCCGCAGCCGGATGATCTGCACCATTCGCTTGGAGCCATCGGGTGAACCTGGCCCGGAAGCCGGCCTCGAAGACGTCCCACTCCCCGAGGTCCGCCTGATTTTCGTGCACCACCTCGAACCCTGCAGCGCGTACCTGCTCGCGGAGAGCATCTGCCGTCAGGTACTCGTCATCGCGCCCGGCCAGAGGGGCCGTCGCTGCGGGATGAGGTGTTGTGGACCAGATCGCCTCACCGTAGACCAACCGGCCACCGGGACGAACGAGTCTTCGGAGGGCACGCAGAGCTGCGGCGTAGTCGAGCGGCTGTGCGTCTTCTACCGGCGGCCCCCAGATTTGGCTCGCCCCGATACAGATGACCGCGTCCGCCGGCCGGTCCTGGGCTTCCAGCCCGGGCATCGCCTCGAACGTGACTCGATCTGCCAGCCCACGAGCAGCCGCCTGTTGCGTCGCTCGGCTGATCGACGCCACCGCGCTGTCGACGCCGCGGCCGAGCGCTCCTGGTGCCTCAGCCAACACCCGGAGCAGTAGCTCACCCCACCCGCACCCCATGTCGAGAACCTGCGCCGGTGCCGGCTCCGACAAGAACGTCACGAGCCGTGCGGCATGTTCCTCCGAAAGCGGAGTGAGCCAGGTCAGCGACTCGTAGAGGGGCGGCAGTTGGAGCGCACTGTCATCGTTCACCAGGCAATCTTCTCTCAGTTGCCCGCTGCTGTCTGGTTGCGCTGACCGCTGGCATCCGTCCGACTTACAGGACAGAGGCTAGTCGCCGACCGTGTGCCCCGGGGTCGGGGCGTCGAGCCGGGCGCCGAGCCACGTGCGCACCGTGTCCTCCCAGCGCTGCGGGTCCACGTTCCATTCGTGGGTGTGCCGGGCGCGGGTGAAGCGCTCGAACGTGACGAGGGACGGGTTCAGCTCGGCGAGCGCCGCGGACGGCCCCACGGGCACGAAGTCGTCGTCCTCGCTGTGCAGGATGAGGGTCGGCGTGCGCAGGTGGTCTGCCCGGTCGACCCAGTTCAGTTCCCTCAGGTCGACGGGAGCGGCGAGTCCGGTCACCAACCGGCCGGCCGGGTGCGAAATGAGCCACTGGCCAAGGCGCCCCACGGACTCGGGGATGCGGTTGATGCGGGCCTGGTGGGCGAGGACGTCGATCCAGTCGACGACGGGCCCGTCGAGTACGAGCGCAGTGATCAGCTGGGCGTGGCGCGAGCGGTCGACGGTCTGCAGGCAGATCGCCCCTCCCATGGACCAGCCGAAGAGCACGATCTCCTTCGCGCCGCCGGCGAGCGCGTACTCGATCGCTGCCTCGACGTCCTGCCATTCGGTGCTGCCGAGGCCGTAGCGCTGGTCTTCGGCCTCGGGTGCGAACCCGTCGTTGCGGTAGGAGAGCAGCAGGCTCGTCAGGCCGAGCTGCTGCGCGACGGGCAGCGACCGGATCGTCTCCAGGCGGTTGGATCCGCGACCGTGCACCATGATCGCCCACGTGTCGCGGCGGTGCGTCCCGGCCACGAGCCAGGACTGGGAGACGCCGCCGGGCACGGGCACGTCGACGTCGTCGTACGCGTACCCCATCGCCTCGGGCGTCGGGTAGACGACGCCGGACCAGCGGCCGCGCACGGCGGAGGGCAGGTCGCCCTCGTAGACGCGCTCGACGTGGCGGGTGACGGTGCCGTCGGCCGGCGCGAAGGAGACGATGTCGCCGATGCGCGCGTGGCCGCGGCCCGCGTCGAAGAACAGCGAGTAGGTGCCGGGCACGGTGGTCTCCGGGTGCGCGGGCAGGATGATCTCCCAGCCGACGGCCGCGGCGGCCGCGCTGTGCCGACCGTGGGACGCCCCTGCACGGCCGTGCGTGGGCAGATTCGAGGGCACGACGGCGAGGATCTCGAGGTCCTCAGCTCGCTCGCGCGCCGGCGTGACGATCTGCCGGGCGAAGTAGCTGGCCAGACCCGAGACCGCCCCGGCGAAGAGGGAGCCGGCGACGGCGCCCGCCGCGGCCCCGAGGATGCCCCATTTGACGGACCCGGCCCAGCGGCCCCGGCCCATCTCCGACTGCTGCACGGCTTTCTGTCGCGACATGCCCCCATCATGTCAACCACGCGGCCCGGCTCCAAGCAGGCTGTGCCGGTGCGGTGGGAATCCCTGCGGGCTGCGACGCGTTGGAAGGGGTGTGAGTGATCATCCAGCCCCCGAGCCCCGAATCAACAAGTCCGACGAGGAGTGGAAGCGCGAGCTCTCCCCCGCCGAGTTCCAGGTCCTGCGCCGCGCGGGCACCGAGCGCCCGTTCACGGGCGAGTACTGGGACACGCGCACGGAGGGCGTGTACGCGTGCCGCGCGTGCGGCGCCGAGCTCTTCACGAGCCGTGAGAAGTTCGACGCGCACTGCGGCTGGCCGGCCTTCTTCGCGCCACTCGCCGAGGGCAGCGTGCGCTACCTGCGCGACGAGTCGATGGGCATGGTCCGCGTCGAAGTGCGCTGCACCGCGTGCGACTCCCACCTCGGCCACCTCTTCGAAGGCGAGGGGTACGCGACGCCGACCGATCAGCGCTTCTGCATCAACTCCCTCTCGCTCACCCTGCGTCCCGCTGCGGACGACGGCGCGGCGGCGCGCTAGCAGCGGTGTCGGTACGCTAAACACCGTGAGTAACCCCAATACAGACCACACCGTTTCCTCCGCGCGCCTGCACGACCCGGACGTGCGCGCCTTCGCCTCTGACAACTACTCGGGGGTGCACCCGCAGATCCTGACAGCGCTGGCCGCGGCGAACGAAGGGCACCAGGGCGCCTACGGCACGGACGACTACACGCACGCCCTCGGCGACGTCGTCGAGCACCACTTCGGCCCGGGCGCCGTCGCGTTCCCGGTCTTCAACGGCACGGGCGCGAACGTGACCGCACTGCAGTCGCTGCTCCCCCGCTGGGGCGCCGTCGTGTGCGCGCAGACCGCGCACATCAACGTCGACGAGAACGGCGCCCCGGAGCGGGTGGGCGGCATGAAACTGCTCAGCGTGCCCACCCCGGACGGGAAGCTCACGCCCGAGCTGATCGATCGCGAGGCCTGGGGCTACGGCGACGAGCACCGCGCCCAGCCCCTGGCGGTGTCGCTGACCCAGTCGACCGAGCTTGGCACGCTCTACACGGTTGAGGAGCTGCGGGCGATCACGGAGCACGCCCACGCCAAGGGCATGCGCGTGCACGCCGATGGCGCCCGGCTCTCCAACGCGGCTGCTGCACTGGGCCTGCCGCTTCGCGACTTCACCCGGGACGCCGGCATCGACATCCTCTCGCTCGGCGGAACCAAGAACGGGATCATGTTCGGCGAGGCCGTCGTCGTGCTGAGTCCCGAGGACGCCGCGCTGATCGACTCGATGAAGTACTTGCGCAAGATGAACATGCAGCTGGCCTCCAAGATGCGCTTCATCTCCGCCCAGCTCGTCGCGCTCTACGGGGGCGACCTCTGGCTGGAGTCGGCCAGGCACGCGAACGCGATGGCCGCCCGGCTGCGCGCCGGCGTCGAACGGCTCGACGCCATCACCCTCACCCAGCCGACTCAGGCCAACGCCGTGTTCGCCCGGCTGCCGAAGGCCGCCGCTGACGCCGTGCGCGAGCAGTACAAGTTCTACGACTGGGACGAGGCAGCCGGCGAGGTCCGCTGGATGTGCTCGTTCGACACGACCCCGGACGACGTCGACGCCTTCATCGACGCGATCACGCGCGCCGTCTCCCTCGGCTGAGGTCCGCACCGCGCCGGCCGAGTGCAGAGCGTAATTGGCCGCGCCCGGCGAGTCTGCCCCGCCTTTTCCCAGCCCGCTCCTAGGATCGATTCCGTGGCAAGTATTGGGGAATTGGCGGCTGCGCCGCCGGAATTCGTTCAGGCGCTGACGGCGCTGCGTCGTGCTGCGCCGCGGTCGGAGGTCGCCCTCGAGGAGATTCCGGCACCGGCGAAGCTGGCGCCCTACGGAGTCGCCCTGTCCGCGGACGTCGTCGAGAAGACACCGCTCGCCCAACGCCCCGCCCACGGTCCCGCCGCGGCGTTCTTCCACACCCCCAGCGAGGAGGCCGCGGAGCTGGCGACCGGCCGCTTCATCCTCCTGTACGACCCGGCGGGCTCACCCGTCTGGGACGGGAGGTTCCGGGTCGTGACGTACATCCGCGCCGAGCTCGACGCCCAGATGGGCAACGACCAGATGCTCGGGACGGTCGCCTGGACGTGGCTCTCGGACGCGCTCGAGGAGCACCGCGCGCGGTTCTCCAACGCCGGCGGCACGGCCACCCGCGTGCTCTCCGAAAGCTTCGGCACCCTGGCCGAACGGCCCGAGACGATCGACATCGAACTGCGCGCCTCGTGGACGCCGGCCGGCCCCGACGTGACCGCCCACCTCGAGGCCTGGGCAGACATGGTGTGCGCGTTCGCCGGGCTGCCGCCCCTGCCCGAAGGCGTGACCGCCCTGCCGCGCCGCCGCCTGACCTGACCCCGGTCCCGAACCGCCTCGGCCCCCAGCGGCCGACCCACGTAGACTGGAGGCCATCATGACGGAAACCAGCCAAGCATCCCCTCCCACCCCGCTGACGGAGCCCCGGGAGGGCGTGCCGCTCGTCGTCAACACCGAGTCCGGGCTGCGCCGCGCCGCCGAGGCGCTCGCCAACGGCAGCGGCCCCGCCGCCGTCGACGCCGAGCGGGCCTCGGGCTACCGCTACGGCCAGCGCGCCTTCCTCGTGCAGGTACGGCGCGAAGGCGCGGGCACGTGGCTCATCGACCCCGAGGCGTTCGAGGACCTCAAGCCGATCGACGAGGCCCTGCGCGGCGTCGAGTGGATCCTGCACGCTGCGACCCAGGACCTGCCGTGCCTGGCCGACGTCGGCATGCACCCCGACGCACTCTTCGACACCGAGCTGGCCGCCCGCATCGCCGGCCTGCCGCGCGTGGGCCTGGGCGCCGTCGTCGAATCCCTGCTGGGCCTGGCCCTGGCCAAAGAACACTCCGCCGCCGACTGGTCCAAGCGCCCGCTGCCCAAGCCGTGGCTGACCTACGCGGCCCTGGACGTCGAGATCCTCGTGGACCTGCGCGCCGAGCTCGCCGAGCTGCTCGAGGCGGACGGCAAGCTTTCCTTCGCCCTCGAGGAGTTCGAGGCCATCCGCCTCGCGGGCAGCCCGGCCCCGCGCCAGGATCCCTGGCGGCGCCTCTCGGGGCTGCACGGGCTGCGCGATCGCCGACAGCTGGCCGCCGCACGAGAGCTCTGGTACGAACGCGAATCCCTCGCCGAGAACCGCGACGTCGCCCCCGGACGCATCATCCCGGACAAGTCCATTGTCGCCGCGGCCAAGGCCATGCCGGCGACCGTGCCCGCCCTGTTGAACACGCCCGGCTTCCACGGTCGCGCCGCGTCGAAGGAGGCACCGCGCTGGATCCGGGCGTTGAACGCGGCCCGCAACGCGGAGGACCTGCCGCCAATGCAGGTGTCCTCGAACTCGCCACCCCCGCCGCGCGTCTGGGCTGAGAAGAACCCGGACGCGGCCGCCCGGTTGAACACGGCCAAGCCGCGCCTGACGCGCAAGGCCGAGGAGCTGAACATGCCGCTGGAGAACCTGCTGACGCCGGACTTCCTGCGCCGCATCTCCTGGCACCCGCCCCAGCCGATCGACCCTGACACCGTCGCCGCCGCCCTGCGCGAGCTCGGCGCCCGCGAGTGGCAGGTCCGGCTGACCTCGCCCATCATCACGGTCGCGTTCCTCGACCCGGACCCGCAGGGCAAGTAAGCACCAGCTCAAGGAGGCCCCATGCTCGAGCACGTTCCGCGCATCATCGCGGCGCCCATGGCGGGCGGGCCCTCCACTCCGGAGCTCGCGGCCGCCGTCTCCGGCGCCGGGGGCCTCGGCTTCCTCGCTGGCGGCTACCTCACCACCGAGAGTCTGCTTGGCGCGATCGGCGCCGCCCGTGCGCTCACGCACGCCCCGCTGGGCGTGAACCTGTTTGTGCCCGGCCCGCCCGCCGACGTCGTCGATGCCGTTGCCGCTTACCGCGAGCGCCTCGTCCCGCACGCCGATCTCCTCGGCGTGTACCTACCCGCCGTCCCGGACCTGCCCTGGGACGACGACGATCATTACCGCGCCAAAATCGATGCCCTGTGCGCCCTGCCGGCGCCGCCGGAACTCGTCTCCTTCACGTTCGGTCTGCCGGAGCACGACGACGTTGCCCGGCTGCGCGCGGCCGGCACCCTGACCGTCGCCACGGTGACAAACGAGGCCGAGGCCCGGGCCGCCGTCGCGCTCGGCGTCGACGGGATCTGCGTGCAGGGGCCCGAGGCCGGCGGGCACCGCGGCACCCACGACGCGGCCGCGGTGCCCGACGACCGCCCCCTCGACCACCTGCTGCCGGCAGTGATCGCGTCCCTGCCGGAGGCGCGCAGGCGGCCGCACATCACCGCAACCGGAGGGATCGACACGCCACGGCGGGTGCGCGAGGTGCGCGAGCTCGGCGCCGACTCCGCGATGGCCGGGTCCGCGTTCCTGCGCGCCGACGAGGCCGGAACGAACGCCACGCACGCCGCCGCCCTGGCCGCCGCGGGGCGCGACACGCTCGTGACCCGCGCCTTCACGGGCCGGGCCGCGCGCGGCTTGGCCAATGTGCTCGCGCTCGAGATCGGCTCCGCGGCCCCCGCCGCCTACCCGGCCGTGCACCACCTGACGCGCCCCCTGCGCACCGCCGCGGCCAGCGCGGGCGATCCCGAGCGGCTGCACCTGTGGGCCGGGACAAACTATGCGGGAGCCCGGCCTGCCCCAGCGGCCGCGATCACCCGGTGGCTCGCCGGCGGTGCGGACGCCGCAATTGCCACAGTTATTACCGGCTAGTAACCTATGGTTCAGGTCACACCGATCGCGACAGTCCGTCGAAAGGATTCTCAATGACGCAGGACACCGCCCAGGACGAGTTCACCCGGTTCGCCGACCTCGCGGCCGAAGTGCCGGACGAGGTCGTCACGCACTCCACGACCGCCGACCACGCGCTGCCCGGTGGCCGCACGCTCGCCGTGATCACACTCGACAACGGACTCGACGCGAAGCGCCCGACGACGCTCGGCCCCAACACGCTGATCGAGTTCGGCCGCGCCCTCGCCGCGGCACGCGACCGCGCCGCCCGCGGCGAGATCCACGGACTGGCGGTCATCGGCAAACCCGGCTTCTTCGTCGCCGGCGCCGACCTGACCACGGTCGCGACGCTGCGCGACAGCACCCGCGGCGGCCAGATGGCCGAGCTCGGCCACACCGCCTACGCCCTGCTCGCGGACCTCGGCGTACCGACGTTCGCCTTCGTCAACGGCGTCGCGCTCGGCGGCGGACTCGAGGTCGCCCTGGCCGCGAATTACCGGACCGTGGCGTCCGGGGCCAAGGGGCTCGGCCTGCCAGAGGCCTTCATCGGCCTCGTCCCGGGTTGGGGCGGCACGTACCGCCTGCCGCGCCTGATCGGGCCCGAGGCGGCCCTGAAGGTCATGATCGAGAACCCGCTGAGCAACAACCGGTCCCTCTCCGCCGCCGACGCCCTCGACCTCGGCATCATGGACGTGCTCTTCGCCCAGGACACGTTCCTCGAGGAATCGATCGCGTGGGCCGCAGCCGTCCTGGACGGCGCCGAGGTGCCCCGCCCGCACGCCGTCGACCCGACGTCGCCGAAGGGCGCCGCCCGCTGGGACGCCGCGTTGGAGAAGGCCGCCGCGTTCGTCGAGGCCAAGATCTCCAATGCCGCTCCGGCCCCGCTGAAGGTCCTCGAGGTCATGAAGGACGGCCAGCACCTGAGCCAAGCCGACTCGGTCGAGCTGGAGGTGGATGCGCTCGTGGGCCTCATGGGCTCGCACGAATTCCACAACACCGTCTACGCGTTCCTCGACCTCGTCCAGAAGCGTGCCAAGCGCCCCGCTGGCGCGCCGGACGCCGCCCTGGCCCGCCCGATCCAGCGGGTCGGCGTGGTCGGCGCAGGGCTAATGGCCGGCCAGTTCGCGCTGCTGTTCGCCAAGGCACTGCGCGTGCCCGTGACGATCACGGACATCGACGCTGAACGCGTCGAGCGCGGCCTCTCCTACATCCGCGGCGAGCTCGACAAGCAGGTCGCCAAGGGCCGGCTGCGCCCCGAGGACGCGGCCGCCGTCAAGGAGCTCGTCGTCGGCACCACCGACAAGGCCGACTTCGCCGACGCGGACCTCGTGATCGAGGCCGTGTTCGAGGAGCTCGAGGTCAAGAAGAAGGTCTTCGCCGAGGTCGAGGCCGTCGTCTCCCCCGAGTGCATCCTGGCGACGAACACGTCCTCCCTCTCCGTGACCGCCATGGCCGCGGACCTGGCACATCCCGAGCGCGTCGTCGGCTTCCACTTCTTCAACCCGGTCGCCGTCATGCCGCTCGTCGAGATCGTCGCGACCGAGAAGACCGACGACGCCGTCGTCGCCACCGCGTTCGCTCTTGCCAAGGGCCTGCGCAAGACCGCCGTCCTCGTCCAGGACGCCGCCGCCTTCGTGGTCAACCGCATCCTGCTGCGCCTCATGGGCGAGGTGCAGAACGCGTACGACGACGGCACGCCCGCGCTCGTCGCCGATCGCGCCCTGCGCCCCATGGGCCTGCCGATGACGCCGTTCACGCTGCTGGAGATGGTCGGCATCCCGGTCGCCCAACACGTCATGGAGTCCCTGCACGCCGCCTTCGGCGACCGCTTCCGGGTCTCGGCGAACCTGCAGCGCCTGATCGAGAACAAGGTCACCGGCCTCTGGGTCAAGAACGACGACGGGAGCCTGTCTGTCCCCGAGAGCACGACCTCGCTGCTGACCTTCGGCGACTCGCCGTCGACGTCCGAGGAGCTGCTTGTACGGACGCAGGACGCCCTCGCTGAGGAGATCGGCTTGCTGCTCGCCGAGGGCGTCGTGGCCAGCCCCGAAGACGTGGACCTGTGCATGATTCTCGGCGCGGGGTGGCCGATGCACCTCGGCGGCATCACGCCCTACCTCGATCAGGTCGGCGCCTCCGAACGCGTGAACGGGCGGCGCTTCCACGCCTGAGCGCGGCGGCGGTGCCTGCGCGACGGCGGATCGGTAAGCTTTCGTCATGACCGATTCGACGCCCGCAGGCACCGCCCCAGCCCACACGTCCCGCCGCCGCGTCCTCGCAGCGGCACCCGCCGCCGGCGCCGCAGCCGCCCTGGCCGCGTGCTCCGGCCCGGTCGAGCCCTCCGACGTGCCGACGGCCGGTGCGGATGCGGAAGGGCACGTGGTCGCCTCCGCGGCCGAGTTGCCGCGCGGCTCCAAGCTCGCCGTCGAGATCGACGGGCGCAACTACCTGCTCTTCCGCCCGAGCGAGACCGACGTGCTTGCCTACCGCGCGCTGTGCACGCACCAGGGCTGCCAGGTGATGGTCGGCGAGGCGGACGCCTTTCAGTGCCCGTGCCACAACTCCGAGTTCTCCCCCGAGGACGGCACAGCCGTCGCCGGCCCGGCGAAGGACCCGCTCGAGCGGTTTGCCGCCGAGATCGACGGCGACGACGTCGTCGTCTTCGTCTAGGCACTGACTCCACGTCGCGACTCGCGACCCAACAGGCACAGTCCTGCGAGCAACGGTGCCGCGCACGTTACTCTGCACGCGAGACCAATGCCACGTCAGCTGCGAACGTGAAAACTACGTAGGGCCGCAACGTCGTAGAGCAAGAACTCTCCGATTGCTGGCAACGGCGCACTTGCTTCTGGGTCAATTGCTTCCGCCTGTCTCGGTGGGGTTGCCCATCGGGCTACCGGTTTGTGACTGAAATCGCATCGTCAGAACGCTCAATATCCGCTCGCGAACCGCTCGCAACCACCTCTGCTTTAAAGCCCGCGGAATTCTCCAACCATCCTGCGTAGTGCCCCGGGCCTCCCGCATTGGGGTAACGCTCGTGATAGAGCGGCTGCCATCCATGTGCCCGCGCGTCCGCCATGATGGCATCGACTTTGTCAGCGGTGCCTCCTTTGAACGCCAAGTGATTGACGCCAGGACGCCGGCGGTCATGCACCGGAACTGTGAGATTCGGTGATGTCGTCAGGCTGAGGTACGTGCCGGCGGCAGCCCACGATTGACCTTCTGGCCACTCATCCTCGAGCCCGAACCCCAGTCTCTGCAGGAGCCAGCCCCACTCGTTCCTCGCTTCCACGATGTCTGCAACCCAGATCTCGACGTGATGAAGTCCACTCATGCCGCAAGTGTCTCAGTCTCGACTCACTGCGCCTGCCGAAACACGCCCCAGGCCCCGAACGGTCACCCTTCACGGCCGGTGAGCCGGACGCTCTCCTGCGCGACGGCGGCGGCGAACGACTCGTCGTGGGTACTCACCAGCACGGCCGCACCCCGCTCGCACGCGTCCCAGATCGCCGACATCAAGAACCGGCGCCCCGCGGCATCGAGCGCCACCGTCGGCTCGTCCAGCAGCAGCACGCGCGGGTGCCGTGCGAGGACGGACGCGAGCGCCACGAGCCGCCGCTGCGAGGCGGGCAGCTCGTAGGGGTGCGCCCCGGCGGCGTTTTCCAGGCCGAGCCGCGCCAGCGTGTCCGCGACGGCCGGGTTCCGCCGGCCCCCGGCCAGCCCGAAGCCGACCTCCCGTTCGACCGTGCGCTCGAAGAGCTGGTCCGCGGGGTTCTGCAGCAGCAGGCCGGGCTGCTCAGCGCGCACGCGGCCGGCTTCGGGAGCCAGGAGGCCCGCGGCAGCCTTCAACACGGTCGTCTTCCCGGCCCCGTTGGGCCCGAGCAACGCCGTGCAGCACCCCGCACCGACCTGCAGGTCTAGTCCGTCGACCGCCGCTTTCGCCGCTGACCGGTGGCGCAGCCGGACACCCTCGAACTCAAGCAGCACGTCCTCCCCGCGACGTCCCGGCGCCTTCCCCGGGACCTCCCCCGGCGCCTCCGTGCTGATCAGCACTCCGTGTGCGCCCGCCGTCGGCATCACCGCATCGGGCGTCCCGGCGGCGACGGTGCGCCCGCCGGAGAGCACGTGCACCACATCGGCCGCGCGGATCAGCTCGTCGAACTCCGCGGCGAGCACCACGACCGCCGTGCCCCGGGCGCGCAGCCGAGCGACGAGCCCGACCACTTCCGCTCGGACGTGCGCATCGAGCCCAGCGAGCGGCTCGTCCAGGACAAGGACCGCGGGTGCTGCGACGGCCAGCGCCGCGATGGCCACGAGCCGCTCCTGCCCGCCGGAGATCCGCTCGGGGGACGCGGCGAGCAGTCCGGCGATCCCGAGCTCGTCCGCGACCGCGTCGACGGCGGCGGACATCCGCGCGCGCGGGACGCCCGCGTTCTCGAGGCCGAAGGCCAGCTCCTCGCGCACGGTGGCGCGCACACCAGAGAAGTAGTGACGAGCGTCCTGGGGCAGCAGCCCGACGCGTCGCGCCCATGCCCCAACGTCGATACGAGGGGCTCCCCCGAGTCCGAACTGGAGCCGCTGGCCGCTGACGTCGAGGCGCGCGGTGAGCCGGTCGCCGTCGTGCCCGTCGGCCTCCGACCCGTGCGTGGCGCGCGGCAGCAAGCCGGCCGCCACCGCCCCGAGCGTGGACTTGCCGCTGCCGGCCGCCCCGACGATCCCGACGAGTGCGCCGGCTGCCACTTCGAGCCCGACGCCCGCGAGTGCGTCCTCCGCCGCCTCCGCGTAGCGGAACGCCTCGATCTCCGCGCCCAGGACCACGCTCACGCGACGCCACCCGAACGCAGCGCGGGCAGCGCCAGGAGGACGACCGGCGCGACGACGGCGGCGACGAGCGCACTGCGGCGCACCACGCGTTGGGCACGCGAATCGGGAACCTCGCGCAGGCGCGTGCCCTTGGTCCGCGGCGGGAAGCCGCGGGCGGCCAGGTGCGGGGCGCGGTCGGCGGCGTCGTGCACGGCGGAGAGCACAAGCGGCACCGAGCGCAGCCGCAGCCGAGTCCACCACCCGGCCGGGCCGCGGCCGATGCGCGCCCCGCGCAGGGCCTGGGCCTCGCCGATCGCACGCTGGCGGGCGGCGAGGCGAGGCAGCACCGAGAGCGACGCAGCGACGAGGTAGCCGGCCTGCGGCGGGGCCGGCGAGAGGTCGACGGCGGCGACGAGGTCGTGCGGATCGACGACGATCGCACACAGCAGCCCCACGACGACCAGGACGGACAGCCGCGCGGCGAGGCCGGCCGCGGTCTCGAGTCCCTCTTCGGTGATCCGCAGCGGCCCGGCAGATGCGAGCACCCTCTCCCCGGCGCGGCCGACGAGGCCGTGAATGATCAGCTGCGACCCCCAAGCCGGTGCGAGGATCGCGAGCGCGGCGGCCGCGAGGCGCGTCAGCTTCCCGGCGGCCGCGGCGAGCGCGAGGCACGCGAGCACGACGGCGAGGGTGACCTGCCAGGTGCCGAACGCCGTCGTCGTCGTGACGACCGCTGCGGCGACGGCGAGCACGGTGAACGGGTGCAGCCGGGTGAATGCGGGCATAGCGGCGGACGCCGGGTTATCCGGCGCTGCGGCGGCCGAGGACGCGGTGGCGGCGGACGAAGTCGAAGCCGGAGGTCAGCCGGGCCGGCAGCGCGTAGACAAGCAGCGCAGCGACGAGGAAGGCGATCGCTTTGTCGCCCGGGTCGGAGACGAGCGCCTGCTTCGTCACGGCGCCGAGCAGCGAGTCGCCCATCGCGCGGAATGCTCCGACGAGGGCGCCCGTGCCGACGCCGGCGGTGCCGCCATAGACGAACGCGGCCACGGGGGCGGAGACGACGCCGGCGATCACGCCCGTGACGAGGCCGGCGACCGGGGCCAGGTAGACGCGGCGCAGCGCCCCGAAACGGGCCGCAGTGCCGGCGAGGAAGCCGATGAGCGCGGCGCCGGCGGCGAACGGCAGAACCGTCGGGTTGAACAGCGACCAGACGAGGATGCCGAGCACGCCCGTGGCCGCGCCAGCGCGGCGGCCGGCCAGGAAGCCGACGAGCACGGTGCCGATCGAGTCAACATAGAGCGGGATGAGCGTATAGCCGACGAACTGGCCGAGCAGGACGTTGAGCGCGAGCGCGACCGGAATGAGCGTGAGCGCGGCCGGCGGCAGCTGCGGCAGAGCGGCGCCGAGCAGTAGCAGCGCGGCGGCAAGGTAGGCCCCGAACGTCGCCAGGGCGACGCCCTGGCCGAGGCCGTCGACAAGGCCCTCCGGCTGGGTGAGGACGAGGGCGGCGTACGTCCCGGCCAGCAGCAGGATGCCGGCGGCGGTGAGCAGGCGGGCGCGCCCCGAGCGCGGGGCCGCGTCGGGCAGGGTCAGGGATTCGGACATGGGTGTATTCCTCAAGGGTGCGGCGTGCGTGCGGTCCCGGCGGGATGCCGCCGGGTACGCCCTATGTCACCTCGGGCCGGGCAACGATTCTATCCGATGCTCGCGCCCCGCCCCGGGCCGCCGTCGATGCGCCGCGCGAGGGCCGCGGTACGCGTCACGAACTCGTCGAACCCGGCCGCCGGATCGTTCCAGGAGACCACGTGCGCGTTCGCCGGGCGACCCCAGAGACCGCGGTAGTCCGCAACGGTGGTCCCGCGCAGCAAGTCCGATTCCGTCTCGACGTCGATGCTCGCCGGGCGTGCGCGGTACTCCAGCGTGCCCGCGGCGATCCCGGCGGCGAAGTAGTCGTGCACGTGGGCGATGAAGCCCTGGTCGTATTTCCGGTGGAACTCGAAGTAGAAGCGCAGCGCGTCGGAGAGGTAGCGCACGAGCGGGTTCGACGCGGCGCTGCGGGTGCCCTCCGGATCCGTGGCCAGCACGTGCTCGGGCGCCGCGCACCCGGCGGCCGCCGCGAGCTCGCCGACGAGGGCGGGCTGCATCTCGAAGCGCTCGGTCGTGTCGAGGGAGCAGAGCACGGGCAACTTCTCCGGCTCCAGGCCGGCCTCGGCCGCGGCGGAGTAGGCGGCGAAGACCTCGCGGGCCGCATGCGGATCCACGTGCGTGTTCCACTCGGCGGTCGGCGTCGTGTTGCCCTGGTGGTAGAAGGCACCGCCCATGATCACCACGCGCCGCAGCAGCCACGGCAACTGAGGCTCGGCCCGCAGCGCGAGCGCGAAGTTGGTGAGCGGAGCGGTGATGAGCGCGGTCAGCTCCCCCGGGTTCTGTTTCGCGGCGCGGATCCAGTGCTCGACGGCGGCCGGCACCGCCGTCGTCGTGCCGCCCTCTTCCGCCGCCGGCGACGGCGGAGCGTCCAATTCCGCGTAGCCCACGCCCTGCGGGCCGTGAGTCTCGGGCGTCGTGACGAGCGGGATCCGCAGCGGGGCCCGCGCGCCGATGAGCACGGGCACCTGGGGCCGGCCGCAGAGCGCCAGCAGGGCGCGATTGTTGGCCGCGACCTGCTCGGCGTCCACGTTGCCCGGGGTGGACGTCACCGCGACGAGCTCGACGTGATCGCACGCGGCCAGGTAGGCCAGCGCAAGGGCGTCGTCAATGCCGGTGTCGTTGTCGAAGAGGATCTTCACGGGTGCTGGTGCGGCCTCGGTGTGCATGAGAGCAGCCTAGTCATCCGAGCCCCATGCATACTCATTCATACTCGCGCATAATAATTGTCTTTCGCGTCGAAAGCGCCTAGGCTGTCGTGCATGTCAAAAGTCCTCACTTCCCTCCCTGTCGGCGAGCGCGTCGGCATCGCTTTCTCCGGCGGCCTGGACACGTCCGTCGCCGTCGCCTGGATGCGCGACAAGGGCGCCGTCCCCTACACCTACACCGGTGATCTCGGCCAGTACGACGAGACGAACATCGACTCCATCCCGGGGCGCGCCCTCGAGTACGGTGCCGAGAAGTCCCGCCTGGTCGACTGCAAGCCGCTGCTCGTCGAGGAGGGCCTCGTCGCCCTCGCGTGTGGCGCCTTCCACATCCGCACCGGCGGCAAGCCGTACTTCAACACGACCCCGCTGGGCCGCGCCGTGACCGGCACCCTGCTGGTCCAGGCTATGCGCAAGGACGGCGTGGACGTCTGGGGCGACGGCTCGACCTACAAGGGCAACGACATCGAGCGCTTCTACCGGTACGGCCTGATGGCCAATCCGAACCTGCGCATCTACAAGCCGTGGCTCGACCCGCAGTTCGTGCACGAGCTCGGCGGCCGCCAGGAGATGAGCGAGTGGATGACCGCGCACGGTTTCCCGTACCGCGACTCCGCCGAGAAGGCCTACTCGACCGACGCCAACATCTGGGGCGCCACCCACGAGGCCAAGACCCTCGAGTACCTCGACACCTCGCTCGAGACCGTCGAGCCGATCATGGGCGTCAAGTTCTGGGACGAGTCGGTCGAGATCAAGACCGAGGACGTCACGATCGCTTTCGAGGGCGGCCGCCCCGTGGCGATCAACGGCGAGAAGTTCGACGACGCCGTCGCCCTGGTGATGGAGGCGAACACCATCGGCGGCCGCCACGGCCTGGGCATGACCGACCAGATCGAGAACCGCATCATCGAGGCCAAGTCGCGCGGCATCTACGAGGCCCCGGGCATGGCCCTGTTGCACATCGCGTACGAGCGCCTGCTCAACGCGATCCACAACGAGGACACGGTCGCGACCTACCACGAGCAGGGCCGCCGCCTCGGCCGCCTGATGTACGAGGGCCGATGGCTGGACCCGCAGTCGCTCATGCTGCGCGAATCGATCCAGCGCTGGGTCGGCTCGGCCGTCACCGGCTCGGTCACCCTGCGCCTGCGCCGCGGCGACGACTACACGATCGTCGACACCACGGGCCCGGCCCTGAGCTACGCCCCGGAGAAGCTCTCCATGGAGCGTGTCGGCGACGCGGCCTTCGGCCCGATCGACCGCATCGGCCAGCTGACCATGCGCAACCTCGACATCGCCGACTCGCGCACCCGCCTCGAGCAGTACACGACGACGGGCCTGGTCGCCGGCGCGACGGCAGACCTGATCGGCGACATGGAGGCCGGCGGCGCTGAGGCCATCACGGGCGGCACCGTGGTCTCCGCGGACGACCGCGCGGCGGACGAGGCCCTCGAGCGCGCCTCGTTCGACACCGGCACGGACTGATCACACCGGAACGCCCCGTGAGAAACGGTCGCTCAGCTGATGCTGGGAGGACCACTTCTCACGGGGCGTTTGCGTATCCGGGTTCCGGCGCGTCTTAGTCGATGCTGAACGGCTTCGGCGGGCTCGGGTGTTTCTGCTTCAGGGCGGTCGGCTCCGTGTAGGGGGCGATGCCGATGCGGAGCTTCGCCAGGTCCAGGTCGTGTTCGCGCACGGCCGCCTTGAGCGCCTGGACGACCTTCTTGGCGTCCGGCGTGAGGATGTGCAGGTTCAGCGTTCCGGTGCCGAAGCTCGTCCGCTCGATCGTGCCGAGCCCGCGCCAGGCCAGGTGCCCGGTCAGGACCTGCACGGCGGTGTCCCGCAGCCGCTCAGCGTAGGCGCCGGCGGTCTTGGCGGGCCACTGGGCGACCGCCCAGAACTGCTGCTCGAGCGGTATCTCCGCGTAGCCGTCCTCGGCGCACTGCGCCTCGAAGGCTGCCAGCAGCGAGGCCCCCGTCTCCTCGTCGACGTCCTTGACGTCCTTCGTCGTCGAGGTGTGCCCGACGGCGCCGTGGTTGACAACGAACTGGCCCAACGCGTCGTCCTCGTAAGACTCGTACCACGCCTCGCGGAAGTCGAGGCTGCCGTCGTCGTTGCGGCGGAAGGTGCGGATGATCGCCATGTTTCTCCTCTGGTCGGTTTCTGTGGGCGGGTCGATCCCGCCCGTTCGGAATTCTCTAACGCCGGTACGCCGGCGCGCGGGCCGCGTCGAACCAGCCCTGCGCCGCATCGGTGACGGATGTGCGCTCGGCGGCGGCGAAGACGCCCTGCCCCGCCCGCGCGGCGGCCAGCAGCTCGTCGGCCGCGGCGCGCAGGCTCCCGGCCAGCTGCTCCGGGTAGCCGAATGCCGCGGAATGCTCGGCGAACTCGTCCTCGTCGTCGATGAAGTCGTCGGTGCCCGCCGTGCGTACGACGTCGAGGTCCATGTCCACGGAGTTCAGTTCCCAGCCGGCGGGCGCGAGCCGGCGCCAGCAGATGGCCGTGGAGACGTCGACGTAGACGCGCATGCCTCCCGGGTGGCCTTCGTCGTAGAAGGTCGCGACCCACTCGCGGGTGCTCACTCCGGTTCCGGCCGCGCCGGCGGCGCTCCCGTCCTGGTGCGGCACGAGGCAGACGGCGTCCGAGGCCGCGAAGAAGCCGGCCCCGGGCCTGGCGACGAAGGACCCGGCCGCCTGGAAGATCCAGTGCCCCGCGTCGTCGGCGCCCAGGTAGACGCCGGGCACAACCCAGTGGGGGCCGGCGTCGTACTTCCACGCCCGGGCGACAACGAGGTCGCCGGGGGCGATCCCCTCGGGCGCCGGCGCGGCGTCGGCCGGAAAGGGTGCGGGGATTCGCGCGTGGGTCGGGATCACAGCCGCGGCAGCTGCCCGGTCGGCAGGTCCTGCCCCTCGAGGGGGCGGGCGAACGGGACCTTGGTGCCGAGGACCTGGGCGACGGTGTCCTGGGCGACCTGCTGCGCGGTGACGCCGACTCGGGCGAGGACCTGGCTGCGCGTGCCGTGTGCGAGGAACTCGACCGGCAGGCCAACCTCGTTGAGCGCGGTATCGACCCCGGCCGCGCGCATCTCCTGGCGGATGCGAGCGCCGACTCCCCCCGCCTTGACGCCGTCCTCGAGGCACACGACGATCCGGTGGCGGGCGGCCAGCGAGACGATCGAGCGCGGCACGGGCAGCACCCAGCGCGGGTCGACGACGGTCGAGCTAATGCCCTGGTCCTCGAGCCGGGCCGCGACGTCGAGCGCCATCTCCGCCATCGATCCGACGGCGACGATCAGCACGTCGCGCTCGTCTCGGCCGTCGCGCTGCTCCGGCTTGGACGTTCCGCGGCGGGCGAGGACGTCGACGCCGTCGGCGAGCCGTTCGAGGGAGACCAACGGCGCGCCGACGCTGCCCTTGGAGAACCGTACGACGGTCGGGGCGTCGTCGACCGCGACGGCCTCGCGCAGTTCCTCGCGCAGCGTGTCCGCGTCGCGCGGGGCAGCGATGTGGATGCCTGGCACCGACTGCAGCAGCGAGAGATCCCACATGCCGTGGTGGCTGGGCCCGTCGGGGCCAGTGACACCGGCACGGTCGAGCACCACGGTCACGCCGGCCTTGTGCAGCGCGACGTCCATGAGCAGCTGGTCGTAGGCGCGGTTCAGGAACGTCGCATAGATCGCGACGACGGGGTGGAGGCCCCCGTAGGCGAGGCCGGCGGCGCTGGTGAGCGCGTGCTGTTCGGCAATTCCGACGTCGATGACGCGCTCAGGATGACGCTCAGCCATTTTCTTGAGCCCGACGGGGATCAGCATGGCGCCGGTGATCCCGACGATGTCTGAACGTTCGTCGGCGATGTCCGCGATCTCCTCGCCGAAGACGCTGGTCCAGGACTGCTTCGACGGCGTCTCGACGGGCTCGCCGGTCGTCGGGTCGATGACGCCCACGGCGTGGAACTGGTCGGCCTCGTGCGCGCGGGCCGGCGCGTAGCCGCGGCCCTTCTCCGTGAGGGCGTGCACGAGCACGGGCCCCTCGTAGGCGCGGGCCTGCTGGAGGGCTTCGTCCACACTGGCCTGGTTGTGGCCGTCAATCGGCCCGATGTACTTGATCCCGAGGTCCTCGAAGAGCCCCTGGGGCGCCCACCAGTCCTTGATGCCCTTCTTGGCCGCGTGCAAGGACTTGTAGGCGAACTTGCCCACGGTGCCGCCGCCTTGCAGGCGTTGCTTGACCTTGTCCAGCGTGTCCTCGTAGACCGGGGAGGTTCGGACCTTGTCGAGCGTCATCTGCCGCAGGCCGGCGAGCTGGTTGGCGAGGCCGCCGATCGTCGGCGCGTAGGAGCGACCGTTGTCGTTGACCACGATGACCAGCCGGCGGTCCTTGTCGGCCGCGATGTTGTTCAAGGCCTCCCAAGCCATGCCGCCGGTGAGGGCACCGTCGCCGACGACGGCGACGACGTAGCGGTCCGGCTCCCCCGACAGCACGCGGGCCCGGGAGATCCCGTCAGCCCAGGAGAGCGAACTGGACGCATGTGAGGACTCGACGATGTCGTGCACGGATTCGGAGCGGTCGGGATAGCCGGCGATGCCGCCCTCCTGGCGCAGGGTCGAGAAGTCCTGTCTACCGGTGACGAGCTTGTGCACGTATGACTGGTGCCCGGTATCGAAGACGATCGAGTCCCTGGGCGACTCGAAGACGCGGTGAATGCCCAGCGTCAGTTCGACGACGCCGAGGTTCGGGCCGAGATGCCCGCCCGTGCGTGCGACGTTGGCGACGAGGAAGCGACGGATCTCCTCGGCGAGGGCGACAACCTGGTCGTCGTCCAGCTCGCGCAGATCGCTCGGTTCGCCAATGGCCTCCAGCAGTGTCACTCAGCTTCCTTTCGCCTTCGGCTCGTTCACTCACCCGCCGCCCTTCCGGTGCGGCGGTCGTTGTCCGTCAATCCTAACCGCCCGCACTCGCACCGGAGGCCGGCGGGGCGCTCTCCGGGGCCTGGGCGTACGTTGTCGAGAGCCGCCGGTACGACCGCGAGCAGAGGGCCGCGACCGCCAGGCCGATCGACGCGAGACCCGAGACGAGGAACACCAGGGCAATTCCGCGCGCCTCCCCCGCGCCCAGTAGCCATCCCCACGTTTGGCGGCCGTCGCCGGAATCCATATAGGGGATGATCCAGAATTCGGCCAGCGGGGCGATGAGGAACGCCGTGATCGGCGCTGCCGCCGCCTCGAAGGTCATCGCGAAGCCGAAGACCCGCCCTTGGATCGCGTAGGGGACCACTTTCTGGATCACCGTTTGTTCGGCCGCCTCGATCGCCGGGAGGAGCATCATGAAGACCCAGATCCCGGCGGCGAAGAGCCACCACCACTCGCGCAGGGTGAACGTCGCGCCGAGCACTCCGGTGCAGGCGACGAGGATGAGCAGCGTGCGGATGGGGTTCTTGCCCAGGCCGAATCTGGCCACGACCCCACCGCCGATGAGGAAGCCAGTGGCCGTGATCCCGAGGACCAGACCCCAGATCTCGACCGGAAAGAGCGTGAGCCCGTAGGGGTCCATGAGCGCCATGAACACGCCGCCGGTGAGATTGTTCAAGGTCGTGAAGAGGATCAGCGCGAAGAGGCCCTGGGTCACGCGCACGGCGACGATGCCGGCCCGCAGTTCGGCGAAGCTCTCGCGCTGGGTCGCGCGCGCGATCCGCGGTTCGGGGATCCGGAGCACGAGCAGGTGCGCGAGCACGAGCGTGCAGGACGCCAGCGCGATGACGATCGTCCCGCCCATGCCGAGGAAGCCGATCGAGAGGCCGCTGAAGACCGAGGTGACCATGAAGGCCAGGCCCTGCACGGTACCGACGAGGCCGTTGGCGTTGGCGCGACGGTCGGGCGCCACGAGCAGCGTGACCGTCGTCGACAGGGCGATGTTGCGCAGTTGTTCGACGACGGCGCCGATGAGGACGATCCCGGCGAACAGCCAGAACCAGCCGCGGCTGAGGTCCAGGAGGCTCCGCTCGGGCACCAGCAGGAACATCACCCATGCCGCCGCGAAGCAGAGCACCGTGAAGACTGTTGACCCGATCATGACTGTGCGTTTGCGGTACCTGTCCACGAGCACGCCGAAGAGGAGACCGAAAAACGCGACGAGAAGCATGTAGGCGCCGCCGATCACGCCGGTCGCCAGGACGGAACGAGTTTCGAGGTAGACCCAGAACGTCAGCCCGAACCAAAGGTAGCTGGTGACAACGTTGGCGACCGCGGTGTTGACCAGCACATGCATGGAGGTGCGGTGTCCG
Source organism: Kocuria rosea subsp. polaris (assembly GCA_023896275.1). Classification (GTDB taxonomy): domain Bacteria; phylum Actinomycetota; class Actinomycetes; order Actinomycetales; family Micrococcaceae; genus Zhihengliuella; species Zhihengliuella polaris_A. Next base: position 9,446 of record MLDA01000022.1, on the reverse strand, counting down.
GTGCCGTCCGGCCCCACCGCTGGCCGGCTGGCCGGCGCGACGTCTGCCGGAGACCGCTCATCTTGAGCCATGAGGCCAGAGTAGTCCCTGCGTCCTCAGCCCGACAGGGACCGGGCGAGGCAGCCACGTCCCGAGCCGTCGCGGGCTTCGGATTGCGGCCACCCGGTCCGCTCCGCACGCCGCGGGATCATGACGACAAGCAGGAACACCCCGTCGTGAGTTCGCGCCGTTTACGGGTGCCTGACGCCTTCGCCGGCGAGGACCGATCGGTACCCCTCTTTGTAGGTCGGAAAAGCGAACCGAAAACCCGTGCCGCGGAGTTTGTCATTGACGCAACGTTTGTCACCGCCACGGGCAACCGGGACCGGCCCAACGGGCAGTTCGCCACAGTCCAACTCCCGGGAAAGGAACCGCAGGACATCTCCCAGATCCGCCGATTCGTCATCGACACCAAGATAGAGCGGCTCCGGCGCGCCCGCAGCGGTGGCCAGGTGAACGATGGCGGCAGCAGCATCGTCGCGGTGGATTCGATTCGTCCGCCGCGGCTCTTCCGGCACGACTGCGCGCCCCTCCTTGACCATATCGATGAGCCGCGTCCTGCCCGGGCCGTAAACGCCACCCAGTCGCAGCACGACGCCCTCTGTCGACGTTCCCCTCAGCCGGTCGAGAAGGAGCATCTCGGACTCGAGAAGGATCTGGCCGCTGAATGAAGCAGGCAACGTCGGCGTGGCTTCATCCACGTGGCCGGTTCTGTCGCCGTACACGGCCGTTGACGACACGAGGACCATGCGCTTCGGTGTCACGCTGTCACGTTCCAAGGCGTCCAGAACGTTCCTGACCCCATCCACGTACGCGGCACGATAGGCCTCAGGGCTACGGCGATCGGCAGCGATGGACACCACCACGATGGACACATCTGCCGGGATTTCCGGAAGCTCCGTCGTGAGGTCTGCCGCCACCCCTTCAATTCCAGCTGCTGCCAGGATATCCGGCGTGCGCCGCCATCCGATGACACGATGCCCCGCCCCAATGAATCTGATACCGGCTTCAGTGCCAAGGTCTCCGCAACCGGCAATCAATACAGTCATGAGGCAAGTCTGCCAGCCGCGGACTTCATGATGATAACTGCGTCTCGCGGCCGCGCAGGAGCCCAGTGGCAACAGACACCGGAGGCGGACCGACAACGCACAAGTGCCCCGCCAGGCCGAAGCCTGACGGGGCACTTGTGCGAGACTCTGGACCGACTATTTCATCAGCAGCCAGACAGCCTCACATTCGAGCAGGTTAGTTGCTGCCGGCGATCTGGCGAAGCACGTACTGCAAGATGCCGCCGTTGCGGTAGTAATCAGCCTCACCCGGAGTATCGATACGGACAACCGCATCGAACTCCACCGTGGAACCGTCCTGCTTGGTAGCGGTCACCTTGAGCGTCGACGGCGTCGAACCGTTGTTCAGCGCGGTCACACCCTCAATGCCGAAGGTCTCCGTGCCGTCCAGTCCCAGCGAGTCAGCCGACTCGCCGACCGGGAACTGCAACGGCAAGACACCCATGCCGATCAGGTTCGAGCGGTGGATGCGCTCGAACGACTCGGTGATAACAGCCTTGACACCCAGCAGCGCGGTGCCCTTAGCAGCCCAGTCACGGGACGAACCCGAACCGTACTCCTTGCCGCCGAGGACAACCAGCGGAGTGCCGGCCTCACGGTAGTTCTGCGCAGCGTCATACACGTAGGACTGCGGTGCGCCGTCCTGCGTGAAGTCACGCGTGAACCCGCCCTCAACACCGTCGAGCAGCTGGTTCTTGATGCGGATGTTCGCGAACGTTCCACGGATCATGACCTCGTGGTTGCCGCGGCGCGAGCCGTAGGAGTTGAAGTCCTTGCGATCAACACCGTTCTCCAGCAGGTAACGCCCCGCCGGGGTGTCCGACTTGAAGGAACCGGCCGGGGAGATGTGGTCGGTCGTGACCGAATCGCCCAGCTTCAGCAGAACGCGAGCGCCGGCGATGTCCGTCACGGCATCCGGCTGCGCCTTCATGCCCTCGAAGTACGGGGGCTTGCGCACGTACGTGGAGTCATCAGACCACTCGAACGTGTCACCGGCCGGCGTATCCAGCGCCTTCCAACGGTCATCGCCGTCGAAGACCCCGTCGTAACCCTTGGCGAACATTCCCTCGTCGATCGAGGACGCAATGACCTCTTCGACCTCGATCGGGGACGGCCAAATATCGCGCAGGAAGACGTCGTTGCCGTCGGCGTCCTGGCCCAGGGCGTCAGCCTCGAAGTCGAAGTCCATCGACCCGGCCAGCGCGTAGGCGATGACCAACGGCGGGGATGCCAGGTAGTTCATCTTCACGTCCGGGTTGATGCGACCCTCGAAGTTGCGGTTACCGGAAAGCACCGCGGTAGCGGCCAGGTCGTTGGCCTGGATGGCCTCGGAGATCTCCGGATCCAACGGACCCGAGTTGCCGATGCACGTCGCGCAACCGTAGCCGACGACGAAGAAGCCCAGCTTCTCCAGGTACGGCATCAGGCCGGACTTCTCGTAGTAGTCCGTGACGACCTTGGAGCCGGGCGCGACCGAGGTCTTGACCCACGGCTTCGAGGTCAGACCCTTGTCCACGGCGTTGCGGGCGAGGATCGCCGCGGCGAGCATGACCGAGGGGTTGGACGTGTTCGTGCACGAGGTGATCGACGCGATCGAGACCAGACCGTGGTCCAGCGTGAACTCGCGGCCATCAGCCATCGCCACGTCCACAGCCTTCGACGGGCGGCCCACCCCCAGCGCGTCGGCGTCGCCGGCGGCGTAGTTGTGGATGTCCTTGCGGAACTGCTCCTTGGCGTCGGTCAGCTCGATGCGGTCCTGCGGACGCTTCGGGCCGGCGATCGAGGGCACCACGGTGGACAGGTCCAGCTCGAGGTACTCGGAGAAACGCAGCTCGCGCGACGGATCGTGCCAGAGCCCCTGCTCCTTGGAGTAGGACTCCACGAGGGCGACGTTCTCCTCCGAGCGACCCGTCAGACGCAGGTAGTCGAGGGTGACGTCGTCGATCGGGAACATCGCGGCGGTCGAGCCGAATTCCGGGCTCATGTTGCCGATGGTGGCGCGGTTGGCCAGCGGGACCGCGGCCACACCCTCACCGTAGAACTCGACGAACTTGCCGACCACGCCGTGCTTACGCAGCATCTCCGTGATCGTCAGCACCACGTCAGTCGCGGTCGCGCCCGCCGGGATGGAACCGGAGAGCTTGAAACCAACCACGCGCGGGATCAACATCGACACCGGCTGGCCGAGCATCGCGGCCTCGGCCTCGATGCCGCCGACACCCCAGCCGAGCACACCCAGGCCGTTGACCATCGTGGTGTGCGAGTCGGTGCCGACGCAGGTATCCGGGTAAGCACGCAGAACCCCGTCGACCTCGCGGGTCATCACGGTGCGGGCCAGGTACTCGATGTTGACCTGGTGCACGATGCCGGTTCCCGGCGGAACAACCTTGAAGTCATCAAACGCCGTCTGGCCCCAGCGCAGGAACTGGTAACGCTCCCCATTGCGCTGGTACTCAATCTCCATGTTGCGCTCAAGCGCGCCGGCATTGCCGAAAGCGTCGATCTGCACGGAGTGATCGATGACCATCTCGGCCGGAGCCAACGGGTTCACACGTGTCGCGTCGCCGCCGAGCTCCTTCACGGCCTCGCGCATCGTCGCCAGGTCGACCACACAGGGAACACCCGTGAAGTCCTGCATGATCACACGCGCCGGGGTGAACTGGATCTCGGTGTCCGGCTGGGCGTTCTCGTCCCATCCGGCCAACGCACGGACGTGATCAGCCGTGATGTTTGCACCGTCCTCGGTGCGCAGCAGGTTCTCCAGCAGAACCTTGAGGCTGTAGGGAAGGCTATCGGCGCCTTCAACGGCACTCAGCCGAAAAATTTCATATTCCTTGCCACTGACGTCTAATACGCCCTTGGCTCCAAAGCTGTCCACATTGCTCATTGGGACTCCTCTCGCCAGATTTTCATCTTTGTTGCACGCCCAATCTGGCGCCAGTTAGGAATACCTAACCAACACAAGACGGATGGATCGCGGCAGAGCTACCGTCAAGTCTATCGGTTCATGTGCCCCACGACTCAGGGGCGGACCCGGGCGAAATGGCCGATCGTCTCCAAGTGGTGCGTATTCGGGTACAAATCGAAGACCCGGGCCGCGACCAGCTCGTACCCGCGGCGGCGAAGATCCGCGGTATCCCGGGCAAAGGAGGCCGGATCGCACGACACGTAGGCGATCTTCGCCGGCTTTGCCGCCGCGATCATCTCCACGGCTCGCTTTCCTGCTCCCGCGCGTGGCGGATCAAGCACGACGGCGTCAAGCTGGCGGGTGCCCCGCCCACCGGAGAGTCGCTGAAGTTGGTCGCGTAACGTGCGCTCCACACGCCCTTGGGCGATCAGGGCCTGCCGGTACTCGTGCAGATTCCGCCGCGCGTCCTTGCTTGTTCCGGGCGCTCCTTCGATCGAAAGCACCCGTCCGCCGGCGCCGACTCGCTCGGCCAGCGGCAGAGTGAAGAGGCCGGCCCCGGCGTAGAGGTCAGCCACGGCCTGGCCGGGCGCTGGCGCCACGATATCGAGCACTGCGTCCGTCAGTGTCGCGGGCGCGGCGCGGTGGATCTGCCAGAACCCCTCCCCCGTCACGCGGTAGTGGTGGGTGTCGCCGGAGGCGAGCTCAACGGATTCCGAAAGCCAGGTCCGCCCGGAGATGCGCTGCAGGACGCCGCGGCCGTCGGCGGCGGATCCGCCGGACTGCGTCAGGACGGCCACCGAGGCGTTCGGGGGCAGCTGCGACATGACGGCGCGGGCCGCTCTCCGAATGCCGGCCGCGTCGTTCTGCCCTTCGGCGGCCACGAGCAGCACCAGCGCCTCGTCGCCGCCGGCCGGAGCGGCGATTTCGACGCGCTCGAACCCGGTGAAGTCGACGTCCCAGGGGCTTAGCCGCTGGATCTCGCGGCTCGCCAGCGGCATCGACGTGACGGCAACGAGCTCGTCGCTACGATGCGGATGCATGGACAGGCGCCCGTCGGCATCCACGGCGAAGGCCATCCGGGTCCGCCAGAAGCGCCCGAGCTCGTCTTCGTCGGCGACGGCCTCGACGCCCGCGAAACCGAGGGTCGCCGCGTCGAGCCCTGCCCCGCGCTCGAGGTGCTCGGCGAAAACTTCCGCTTTGAGCCGGCGCTGGGCATCGAGCCGGATGTGTCCGAACTCGGCACCGCCGGCGGCTTGGCTCGATGCGCGCGCGGCGACGAGCGCGTCGGCCTGATCCCAGATGTGGTCCTGCCGGTCGGGACTGGCGTCGAGCACCTCGACGACGTCGGCCCGCCAGAAGCGGGCCCCGTCGTCGTGCTCGGTCAGCCTGGCTCGCACTCGCTCGCCGGGCAGCCCGTGCCGGACGAAGACGACGCGACCCTCGTGGCGGGAGACGAAGTGGCCGCCGTGGGCGACCGGGCCGATCGTGAGTTCGACGTGGGGCGCGGACTCGGGCGCGGCGGGTTGGGTCACTGGGGGTCCTTGCTTTGTTCTGCGGGTCGCGGGGAATTCTGGCCGTCGTCGAAGATCGCGCGGCCATGGGTTTCGGAGGATAGCTGCCACGGGACGGACGCGACGACGACGCCCGGCTCGAAGTGCAGGCGGGCCTTGATTCGCAGGGCAGTCTGGTTGTGTACCAGCTGCTCCCACCAGCGCCCGACGACGTATTCGGGAACGTAGACAACGACGAGGTCACGCGGGGCGTCGCGCTTGATGCCCTTGATGTAGTCCAGCAGCGGCGGGGCAACCTCGCGGTAGGGCGAGGCGAGCACCGTCAGGGGGACGGGGATGCCCAGGGCCTCCCACTTCTCGACGGTCCGCCGGGTCCGTTCCTCCTCGGTGTCGATAACGATGGCGTCGAGCTTCGAGGGGCGGGACGCCCGGGCGAACGCGAGCGCCCGCAGCACGGGTTTGCGTACCGAAGAAACCAGAATGATCGCGTGCACGCGCGCCGGTAGCGCCTTGGCCTCGGCGTCCGGATCGATGGCCAGCTCACGGTCGACGGCTTCGTAGTGGCGGTGGAGGGAGAACATGATCAGGTACAGCAGGACGATCGCGACGACCGCCAGCCACGCGCCGTGAACGAACTTGGTGATCAGCACGACGGCGAGCACCGCTGTGGAGAGCACGAATCCGACGAGGTTCAGCAGCCGGGAGCGACCGATCTTGGCACGAGCCGAGCGGCTGGGCGTCTGCACGTACTTGCGCTTCCAGTGCGTGAGCATCCCGAGCTGGCTGAGCGTGAACGCCACGAAGACGCCGATGACGTACATCTGGATCAGACCGGGAAGATGGGCGTCGAAGATCAGCACGAGCGCGATGGCCGCAACCGCCAGCGCGACGATGCCGTTGCTGTATCCGAGCCGGTCGCCGCGCGTGCGCAGCTGGCGCGGCAGGTAGCCGTCGATGGCGAGCAGCGAGGCGAGGAAGGGGAACGACTTGAAGGCTGACGCTCCGGCTGTCCACAGCACCCAGATCGTCAGGACCAGAATGGCGACGAATCCGAACGTCCCCGCGCCGAAGACCGCCATTGCGAGCTGGCCGAGGACGGGGATCTGGAAGTAGGACTCAGGGATCGGTCCGCCGTCGAGCCGCAGGGACTCGTGCGGGAACTCGACCAGCCGCACACCCGTGGCCTCGGCGAGGAAGAGCGTACCGAGGGTGAGCACGGCGGCGACGATGCCAAGCCAGACGAGGACCGCCGCCGCGTTCCTGGCCCGCGGCGGTGCCATGTCGGGCACGCTGCTCGACGGCGCCTCGATGCCGGTGAGGGCGGCCGAGCCCGTCGAGAACGCGCGCAGTATCAGCAGGGCGCCAAAGAAGCCGGTCAAGCCCTCCTCGAACCCGGCCTGCGGGGCAATCGTGAATTCGGCGCTCGGCGCCTGCCCGAGCTGGCCCAGCGCCGCGAGGATCGAACCGACGACGAGCATGAAGAGGATGCCGGCCACGAACAGGTAGGTCGGCACGATCTGCGCCCAGCGCGACCGCCCGAGGCCGCGCAGGCTTGCGAACGCCAGCAGGGCCACGCCCCACGCCGCGATCTCAGCTCGGTTTCCTTGCAGCTGCGGCAGGGCGGCGACGAGATAGTGGGCCGCCGCCGACATGGACACGGCGACCGTCAGGACGAAGTCGATCAACAGCGCCGCCCCCGTCGTCGTACCCGCCCGTGGGCCCAAATTCCTGCTGGCGATGATGTAGTCGCCGCCGCCGCCCGGGTAGGCCTTCACGGATTGGCGGTATGAGGCGATGATGACGAACATGACGACCATGACCGCGGCGCCGACGAGCGGCGAGAAGTGGATAGCGCTCATGCCTGCGATGGCGAGAGTCAACAGGATCTCGTCCGGCGCGTAGGCCACGGAGGACAGCGCGTTCGAGCTCAGCTTGCCGAGGGCGGCGAACCGCCGCAATGGGGTCCGCTTCTGGGTTTCGGTCTCAAAGGGCCGCCCGACCAGGACCCGCTTGAGTGCTTCGAGAAACGTCAACACTTCGTCAAAGTTAGCCTGTTGCCCGCGCTGTGTCATTCCTCGGCACGCAGGCGGCGGCGCGGGCACACGCCGACTACGCGGCCGCACGTGACACACTAGGGACTGATTATTCGTGCGGTCCCAGACCGCGAGACGCCTCACCAGCGGAGGAAAGACATGCCGCATTTCGTCATCATGGGCGCAGGCCGCGTCGGCGTGACGCTCGCCCACACCCTCGACGAAGCGGGCCACTCCGTGGCCATCATCGATCAGGACGAGCGGGCCTTCCGCCGACTGGGGCAGCACTACTCGGGCCGCCGCGTGACGGGCATCGGTTTCGACCGCGACACCCTCGAACGCGCCGGCATCGAGGAGGCCTACGCGTTCGCCGCGGTCTCCAGCGGCGACAACTCAAACATCGTGGCCACGCGTGTGGCTCGCGAGACCTACAACGTCCCCCACGTCGTGGCGCGCATCTACGACCCCGGCCGCGCGGAGATCTATCAGCGGCTCGGAATCCCCACGGTGGCGGCAGTTCGCTGGAGCGCGGACCAGGTCCTGCGGCGAATCCTGCCCGAGACCGGCGTCCAGGGCGACTTCCGAGAGGCCTCGGGTCGCCTCCTGCTCGGCGAAGTGGGCCTGCACCGCGACTGGTACGGCAAGCTCTTGACGGAGATCGAGGAGGCGGCACAGCTGCGCGTCGCCTACCTGACGCGTTTCGGCCAAGGCATCGTTCCCACGCCGAAGACGCGGCTACAGGAGGGGGACATTCTTCACGCCATGATGCCCGTCGACTCAACGGGAGACATCGACCGCGTGCTCTCCAAACCACCGGCGGGCAGACCGGGAACATCGACTCGACCGGACATGACCGATGCCCAGGAGGACGAGCAGTGAAGGTTGCCATCGTTGGCGCGGGAAGCGTCGGATCATCCATTGCGCGCGAGCTCATGTCGCACGGCCATACGGTCCTCCTGATCGACGAGAAACCGGAATCGATGGGCCGCAGCGACCTCAGCGACGCGGAATGGCTCATCGGCGACGCGTGCGAGCTGAGCGTCTTGCAGGCCGCCGGACTGGACGACACCGACGTCGTCGTGTCGGCCACGGGTGACGACAAGGTCAACCTCGTCGTCTCCCTGCTGGCGAAGAGCGAGTTCGGTATCGGGCGCACCGTGGGTCGCGTGAACAATCCGAAGAACGACTGGATGTTCAACGACTCCTGGGGCGTCGACGTCGCCGTGAATACCCCGCGCCTGATGACGGCCCTCGTCGAAGAGGCCGTGGAGATCGGTGACCTCGTCCGCCTGCTGACGCTGCGCACCGGCGAGACGTCGATGGTTGAGTTCACGGTCCCGTCGGACTCGCCGATCATCGGCAAGACGTTGGGATCGCTGCACTGGCCGGAGGACTCCGCCGTGGTGGCATTGCTGCGCGACGAAGTGCCCATCGTGCCGAGCGCGGACGACGTCGTCGAGGCTGGCGACGAGATGTTCTTCATCACAGCGATTGCCGCCGAGGACGAGCTGCGGGCGACCCTCCGCGCGACCGACTAGCAGTTCGGTACATTCGAATACCTCCGGGTCTCACGGTGCCCTACTGGCGCCTTCGAGCACTGTTCGTTCAGCTCCAAAGCCCGTTTCGCGTTCTAAAAAGGTTCATAATCCCTTCCATTCTTCGAAGTCCTGTACTAGTATTGGTTCATGGAAGCGGACCTCCTATTGAACCCCGAAACGTACGCCGGTCTCTCACCGGCGGACCGGGGTCGCGTCGTGATCGCCGCGCTCTCAGGTACTGCTGATGAGGTCGCCGTCCAGGGTGATGAGGCGCTGATCGAGGCCACACGGACCATGGAAGCCGCCGGCCGCCACCTGGATGCTCTTCGAATCCGTAACGCCGGCGAGGT
>MLDA01000021.1 GCA_023896275.1 Kocuria rosea subsp. polaris | reverse complement strand
GGCCGGGGGCGCGTAGGGCGACTGCGGGGGCTGGGATGCGTACGGCGACTGCGGCTGGTAGCCGCCGGCGTAACCGCCCGGGTAGCCGGTGGCGGCCGGATAGGCGGGGACGAGGAAGGGGGAGTTGGGTGCGGGCGGGTAGCCGTAGGGCGGGTCGTCGAAGCGGGCCCCCTCGGCGACGGAGGGCAGGATCGTGAAGACCAGGACGACGATGCCGCCGCCGGGAATGAAGCTGATCAGGTACCACCAGCCGGAGAAGCCGGCGTCGTGCAGGCGGCGCACGGTGACGGCGATGGTCGGGACGAGGATCGCGAGGCCGAAGGCGGCCAGGATGGCGTAGAGCACGACCGCGATTCCGATGGCGCCGGCCCCGACGGAGTCCATGGCGGCGGGGTCCTCGAGGGCGGTGAAGTCGGTGGAGGCGGCGACGGCGCCGATGGCGATGAACATCAGGACGGCCACGGCCATCGACACGATGGTCATCGCGAGGTAGACCCACCAGTACTCGCTGCGACTCGCGCGCCCGGTGAAGACCGCGTACTTGGTGAAGAAGCGCTTGACGGCCTGCATCATCGTCGCGCCGTACAGCGGTTGCTCGCGCGGCGGCTCGACGGCCGAAGGGTACGAGGCGTAGCCGCTCATGTCCATCCCCCAGGATCGTCGAGAATCTGCTCTGTCCTCAATGATACGCCGGGCTCCCTAGCGCGGCCATGGGGGAAAGTCCCCGTTCGACCCTGATTTCGAGCCCCTGTGTTCAGGGTCACCGAAGTTTGCACTTGTGCAAATTTGCATGAGTGCATAAATTATTGGTTATGCAAGGCAACCAATCCGAACTTTCGCAGCGCGAGCGCAACCGCGTGGAGACCTGGAACGCGGTCCACGAGGCGGCGTCCTCCATCGCGCTCGAGGACGGCCTCGCCGCGGCGACGATCGACGCTATCGCCGCACGGGCCGGCGTCTCCCGGCGCACGTTCTTCAACTACTTCCCGACCAAGGAGGACGCGGTCCTCGGGACGCAGCCGCCCGTCGTCGGGGAGGGGGACATCGAGCGGTTCCGCGCCTCGGACGAGGACCTGCTGACTCGCACCGTCGAACTGCTCGCTGCGGTCCTGACCACGAGCTTCGTCAGCGGGAGCATGGCCCGACGACGCGTCGTCGTCGCTGCCCGCCCCGAACTGCGCGAACGCGTCATGCAGCACGTCTCCGACGCCGAGCGGCTGGTGACCGAGGTGCTGCACGAGCGCATCGCCGAAGGGGCGCCGCACGCGGAGATCGACGCCCTGCCGGACGCTGAACGGTCCCCGCGTGCCCTGATCATGCTGGCCGGTGTCATCACCAAGTTCGCCTTCACCGCCTACCAGGACGCCGGAGGCGGCGACGTCGAACCGCACCTGGCGGACTCCATCTCCACTTTCCGAAAGGTCGTCGAAGCAACCCGATGAGCACCCCACCCAAAATGACGACGGCGGGCCCGGCGCCGCGCGAACCCCGGCAGCACCTCGGGATGATCTTCGGCGCGCTCATCGTCTCGATGCTGCTCGCCTCCCTCAATCAGACCGTCCTCTCGACGGCGCTGCCGACGATGGTCGGCGAGCTCAACGGCGTCGAGCACATGGCCTGGGTCATCACCGCTTACATTCTGGCCTCCACCGTGATGATGCCCGTCTACGGCAAGCTCGGCGACATGTTCGGTCGCAAGTTCCTGCTCGTCGGGGCGATCGCCGTGTTCGTGGCCGGCTCCATCGTCGGCGCGCTCGCGTCTGACATGGATCTGCTCATCGCCGCCCGCGCGATCCAGGGCATCGGCGGCGGCGGCCTCATCATCCTCTCGCAGGCGATCATCGCCGACGTCGTCCCGGCCCGCGAACGCGGCAAGTACATGGGCGTGATGGGCGGGGTCTTCGCCGTCTCCTCCGTCGCAGGCCCGCTGCTCGGCGGCTGGCTGACCGAGGGTCCGGGCTGGCGCTGGGCGTTCTGGATGAACGTCCCACTCGGCGCGCTTGCGATCGTCGCCGCCGTGCTGCTGATCCACCTGCCCAAGCCGTCCAGCGAGGGCCGCGGCCGCATCGACTACCTCGGCATGGGGCTGCTGGCCGCGACGACGAGCGCGATCGTGCTCGTCGCCACCTGGGGCGGGAACACCTTCGCGTGGGGCGGGCCGGTGATCCTCACTCTCGGTGCGGCCGCCGTCGTCGGGGCTGTGCTGTTCGTGTGGGTCGAATCCCGCGCGGCCGAGCCCGTCCTGCCGCTGAAGCTGTTCAAGAACCGCAACTTCAACCTCACCACGGTGGCGGGCCTCGCCGTCGGCGTCATGATGTTCGGCGCCCTTGGCTACATGCCCACCTACCTGCAGATGGTCACCGGCTTCGGGCCGACCGAGGCCGGCCTGCTGATGATCCCGATGATGGGCTGCATGCTCGCCACGTCCATCCTCATGGGCCGCCGCGTGACCGCCACGGGCCGCTACAAGCGCATCATGCTCGCCGGCACGCTCATCCTCGGCACCGGTCTGGCGGGTCTGTCCACGATCCACGCCGACACGGCGGTCTACCTGGTCTGCGTGTACCTGGGCGTCATGGGCGTCGGCCTCGGCGCGACCATGCAGAATCTGACCCTGGTGGCGCAGAACTCCTTCCCGCTGCGCTTCGTGGGCACCGCGACGGCGTCGTCGAACTACTTCCGCCAGGTCGGCGCGACGCTCGGCGCCGCCGTCGTCGGCTCCCTCTTCGCGAGCCGCCTGACGAGCGAGCTGGCGCGGACCCTGCCGGCGGACGCCGTCGCGGTGGGGGCCTCGGGCAACTCGCTCACCCCGGCGCTCGTGACGAGCCTGCCCGAGCCGCTGCACACGCTGATCATCGAGGCCTACAACCACGCGCTGATCCCGCTGTACCTGTGGATCGCGCCGCTGGCGATCGTCGCGTTCGTGCTGCTCTGCTTCGTCGAGGAGAAAGAGCTCGCGACCAAGATCGAGCGGTAGGATCGGTTCGAAACCGCGGCGGGAGGAAATCATGCGACACGGACGGCATCGGCTGCTGGTCCTCGCGTGCCTGCTCGCCGCAGCGACCGCACCGTCTCTGGCCGGTTGCACCCCCGCGACCGGGCCGGATGAGTCGGTCGAAGCCCAGGCAGCCGTCGGCGCCGTGACCACGGCAGACGATGGCGGTGCCGAGACCGACGCCGTAAAGTACGGGCCGGCCGACTTCGGGCACATCCACGGCCTGCACCCGGCGGGCGACGAGCTCTACATCGCCAGCCACCACGGCCTCTTCGTCGCCGGCCTCGACGGGGTTGACGCCGACGGGCTCATGCCGGGCGGCAGCGGCCCCGTCCCGCGCGGGCCGCTCATCGACCTGATGGGCTTCGCCGCCGGCGGCGGATCGCTCTACGCGTCGGGTCACCCGGGCACGGGCACCAACCTGCCCGACCCGGTCGGCCTGCTGCGCTCGGACGACGACGGCGCCACCTGGGAGCCGCTCTCCCGCACGGGCCAGTCCGACTTTCACGCACTGACCACGGCCGCCGACGCCGTCGTCGGGTTTGACGGCGCGCTCATGCGCACCGAAGACGGCGAGGAGTGGGAGACGGTTTCGGGTCCAGCCGCATTCGCGCTCGCCGGGCACCCCGACGGCGACACGGTCCTGGCCGCGACGCAGGAGGGAATCTGGCGCTCCGAGGACGCCGGGAAGACCTGGGCCGAGCCGTCGGGCGGGCCGCTACTGCAGTACCTCGCGTTCGCCGACGCCGAGACGGCCGTCGGCATCGCCCCGGACGGCGTCGTGCACGTGAGTGAGGACGCCGGATCCAGCTGGGAGGAGGCGGGCGACGCGGGCGAGGGCCCTGCCGCGCTGGCCGCCGAGATGCGCGACGGCGAACTTCACGTCTGGGCGGCGGTGGACGCCGGCGTCGTGCACTCCGACGACGGCGGGGCGACGTTCAGCGGCTGACCCGCACGGGTCGCTTAGCGACGAGCACTCTGTTCATCCACGATTCGTCGCGCCAGTTGACGTGCTGTTTCCAGCTGCCTGCTCGAGGCGGCCGACGACTGCGGCGGTGTGTCCGGTTGGTCTGGTTCTGACGGCAGCTTGGGGGTGGCCATGCGGTCCTCCTGAGTGGTGAGTCGGACGGAAGGGTTAGAGCGCGGGAACTATGGATTCTCCGACCTGTTGCGAGAGGATCGCTCGGCAGGCCTCGGCGTCCAGGGCGATATCGTGACTCTTGCTTGCCGGGAAGACGAAGTGGACAGCCGGAACGCCGGCCGGTGCCTTCGGATCGTTGCTTCCTAACCTCGGATCCCAGCCGCGTGTCTCCATGCACTCGGCGAACCGCTCTACGTACTGGGGTTTGGTGAGGAATTCGGCATTGGCGTAGTCGCGTTCGGGGTCGAAGCCGGTGGCGACCGAGACTCCGCCGAGGGAGAGTGCGGCTACCGCGGCTGCAGACAGAGAAGCGCGCTTGAAGTTCTTCTGGCGACCGATGCGGCGGAGCAGCGTTGCCCGGACGGGTCGGAGTTCTTCGGTGATCTGCGGATTCGCGGGCGGGCCGTAGTTGATGGGCATGGCGAACTCCTTACAGGTTGGCTGTCTTGGCGGCACGCAGCTTGCGGCGTGCGCGTTGGATTCTCTTGCGGGCGGCCGGCTGGCTGATGCCCAGTGCGGACGAGGCCTCGTCGTAGCTCAGCCCCTCGATCAGACAGAGTTCGCACAGGCTGCGTTCGGCGTCGGGCAGGTTGGCGATTTCTTCACGGACCCAGGTGAGCTCTTCAGCCGCCTGTTGCTGCTCGACGCGGCGGTGCCAGGCGGGTGTTCCGGGCTTCGGCTCAGTCAGCTCTCCAGCGGAGGACCGCCGCCGCGCTCGATTGTGGTTGTAGGCGGTATTGCGGCAGCACAGGAGGAGCCAGGGGAGTAACGAGCGTCCAGCCAAGCTGATCTCTTTGCGCCGGCGCCACAGCACCAAAAACGTTTCCTGAACGATGTCCGCAACCTCGTCGCGTGATTCGGCGAGCCCCCAGGCGTATCGGTACACGGTGCCCGAGTGCCTGTCGAACAGCTCGGCGAACGCCGCGTCACTGCCTCGAACCAGTCTCGTGAAGGCGTCCTCGTCGGAAGCCAATGTCGCTGTCTTGTTTCGTGTCCTCACTTAACACCTCCACCCACTAAGTGTTTCGGGCTGCAGTGGTTGTGACATGAGCACCCGGGATTCTCTTGTCGCGAATCGTGGGCTCCATTTTGCACTCCGACGACGGCGGGGCGACGTTCAGCGAAGGCGGGCGTTAGTCAGTACCGGGATGGCCGCGCGGGCGGCCTCGACCTGCGCTGGGTCGACGTCGACGACCAGCAGTGCCTCGGCGCCGTCTAGGCGCTCTAAAACTTCACCCTTGGGTCCGATCGCGGCGGAGCGGCCGATACCTAGGGGAGTCGCGTCCGGGACCGTGATGCCGCGCGTGGCCGGGTCCGCCTGGTCGCACGCGAGCACGTAGGACGTGCTGTCGAGGGCGCGGGCCGTGGTCAGCAGGTCCCACTGGCGGGCCTTGTCGGGGCCGTCGCCCCACGAGGCGCACACGATCTGCACCTGCGCCCCGGCACGCGCGTTAGCTGCGAAGAGTGCGGGGAAACGCACGTCGTAACACGTGGCGAGGCCGAACGTCAGGCCGCCGTAGACGAACGTCGTGGGCGTCTCGCCGGGGGAGACGGCGTCGGATTCCTTGAAGCCGAAGGCGTCGAAGAGGTGGATCTTGTCGTAGGACGCGTCCACTCCGGGGCCGGTGACGAGGAGGGTGTTGCGGATGCGTTGGCCGTCGCCGGGCGTGAACATGCCGACGACGACGGCGATGCCGACCTCCCGGGCGATCTCGCGGACGCGCTCGGCCCAGGGGCCGTCGAGCGGCTCGGCGACCGCGTTCAGGTCGTTGCCGAAGGCCGACATGACGGCCTCCGGGAAGATCACGAGCTCAGCGCCGGTGGCCCGGGCCTCGCGGGCGCGTCCTGCGACGATCCCGAGGTTCTCGGGCGGGCTGGACGAGCTGAGGATCTGGGCGAGGGCGATTTTCATGGTGTTCCTCCTGATTGGGCAGGGTCCGGCAGCGTCGTCCGGGAGATGTCGACGACGGCGGCCAGCGCGGCGCTGCGGTCCTCGCGCCGCCAGATCATCCGCACCTCGACCGGATCCGGCTCCGGGGAGAGGGGGCGGAACACGACGCCGGGTGCCGGCGTGTGCTCGCGGACGCTCGAGAGCGTGAGCGAGACGCCCATCCGGGCGCCGACGAGGACCATGATGGTCCACGAGTCGGGTGCGGTCTGCAGCTTCTTCGGCGCGAACCCGGCGTTGAGCGCGAGCGTGTGCATCCGGTTGGTCAGGGTCCCGCGAGCCCCGCCCGGCAGGACGACCCACGATTCTTCAGCGAGGTCCTCGGCCCGGACGGCCGGCTCGGCGGCGAGCCGGTGGCCCTCCGGCAGGGCGACGAGCAGCCGCTCGGTCGCGACGAGCCGCGAGTCGACCGACGGCGGCAGGTGGTCCCAGCGGCCCAGCACGACGTCGAGCTCGCCGGCCAGCACCCGCTCGAGCCCGAAATGGGAGAACTGGGCGCTGTGCAGCTCGAGGTCGATCCCGGGACGTTGGGCGCGCACGTCGCGGGCGAGGTCACCCACCAGGTCGTTGACCGAGCCGCCCGCGAACCCGAGCGCCACGCGCCCCGTGGACCCGTCCAGGCTGTCACGCACCACGGAAGCCATCGACTCCGAGAGCCGCACCAGTTCGCGCGCGGGCTCGACGAGGGCCGCGCCCTGCGCGGTCAGGTCGACGTGCCGGGTGCTGCGCTCGAAGAGGTCCGCCCCCAGATCGGTCTCTAGCCGGCGAATGAGCCGGCTCAACGGTGGCTGGGCCATGTGCAGCGCTGCGGCGGCGTGGCCGAAGTGCAGGTGCTCAGCGACCGCGAGGAACGCCCGGGCCTGGTGGACCTCCACGGGCGCTACCCCCGGGCCGGCCGAAAAGCGTTGTGCCCGGTCAGGTGCTGCCCGAGGATGAGTGTGTGCACCTCGTCGGTGCCCTCGTACGTGCGCACGGACTCGAGGTTGTTCGCGTGCCGCAGCGGCGAGTAGTCGAGCATGACGCCGTTGCCGCCGAGGATCGTTCGGGCCTCGCGGCACACGTCAATGGCGGTGCGGCAGTTGTTGAGCTTGCCCGCGGAGATCAGCGGCTTGGGCAGCGTCCCGGCGTCCTTGAGCCGGCCGATGTGCACGGCCAGCAGCTGGGCCTTGTGCACCTCGAGGGTCAGATCCACGAGTTTGCGCTGGGTCAGCTGGTAGGAGGCGAGCGGCTGGCCGAACGGCGTGCGCTCCTGCGCATAGTCGGCGGCCTGCGTCAGCGCGTCGCGCGCGGCCCCGACGACGCCCCAGACGATGCCGTACCGGGCCTCGTCGAGGCACGCCAACGGGCCGGCGAGTCCGGGGTTCTCCGGCAGGATCGCGTCGTACGGCAGGCGCACGTCCCGCAGCTCGACGTCGCACTGGACGGACGCGCGCATCGACAGCTTCGGCTCGATCGGGCGGGCCGAGAAGCCGGGGGTGTCCGTCGGGACGATGAACCCGCGCACGCGCTCCCGCCCGCCGTCGACGGAGGCCTTGGCCCAGACGATCGCGACGTCGGCGATCGTCGCCAGACCGATCCACCGCTTCGACCCGTTCAGGACCCACTCGCCGCCGGACTCGACGGCCGTCGTCGTCATTGCCCCGGGGTCCGAGCCGGCCTCCGGCTCGGTGAGCGCGAAGCAGCCGATCGTCTCGCCGCGCGCCATGGACGGCAGCCAGCGCACCTTCTGCTCCTCGGAGCCGTGGCGGTGGATCGCGGTCATCGCGAGCGATCCCTGCACGGAGACGAACGTGCGCAGCCCCGAGTCCCCGGCCTCCAGCTCCTGGGCGGCGATCCCGTACTCGACAGCCGTGCGGCCGGCGCAGCCGTAGCCGTCCAGGTGCATGCCGAGCAGCCCGAGCTCGCCGAACTCCTGCACGAGCTCGACCGGGAAGCGGGCCGACTCGTACCAGCCGGCGATGTTCGGCCGGACCCGGTGATCGACGAACTCGCGCACCGCATTGCGCAGGCAGAGCTCGTCGGCGCTGAACAACGACGGGCACTCGAGCATCTCGGCCAGGGGCGACCCGGCGAGGGCGGTCTCGGTCATGGGGGGTCCTTCCTCGGATCTGAACGGTGCTGCTGGCAAGCATCTCCCACGCCGGTGCCCGGCGGAACCGTGACGCCAATATATGTCGCATGGGTATCAATCGGTCGTCGATTCGGTATTTCAGCTTAACGGATCTTTCGGTCACGATGGAGGCCCACGCAGACGTAAGGAGCGACGATGCCCCGCAGCACCGACGAATCACCCGCCCCGGGCCGGCCGCGCACGGGACCGCTCGCCGGCGTCGTCGTCGCGGACCTCAGCCGCGTCCTCGCCGGGCCCTACGCGACGATGCTGCTCGCGGACATGGGCGCCACCGTGATCAAGGTGGAGAGCCGCGGCGGCGACGACACTCGCGCGTGGTCCCCGCCCGAGCGCGACGGCGAGAGCACGTACTTCCTGGCCGCGAACCGCAACAAGCACTCGATCGCACTCGACTTCGACGACCCGAGTGACCGCCGCGCGCTCGACGCGCTCATCGCCCGGGCCGACATCCTCGTGGAGAACTTCCGGCCCGGCTCGCTGGCCAAGCGCGGCCTCGACTTCGAGACGCTCGCGGCCCGGCACCCCGCGCTCGTCTACACGTCGATCACCGGGTTCGGCACCGGGGCGGGGGCCGGGTTGCCCGGCTACGACCTGCTCGCCCAGGCCGCCTCCGGCTTCATGTCGGTCACGGGTGAGGCGGACGGGGAGCCGATGCGCGGCGGCGTCGCCTTGTTCGACGTCATCACGGGCCTGCACGCCGCGGTCGGGACCCTCGCCGCCTTTGCCGAGGCCCAGGCCTCCGGGCGCGGCCAGCACGTGGAGTTCGATCTGCTGACCTCCGCGCTCTCGGGGCTCGTCAACCAGGCATCGGCCTACGTCGCCGGCGGCGTCGTGCCGCACCGGATGGGCAACGACCACCCGAGCCTCTTCCCGTACGGACCGTTTCCTGCCCGCGACGGACAGATCGTGATCGCGGTCGGCAACGACGCGCAGTTCGCCCGGCTCTGCGCCGCGCTCGGCATCGCGGCGGAGGCGGACGAACGGTTCGCGACCTCGCACGCGCGCAGCGTGAACCGCGAGGCGCTGCGCCCGCTACTGAACCAGGCTCTGGCGGGCCGCGCCGCGGCGGAGTGGTTCGAGCTGCTGCGCGCCGCGCGGGTCCCGTGCGCGCCGATCCTCTCGATCGCCGGGGGAGTCGAGTTCGCCGAGTCTCTGGGGCTGGACCCGGTGGTCGCGGCCGGCCGCGACGGGCGGACGGTGCCCACGGTGCGGAATCCCGCCACGTTCTCCCGCACGCCCGTCGAGTACGATGGCGCCCCGCCCCGGCTCGACGGCGACCGCGAGGCGGTGCTCGCCTGGCTCGCCGAAAGCTCGGCCGCGACGACGCCCGCCCGCGCTTGATCGCTCCCGCCGGCCGGGCTCGTGCGCGTGCGGCCGTGTCATTTATGGTCTCGTGTGGCGCTCGCCCTCGCGAGACTAGAGCACGCCGGTGAGCACTCCACCGTCGGCTCGGACGGCAGCGCCATTGGTCGCGGAGGACCGCGGGCTCGCGAGGTACGTGACGAGGTGGGCGATCTCAGAAGGGTCGATGAAGCGCTCGAGAAGCGTGGTTGTCCTCCCGCTGATGATCGCAGACTTGATCTCCTCGGCGGGCAGGGACCGGGCGTCTGCCAACGCTTCGACCGCTTCAGCGACACCGTTGGAGTACGTCGGTCCTCCGAGCACGGTGTTGACGGTGACCTCCGTGCCTCGCGTGAGCTTGGCGAGGCCATTGCCCAGGGCGATCATCGCTGATTTCGTCACTCCGTAGTGCACCATGTCGGCAGGGACGTTGACGCCCGATTCGCTGCTGATGAACACGATGCGACCCCAGCCCCGATCGAGCATCGCCGGAAGCGCGTGGCGCGACAAGCGGACGCCGCTCATCAGGTTGATGTCGAGGTATCGGGCCCACTCGTCATCCGAAATGGCAGGGAACTCGGCCACTCCGAAGATCCCGACATTGTTGATGAGGATGTCGATGTCTCCCAGATCTATCAGGAGCCGTGCGACCTCCTCGGGCCGCGTGAAATCCGCGGCAATTCCCCCATGGTCTACGTCGGCATGAGCGGCGCGGAGCCGGGATACGGCGTGCTCCACGGAGGAGCTGCTGCGTCCGTTGACAATGACCCGAGCTCCCTCGTCTGCCAGGGCCGAAGCGATCGCGAAGCCGATGCCTTGGGTTGATCCGCTCACGAATGCCGTCTTGCCGTGCAGTTGCTTCTTCATGTTGACCACTTCCCTTGTGGCGCGGGGCGCCATTTACTTGCTTGAGCAAGTAAATGTAGCCAGAATAACTTTCCTGCGCAAGTAAATTGTTATAGGTTCAGCGCATGAATCCATCCACGTCCGCGTCGGGGCTCGACGCCGAACATCTGGAGATCTGGGCCGCCGTCGCCACGCTGCTAGAACGGCTGCCGGCGGCGCTGGATGCCCAACTGCAGCGCGACAGCGGCCTGACACACTTCGAACACGGGCTCCTGTTCGCCTTGGGCACCGCTCCGGACAGGGCCCTGCGGATGAGCCAGCTCGCCGGTTATGCGAACTGCACGCTCTCGCGCCTGTCCCGTGCTGTCACCCGCTTGGAGAAGAAGGGGCTGGCGCGGCGAGCGGTTGACGAGATCGATGGTCGCGTCTCGAAGGCAGTGCTCACCGACGACGGAGAGGAGATGCTCCGGCAGGCGACGCCGGCGCACCATGCCCTCGTCAAGCGACTGGTCTTCGACTCCCTCACCGAGGCGCAGGCCCGCAAGCTCGGCGCCATCAGTCGCGAGATCAACGCAGCGATCGACCCAGCGGAGGTCTGGAGGGCGCCGACGGAACGTGGGGGCGTGGGCTGACCGAGTGGCTCCCGACTGGCTTGCTCGGTATCCGGTCGCGGATCCGCGCCTACCCGGCTAAGTGAGGACGCGGATCGGGGCGCCCGCCGCCCACGCCCTCACGTCCTCGAGGGCGTCCCGGTAGAAGACGCGGTACTGCTCGCGCGTGACGTAGCCGAGGTGCGGTGTCAGCAGCGTGCGCGGCGCCTCGAGGATCGGGTGCCCGGGCGGGAGGGGTTCGACGTCGAACACGTCGAGCGCCGCCCCGCCGAGGCCGCCGTCGTGCAGCGCCTCGAGGAGGGCGTCGGTGTCGACGATCCCGGCGCGGGAGGTGTTGATCAGGAGCCCGTCAGGGCCGAGCGCCTCGAGCTCGGCGCGGCCGACGATCCCGCGCGTGCGCTCGGAGAGCCGGGTCGTGATGGCGACGACGTCCGCCTCAGCGAAGAGGGCCCGCTTGCCGACGCGGCGCGCGCCGGCGGCTGTGGCCTGCTCGGCGGTGAGGTTCTCGCTCCAGGCGATCACGTCCATGCCGAATGCGCGGGCATACCCGGCGATCCGGGTGCCGATCTTCCCGAGCCCGAGGATGCCGAGTGTCCGCCCCGCCAGCTCGCCGCCGACGCCACTCTGCCAGCGGCCGGCCCGCAGCGCGGCCTGCTGCCCGGGGATGTCGCGCACCGCCGCCATGAGCAGCGCCCACGTCAGCTCGGGTGCGGCGGCGGAGGAGGAGCCCGTCCCGCATACGGTGATGCCGAGGTCGGACGCGGCGGCGACGTCGATCGAGGCGTTCCGTGCGCCCGTCGTGACGAGCAGTTCGAGGTCGGGCAGGCGCTCGAGCACCTCCCGGTCGAAGGGTGTTCGCTCGCGCATCGCGACGACGGCGGTGAAGCCGGTGAGCGCCGCCGCCAGCTCGCGGCCGTTCAGGTGGCGGCGGAAGGAGTGCACCTCCCAGCCGTCCAGATCGCCCCAGGCGGCGACGTCGCGCGCGACGTCCTGATAGTCGTCCAGCAGTGCGAGTTTCCGCGTCATGGCCCGATGCTACCTGCAGCGAAGGCGCTGGTCACCAACCCGTCGTTGGGGTAAAGGCGCTGGCGGGAGCGAGAGTCCGTGGCTATGCTCGGTCCATGTTCTCCCACTGAAGCGCAGTCGTCCCTCGACCTTCCACGTAGGAGAAGCATGCCCCTAACCATCCGCCCTTACACACCTGCGGACGAGCCGTCTTGGCTCCGCTGCCGAGTCCTGTCCTTTTTGGACTCGTGCTATTACGACGACGTTTGGACCAGCAGACCGTCTTCTCCAGCCATCCAACTCGTTGCCGTCGAAGCCGGGCAAGTTCTGGGAATTCTCGATGTCGAGATCGAGGACGGTTTGGCGACTATCGACACCATCGCGGTTCATCCGGATCACCAAGGTCGAGGCATAGCGTCGATGCTTCTGAACGAAACGATGGACCTGCTTCCCTCGTCCGTCACTGTGCTCGATGCCTGGACCCGAGAGGACGAACCTGCGTTGCGCTGGTACGCATCACGCGGTTTCGTGGAATCGGAGCACTACCTCCACGTCTACAAGAGCTGGGAGGACTCCGGCGACGGCTGGATGGCCCCCGCTCCGCTCTCGGTCCCAGTTTCGGCCTTCAGCCATGCGGCCATGTCGGACGAAGCTGATCTGAGGGAGCGCTTCAACCGTGTCTACGTCTGCCGGCGTTTCAGCAAACCCCTCATGCCATCGTGAGCCCGCCGCTGACCGAGAGCGTCTGCCCGGTCACGTAGCCGGCGGCCGGGGAGGCGAAGAACGCGACCGCGGCCGCGAGGTCCTCCGGCTGGGCGAGCCGGCGGAGCGGGATCGCCTTGATCAGTGCCTCTCGCAGCTTCGGGCTGTCGGCGCTGATCGAGTCAAACAGGGGAGTGTCGGCCGGGCCAGGGCACACGCAGTTCACGGTGACCTGGTGCCGGGCGATCTCGCGGGCGAGCGTCTTGGTGAACGCGATGACCCCGCCCTTCGCCGCCGAGTACACCGCCTCGCCGCTCGATCCCACGCGCCCGGCGTCGGAGGCGATGTTGACGATCCGCCCGCTGAAGGACTCGTCCGCCGCCCGCTGCTCCGCCATGACCGGCGCAACCGCGTGGCACATATTCAGCGTGCCGTAGAGGCTGATTCCGATGATCTTGTCCCACAGCGCCGGGTCGGTGTCGACGAACGGGCCGACCTTGTCCCAGCCCGCGTTGTTCACGAGCACGTCGATCCGTCCGTGCTCCTGACGCGCGGCGGCGACCGCGGCGTCCACCGACGCCCGCTCTGTCACGTCCGTGACGAGCGCCGAGTGCCGGGCGCCGCCGACGACCGGCAGGTGCGCGGCGGCGTCGTTCCCGGCCTCGCCGTTGATGTCCAGTACGACGACGGAGGCGCCCCGCGCCGCGAGTTCGTGCGCGATGCCCCGGCCGATGCCGGAGGCGGCGCCCGTGACGAGAGCGACGCGCCCCGCGAGTTCGGCCCCGGTGTCCTGGCTGTGGTGGTTCATGGTTGCTCCTCTTCGGTGTCTTCTCGACGTGTCGTCGTTTTGGGCGATGTGGCGGCCGGATCATCGCCCAAAACGACGACGGCTCCGGCGGCGGGTGCTGACGGACCCGCCGTGGCGGGCTACGGGGCGAACTCGCGGCCCACCTTGTGCCGGGCGATGACCATTTTCATGATCTGGGCGGTGCCGTCGCCGATCTGCAGGCCGAGCACGTCGCGCAGCCGCTGCTCGAAGGGCAGCTTGCGCGTATAGCCGAGCTGGCCGTGCAGCAGCAGGCACTGATTGATGACGTCGTATGCGGTCTTCGGCGCGAGCCACTTGCACATGGCGGCGTCCGCGGTATGCGGCAGCCCCTGATCCTTGAGCCAGAGCGTGCGGTGGCAGAGCAGACGGGCCGCCGCGATGAGCGTTTCCGCCTCGGCGAGCGGGAAGGCGACGCCCTGGAAGCTGGACAGCGGGTGGTCGAACGCCTGCCGGTTCCGCGTGTACTCCCAGGTCTCGTCGACCGACGCGGCGGCCGGGCCCAGGCACTGCAGGCCGATCAGCGCGCGCGAGAAATCGAAGCCCTGCATGACGGAGATGAAGCCTTGCCCTTCGGCGCCGAGCATCGCGGCCTCCGGGATCCACGCGTCGGCCAGGTGCACGAGACCGCGGGCCACGGCGCGCGTGCCCATGTCGTCGATCGCCTCCCGGGTCAGCGTGCCAGCGTCCTCGAGCGCCGTGACGTCCAGGAGGAACGCGGTGATCCCGTGCCCGCGCGAGGCGTCGGGGTCGGTCTTGGCGAAGACGACGGCGGCCTCGGCGGCCATCGCGAACGACATCGACTTGGTGCCCGTGAGCACCCAGCCGCCCGCCTCTCGGCGCGCGCAGAGCGAGGGGTTGCCGGCGTCGGATCCGGCGGCCGGCTCCGAGAGGCCGATCCCGATCAGTCCTGCGCCCGAGGTGATGCGGGGCACCCAGCGGGCGGCGACGTCGTCGTCCGCGTTGTGCGCGATGATGTGACCGACGAGCGAGCCGATGATCTGCAGGTAGGCGACGTTGAAATCCCCGCGCGCGATCTCCTCGGTGATCAGGCCCGAGGTCAGGTGGGATTCGCCGCGCCCGCCGAGCTCCGCGGGCAACTCGGGGGCGATGAGGCCGCGGGACCCGATCTCGGCCATGAGGGCGGGCTCGATTCGGCCGGCGCGCTCGCGGGCGGCGTAGTCGGGCGCGATCTGCTCGGCGATGGCCCGGGCCGAATCGACGATGCGCTGCTGCGCCGGCGTTGGTGCGAAATCCATGGTTCCCCTCGGGTGCGCGTGGGTGCTGCGCGGGTTCGCCGGCGGGCGGGGTCGCCACCTACGCCGGTCTGTGATGCGGGTTACATTTTAGATGTTAGCAGTCATTAACTTAGATTGCGCCCCCGGGCCTGACCGGGGGGGCGGGGGCTTGTGGGATGCTGTTCTCAGCACCTCGTCGTCGAGCCGGAGGGACCCTGCCATGGATGCACACCGAGACGCCACCGTCGATCCCGCGCTGGAGGACGAGCTGACCGAGGCCCGACGCGCGGCCGACTACTTCCGGAATCGGCTCGACGAGCTCGAGGACGACGAATTCGCCGCCGATTCGCTGCTGCCGGGGTGGACGCGCGCGCACGTCGTCGCCCACGTCGGCTACAACGCGCACGCCCTCGCCCGCCTCATGCGGTGGGCCGAGACCGGCATCGAGACGCCGATGTACGCCTCGGAAGCGGCGCGTGACGAGGAGATCGAGGCCGGTGCCGCGCTCGACCCGGGCCAGCTGCACTACCTCTTCGCCGACTCGCAGGACGCGCTGGACCACCTCTGGCAGCGGGCGACGGACGCGGTCTGGTCTGCCGAGGTGAAGACCCGGCAGGACGACCTGCTCCCGGCGCGGGCGACCGTGTGGCTGCGCGCCCGCGAGCTGTGGTTGCACGCCATCGACCTGAACAGCGGGGCGGGCTTCGGCGACCTGCCCGAGGACGTGCTGCGACGCCTGCTGGCCGACATCGAGGAATCGTGGGCGCGGAACGACGACGCCCGGGGCCTGGCGCTCGGCCCCTCCGCAAGCGGTCCCGCGCCCGGCGTGACTGAGGTCTCGGGGCCGCTGCCGGAGCTGACGGCGTGGGCGGTCGGCCGGGCCCGCTCGTTCGCGGCGCTGCGCTTCACCGGCGACGGGTGGAACGGCGGGGAACCCGGGAACGCGCCGGCCTGGCTGTAGGCCGGTTCGCCCTTTTCTCAGGTGCGCGTCATCTTGTCGTCACTCCGTGCGGATAAAATGCTATGGGGGCGGGGAGCGTCCCGACCCGCACAGTGTGAGGAAGTACCGCCGAATGATTGATCAGGACCAGCAGAAGATCCCGAACGAGCCGCATAAGGCCGTGCTCTGGACGGCCGTCGGGGCGACGGTCGTCATCGCGATCGGCGCGTTCGTCCTGTCGTTCGCGGCGTTGACCGACTTGGCCGAGCGCTCGGGCATCGAGTCGCACCTGGCGTGGATCTGGCCCATCATCGTCGACGGCATGATCGTCGCCGCCACGGTCGCGATCGTCGCCCTCAACGGGCACCCGCGCAAGGCCCTGGTCTACCCGTGGGCGCTGCTGTTCTTCGGTGCGATCGTCTCGACGGCAGCCAACTCCGTGCACGCGATCCTCACCGTCGAGGGCACGCAGTCGGGCATCCCGCCGGTCGTCTCGGCGCTTGTCGCCGCGATGCCTCCCGTGGTCCTGCTGGCCATCACCCACCTCACGGTGCACATGTACCAGAAGCGGGCCGAGGCCGCGCAGATGCGCGACGAGGCCCAGGCCGTGCTGGACGCTGAATACGCCGCGTCGGCGGAGGCGAAGGCCGCTGAGCGCGCCGAGATCGAGGCGGACATCGACGCCCAGTACCGCGAGTTCTACGAGTCCCAGCTCAACGAGCGCATCCACGCGCTGCACGCCGAGTGGACCGCGGCGGAGCAGGCGGACCCGGCGGCCGCGGCCGCTGAGGGCCTCGAGCCGGCCTTCGAGGCGCACGACGACGACGCCCGACAGGACGCGCGCCCCGCGCCGGCCGCTCGGGTGGGCGAGGGCGACGGCCCGGCCCCGCTGTACGACGACACCTGGGAGCGCATCGCGCCGGGCACGCCGTCGCCGCGCACCCGCGACTGAACTCCCAACGAACTCCCAGCTTTTTTGGGAGTTGGGAGTTCGCGGGTAGATCTCAGTCGGCGTAGCCGTTCGGGTTGTTCTTTTGCCAGCGCCAGTGGTCCTCGCACATCGTCTCGATCGAGCGCGTGACCGACCACTCCAGATCCATCTTCGCGTTCGACGCGTCCGCCCAGAACGCCGGCAGGTCGCCGTCGCGGCGCGGCGCGAACTCGTACGGCAGCTCGCGTCCCACCGCCTTCTCAAACGCGTGCAGCATCTCCAGCACGGACGTGCCTGCACCGCCGCCGAGGTTCCACCGGTGCACGCCCGCGTGCTCCGTCAGGTAGTTCAGCGCCGCCACGTGCCCCTCGGCGAGGTCGACAACGTGGATGTAGTCGCGCAGGCACGTGCCGTCGGCGGTGTCGTAGTCGTTGCCGAAGATCTGCAGCTTCTCGCGCCGCCCCACCGCGACCTGCGCGATGAACGGCACCAGGTTGTTCGGGATGCCCTGCGGATCCTCACCGATCCGGCCCGAGGGGTGCGCGCCCACGGGGTTGAAGTAGCGCAGCAGGGCGACCCGCCACTCGCCGTCCGCGGCGGCGACGTCGGTGAGCACGTCCTCCACCTGCTCCTTGGTGCGCCCGTACGGGTTCATCGCCCCGATCTCCATGTGCTCCATGTAGGGGTACGGATTGTGTTCGCCGTACACGGTGGCCGAGGAGCTGAACACGATCGTCTTCACGCCCGCCCGCTGCATCACGCGCAGCAGCGAGATCGTGCCGGACGTGTTGTTGAAGTAGTAGTCGAGCGGGATCTGCACGGACTCGCCCACGGCCTTCAGCCCGCCGAAGTGCACGACGGCGTCCGGGGCGTGCCGCTCGAACACGTCCGTGAGCGCGGCTTCGTCCGTCAGGTCTGCGACCTCGAGCACGGGCTCGACCCCGGCGAGCTCGCCGACGCGGCGCAGCGATTCAGGGGAGGCGTTGTAGAGGTTGTCGACGACGACGACGTCGTGCCCGGCCTCCAGCAGGGCTAAGGCCGTGTGGGAACCGATGTAGCCGGCGCCGCCGGTGACGAGGATCTTCATGCTTCGCTTTCGTTGGCGTGGTTCTGGGGTTTCTCCGCGGCGGCGACGAGGACCTCGCCCGCCGTGTTCTCGAGGTGTTCGACGGCGGCCGCCGGCAGGTTCTCGTCCGTCACCACGGTGTCGACGGCGTCGAGCGGCGCGATCGAGCATAGCCCGGTCACGCCCCACTTGGCGTGGTCCGCGACGACGGCGGTGCGGCTGGCCGCGCGCAGGAATTCGCGGTTCACGTGCGCCTCCTGCATGTTCGGGGTGGTGAATCCGTGTTCCGCCGTCATGCCGTGCACGCCCATGACGAAGAGGTCCACGTGTAGTTGGTCGATGGCCGCGAGCGCGAACGGACCGACGAGTGCGTCGGAGGGGGTGCGCACGCCTCCGGTCAGGATGATGGTCTGCGAGCGGTTGTCGGCGTCGTAGAAGACCTGCGCGATGCGCGGGGAGTTCGTCACGACGGTCAGGTCGTCCACTGACGTGCAGCGATGGGCGAGGGCGTACGTCGTTGTGCCGGAGTTGAGGGCGATGGACATGCCCGGGTGGATGAGGTCCGCGGCGCGGGTGGCGATCCGCTCCTTCTCGCCGGTCTGCAAGCCAAGCTTGGTGGTGAAACCGGGCTCCGAGCTGGTGGCCGACCCGTCCTTCATCGCACCACCGTGGACCTTGATCAGGATGCCGTCGCCGGCCAGGAACGTCAGGTCGCGGCGCACGGTCATCTCCGAGACCGAGAGCTGCGCGGCGAGCTCGGCCACGCGGACCTGGCCCTGCCGCTCGACCTCGCTGACGATGTGCCGGTGGCGCTGCTGCGGAAGCAGTTCCGTCATGCCATATCCCCCGCCAACCTCTTGTGTGCGTTTGTGATCTGTGCCAAGCTTACAGCTGTCACTTTCTGATTGGAAGTGTGAAAACTTGATCGATTTCGGTTCCACCTCGCACCCCTCAGGAGATCGCATGGGCCAGCCAGCCACCGGCGCTCGACCGACCGTCACGAGCCTGGCCGATGGTCGGGACCTGCTCTACTTCTTCGACGGCGGTACCGCGCCGGACGGGTTCACGGCCCCCGCCGACGCGCGCGAGCTGCCCGGGCGGCCGCCGTCGTCCGAGCTGCGCTACGACCCGCTGACGGGCGAGTGGATCGCCTTCGCCGCCCACCGGCAGTCCCGCACGCACCTGCCGCCCGCCGACGAGTGCCCACTCTGCCCGACGAGTGCGGAACACGACACGGAGATCCCCGCCGCGCACTACGACGTCGTCGCGTTCGAGAACCGCTTTCCGTCGTTCGGTCCCGAGCAGCACGCCCAGGAGCTCGGCGCCGCGATCGGCGAGACGCTCCCGGCGCATGGCCGGTGCGAGGTCATCGCGTTCGGTGCCGGTCACCAGGATTCCTTCTCCGACCTGGGCGTCGAGCGTGCACGCACCGTCGTCGACGCCTGGACGCACCGCACGGCGGCGCTCTACGCGATGGACGGCGTCGAGCAGGTCTTCTGCTTCGAGAATCGCGGCGCCGACATCGGCGTGACCCTGCACCACCCCCACGGGCAGATCTACGCGTACCCCTACGTGCCCGCCCGCGTGGCGACCTATCTGCGCCAGGCGCGCGCCCACCGCGCCGCCACAGGCGGCAGCCTCTTCGCCGACGTGCTCGACTTCGAGCTCGCCGCGGGCAGCCGCATCGTGCACCGCGGCGAGCACTGGACGCTGTTCGTCCCGTTCTCCGCGCGCATGCCGCTCGAGGTCCACCTGATGCCCAATCGGCACGTCGGGGACCTCACGGAGCTGACGGAGGAGGAGCGCGCCGAGCTCGCCCGCGTCTACCTCGACCTCGTGCGCGGCGTCGACGCGATCTACACGACCCCCACGCCCTACATTGCCGCGTGGTTCCAGGCGCCCGCCCGCCGCGCGGGCCAGGAGTACGACGACGGCCGCGAGGACTTCCGCCTGCACCTGCAGCTGACGAGTCCGCGCCGGGCCGAGAACAAACTGAAGTACCTCGCCGGGTCCGAGGCCGCCATGGGTGCCTTCATCGGCGACGTCATGCCCGAGGCCGCCGCGACGATGCTGCGCGAGGCCATGGGGTTCGAGATCGCGGCCGGCGGCGGCGAGGGATACGGGGAGGTCTGACATGAACGAGGAGTCCATCCGGCAGGCGGCCGGGATGCAGCAGCACTTCGCTGAGCGCTTCGGTGTCCACCCTGATGGCGTGTGGGCTGCGCCGGGGCGCGTGAACCTGATCGGCGAGCACACCGACTACAACGAAGGGTTCGTCCTGCCTTTCGCGATTGAGCACCACGCGAGCGTCGCGGCCCGCCGCACGCACGACGGCGTCCTGCGCGTCGCCGGCCGGCAGGCGGTCGCCGGGCACGGGACGGTCGAGGTCGATCTGGCCCGCCTCGTCGCCGACGACGGCGTTCGCGTGGCCGCCGAACTGCCCGGGTGGGCCCGCTACGTGGCCGGTGTGTTCTGGTCCTTCGGGCAGTCGTCGCGGGAGATCGGCGGCCTGACATCCGGCTACGAGATCATCGTCGACTCCTCCGTCCCAATCGGCGCCGGCCTCTCCTCGTCGGCCGCGCTCGAATGCGCCGTCGCCGTCGCCATCGATGACCTGGCGAACCTCGGCTACAACCGCCGGGACCTCGTGCTGGTCAGCCAGCGGGCTGAGAACGAGTTCGTCGGAGCGCCCACGGGCATTCTCGACCAGTCGGCCTCCCTGCTCAGCGAAGCCGGGCACGGCCTGTTCCTCGACTGCCGCAGCCGCGTCTCCCGGCCGGTGCCACTGGCGCTCGCTGAGGCCGGGCTGCAGATCCTGGTGATCGACACCAAGGTCAGCCATGCGCACGAATCCGGCGGATACGGCCAGCTGCGCCAGGCGTGCGAGACCGGAGCCCAGTTGCTCGGCGTCCCCGCGCTGCGGGACGTGGGCGTCGACGACCTGAACGGAGCAGAGGCAGGGATGCCAGGGCAGATCTTCGCGCGGGTCAAGCACATCGTGACCGAGAACCAGCGCGTGCTCGACGTGGTGGCGCTGCTCGACTCCGATCGTCTCGACGCCGCGGCGCTCGGGGCACTGCTGAGCGCGAGCCACACCTCGATGCGGGACGACTTCGGGAACTCCTGCCCGGAGATGGACCTCGCCGTGGACACCGCCGTCGCGGCCGGCGCCTACGGGGCGCGCATGACCGGAGGCGGCTTCGGCGGCTCGGCCATCGCGCTCGTCGAGGCGAGCGGGACGCAGAGGGTGCGCGACGCCGTCGTGCGGGACTTCGCGGACGCGGGCTACGTAGCCCCGGATGTGTTCACCGTCCTGCCCTCGGCGGGTGCCCGCCGGGTCGTTTGAGGCCTGGCGCGCAGCCCGGCCTCCGGTGACGGGGACACTAGCCGCAGGTTGGAAGCTGCGTGGCGAAGTCGACCGCCGCGGCCGGCGGTAACTTCCGTCGAAGCGATACGTCGGCGGATACGCCTTGCCAGCGCTCCTCGGCGGTGGTTGCCATCGTTTCCACTGCCGTTTACGGTCGCGAAACTGACGCGGAAATAGAGTAGACACACTGTCTCTCCCCAGCTGGGTGGACGCATAAAGTAGGGGCATCCCTAGGCCGGGCCACGTCGTCGTGATCGGACCGAATTTTGCACTTCCAGCAGCAGAAAAGGTGTGGCGTTTCATGAGCCCAGCTCAAGTAGGATTCGCGCTGCTTGCCCTCGGACCATTCCTGATTCTTGGAAGTATGATCCGCGCAAAAGTCACGTGGGTTCAACGCCTGTTCCTCCCGAGCTCGATCATTGCCGGCCTACTATTGCTTTTCCTCGGGCCCCAGGTGCTCGGAAAGATCGTCGGCGGAGGATTTTCCGAGGGCGGTCTCTTCACACCGCAGATGCTTCAGGTCTGGGGCACCCTGCCGGGGCTGCTGATCAGCATCGTCTTCGCGACCATGTTCCTGGGGCAGAAGCTCCCCCGTCCTTCACGAGTGCTCAAACTCGTGGGCCCGCAGCTGTCCCTGGGCGTGATGTTTGGCTCGGGCCAGTATGTCGTGGGCCTGCTGCTAGCGGTCCTGATCCTCGTCCCGTTCTTCGCAGCCTCCCCGATGGTCGGTGCCCTTATCGAGGTGGGATTCGAGGGCGGACACGGCACCGCGGCCGGCATGCGGGGCGTCTTCGCCGACCTCGGCTTCGAGTCGGGTGCCGACCTGGCGGTTGGTCTGGCAACCGTAGGCATCATCTCAGGCATCGTCATCGGCATCGCCCTGATCAACTGGGGCGCCCGCACCGGACGGACCGAATTCTTGAACGGCCAGGCCGTGCCGTCGCTCGCGGAGCAGGCTGGCCCGTCCGACCGCGACGAGCATTCCCCGGCCGGAACCATCACCTCCCGCCCCGCTTGGGTGGAGCCGCTGTCCCTTCACGTGGCGATCTGCGCCGTCGCGGTCCTTATCGGGTGGGTCATCCTCGAGTCGCTGCGTTGGATCGAATCAGTCACCTACGGCACCACCGAGATCCGCGACGGCGTGCAGCTGGAGATTTTTGCCCACGTGCCGCTGTTCCCGATGGCGCTGCTCGGCGGCGTCTTGCTGCAGGCCATCGCCACGGCCATGCGCGTCGACCACCACATCGACCACCAGATCATGCTGCGCATCCAAGGCCTCGCTTTGGACTTCCTCATCGTGTCCGCGATCGCGACCCTATCCATCGCAGCCATCGGAGAAAACCTAGCCGCATTCTTGCTGCTCGCGCTCGGCGGCATCCTTTTCAGTGTGGCAGTGTTCCTGTTCATCGCGCCAAAGATCATCGGCCGGTACTGGTTCGAACGAGCTATCGGTGACTTCGGTCAGTCCATGGGTGTCACACCCACGGGCCTCATTCTCATGCGCATCGCCGACCCGCAGGCGAAGTCCCCCGCGTTCGAAGCGTTTGGATACAAACAACTGGTGTTCGAGCCATTCTTCGGTGGCGGAATGGTGACCGCGATGTCCGTTCCGATCATTTTCTTCGTGGGACCTTGGCCGTTGCTGATCGCCATGAGCGCGCTCTTCCTCATCGCGCTGGCCGGTGGGCTAATAATCTTCGGCCCTACAGCCCGACGCGAACACGCAGAACGGGCCGCGGAGCTGAAACGTGCCTGAATTGCGGGTCCGAAACTGGCAGGGGGACCAGCTTGGCTCCGCCAATTTTTTCTCGACCGTTGGAGCTTCATGAGCCCAGGGAACGCCTTTCCTTGGGCTCCTGCGTGAGGCGATAGTGCGCGCCGTGCTGTTGGTCTGGCGCTGGTCGGTCGTTCGATGCTGTGGAGATTGTTCCGGAGCATCCCCGCAGGTCATCCCGGAAGGAGCCTCACTGCTCTGATCGGTTTCGGTGCGACCCTGGCGTTCAAAACGCGCTGACCGCGCCGCCGGGTACGGACTTGGCCGAGAGTGAACACGGGATCGAAATTCACGCTCCGCACAGTTCCCGCTCAGGGGCCATGGCTAGGCTCGACGAGATTTGTACTCTCTAGGAGGTAGGCACATGAACAAGAAGAAAACGATGGCGGTTCTGGCGCTCGTCGGTTCCCTGTCCATGGTCGCCGCGTGCGGCGCGGACGGCGAAGGGGATGCCGGGCAGTCCCAGAGCCAGGACGCGGGCCAGAGCCAAGATGCATCCCAGGGGCAGGAAGCGCCGACTCCAGACCTTGAAGGAGTCCCCGACGTCGTGGCCACGGTCAACGGCGAGGAGATCAACAAAGACGAGTTCACGCAGGCGTACGAGAGCCGGTTCCAGCAGGCCGCCATGCAGGCGCAGATGTCGGGGGAGCAGCCGGACGAGGACGCGCTGAAGAAGGAAACCGTCGAGTCGCTGGTGGGCACCGAACTGCTGCTGCAGCGGGCGGAGAAGGCCGATATTAAGGCCACCGACAAGGAGGTCGACGAGGCGCTGGCGCGGGTCGCGAAGTCGAACGGGATGAGCGAAGACGAATTCATGACCGCCATGAAGGAACAGGGCATGGACGCGGACGAGGTCAACAAGCAGCTCAAGCAGCAGGTGGAGCTGGACGCGGTGATCAAGGAAGAGATCGGCACGTTCTCCGCGAGCGAGAAGGAACTCAAGGCCGCCTACGACGAGGCCAAGGCCATGCAGGATCAGATGTCTTCCGAATCCGGCGAAGCCGCCGAGATGCCGAAGTTCGAAGAGGCGAAGGACCAGCTCGAAGAGCAGGTGAAGCAGCAGAAGGAAGCGGACGCCACCCGGAAGCTGGTCGAGGACCTGCGCGCCGAAGCCGACGTCAAGATCAACCTCTGATCAGACGCGGAACGCGGGGGCGTCGCATCCGCCGATAAGGTGGAGCCGTGACTGAAACGACGCGGGAGAGCACGGCCGAATTGATGCAGCAGATCGTGCTGCTCGTCGACAAGGAGAATCCGGCGCCCGAAGGCGACGGGCTGGCAGCGGTGGCGCTCGCGAGCGTGAACGCCTTCCTCGCGGACCCACAGCACCCCTCCTGGCGGGCCTGGTCCGGCGGTCCCGTCGGTAAGTCGGTTCGTCGCGCGGACGCCAAGACGTTCGACAAGATCGTCGAGGCGTTCGCCGACGAGTTCGGCGGCGTCGAGGGCGAAGCCGGCCGCGGCCTCGCGATCGGCTTCCGGCCGCACCCCAAGGACGAGCTCCCCAAGAAGATCGCCAAGCTGCAGGTCTCCGGGACGACACTCCCGCGCGAGGAGGCCCCCGCCGGTGGGGCGGGGGCCGCGGAGCCGGCCAACGCCGTCGTCCTGGTCCTCAACGACGACCTCGGCATGTCCACGGGCAAGGCCGCCGCACAGTCGGCGCACGCGCTGTTCGCGTGGCTCGTGCAGGCGATCCGGCGGGACCCGAGCCGCGTGGATGCGTGGCTCGCCGCGGAGCAGCCGATGGTTGTGCGCTTCGCGGACGCAGCCGAGTTCGCGCGCCTCTCCCGGCGCGCCTCCGGTCCGCGCATCCAGGACGCCGGCCGGACGGAGATCGCACCCGGTTCAGCGACCGCTTTCGTCCTCTGACCCGGCCCCGGTCGGCATCCTCTGACCCTTGCCGTGGCCGCGCGCCGGTGGGATGGTGGGAGTGCCGGTCTGAGGCGAAGGAGCGAGACCATGGGCAAGGACTCGTACGAGGACGAACGCTACAAGAAGTACTACAACCATCCGCCGCACGGCGAGGTGCCACAGGACCCCAAGCGCCGGGACGCGCTGGTCAAGGGGACGGAGTTCGACGAGGACGTCGAGCCCGAGCAAGGGACTGCCGGGAACGTCACCCACAGCGCCTGACGCACGTCGTCAGTCAGCTGCCCCGCGGCTGCGGTAGGCCGTCGGCGTCTCGCCCGTCTCCTTGCGGAACTGACGGTTGAAGTTGGAGAGGTTCCGGTAGCCCACCTCGAACGCGATCTCCGAGACGGGGCGTCGGCTCTGCAGCAGCAGTTTGCTTGCGTGCGCGATGCGCAGCCGGCGGACCAGCGTCGCGAAGTTCTGGCCGCTCGCCCGGGCGAAGTAGCGGGAGAACGCGGACTCGGACATGCCGGCCATGCGGGCCGCGTCGGAGAGTCGGACGTCGCCCGTCAGGTTCTCCGAGACGTAATTCATGGCCTGGCCGATGATCTCCTGCGCATGCGGGTCGTCGAGGGGCGGGACCCAGCCGTCCGTGAGCAGCCGATGCTCGCCCTCGGGTGCGTGGGCCAGGATCCGGAATAGTTCCAACATCCGCACCAGCCGTTCGACGCCGGCCGCCTCGCCGATCGCTACGAGCGCCGCACCGCCCCGGGCCGCCGCCTCGCCGCTGAATTCGATGCCGAATCGGGCCCTGCGCCAGAGATCGCGCAACTCTCCCAATTCGGGTAGGAGGATCTCGCACTCGTCCAGCCACTCGTGACGGAACTGCAAGACGACGTCCGAACCGTCGATGACCTCGCCGGGCTCGACCTGGGTCAGCCACTCGTGCGGCACGTTGGGTCCGACGAGGACCAGCTGCCCATCCCAGAAGTGCCCGACGTCCCCGCCGACGATGTACTGGCCGTGCCGTCGCGCGAGGTGGACCTCGTACTCCGGGTGGTAATTCCAGCGGGCGAACGGCCCGGGATAGTCGTGCTGGTGCCAGCGTGCCGAGTGGCGCGGGTCGTGGGGGACGACCTCGCGGATCGCCGGCCGCGTCTCGGGGGTGTCGCGCACGGCCGCGCTGTTGCCGGTCATGCGCATGGTGTTCCGCCCTCCTCTGTAGCGTTCGACCCGGTTTTCAGTCTAGCCCCGAGAAGTCGACGCGGATGCAAAAAAGTACCACCTTGTGACCTCTGGCACGCTAGTCGGCCCGGGGCGTCGCCCGTAGCGTAGAGGCTCTAGATGGGCAGCTGCGGCTGCTGGAACACAGGCGTTCGGCGGCCCATCACGCAATGTCGAGTGACCGAAGGTAGCTGACTGGTATGAATCTGCAGGACATGTTTGGTTTGGGCGGCCGCGTCGCCGTCGTCACGGGCGGCACCCGCGGCATCGGCAAGGGCATCGCCGAAGGCCTAGCTGCCGCTGGGGCCGACGTCGCCGTCGCGGCGCGGAACCTCGAGGACGCCCCGTCCGTGGTCGCCGCCCTCGAGGCGTACGGCGTCACCGCGCGGGCCTACCGGGCCGACGTGACCCGGCGCGACGACGTCGAACGCCTGCTCGCCCGCGTGCTCGACGACTTCGGCCGCGTCGACATCCTCGTGAACAACGCGGGCGCCTGCATCCACAAGCCAGCCCTCGAGGTCACGGACGAGGAGTTCTCGAGCGTCTTCGACGTGAACGTGGACGCGTTGTGGAAGTGCTCCCAGGTCTTCGGCCGGCACTTCGTCGAGGCGGGCGGCGGCAACATCGTCAACATCGGCTCCATCTCCGCGCAAATCGTCAACCGGCCGCAATGGCAGCCGGCGTACAACGCCTCCAAGGCTGCGGTGCACCAGTTGACCAAGTCGCTCGCGGCCGAATGGGCGCCGCACGGCGTGCGGGTCAACGCGCTGGCCCCCGGCTACATCAAGACGGCCATGGCGCCCGTCGACGACCCGAAGTTCAGGCCGCGTTGGATCGACGACGCCGCGATGCAGCGCGCCGGCACCCCGGAAGAGATCGCCCCGTCGGTGGTCTACCTGGCCTCCGGCGCGTCGTCGTTCACGACCGGCACGGTCCTCGTGGCCGACGGCGGCTACACCCTCTACTGACCCTTGTCAGCACTCGCAGATCCACTCGCGCCCGCACGGGCAACACCCGAGGAGAACACCATGAGAACACGCGCACCAGCGCTGACGCGGAGGCAGATGCTCCGCGCCGGCGGACTCTCGCTCGCGGCCCTGGGCGGGCTGACCGCCTGCGGCACGACGAACGCCATGGCCCCCGTGCCGACGCTCGCCCCGGGGACGGACCCTTGGCGGCGTTTCGCCGGGACCACGATCAACTTCATCTCGGAGAACACCGCGCCGACCGCGGCGATCGCCGCGAACCTCAAACCGTTCACCGACCTGACCGGGATCAGGGTCAACATCGTGAGCCTCGAGCTGCAGGCACTCGTGCAGCGGGTCGCCCTCGACCTGGCCGGCGGCCAGGCGCAGTACGACGTCATCTACGCCGACCCGTATCAGGTGCTGGCTCCCTACGCCGCCGGGTTCGCTGACTTGCGTGAATTCGCCGACGACCCCTCCTACCCCGAGGTCGAGGGCGGCTTCGAGGACTTCATTCCGACGCAGCTCGAGGCGTGCGGGACGTTCGGTGACTCGGACGCGATCTACGCGCTGCCCTACGACTGCCCCACGATGATCTGGCAGTACCGGATCGACATCTTCGAGAAGTACCACGACCGGATGTCCGCCGATCTCGGATTCGATCCGACCCCGTCGGGCGAGCGGACGTGGGAGGAGTACTACCTGATCGCTGAGTGGATCAACGAGAACGTGGACGAGATCCCCTACGGCACCGGCCACCAGGCCAAGCAGCACGACTCGCTCATGTGCGACTTCTCCAACGTCCTGTGGTCCTACGGAGGGGATTACTTCGCCAACGGCCGCGAGGTCGGCCTGCGCGGTGCGGAGGATCCGGGCCCCTGCCTGCTCGACTCGGAGGAGGCGATCGCGGCGGCCGAGTTCTACGACCGGCTCATCTCCATCGCCCACCCGGGATCGCTCGGCTGGGACTGGGACGGCGTCGGAGCCGCGCTGCGTGCCGGACAGATCGCCATGGCGCCGAACTGGCACGAATTCGCGGCGCCCAACGAGTCCGAGCTGCCCGGCAAGGTCGGCTACGCGCCGATGCCGCGCGGCCCGAAGGGCACCAGCAACCACTTCGGCGGCACGGGGATCGGCATCAGCGCCACCGCGTCCGGCGCCCGCCGAGGCGCCGCCTGGTTGTTCGTCAACTGGGCGACGGCACCGCAGACGCAGCTCGACAATCTCAAGTCCACCGCGGGCGGCGGCACGCCGACCCGCACCTCGGTCTACGAGCTGCCCGAGGTCAGGGCGGCCTCCGAGCGCCCGACCGAGCTGCCGAACATGCTCACGGCGGCGACCATGAGCGCGGCCTGGGAGGACGAGAAAATCGGGCTCCGGCCCAAGATCCCCATGTGGAACGAGTGTGACACGGCCCTGTTCACCGAAGTCTCACGCATGCTCGCCGGCCAGAAGGACCCGCGGCAGGCCATGGGCGATGCCAAGAGTCGAATCGACGGCATCGTTGCCAGGGGGTGGGCGGCATGAGCGTCTCCCGTACGCAAGTCCAGGCGTCCGTTCAACCGGACAGGACGGCGCGGCCGGCCGGGTCGCGAAAGATCACGTTCACCGGCTGGCTCATGGCCCCGGGCATCACCCTGCTCGGCGTCCTCTCCATCATCCCGCTGGTCATGCTCATCCTGATGAGCTTCTCCAAGGTCCGGCTCCTCGGCGGACTCCGGCTCGAGTTCGCCGGGCTCGACAACTGGGCCCGCGCCTTCGGCGACGTCGAACTCTGGAAGAGCTGGGCCACCACGCTCGCGTTCTTCGTCTCCACGCTGGGCATCGAGCTGGTCCTCGGCGTCGCCATCGCCATCGCGCTGAACCGGCTGGTCCGCGGCCGCGGACTCGTGCTGCCGCTGATCCTGCTGCCCATGTTCGTGGCCCCCTCGATCGTCGGTCTACTCGGCCGGTACCTGCTCGACCCCACGTTCGGGCTGTATGCGAACCTGCTGCAGTCGATCGGCATCACCCAGGACGTGCTCGGCCACCCGGTCTCGGCGTTCGCCGCCGTCGTCCTGATGGACGTCTGGGAATGGACCCCGCTCATCGCCCTGATCACGCTGGCCGGGCTCTCCGGCGTGAACCCGTCGGTCCTGGAGGCCGCCTCCCTGGACGGTGCAAGCGAGTGGAAGAAGTTCTGGCACATGGTCTTGCCGTCGATCCGGCCGATCCTGCTCGTAGCCATCCTGATCCGCTCCATGGATGCGGTCCGCTACTTCGACATCATCTACGTCACGACTAACGGCGGGCCGGCGGATGCCACCAAGATCATCCCCGTCCGGCTGTACGAAGCCGCGTTCCGGTTCTTCGACCTCGGCTACGCGGCCGTCATCGGCATCATGATGCTGGTGCTGACCATCCTCATCGCCCGATTCTTCGTTCGCCTCATGGGCGAGAAGGAGGAGAACTGATGTCCGCCGCACCCGCCGTAGACGCCCCTCGGAATCCCGGCCCGGCGCTCTCCCTGCGCCCCCGGCCCACACGCCTCACCCTCGGCACCGTGCTCACCTGGGTGTTCGTAGTAGCCGCCCTGCTCTGGACGGTCGTGCCGTTGCTCTGGATGCTCCTCGGCTCCTTCAAGGGCTCGGGCGACGTCACCTCCGCCGACCCGATGTGGTTCTTCACCCCGACCGGGCAGAACTACGTCAACCTGTTCACCGGGGCCAACAACCTCAGCCCGTATCTGATCAACTCGATCATCGCTGCGGTCGGCTCCGCCGTCATCGCGACGGTGCTCGGCACACTCGGCGGCTACGGGCTCGCCCGCACCGCGTTCAAGGGCAAGAAGGGCCTGTCCTTCTGGTTCATCTCTACGCGCATGGCTCCGATCGCCGCCGTCGTGCTGCCGCTGTTCCTCGTTTTCCGGTTCGCGGGGCTGCTCGACACGCTGCCCGGACTGATCCTGGCGTACCTGAGCTTCAACCTGCCGTTCGCGATCTGGATCATGAGCGCGTTCTTCGAGGCCATTCCGCCCTCCCTCGAGGAGTCAGCGAAGGTTTCCGGCTGCAGCCCGTGGCAGACGTTCTGGTACGTCTCCCTGCCGCTGACCAAGGCCGGCATGGTGACGACGGCGGTGCTCTGCCTCGTCTTCGCCTGGAACGACTACGCGTTTGCGACGGTCATCTCCGGGCCGAATTCCCAGACCCTGCCCATCGCCGCGACGCAGCTGGTCACCCAGACCGGCGTCGACTGGGGCCAGCTCACGGCCATCGGCACCATCGTGGTGGTGCCCATGATCCTGGTCGGGCTTGCCGTGCGGAAATGGCTCGTCACCGGCCTGACCCTCGGCGCCGTGACGGGCGAATAGATACTCGCGTGGGAGCCGGCGCACCGGCCCCGGATTGAAAGGACAGAGCAATGACTGAGAAGAACCCGAGCGCGGTCCTCTACGCGACGCACGACCTGCGGATCGAGGACCGGCGCGTGCCGGAGCCCGCAGCCGGCCAGGTGCTCGTCGAGGTGCAGGCCGTCGGCATCTGCGGATCCGACGTGCATTATTACGAGCACGGCCGCATCGGCGACTTCGTCGTCGAGCAGCCGATGATCATCGGGCACGAGGCCGCCGGTCGGATCTGCGCCGTCGGCGCCGGTGTGCCCGAGTCGCGCTTGGGCGAGCTCGTCGCCATGGAACCCGGAGTGCCCTGCCGCGACTGCAAGGAATGTCTGGCCGGACGCTACAACCTGTGCCCCGACGTCGTCTTCTTCGCGACCCCGCCGGTCGACGGCGCGATCAGCCGGTTCGTCGCGATCGACGCCTCCTTCGCGCACCGGGCCCCGGACGGTGTGGACGCGGAGCGGGCCTCGATGGCCGAGCCCGTCTCGGTCGGAGTGTGGTCCTGCCGGAAGGCCGGCGTCGGCCTGGGGGACCGCGTCCTGATCACGGGGGCCGGGCCGATCGGGCTGCTCGCGGCGCAGGTCGCCCGCGCCTTCGGGGCCAGCCGGATCGTCGTCACGGACCTGAGCGATTTCCGGCTCGACGCCGCCGCCGTCCTGGGATTCGAGACCCGCCGCGCGGACTCGGGCGAGACGGGCGAGTACGACGTCCTGCTCGAGTGCTCGGGTGCCGCGCCCGCCGTGAAGTCGGGCATGCGGCAGATGGCGCCGGCCGGCCGGGTCGTGCTCGTCGGCATGGGGGCCGACACGGTCCCGATCGAGGTGCCGCTCATCCAGGGTCGCGAACTTACCGTGACGGGCATCTTCCGATACGCGAACTGTTACCCGGCCGCGCTCGAGCTCATCGCCTCCGGGGCGGTCGACGTCGACTCCGTCATCACGCACCGATTCCCCCTCGCGGAGACGGAGGCCGCGATGACCGTCAACGGGCGCGAACCGAACGCGTTGAAGGCCATGGTTCTTCCCCAGCAGTGAACCGTGGTGCCGCGGCCCCTCATCAGTAGGTAGGGTGCTGGTGAGAGGCCGCGACTACGTACGGAGAATCATGAGCCAACCCATCAACATCGGCAGCGTCGACGACATCCCGGTCGGCGAGGCACGCGTCCTCGACGGGGGCGACAACAGCACCGGCGTCGACATCTCGATCTTCCACGCCGAAGACGGGAACTTCTACGCCCTCGACGACGAATGCACACACGAGGAGGCGTCCCTCGCGGACGGTTTCATCGAGGACGACCAGGTCGAGTGCCCGCTGCACGCGGCGGCCTTCTGCCTGAAGACCGGCAAGGCGCTCTGCCTGCCCGCGACCGAGAACGCCCGCACCCACCGGGTCGAGGTCCGCGACGGCGAGTTGTTGCTGTACCCGGGCGAACCCGCGACAACACAGGCCTGACGTGGAATCGGTCATCGTCGTCGGCGGCGGCCTGGGCGGATTCACCGTCGTCCAGCAGCTGCGCGGCCGCGGATTCGCCGGCACGATCGCGGTCGTCGACCCTGAGGGGCTGCCCTACGATCGCCCGCCGCTGAGCAAGGAATTCCTGGCCGGCGGCATCGACGCCGAGCAGCTGCTCTTCGTCGAGCCGCACTGGTTCGCCGAGCGTCACGTCGATGTCTACGCGGCCTCAGCCACCGCCGTCGACCTGCCGGATCCCGCGGACGACGACGGCCGGGTCGCCGTGACGCTGTCCGACGGCGGCCGGCTGCTCGCGGATCGTGTGGTCTTCGCGACCGGCGGCCGGGCCCGCGCGCTCCCGATCCCCGGCGGGGACCTCGACTCCCTGCTCGTGCTGCGCACGCGCGCCGACGCGGAGGCGCTGCGGTCCAGGCTGCGGCCCGGGACCCGGTTGGCGCTGATCGGCGCCGGGCTCATCGGAGCCGAGGCCGCCTCGGTGGCCCGCGGGTTTGATGCTGAGGTCACGCTGATCGAGCCCGTCGATCCGCCGCTCGTCCCCGCCATCGGCCGTGAGCTCGCCGAGCGTCTGCACGCGATGCACGCCGAAGCCGGGATCCGCGTTATCACCGCCGCGCCGGCGGCGATCCGCGCCACTGCCGGTGAGCACAGCATCGAGTTCGCCAACGGCAGCGTGGTGAGCGCCGACGTCGTGCTGGTCGGGATCGGCATCGAGCCGGAGACGGCGCTCGCCGAGGTGGCAGGCCTCGACGTCGACGGCGGCATCCTGACCGACGCCGGTCAGCGCACGAGCCACCCGCGTGTCTGGGCCGTGGGGGACTGTGCGCGTCCCCGTCACGACGACGGCAGTCTGGGCCGCCGGGCCGAGCACTGGGAGAACGCGATGCACGCCGGGACGGCCGCCGCGGCTGCCATGCTGGGCCAGGAGCCGCCCGCCCCGACCGCGCCGTGGTTCTGGTCCGATCGGCACGGCGTGCACGTCGAGGGCGTCGGCGACATGAGTGCGGGCGAGACGACGGTTACGCGTGCCGACGCGTCGGGACGGGTGCAGGCCGCGTTCCGGCTCGCGCCCGCCGGAGACGGGCAGCGGGTCGTCGGTGCCGCGGCGATCGACGGTGGAGTGGCGGTCCGCGTGGCCCGACGCCTCATCGACCGGGGAATCGCGGCGGATCCCGCCCGGCTCGCCGATCCGTCCGTGCCCTACAAGCAACTGCTCAAGTAGCGTCCACGCGACGGCGAGCATCGCGGCGCCCCACGGCGCGCGTCAGTGGTGCCCGAGCGCCCACGATATGAGGTCCTCCACCGCTGGCCCCTCGAGGCCCTCGGCCCCGGCAGCACGCAGCGCGTAGTCGCCGAGGAGCGCTCGATAGACGACGGCGGCGCGCCGCTCGGGGTCCGGGGCGCCCGCCGCGCGGAGCAGGCTGACGACGTAGTCCGTGCGCACGCCGTCGACCTCGCGTGCCGCCTCGTGCGCGCGCGGCTCCCGGGCCGCCCAGGCGCGCACGCCGACGTCGAACCCGCAGTCCCGGTGGGCGAACGCCCG
Source organism: Kocuria rosea subsp. polaris (assembly GCA_023896275.1). Lineage (GTDB taxonomy): Bacteria > Actinomycetota > Actinomycetes > Actinomycetales > Micrococcaceae > Zhihengliuella > Zhihengliuella polaris_A. Next base: position 46,112 of record MLDA01000021.1, on the reverse strand, counting down.
CAGCAGCAGTGCGCGCAGCCGGGCCCCCGGTTCGGACTCCTGCTGCTCGAGCTGCGCGACGACGTCGGAGACGCCCGCGCGGCGCCACCACTCGAGCACGGCGTCGAGCAGCGCGTCGCGGTTGGCGAAGTGCCAGTAGAAGCTGCCTTTGGAGACCCCGAGCGAGGCGGCGAGTGGTTCGACGCGCACGGCGTCGACCCCGTTGGCAGCCAAATGGGCGGCGGCGGCGCGGATCCAGTCGTCGGCGGTGAGGGAAGCCATAACCTTGACCATACGCCACCGTATGGCTACGGTGAACATACGTCACCGTATGGAGGGTCCGATGAATACCGCCGCTGCCGTACTGCTCATCCTGGTCGGGGTCCTGCACTCGATCCTCGGCGAACGGATCGTGTTGCGTCCGCTCTTCGCCGGATCGTGGGAGCTCGCGCTCAGCCGGCGCACGGCCCAGCGCCTGCTGCGCGCGGCCTGGCACCTGACCTCGCTGGCGTGGTGGGGCCTCTCCGCGGCGCTGCTCGGGTTGCCGGTCGGCGTCGCGTTCGGGCTGGTCTGCCTGTTCTCCGCCGTGGCGATTCACGCCTGCATGCCCGGTCATCTGGCGTGGCCGCTGTTCACGGCCGCGGGGGTGCTCGCCCTCGGGGCCGCCGGGGCGCTGCCACCGGCGCTGCTGATCGCCGTCGTCGTGGTGGCCGCAGGGGCGGCGGTCGTCGCTGCAGGGTTCCACGTCGCCTGGGCGACCGGCGTGCGGCGCGGGCTCCAAGACGCGCTGCCGCAGGCACTCGGGAGCCGGGAGCCGCTGGGACGCCCGGGGCGCGGCGCCACGCTTGCCGTTGCGGGAGCGCTCGCGGCGTACGTGGTCGTGGTGACGGCGCTTGCCCTCGGGGCGGAGTGGTCGCTCTGGCGTTGGTGTGCGATCGCGGCGCTGGTGGTCCTCGCCGTGCGCGTCGTCGGCGAGGGCCGCTACGTGGGCATCACCAAGCGCGTGCGGAACACCGGATTCGCCCGCGCCGACGACCGCTACTGGACACCCGTCGTCGGGCTCCTGGGGCTCGGCTCCGCGGCCGCCCTGGCCCTCGCGGGATAGCGCGGGCGCAGGCGGAGGTCAGTTCAGGTCGTCGAAGTCCTCGGGGTCCCCGAGCGTCACGCGGTCGATGTGGCCCAGGTGCTTGTGCGGCGCGACGACGTCGCGCACTCGCCGCTTGAGCTCGGCGACGTCGGGGAACCCGCCGTCGCGCTTGCGGTTCCAGACGGGCACGTTGTCGACGTCGACGCGGAAGACGCCGCCCGTCGTCGGGGCCAGAGCGACCTCGCCGAGTTCCTCGGAGAACGTCTGGAGCAGTTCGCCCTGATACCACTGGGCGCGCAGCAGCCACTTGCATTGGGTGCAGTAGGTGATGACGATGCGCGAATTAGCCATGGCCAGAGTCTTCCATACCCCGCGACTGCGGAGGATGGAAGACAGCGATGGATCAGGCGCAGCTGGTCAGCTGAGGCGCCTGGACCAGCATGTCGGCATTCTGCCGTGCGCCGCCGCTGACGTAGGACAGCGTGAAGGTGTAGGCGAAGAAGACGAGGCCGCTCGAGGTGGGGGTGAACGAGACGGCCGGCGTCTGCGATGCGCCCAGCGCGGAGTATCCGTCGACCGCGGCGGGGACCACCGAGATGGACTTGTTGCCCACGTAGCCTTGCACGACCCCGGGCAGGGAGACGCCCGCGCCCGTAATGGAGACGTCCAGGTGCTGGGTGCCCAGGTATCCGGCCGCGGTGTAGATCGGAAGCACGAAGTCGTAGGTGGTTCCGGCCGTCACGTCGACGGCGAACTGCAGGGCTACGGTGACCGGCTCCTGCGAGGCGCCGTCGGTGTTGTCGTGGTCGTCGAGGGAGAGGAAGCCCGGTTCGGCGACCTCGCCGCCGCCCTGCCACCAACTGGCCGGTGCCGGGGCGACGGCGAAGTCCGTCTGCGTGAAGCCGGTGGACCAATCGCCGGCCGGCTCCTTGGCGGGGGTCCAGCCCGTGCCGAAGTTGCCGTCGGTCTCCGGCGAGGACCCGATGGACCCATTGCTGCTGAGGCTGCCGCCGATGACCTCGAAGCCGCCGACCGGGATCACGGCACACGACGTGTTGGTGCCGGATGCGGCCGCCATGGGCGCGGCGACGGCTGCGGCGATGACGGGCACTGACCAGGCGGCTGCGGTGACGACCGAGCGGCGGGCTAGTCCCTGGCCCGAACCGGCATGAGTTGGAGTGCTGAGATTCATGAGCGTGTCCTCCCCAAAGGCACGTAGAAATGCCCCGGGGGCCACGAGCGGTCGGCGGGGCGAACAGCACGCCAGCCTAGGGCAGCGTGGACGATGGACGTTGTTCGAGGAAGCCAAAGATTGCAAAATCTTGAGACTTGGCAGCCTGTTCGGGGCAGTCTGCTCGGCCCGGGCGCGGGTCTAGGGCGCGACGAAGTCGCTGACCAGCTCCGTGATCTCCGCGGTCATCGACGCGTCGTCGATGCCCGGTACGCCGTCGCCTGCCTGGGGGCCGTAGTCCCCGAAGGATGAGTGGGCAGCCTCAGGTATTTCGACGAGCACAGCGTCTGTCGGCAATGTCGCGCGGGATGCCGCGATCTTCTGTGGCGTCGAGAGTCCGTCCGCGGAGCCGGCGATGCTGAGTACTGGGACGTCCTGAGTGCTCAGATCCGTCGCGCAGTAGGACGCGAAGAGGATGAGGCCGTCGGCGTCTGGGGCGAGCTGGCAGGCGCGCACGCCGCCCAGGGAGTGCCCACCGACGAACCAGGAATGTACGCCGGCTGCGCTGGAGGTGAACGAGTCCAGCGGCCGCGGGTCGAAGAAGGCCAGATTCAGCCACGGGTGGGTGACGACGACGGTCAGCCCCTCCTCAGCGACGAGGTCTTGGAGCTTCGCGGCGTAGGACCACGGCTCGACCTTCGCCCCGGGAATGAACACCAGTCCGACGCCGCTGCCCCCGTCGGCAGGGGCGAGGACCAACTGGCCCCGGTCTTCGGTGACGGCGATCGCCGGATTCGATCGCACTGAGGCGACCGCGTCGTCTTCCGCGGCGTAGACGCCGGTCTGGCTCCAGATGACGATCCCGGCGGCCGCCACCACAAGGAGACCGCCGAGCAGGCCGGCGGTCCAGCGCAGAATCCGCCGAGCAGGCCGCGCCGTCATGCGCGGTCAGACCGGTCGGTCGGGACCACCGCGAGCGTGCAGCGCGAGACGCAGACGAGCTTGCCGTCGTCGTTCACGATCTTGACCTCCCACACCTGGGAGCGGCGACCGATCGCGAGCGGCGCGGCCGTGCCGTGAACGCGCGTGCCCGGCAGGCCGGGGCGCACGTGGTTCGCGTTGATCTCCTGGCCGAAGACCTGGAAGCGTTCGGGGTCGACCGTGAGGTGGCCGCCGACCGAGGCGAGTGTCTCCGCGAGGACCACCGACGCGCCGCCGTGCAGGACACCGGCCGGCTGGACCGTGCGCGGGTCCACGGGCATCGACGCGGCGATCGTCTCCTCGCCGACGTGCGTGAATTCGATGCCGATGTGCTCGCTCAGCGTCCCGGCGCCGAGCACCGCGAGATCGGCGACGTCCGGGGACCCGAACCAGATGCCCATGAAGTTCTCCTTCGTCGATGCGTGTCTCCCACGGAGACTACCGCACGGTAACCGCGGCGCACGCGCGTCGGTCAGGGCGTCGTGGCGAGCACGGCAACGATGCCGAGGACCCCGAGGGCGGCGACGGCCGCCGTCGTGCCGAGGATGGCCACGACGTCCGCCTGCAGCGCCTCCTCGCGGATGCCGCCCGCCTGCCGCCGGTAACGCAGACGCTGGGTCACGTAGATCGAGAGTGCGACGACGGACGCCGCCACGGCGAGCGCGACCATCCAGCCGCCGTAGTGCGGCAGCCAGCGCAGGAATACGGCGCCGACGACGGTGATCGAGAGCATCGTGCGCCCCCACGAGAGGATGGTGCGCTCGGGCTGCAGGCCCGGGTCGCCGTGGTACGTCGGGGTGGGCGGGGGAGCGGGCGCGTCCGGCACGGCTACTCCAGGGCCAGGACGACGAGGATGGTCGCCGCCGCGAACGCAGAACTCAGGCCGAGCAGCGGCACGATGAGCGGCAACGGGAGCGGCTTGCGCTGACGCATCCGGTGCTCGACGCGCAGCCAGCGCACGCCCGCGCCGAGCGCGATCAGCAGGCCGACGCAGATGATGAAGGCGGCCAGGCCGCGTCGGAACTCGTCGTTGAAGAGGTCCAGGGCGAACGCCTCGAGCGCGATGCCGCCGGCGAGGAACGCGAGCGACGTGCGGATCCACGCCAGGAAGGTGCGCTCGTTGGCGAGCGTGAACCGGGGGTCCGGTTCGGTGCCGCCGGGCAGCAGGCGTTCGGCGAGCCAGCCGCGTGAGGATTCGTCGTTGTTCATCGCGTTCAACAGTACCGGGAACGCGCCGACGGCGGGCGGGGGACCACTGTGGTGGCCTCCCGCCCGCCGTCGGCGGTGCGTCGGGTTAGTGCTTCGCCGCCGGGTTGCGGCGCAGCATCATCAGCACGATGCCGAGCACCAGCAGCAGCGATCCCGCACCGACCAGCCACGCGGTGGTGGCACCGGTCTTGGCGAGCTCGCCGTCGTCCGCGGGCTGGCTGCTCGGGGCGTCGGTGGTCGGCTCGCTGGTGGGGTCCGCGGTGGCCTCGGTGGGCTTGGCCGATTCGCTGGGTTCCGTGGTCGGCGCCTCACTCGGCGTCGGCTCCTCGCTGGGCTCTTCCGTCGGTTCTTCGGTCGGATCCGGCGTCGGAGTCGGCGTGGGAGTCGACTCCTCGGCCACTGCCGCGCGGCCGAGCGGGGCCGGGTCGACGACGTCGTGGGCACCGAAGTAGGCGACGGTGGCGTCGATGTCGACCTGGCCGGAGTCGGCGCGGTTCGTCCCCGCCGCGAACGTGGTGAAGTTGTCGCCGCCGGAGGCCAGGAACGAGTTCGTCACGACCCGGTAGGTCGCCGCCATGTCCAGCGGCTCGCCGCCGAACTCGATGGCGGTGACGTGCTCGCCGTGGGCGGCCTCGTCGTCGTACCAGTACTGCAGGCCCTCGGAGATGCCCAGGTGCAGCTTCGGCCGGTCATTGCCCGGCTGCCACTGCTCCTCGAGCACGGCCTTGACCTGCGCGCCGGTCAGGTCCATCGTGATCAGCGTGTTCGCGAACGGCTGGACGTCGGCGGCCTCCTTGAAGGTCACCACGCCGTCCTCGCCGTAGAGGAGGTCGGCACGCAAACCGCCCGGGTTCATGAAGGCCATGACGGCCGGCTCGCCCGCGTAGGAGTCGTTGGACGTCGCCCACAGGTGGATGTCGGCGACCAGGTTGCCGAGCGTGGACTCGACGCCGCGGTCATCGCCGGGCACCGTTCCGCCGCGCAGGATGTCGTCCGAGATCTTGCCGAGCTCGCGCCCGCCGACGATCTCCGCCTGTGCGACCGCCTCGTCGACGATCGCCTGGATCTCCGGGTCGGGTTCGTAGCCGCGCTCCGCCAGATTGACAAGTGCGGCGGCGGAATCCACGACGTCGCCCGTCACGGGGTCGACCGAGAGGCTGACGTGGCTGAACGTGCTGCCGTAGTCGTTGCCCTGGAGCACGGCGCGGTTCGTCCCGTCCGGTCCCGGGATCTGGCAGGCGTAACCCATGTGGGTGTGGCCGGAGAAGAACGCGTCGACTTCCGGGGACGCGTTGCGGATCAGGTTGCCGTAGCCGGTCTGGGCCGAGGCGACCGCGGAGCAGTCCTCGGTCTCGGCGCCGTCGTGCGTCAGGACCACGATCACGTCGGCCTCGCCGTTGGCGTCGTCGCCGTCCGAAAGCTGGGCGGAGACGCGGTTGACGGCCTCGACCTGGCTGCCGAACTCGATGTCGGCGATGCCGTCGGGGGAGACCAGCGTGCCGGTCTGCTCGGTGACGGTGCCGATGAAGCCGACGCTCACGCCGTCGAACTCGCGGATCGCGTACTCCTGCAGGGCGGGTTCGGTGGTGCCCTTCGTGTAGACGTTGGCGCCGAGCGTCAGGTCGCCGCCGGGCAGGCCGGTCGAGGCGGCCCAGCGGTCGACGACGCGGCCGGCGAGGTCGTCGAAACCGCGGTCGAACTCGTGGTTGCCGACGCTGGAGACCGAGAGGCCGGCAGCCCCGAGGGCGTCGATCGTCGGGTTGTCCTCCTGGGACATCGACTCGAAGGTCGACGCGCCGATGTTGTCGCCCGCGGAGACGAACAAGGTGTTCGGGTTCTCCGCCTCGAAGGCCTTCACGGCGGTGCCGATCGCGGCCGCACCGACGCTGCCGTTGAACAGGTCCTCGGAGATACGGCCGTGGAAGTCATTGATGGCGATCAGGTCGATCTCGACCGGTACGACGGCGGCGTTCGCCATCGGTGCCAGCAGTGCGGTGCCGAGCGCGGCAACTGCCGCCGCCCCGGCTGTGCGAGTGAGTCCGGAGCGCGTCGAGGCGCGACCGGCTGTGCGTTTGGGCATGAAGTCCCCCGGTGGAGTGGATGAAAGTCAGGACACCATCAAAGCGAACGGACGTTGCGAGCTGATGAACAGAACGTGACCGCGCGCACAGGGTGTACGAATCGATGCTAACCGAGGTCGTCGTATTTGTGAACGATGACTTTCAGGCGTCACCTCTCAGGTGTCGAGGTCCGCGCCGTCGGGGTGAGTCAGGAGGCCAGCGCCTCGTCCGTGCCCAGCTTGGGCCGATCCGCCGGCTCCGCGGCGTAGTGCTCGATCGCCGCGAGCAGCAGGTTCGGGTCGCACGTGAGGTACTGGACGAGGATCGTCATGCGCTCCTCGGCCGTGCCGCCGTCCGGGCGGTGGCGCACCACGATCCGGCTCGGGCCGCGCTCGCCGAGCGGCCGGCGCTGGCCCAGCGGCCCGTGCTTGGCGGGGTCCTCGGCGCGCACGCTGGTGACGTCCTTCCAGAACAGCTCGGTGCTCGGCTGCTGCCCCACAAGCACGATCCGGCTGCGCGTCAGGTAGACCCCGGGCCGCTGCTCGGTCGAGAGCTTGAGCATCCGGATCCCCTCGATCATGACGGTCAGGCCCACGCCCAGGAGCATGACGGAGGCGAGGATCGGGAGCAGGTGCGTGGCGCCGTCGTACTCGGTGATCGTGTCCGCTCCCAGCGCGAAGGCGCTGATCAGCGTGACGACGGCGACGCCCACGGTGAGGCCGCCCGTGTAGGCGGAGGCGCGGGTCGTCGCGAAGCGGGTGGCCGCGCGGCGGCCCGTGGACGTGACGACGGCGGCGGTTTCCGGTGGTTCGTCGCCGCGGCGGCGGCGGTACTCGCGCACGATCGACCACCCGACGCCCACGCCGAGCGCGAGCAAGGGGGCGGACATGAGCCATTCCTGGGCCGAGAGGCCCCAGATGCCTGCGCCGAGCAGCACGGCGACCAGGACGAAGGCCGGCAGCAGGTGGTGGGCGAGTTTCCAGCCGCGGTGCCGCGGTGCCCACAGGCGGGCGGCAGGATCGAGACCGGTCATGACCACAAGGTACGCAGGATTGCTGGGCGTAGGCCGTGAGCGGTGCTCACTTGCTGATGCGCGCGATGAACCGGAAGCGGTCGCCGCGGAACAGGCCGCGCGTCCACTCGGCGGCCCGGCCGTGCTCGTCCCAGGCGGTGCGGTGGACCAGTAGCAGCGGGTGGCCCGTGTCGACGCCGAGCACCTCCGCGTCGCCGGCGGCCGCGAGGGCCGTCTCGATGTGGTCCTCGGCGGCGGAGATGTCGATCCCGAACGCCTCCCGCAGTGTCGCGTAGAGCGATCCGCGCTCGGCCAGCTCCGCCTCGAGTCCCGGCAGCTCGCCGGGCAGGTGGGCCGTCTCGATGGCGAGCGGCTCGGTCTCCTGCCGGCGGAGGCGGCGCAGTCGGGTGACGGTCGAGCCGGCCGGCACGTCCAGGTGCACGGCCATCTCCTCGGTGGCCGGTACGCGCTCGAGGTCCAGGACGATGCTGTCGGTCTTGTAGCCGGTCATGTCCTGGCTGAAGGACGTCATCTGCCGCACGTGGATCTTCTTCGGGTCCGCTACGAACGTGCCGCGCCCCTGCGTGCGCTCGAGTCGTCCCTCGACGACGAGCTCGGCGATGGCCTTGCGAATGGTGGTTCGGGAGGTCTCGAACCGCTCCGCGAGCTCGCGCTCGGTGGGGATCATCGTGCCCGGCGACGACGTCCCGATGATCTCCAGGATGCGCAGTTTCTGCTCGTAGTACTTGGGCAGGCTCATGCTCTCCTCGTCCCCCTCCTTGATGTAATCCTTGACACATCATATTGGTCTATGCCAATTTTAACACCAGCGATATTGGTCTAGTTTTCCAAACCAATGCACCGGGCGCCTCGAAGTCGACGGCGTTTGACTCACTCATCAGGAAGGATGCCAGCGTGGGCATTGTCAAAGAGATTCGCCAGTCCTCGAGACTGAGCCTCATGGTCGCGGTCGCCGCGGCCACCCTCGGGATCATCTACGGCTACGACTCGTCGAACATCGCCGGGGCCCTGCTGTTCGTCACGGACGAGTTCTCGCTCAGCGTCGCCCAGCAGCAGACCGTGACCACCGCCGTCGTCATCGGTGAGATCTTCGGCGCGCTCTTCGCCGGCGCGCTCTCCAACCGGATCGGCCGCAAGTCGACGATGGTCCTCGTCGCCGTCACCTACGCGCTCTTCTCGCTGCTCTCGGGCCTCGCCTGGGACGTCCCGGTGCTCATCGGCGCCCGCTTCCTGCTGGGCCTGACGATCGGCGTCTCCGTCGTCGTCGTCCCGGTCTTCGTCGCCGAGTCCGCCCCGGCCAAGGTCCGCGGCGCGTTCCTGGTCCTCTACCAGGTGGCGACCGTGGTCGGCATCATCCTCGGCTACCTCGTCGCCTGGGCCCTCGCCGCCGGCGAGAACTGGCGCTGGATGCTGGCCGCCGCGTTCATCCCCGGCGTGATCATCGCGCTGCTCATCGCCAAGCTGCCCGACACCGCCCGCTGGTACGCGATGCGCGGCCGGTACGACGACGCCCGGCGCACCCTCGAACGCGTCGAGCCGGACCCGGTCCTCGTCGACCGGGAGCTCGCCGAGATGCGCGAGGCCAACGACTCGCCCCGCCAGAACACTTGGCGCGCGCTCATCCGCCACCCGTACCTGCGCGCCACGGTCTTCGTCGTCGGCCTCGGTTTCTTCGTCCAGATCACGGGCATCAACGCGATCGTCTACTACAGCCCGCGCATCTTCGAGGCCATGGGCTTCGAGGGCAACGCCGCACTGCTCGGCCTGCCCGCGCTCGTCCAGGTCGCCGGCCTGCTCGCCGTGTTCCTCTCCTTCAGCCTGATCGACCGGATGGGCCGCCGTCCGATCCTGCTCACCGGCATCGGCATCATGGTCATCGCCAACGCGCTGCTCGTCGCCACCTTCATGCTCGGCGACAACTTCGGCGGGTTCCTCACGGTCCTCGGCTTCGTCGGCCTGATCCTCTTCACGGTGGGCTTCACGTTCGGGTTCGGCTCGCTCGTGTGGGTCTACGCGGGCGAGTCCCTGCCCTCGCACCTGCGCTCCCTCGGCGCGAGCGCGATGCTCACGGCCAACCTCATGGCCAACGCGGCCGTCGCCGCGATCTTCCTGACGATGCTCACGCGGCTCGGCGGCGGCGGCACCTTCGTGGTCTTCGGCCTGCTGGCCGTCGGCGCCTTCGTCTTCGTGCACCGTCTGGCCCCCGAGACCAAGAACCGTCCGCTCGAGGACATCGCCGGCTACTGGGAGAACGGCGGGCAGTGGCCCGCGGAGGCAGAGCACGACGACGGCGCCGCCGGCCGTGCCACCCACCCGAACGGCGCCGCGTGAACGCGGGCTCGCAGGCGCGCGGCGCCGTCGTCGGACTCGATGTCGGCGGGTCGAAGACCCACGCCGTACTCACGATCGACGGCGTGCAGACCGCCGAGGTCCTGGCCGGCAGTGCCAACCCGTCCTCGGTCGGGGTCCAGGAGGCCGGGCGTCAGCTGGCCTCCGTGTTCGCCCGCCTCACGGACGGCAACCCGCGCCCGGAGCGGATCTGCGCCGGCGTCGCCGGGGCAGACACCGACGAGTCGCGGGCCGAGTTCGCCGCGCTGCTCACCCGGCACGCTCCGGGTGCCGCAGTCACGGTTGTGCACGACACGGCGCTGCTGCTCGCGGCCGCCGGGCTCGAGGCCGGCATCGCGCTCATCGCCGGGACCGGGTCGGTCGCGTGGGGCCGGGCGCCCGGTGACGGCGCCGAGGCGGCGCGCGAGGCCCGCGTCGGCGGGTGGGGTTACTTGCTCGGCGACGAGGGCAGCGGCTACTGGGTGGCCCGCGCCGCCGTCCGCCACGCGCTCGAGCTCATCGATCTCGGCGACGGGCCGGACCGGCTGTCCCAGCAGCTCGCGGCCGACTGCGGGTTGCAGGGGGTTGAGGAGCTGCTCGGGCACTTCTACGCGAATCCGGAGCGCCGCTACTGGGCCAGCCGCTCCCGCGTCGTTTTCGAGCTGGCCGCGGCCGGCGACCCCGCCGCCAGCGTCATCGTCGCCGGTGCCGCCGACGCGCTGGCCTATCTCGTCGCCCGCGTTGCCGGACGGCTCGCAGGCCCCGCCGGGACGCGGCCGCTGCCGGTCGTCATGGCCGGCGGGATGGCTGTGAACCAGCCGCTGCTGCAGCGCCACGTGCGCGACCGGCTCGCCGGGCACGGCCTGCACGACGTCCGCGTGCTCGACGCCGATCCCGTCCAGGGCGCGGTCGCCCTCGCCGCCGGAACCCACCTTCCTTCCCTCACCTCGTAACAAGGAGAAAAACGTGCAGGTTGTCATCGCAGATTCCGCCGCCGAGGTTGGGCGGATCGCCGCCGCCAAGGTCGCCTCCGTCATCCGGCGCCGCCCCGACGCCGTGCTGGGCCTCGCGACGGGCTCGTCCCCGCTGGCCATCTACGCGGATCTCGCCGAACGAGTGCGCTCGGGCGGCCTGCGGGTCGACGCCGTGCGGGCCTTCGCGCTCGACGAGTACGTCGGCTTGCCGCTCGAACATCCGGAGAGCTATCACTCGGTCATCCGGACGGTCGTGACGGAGCCGGTCGGCCTCACCCCGGACCTTGTGAACGTTCCGGACGGCTCTGCCGCGGATCTCGACGTCGCGGCGGAGGACTACGAACGCGCCATCCGCGATGCCGGGGGAGTGGACGTGCAGATCCTGGGCATCGGCGCCAACGGGCACATCGGCTTCAACGAGCCGACGTCGTCGTTCGCCTCCCGGACCCGAATCAAGACCCTCGCCCCGCAGACCCGGGCGGACAACGCCCGCTTCTTCGCCTCCCCCGATGACGTGCCTACGCATTGCGTGACCCAGGGCCTCGGCACGATTCTCGACGCCCGCGAGCTGGTTCTCGTGGCGACCGGGGCGTCGAAGGCCGCCGCGGTGCACGCGATGGTCGAGGGGCCGCTGAGCAGCATGTGCCCCGGCTCGGCGCTGCAGCTGCACCCGCACGCGATGGTCGTGGTCGACGAGGCCGCCGCGGCCCGCCTGGAGCTGACAGACTACTACCGGTACACGCACGCGAACCGGCCGGCGTGGCAGCGGTTCGAGGACGAGGAGCTCTCATGAGTGCGACGGTGGTGCGGGCTGCCGCGCGCGTCGTGACCGCCGAGCGCGTCTACGAACCCGGCTGGGTCGAGACCCGGGGCGACCGGATCCTCGCGGTCGGCGGCGGGCGCCACGAGCGTGTCGACGTCGACTACGGGCACGCGACGATCATCCCCGGATTCGTCGACATCCACGTGCACGGCGGCGGCGGGGGCTCCTACACCGATACGGACACGGCGTCGATCCTGCAGGCCCGCGAGACGCACCTGCGGCAAGGGACGACGACGACGATGGCCAGCCTCGTCACGCTCTCGCCCGAGCGCCTGCTCGCCTCGGTGCGGCTGCTTGCGGACATGGTCGAGTCCGGCGTCGTCCGGGGCATCCACCTCGAGGGCCCGTGGCTGAGCGAGGACCGCTGCGGGGCGCACGACCCCGCGCAGCTGCGTAACCCGCAGGCCGCGGAGGTCGAGGCGGTGCTCGCGGCCGGCCGCGGACACATCCGGATGGTGACGATCGCCCCCGAGCTGCCCGGCGCGCTGGAGGCCATCGAGATGATCACCCGGGCTGGGGCCGTCGCAGCGGTCGGCCACACCGATGCCGATATCGAGACCACGCGCGCGGCGATCCGCGCCGGGGCGCGCGTCGGAACCCACCTGTTCAACGCGATGCCCCCGCTGCATCACCGGGAGCCGGGGGCCGTCGCGGCGCTGCTCGAGGACCCGCGCGTCACCGTCGAGCTCATCGCCGACGGCGTGCACGTGCACCCGAGCCTGCTCGATCACGTGCGCGCGGCCGTCGGCGACGAGCGGGTCGCGTACGTGACCGACGCGATGTCCGCCGCGGTGCTCGGCGACGGCGACTTCGAACTCGGGACGGTCCGGGTGGAGGTCCGCGACTCCGTGGCCCGGGTCGCCGGCGGCGGCTCGATCGCTGGGAGCACGGCGACCATGGACGCGCTCTTCCGCCGCGCGCTGCGCGGAGCCGCGCCGGCCGGCGGCGCCGACGACGAGCACGTCGTCGACCACGGGGCCTGGATGTCGGCCGTGCGACAGACGTCGACGACGCCGGCCGCCGCCGTCGGCTGGGACGACGTCGGCGACCTGGCCGTCGGCCGGCGCTCGGACCTCGTCGTCCTGGACGAGGACCTGCGTGTGGTCGAGGTTGTCTCCGCCGGCAGGGCGGCGGCTGGCGCGGTCTAGCCTGCAGTGTGGCCGTGACCCCGCCCCGGGCCCGGCCGCCTGCGCCGCCCGGCGTCTTCTGCCGAAGGCCCGTCTCCCCAGTGATGGCTGGGGAGACGGGCCTTTTTCGTGTCCGCGGTGCGCGCCAGCTCCGCAGCGGGCAGGCTCCAGGCGATGGATGTCAAAAACCGGGGGTGTTTGGCGGCGGAGGCACCTGACATCGCGAACCATCGGTGGAACAGCCGCGGCCCGGGCGCGACGATGGCCCGGACCCAACCGGTGGAGCAGCCCGTGCCCGGACACACCGACGGCCCGGGACCCAGCCGGTAGGGCTGAGTCCCGGGCCGTCGGTGTCCGGCGGTGCGGCGGCTACTTGACGGCGCCCGCGGTCAGCCCGCCGATGAGGCGCTTCTCGATGAGCGCGAACAGGATGACCACCGGGATGATGGAGACGATCGAGACGCCGAAGACGTACTGCCACGAGGTGGCGTACTGGCCGATGAACTTCGTCAGGGCGACGGAGAGTGGCTGGTTCTCCGCCGTCGTCATGATGACCAGCGCGGCCGCGAACTCGTTCCACGCCGAGACGAACGTGAAGATCACCGCGGTGACGATTCCGGGCCACACGAGCGGCAGGTTGATGCGCAGGAGCACCGTGAGCTTGCCGGCGCCGTCGATCTGGGCCGCCTCGTCGACCTCCTTGGGGATGTTCGCGAAGAAGCTGTGCATGATCCACAGCGCAAACGAGAGGTTGAAGGCCGCGTTGATCAGGATCATCGCCAGCCACGTGTCGTTGATCCCGAGGACGAGCATCTCGCGGAAGAGCCCCGCGGTCAGCACCGCCGGCTGCAGCATCTGGGTGATGATGACGAGGAAGAGGAACGCCAGTTTGCCCGGGAACTTGAACCGGGCCGTGTAGTACGCCGCCGGCGTCGCCACGAGGAGCACGAGCAGCGTCGAGCAGACCGCGATGATGACCGTCGTCGCGAGGTTGTACGGCAGCGGGGTTTCCGGGGTCTCCCACATGGTGAGGTAGTTGGACCAGTTCAGGGTGTCCACGGGGAAGTACATGGGCGGGACCGAGAGGATCTCGCTGCGGGTCTTCAGGGAACCGACGAGCATGACGGCGTAGGGCACCAGGAAGACGGTGGCGACGAGCACGCCGATGACGACGCGGGTGCTCATCCGGCGGAGGCTGACCTGGTCCTCGCCGTACCGCTTCTTGCGGATCCGTACTGGTGTTGACTTCGCGGTAGGCGGCGTCTGGACTGCGCTCATGTCAGTCCTCCTTCATGGGCTTGACGAGCTTGACGTACGCGGCGACGATCAGGATCACGATGCCGAAGTTGAGCACGCTCAACGCGCTCGCGACGTCGATCTGGCGGTCGAACTGCAGCACCTTGAAGATGTAGGTCATGAGGGTGTCCGCCTCGTAGCCGGGCACGGAGCCGGTCATGATCCTCAGGATGGGCAGGTTGTTGAAGACGTTGATGATGTTGATCAGGATCGAGACGATGATCGCCCCGCGCAGCTGCGGCAGGACCACCGAGAAGTAGATCCGGGCGGAGCCGGCCCCGTCCATCCGCGCCGCCTCGATCGCGTCGGCGGGCACGGCCTGCAGGCCGGCCAGGATCGTGTAGGTCGTGAAGGGGATCGAGACGAAGACCGCGACGACGATCGCGACTGCGAATGCGGGGATCGCGCTCTTGGTGAACCCGAACGGCGAGGCGAGGATCCCGACGTCGACCAGGAACTTGTTGAAGATGCCGTAGGTGTTCTCGAGGCCGTAGTAGAAGACGGTCGTCGTCATCACGACGCTCGCCGCCCACGGCACGACGACGGCCATGCGCACCAGGGTGCGGCCCGGGAAGGGCTTGTTCAGGAACTGTCCGAGGGCCATCGACAGCAGGACGGTCAGCGTGACGACCACGAGGACCCAGACCGCCGTGTTGAGCAGGATCCGGGGCAGGTTCGGGTCCGAGAACACGAAGGCGAAGTTGTCGAGGCCGGCCGGACCCAGGTCGAGACCGCTCTGGCTGATGTTCCGCGTGGAGTTAAAGATCATGTACCCGGCGGGGAACACGACGATGGCGAAGATCAGGACGAGGACCGGCAGGATCCAGGGCAGGGCGGCCGGGAGGCCCTCCCGGTTCTGCAGCCGGCTCCGCTTGCGCACCGTGGTGGCGCGGGACTGGGTGATGCTCATGGGGTTGTTCTCATCTCTCGGTGGCGGGAGGCACGACGGCGGCGGTGGAGGCGGGCGTCCCGCCTCCACCGCCGGGGTGTCAGTTGGCGCCGCGGTCGGCCCGCTGCTGGATCTCGCCGAGGACGTCGGAGGGGGCCTTGCCCTGGCCGATCTGCCCGAAGAGGCTCTTCATCGCACCGTCCGTCGCGCTCCAGTTCGGGTTCGTCGTCGGGTAGAAGACAGCGTCCGGGAGCATGTCCAGGAACGGCTTGAGGTCCTCGTCGCCCTCCAGCGCCTCAGAACCGGACTTGGTGGTCGGCAGGAAACCTTCGGACTCGACCCAGTTCGTGTAGACCTCCGGCGAGTAGAAGTAGTCCATGAACCGCGTGATGGCTTCGGCCTTGTCGCCGTCGTTCTGGAACGCCATGAGGCGGTCGGCGACGCCGAGGGTGGCCGGCGAGCCGTCCGCCGTGGCGACCTGCGCGATGCCGTACTCCAGGTCGGGGTACTCCTCGGCGATCTGGCCGACGTTCTGCGGCAGCCCGTAGACCATGCCGATCTGCCCCTGGAAGAACACGTTGAGCATCGGGGTGCGCTGCGTGGAGCCGGGATCGGACTGGGTCAGCCCGTCGTCGATCATCTTCTGCATGAACTCGGCCGCCTCGACGTTCTCGGGGGTGTCGACGGTGATCGTGTTCTCGTCGCCGTAGCCGCCACCGTTGCCGCCGAACCAGATCAGGGCCTCGCCCTGGGCCTCCTCGGAGCCGAGCGGCATGCCGTAGCCGGGCTTGCCGGTCTCCTCGGTGATGGCCTCGGCCGCGTCGTAGAGCTCGTCCCACGTGGTCGGAGGCGCGTCGATTCCGGCCTCCTCGAAGAGCTCGGTGTTGTAGAACATGGCCCGGGCCGAGGCGATGAGCGGCAGTCCGTACTGCGTGCCCTCGACCTCCTCGTTGGCCGCGAACGATTCCTGGAAGTCGGCCAGCGTCTCCGCCGAGGCGATTTCCTCAGCCGGGTAGAGCAGGCCCTCGGAGGCGAAACCGGAGAAGGCGCCGCCGTTGTAGATGTCCGGTGCGCTGCCCGCCTGGATCTTCGTGTTGAGCACCGATTCGAGGTTGTCCCACGACTCGACCTGCAGGTTGACCTTGATGTCTTCGTTGGCCGCTTCGAAGTCCGCGATCACGCCTTCCCAGAGGCCCTTCGTCCCCTCGGAGTACGTCGGTACGAGCATGTCCAGCGTCGTGGCACCGCCGGCGTCGCCACCGCCGCCGCCGCCGGAGCCTCCGAACCCGCAGGACGAGAGCGCGAGGCTGGCGACCGCGATGGCGGCCACGCTGGCCGTGCGTCGGATGTTCTTCATGATTCCCTCTTTCCAACGTGCGAATAGTGATCTTTCGTGACAGCAGATGATGGTTTGCGATCACTCTTGTTCACCGAATGATGATTATCATGACGTGATCCACGTCGCACTGTCAAGGACCGAATCCACGCGTATAGAGCCATGCGACGGTGTTGTCCGCGGAAACTCCGACCTTTTGCGTTCCGCGCAAAGTGACGTATCGTGATTGAAACTCGTTCAGATCATGCAGTTGTGGTCATCAGTTGAAAGTGAGGCACCATGCAGCAGCAGACCCCATCCGAGCCCGGCGCACACATGCGCCGCGAGCTCCTGTCGCAGCCGGAGCTGTGGCGGCGCGCGAGCCGCCAGGCCCGCGAGGAGAACCTCCTGCCCCACGACGGCGCCCGCGTCGCCGTCGTCGGGTGCGGCACCTCGTGGTTCATGGCGCACTCCTACGCCGTGGCGCGGGAGGCGGGCGGGCGGGGCCTGACCGACGCGTTCGCCGCGTCCGAGGCCCCCGACCTCGTCGAGCGCGGCTACGACGTCGTCGTCGCGATCACCCGCTCGGGCACGACCACCGAGGTGCTCGAGCTGTTGCGCCGCTACCGCGGACGGATCCCGACCACGGTCCTCGTCGGCGACGTGTCCTCGCCCGCGACCGCTGCCGCGGACGCCGTCGTCGCCCTGCCCTACGCCGACGAAAAGTCGGTCGTGCAGACCCGCTTCGCGACCTCGGCCCTGGTCTACCTGCTCACCTCCCTCGACCAGGACGTCGAGGCCGCCGCCGAGGAGGCTGCGCGGGTGCTCGCCGCGCCGACGGATCCCGTCTTCCTCGAGGCCGAGCAGTTCACGTTCCTCGGCACCGGCTGGACCGTAGGCCTGGCCCACGAGGCGGGGCTGAAGATGCGCGAGGCCGTGCAGGGCTGGACCGAGTCCTACCCCGCCATGGAGTACCGCCACGGCCCGATCTCGATCGCGGCGCCGGGCCGCGTCGTCTGGCTCCTCGGTGACGACGTCGAGGGCCTGGCCGACGACGTCGCCGCCACCGGTGCCACCTATGTCGGTGCCGGCGCGCACCCGTTGGCGGCGCTCGCCGGGATCCACCGGATCGCGCTCGACCGGGCGCTCGCGCGCGGCCTCGATCCCGACAGCCCGCGCAGCCTGACGCGCTCCGTCATCCTCGAGGGCTGAGCCGTGCAGCCCAACCCCCAGCGCGGCGCCGAGACGGGTGAGGCGGTGCTCGCCGTCGACGTCGGTGGGACGGACACCAAGTCGGCCCTCGGGATCGGCGGGGCTGAGCTGCTCGACGTCCGCCGCGCGCCCACGGACCGGCCCGTCGGCGCGGGCCCGGACGCCGCGGGGGACGCCGTCGTCGCGCAGGTCACCCGCCTGCTCGCTGAGCATCGCGCGGCCCGCCCACGAACCCGGATCGGCGCGATCGGCCTGATCGCGCCCGGGCTCGTCGACGAGGCCGCCGGCGTGGGCATCTACTCCGCGAACCTCGGCTGGTCCGGCTACCCGTTCGCCGAGCGCGTCGCCGCGGCGACGGGCCTACCGGTGACGTTCGGGCACGACGTCGGCGCCGCCGGGGAGGCCGAATTCCGCCTGGGCGCCGCGCGCGGGTATGCGGACGTCGTCGTGACGATCATCGGCACAGGCGTCGCCGCCGCGATCTTCTGCGACGGCCGCCGGGTCACCGGCGGGGGATACGCCGGCGAGCTCGGACACGCGTCCGTGCCCGGCGGGGCCGACTGCCCGTGCGGGGCCAGTGGATGCCTCGAGACGGTCGGTTCGGCGGGAGCGATCTCGCGGCGATACGCCCGCTCCTGCGGGCGGGAGGTCGACGGGGCCCGGGAGGTGTTCGCGCTCGCCGCCGCCGGGGACCGACTCGCGGCCGCCGTCGTCGACGACGCCGTGCGCGGCCTCGCCTACGGTCTCAGCCACGTCGTCTCCGTCCTGGCACCCGAGGCGATCGTTATCGGTGGAGGCCTCTCGGCCGCCGGCGAGCAGCTGCGCGCCCCGCTGCAGCGCAGCCTCGATTCGCTGCTCTCGATCCACCGGCGTCCGCGGTTGCTCTTCGCCGAGCTCGGGCCCGATGCCGGGCTGATCGGCGCGGGCCTGCGGGCCGGCGACCTGCTCACGGGGAGCGGCCGATGAGCACGGCCGACGTCGCGGCCCGCACGGCCATCGCGACCGTGACCCCCAATCCCGCGTTGGACCTCTCTTACACGGTGCCCGGAATCACGCCCGGGCAGACGCACCGCGTCGGGGCCCCGCTCGTGCGCGCCGGCGGCAAGGGCGTCAATGTCGCCCGCGTCGCCGCGCAGGCCGGCCACCGCGCGATCGTCCTGGCGCCGGTCGGCGGAGCGACGGGGGACGAGTTCCTCACCCAGCTGCGCGGAAGCCAGGTCGAGGCGCGGACCGTTGCGACGTCCGTGCCGACCCGGAGGACGATGGGCTTCCACGACACTGCCGACGGCGCCACGAGCATCTTCAACGAACCCGGCGGCGAGTTGCCGGCCTCGGTCTGGGACGAATTCGCCGTGCGGGTCGACGCGGCGCTGGGGGAGGCGGACTGCCTCGTCGGATCGGGAAGCCTGCCTGCCGGTGCCGACGCGGGGTTCTACGCGGACCTGGCCATCCGTGCGTCCCGGCGCGGCATTCCGTGCGTCGTCGACACCTCGGGTCCGGCGCTCGTGCGGGCCGCGGCCGCCGGCCCGACCGCCCTGAAACCGAACGAGCACGAGCTGCGCGCGGCGACCGGGCGCACCGACCTGGACGCGGCCGCCGTCGTGCTGCTCGACGCCGGCGTGCGGCACGTCTTCGTCAGCTGCGGCGAGGCCGGGATGCGCCTCTACAGCGCACCCGACCCGGGCGCCGTCTGGGTGGCCCGGCTCGACGCGGTGCTCGCCGGCAATCCCACGGGTGCCGGCGACGCCGCCGTCGCCGCCATCGCCACCCTCCTCGCCGCTGGCCATGAGGACCCGCGCGAACTCGTCGGGCGCGCCTCGGCGTGGGCGGCCGCGGCCGTGCTCATGCCGGGCGCCGGCGAGATCCACCCGACCCACCCGCAGCTGCTCGCGCGCACCAGCATCGAGCGCCTGCCCCTTCCCGACGCGACGAAAGCCGACTCATGACCCGCACCTCCACTCTGCAGCTCCTCGCCGCCGCGCGCACCGCCGGCCGCGGCATCGGGGCGTTCAACGTCCTCCACCTCGAGACGGCGGAGGCGCTTGTCGCCGCCGCCGAGGAGGCGGGACTGCCCGTCATCCTGCAGATCTCCGAGAACTGCGTGCGCTACCACGGCTCGCTCGGGCCGATCGGCCTCGCGACGATCGCCGCAGCCGAGGCCGCCAGCGTGCCCGTCGCCGTGCACCTCGACCATGCGGAGGACGCCGCCCTGGCGCGCGAGGCGATCGACCTCGGATTCTCCTCGGTCATGTACGACGGCGCCGCGCTCGCCTACGCGGACAACGTCGCCGCCACGGCCGCCGTCGTCCGCTACGCCCACGCGGCCGGCGCCGCGGTCGAGGCCGAGCTCGGGGAGATCGGCGGCAAGGACGGCGCGCACGCGCCAGGCGTGCGTACGGACCCGGGCGAGGCGGCGCGGTTCGTCGCCGAGACCGGCGTCGACGCGCTCGCCGTCGCGGTGGGTTCCTCCCACGCGATGCGGGAGCGCACGGCGCGGCTCGATGTGGAGCTGATCGCGCGAATCCGCGGGCGCGTCGAGGTGCCGCTCGTGCTGCACGGTTCCTCGGGGGTCTCGGATGCGAGCCTCGTGGAGGCGATCCGCGCCGGGATGACGAAGATCAACGTGTCGACGCACTTGAACGGCTTTTTCACGCGGGGCGTTCGCGCGGCGCTGGAATCCGATGGGAAGATGGTTGACTCGAGGAAGTACCTGCGCGCGGGGCGTGACGGGCTGGTCCCCGAGGCGGCCCGCCTGCTGCGGCTCTTCGCCGGCGGGCCGGATGACAACGATGGAGGATCGCACACATGAAGAGGCCCGAGAGACTCAACGCCATCCTCGATTTGCTGGCCGAATCGACGCAGGTCGACGTCGAAGACATCGTGAACAAGCTCGAGGTCTCGCCGGCCACCGCCCGGCGCGATCTGGACCACCTGGCCACGCAGCGGCTGCTGACCCGGACGCGCGGCGGGGCGACGAGCGAGACGGTCGCCTACGACCTGCCGAAGCGCTACTCGAAGGATCAGCAGGCCGCGAAGAAACGGGCAATCGCCCACGCGGCCAGCGCCCTGATCCCGCGTGGGGCGGTGATCGGGCTGTGCGGAGGGACCACGAGCACGGCGCTCGCGTCGGTGCTCGCGACCCGCCGGGACCTCATGGAGCCGTCCAACAAGCCCACGCTGACCGTCGTGACCAACGCGATCAACATCGCCTCGCAGCTCGCCGTGCGCCCCAACATCAAGATCATGGTCACCGGCGGAATCCTCAGCCCCCGTTCTTACGAACTCGTCGGCCCCTACGCCACGTCGATCCTCCAGCAGGTGGCGCTGGACTTCGCCTTCGTCGGGGTCAACGGTCTGGATCCCGAAATCGGGCCCACGGTCAGCGACGAGGGCGAGGCCGCCGTCAACTCGCTGCTCGCCCGGAGAGCGGGACGGGCCTACATCGTCGCCGACTCGTCGAAGATTGGCGTGAGGTCTTTCGCCACGATGAGCGGCTACACGTTCAGCAACCTCATCACCGACGACGGCATCACCGTCGAGCAGCGGCAGGAGTTCGAGGCCAGGGGCACCAACGTCATCCTGGCTCCGCCGGTCGAGGACTAGCGGCGGCAGGCTCGGGGCCCGCAGTGAAAGGGTGAGATCCATTTCACGTCGTGCTAGGTTCGCAGGAGAGATTCGAACAACGTCGACCCGCCTGCGAGTACCACGACGAAAGAGGTATCGATATGTCCTCCGCCCCCTCTGATCGGAAGGCGGGTCCCGCCTCCGGGTCCAAGATTTTGAAACCCGTCTTCATCCCCGCGTCGATTGTGATCTTCGCGCTGCTCATCGCCACCGTGGTCTTCAGCCGGGTCGCCGGCGACGCGCTGGAGGAGGCCACCGGGGATCTCAACGCTGCGATCTCCGACGGCGTCGGCTGGTGGTACGTGATCGCGGTCAACATCTTCCTGGCCTTCGCGATCTACTTCGCGGTCTCGAAGATCGGGCGCATCCGGCTCGGCCGCGACGACGAACAGCCCGAGTTCGGGATCGTCTCTTGGTTCCTCATGCTCTTCAGTGCCGGCATGGGCATCGGGCTGGTCTTCTTCAGCGTCGCTGAACCCCTGAGCCACTACATCACACCACCCTATGGGGTCGAGGCGGAAACGACGGACGCGGTGAACACGTCGATGGGCGTGGTGATGCTGCACTGGGGCCTGCACCCGTGGGGGATCTATGCGATCGTCGGCCTGGGTCTGGCCTACATGACCTTCCGCCGTGGCCGTCCGCTGGCCGTGCGTTGGCTGCTCGAGCCGCTGCTGGGCCGCGAGCGGGTCGAGGGATGGATCGGGCATGTGATTGACACGGTCGCGATCGTCGGCACCCTGTTCGGCGTGGCGACCTCGTTCGGCTTCGGCGTCAGTCAGATCATCGGCGGTCTCGAGTTCCTCGGTTGGGCCGAGTCCTCGAACTGGCTGATCATCACGATCATCGCAGCGATCACGGCGATTGCGGTCTGGTCGGTGGTCACCGGTGTGCACAAGGGCCTGAAATGGCTCTCGAACTTCAACATGTCCGTCGCGGCACTGCTCGCCTTCACCGTCTTCATCCTGGGGCCGACGATCTTCCTGCTCAAGGCGTTCCCGGAGAACCTGGGCAACTACCTGAGCATCCTGCCCGAGACGATGTTGCACTCCGGCCCGTTCTCCACGGACGGCTGGGAGGCCGGCTGGACGATCTTCTACTGGGGCTGGTGGGTGAGCTGGGCGCCGTTCGTGGGCATGTTCATCGCCCGCATTTCCCGCGGCCGCACGATCCGCGAGTTCATCGTCGGCGTCCTCCTCGCCCCGACCCTCGTCAGCCTGATCTGGTTCACGATCTTCGGCGATTCGGCGATCCTGTTCCAGCGCGAGGGCACGGTCGACATGCTCACCGACGGGGCCGTCTCCAGCACGACGGCGCTCTTCCAGTTCTTCGAGGCGTTCCCGCTCACGGTCGTACTCAGTGTCATCGCGATGGTCGTGATCGTCCTCTTCTTCGTGACCTCCTCCGACTCCGGATCCCTCGTGATCGACATGCTCGCCAGCGGCGGCAGCACGAATACCCCGAAGTCCACCCGCATCTACTGGGCATCGCTGGAAGGGATCGCGGCGGCCGTGCTGCTCGTGGTCGGCGGCAGCGTCGCCCTGACCGCGCTGCAAACGCTCTCGATCGCGACGGCAGCACCGTTCTCGATCATTCTGTTCCTGGCCTGCATCTCGCTGACCCGGGCCTTCCGCCACGACGTGGCCTCGATGCCCAGCTACATGGAAGTCATCACCACCAGCGAGGCCGAGGGCAGCGAAACAGGAACCGGGACCGAAAAGACCCGATCCAATGTCCTCCGTGGCATCTCCGGGGCCTCCGCCGCCCTCTCCGGGTTCTCGGCCAACGGTCGCACCGAGGTCGGAGAGGAGACGAAGCAAGTGATCTCCTTCCGCCACGTCGACCCGGCGGTGGCCGTCGTCAACCCGGAGACCGGTGCCATCACGATCATCGACGAGCAAAGGGACCCCCTGGCGGGGCAGACGTTCGATACCCCCGAGTTCGAGTCCTCCCAGGAGTACCTCGACCAGGGTGGGGAGCCCAACGGCACCGACGACGGTGAAAGCGAACGCCCGACCACCTGACCCGACAGACGCGTAGCCCCCAAACGCCGGCGGGGCCCGGACCATGGTCCGGGCCCCGCCGGCGTTTATCGTCTGCCCAGCCTGGTGATTAGCAGGTCCGAAGAGCGGCGCTGCCCCTACGACCGCTGATCAACTACAGTGCCCCGGCGACCCCAGCTCGTCGCCCGGGCCCCGGACCTCGACACGACGACGGCGCCCGACACGAGATGTGTCGGGCGCCGTGGTCTGTGAGTGATCAGGCCGGGTCGATCACGATCAGAAGATCACCACCATCCACCGGGGCGGTCCCGCTGATCGCGACCCGAGACACCGTCCCCTCGACCGGGGACGTGATCGCCGCTTCCATCTTCATCGCCTCGATCGTCGCGACCGTCCCACCAATAGCAACCGACTCCCCCACCGCCACCGTGGCGGTCACCGCCCCGGCGAACGGCGCGGGGACGTGCCCGGCCTTGGTCGGATCAGCCTTCTCCGCGACCTTGACCGTGGACTCCACCGAACGATCCCGCACCACGATCTGGCGCATCTGCCCGTTCAACGTGCACATCACGGTCCGCATGCCCTTCTCATCCGGCTCGCTGACGGCCTGCAGCGTCACGAGCAGGCGCACCCCCTTGCCGAGTGAGATCACATGCTCGGCTCCGGGCTTCAGGCCGTAAAGGTAGTCCCTCGTGCCCAGAACGGAGACGTCCCCGTAAGAGGCGCGTGTTGCCTCGAAGTCACGGGTCGGGCTCGGGAACAGCAACCTGTTCAAGGTGGACCGGCGGGTTGTGGAGTCGGCCTCCAAGCCTGCTTGGTCGCCGTCGGACAGGGACTCCACGCGCGGCTTGACCGTGCGTCCCTCGAGCGCCTTCGAGCGGAACGGCTCGGGCCACCCCCCGGGCGGATCCCCGAGCTCGCCGGAGAGGAACTGAATCACGGATTCGGGAATGTCGAACGCGTTGGGGTTTGCTTCGAATTCCGCCGGGTCGACCCCCATCCCGACGAGTTGGAGTGCCAAGTCGCCGACGACCTTGGACGACGGCGTCACCTTGACGAGGCGACCGAGCATTGCGTTGGCCGCTGTGTACATGTCCTCGATGGCTTCGAAGCGTTCGCCCAACCCGAGCGCGATCGCCTGCTGGCGCAGATTGGAGAGCTGACCGCCGGGAATCTCGTGCCGGTAGACGCGGCCCGTCGGTCCGGACAGCCCGGACTCGAACGGAGCGTACATGGTGCGTACCGCCTCCCAGTAGGGCTCCATTCCGGCGGCAGCTTCCAGGTCGATGCCCGTGTCGCGATCGGTGTGTGCCAGGGCAGCCACCAGTGCCGACATCGACACCTGACTCGTGGTCCCGGCCATCGAGGCGACGGCGACATCGACCGCGTCCACGCCCGCCTCGACAGCCGCCATGATCGTCGCCAGTTGACCGCCGGCGGTGTCGTGCGTGTGCAGGTGCACCGGCACTTCGAACCGCTCACGCAACGCGCGCACGAGCTTGCCCGCAGCGGCGGGGCGCAGCAGACCGGCCATGTCCTTGATCGCCAGAATGTGGGCACCGGCGTCGACGATCCGGCCAGCCAGCTCGAGGTAGTACTCCAGCGTGTAGAGGTCCTCTGCCGGGTCCAGCAGGTTGCCCGTGTAGCACAGGGCGACCTCCGCAACCGCCGTACCGGTCGCGCGCACGGCCGCGATGGCCGGGGCCATCTGAGACACGTCGTTGAGCGCATCGAAGATCCGGAAGATATCGATGCCGGTTGCCGCGGCCTCAGCCACGAATGCATCCGTGACCTCACTCGGGTACGGCGTGTAGCCCACCGTATTGCGCCCACGCAAAAGCATCTGCAACGGCACGTTCGGCAGCTCAGCACGCAACAGCTCGAGACGCTTCCACGGGTCCTCGCCGAGGAAACGCAACGAGACGTCGTAGGTCGCCCCGCCCCACACTTCCATGGAGAAGAGCTGCGGCAGCGTGTGCGCCATCGCCGGAGCCGCGGCCAGCAGATCGCGCGTTCGCACGCGCGTAGCCAGCAACGACTGATGCGCATCCCGGAACGTCGTATCCGTCACCGCAACCGCCTCGGCCGAGCGCAGTTGGGCGGCGAAGCCCTCGGGCCCCTTCTGAAGCAGGACCTGGCGCCAGCCGTCCGGCGGGGTCACGCCCGGGGCCGGACCGTCGAACGGGCTACGCTCTGGCTGTTCCGACTTGTCCCCCGGGAATCGCGGCAATTTCAACCGGGGGTCGATCCCGTCGACGCGATCGCCGTTCGGCTTGTTCACCGTTGTATCTGCCAGATAGGTCAGCGCCTTCGTACCGCGATCCTGGCTGCGATTGCCGACCAGCAGGTCCGGCCGCGCATCGATGAAGTCGGTGGCCACATCACCGGCGATGAACTGCGGATCGTCCAGCACGTTCATCAAGAACGGGATGTTCGTCGCGACGCCGCGGATCCGGAACTCGGCCAGAGCGCGCCGTGTCCGGCGAACGGCCATCTCATAGTCGCGGCCGCGACAGGTGAGCTTGACCAGCATCGAGTCGAAGTGCGGCGACACCTCGGCCCCGGTGTAGATCGTTCCGCCGTCCAAGCGCACCCCGGACCCGCCCGCGGAACGGTACACGCTGATGGTGCCGACATCCGGACGGAATCCGTTGGACGGGTCCTCGGTCGTGATGCGGCACTGCATCGCCGCACCCCGGATCGACAGTTCCTCCTGCCGGATCCCCAACTCCTGCAGAGACTCCCCCGCCGCGATCCGCAACTGGGCCGAGACCAGATCCACATCCGTGATCTCCTCGGTCACCGTGTGCTCAACCTGGATCCGCGGGTTCATCTCGATGAACACGTGCTGCCCGGCCCGCTCACCGACCGTGTCCACCAGGAACTCGACCGTGCCCGCGTTCTGGTAATTCAACGCCTTCGCGAACTTCACCGCGTCCGCGTACAAGGCGTGGCGGATGTCGTCGTCCAGATTCGGGGCCGGAGCCATCTCGATGACTTTCTGGTGGCGACGCTGCAGCGAGCAGTCGCGCTCGAAGAGGTGAACCACGTTGCCTTCACCATCGGCCAGGATCTGCACTTCGATATGACGCGGACGCAGCACGGCCTGCTCCAAGAAGACCGTTGAATCGCCGAAGGCGGTACCGGCCTCGCGCATCGCTGCGCCCAGCAGTTCCGCGAGATCTTCGCGCTTGTCCACACGGCGCATGCCACGCCCGCCACCGCCGGCAACAGCCTTGACGAAGATCGGGAAGCCGATCCGGTCGGCTTCGGCAAACAAGTACTCCTCGTCGTCGCTCGGTTCGGAGGACTCCAGCACCGGGATCCCCGCGCTGCGTGCCGCGCGCAGGGCTTCGACCTTGTTGCCGGCCAGCTCCAGAACCTCCGGCGGCGGGCCGACGAAAGCGATCCCGGCGTCCCGGGCAGCGCGGGCAAGGTCCGGATTCTCGGACATAAATCCGTACCCGGGGTAGATCGCGTCCGCCCCGCACTCGGTCGCGACGCGGATGACTTCCTCGACGTCGAGGTAGGCCCGCACCGGGTGCCCTTCCTCGCCGATCTGGTAGGCCTCATCCGCTTTCTGACGGTGGATCGAGCCGCGGTCCTCGTACGGGTAGACGGCGACCGTCTTCGCACCCAACTCCACCGCGGCCCGAAAACCACGAATCGCGATCTCACCACGATTGGCGACCAAAACCTTCTCGAACATCATCGTCCTCTTTCATCGGTAGCGGATTGCCCCCGGTCCCGCGGCGAATGCGCGGCGCGGGTCTGCCCTTCGGTTGCGGATACAGGGTGGGGAGGGAACCGGCCCCGGTTCCCTCCCCACCCAATCATCGTTCGGCACAGACCCGCCGGGTCCGCTACCGGACGGGCCCGAACAAGCTAGCGCAGGATGACGGTCCGTCCCTCGTGCAACATCACACGCCCCTCGCAGTGCCAGCGCACGGCGTCGGACAGTGCCTTCCGCTCCGTGTCGCGTCCGGCGGCGACAAGATCCTCAGGCCCGAAGGAGTGGTCCACCTGCTGCACCTGCTGGGCGATGATCGGCCCCTCGTCCAGCTCGCTGTTGACGTAGTGCGCCGTCGCTCCGACGGTCTTCACTCCGCGTTCGAACGCCTGGTGGTAGGGCTTAGCCCCCTTGAAAGACGGCAAGAAGGAGTGGTGGATGTTGATGATCCGGCCTTCCATCTTGGTCGCGAGCGAATCGGAGAGCACCTGCATGTAGCGGGCGAGGACCACCAGATCGATCTCGAACCGGTCCGTCAAATCCAGCAGCTTCTGCTCTGCTTCGGGTTTATTCTCCGGCGTGACGGGCACGTGGTAGAACGGGATGCCGTGCCATTCCACGGCCCGCTGGTGATCCCGGTGGTTGGAGACGACGGCGGCGATATCCACCGGCAGCTCGCCGATGCGCGCGCGGTAGAGCAGGTCGTTGAGGCAGTGATCAAACTTGGACACCATGATCAGCACGCGTCGCTTCTGGCCGGCCGGGGAGACGTCCCAGCGAGCACCGCTCTTAGCTGCCAGTGCCTCGATATCCTTGCGGACCGCCGCCGCCGCTGCGCCGGGCTCGGCGCCATTGCCGATTGCGAAGTGCACCCGCGCAAAGAAGTGCTGCGCCCTGGGATCGTCGAAGGTCTTCAACTCGACGATGTCACCGTCGTGCTTGAGCAGCACGCCGGTCAGCGCGTTGACGATGCCGGGCTCCTCCGGGCAGTCGAAGGTCAGGACGAGTTCATTGTTCTTTTCAGTCATGGCACGAGCCACCTTTCAGCATTCGACGACGTTGACCGCGAGGCCGCCGCGCGAGGTTTCCTTGTACTTGGTCTTCATATCCGCGCCGGTCTGGCGCATGGTGGCTATCGCCTGATCGAGCGACACCCGGTGCTGGCCGTCCCCACGTACGGCGAGGCGGGCGGCGTTGATCGCCTTGACGGAGGCGATCGCGTTGCGTTCGATACACGGGACTTGAACCAGGCCGCCGACGGGGTCGCAGGTCAGGCCCATGTTGTGTTCGAGCCCGATCTCCGCCGCGTTCTCCACCTGTTCGGGTGTCCCGCCGAGCACCGCGCAGAGGCCTGCAGCCGCCATCGAACAGGCGGAGCCGACCTCCCCCTGGCAGCCGACTTCGGCCCCCGAGATCGAGGCGTTCATTTTGAACAGTATCCCGATCGCTCCCGCAGTGAGCAGGAAGTCGACGATCCTGTCATCGTTCACTCCAGGAACGAAGTCCTTGTAGTAGTGCATGACGGCGGGAATGATGCCCGCCGCCCCGTTCGTCGGGGCCGTCACGATCCTGCCGCCCGAGGCATTCTCCTCGTTGACCGCGAGCGCGAAGAGGTTGACCCACTCCATGGCCTCGAAAGGATCCCCTTGGCTCGTCAGAGCCGCCGCGTCGGCCCGGAGCCGCGCACGCAGGTGGGGAGCACGACGTCGGACGTTCAGCCCGCCCGGGAGCGTCGCCTCCGTGCGGGTGCAGCCGTTCTCGACGCATTCCTGCATGACCTCCCAGATGCGCAGGAGCGAGCTGCGCAGGTGCTCTTCGCTGTGCCGGGTCAGCTCGTTCGCGAGCATGACGCCCGCAATCGAGAGTCCCGACTCCCGGCAGCGCGCCAGCAGCTCGCCCGCGTCGCTGAAGGGGTACGGCTCGTCCGGGGCGGCCTCGGCCACCGGCCGGTCGAGTTCCTCGGAGGAGACCACGAACCCGCCGCCGACCGAGAAGTACTCGCGTTCAACGAGGGCCTCCCCGCCGGCGTCGTAGGCGGTGATCCGCATCCCGTTGGGATGCCCCGGCAGGGAACGCCGGCGGTGGAGCACGACGTCGCGGGACCGGTCGAAGCGGACCTCATGACTACCGCCGAGCAGCAGGCGACGCCCCTCAACGGCCTCGGTCACGATCGCCGGCGCAGCGTCCGCGTCCAGTGTTTCGGGGTCGTGCCCGCACAACCCAATGACGACGGCTGCGTCGGAGCCGTGCCCGATGCCCGTGGCGCCCAACGACCCGAAGAGCTCGGACTTCACGCGCACCACCCGGTCCGACAGCCCCTGGGCCGTCAGCTCCTCGGTGAAGCGACGTGCGGCCCGCATCGGCCCCACCGTATGAGAGGAGGAGGGGCCGATGCCGATGGAGAACAGATCCAGGACGCCGAGCGGCATCAGCGAACCTCGTCCGAAGCGAACTCTTCCATGGCGTCCAGCAGCCAGCGCACCTGGTAGTCGGCGAAGGACGATCGCGGATAGAGGCGGAACTCCGACTCGCCGGTCCGGTGCAGGATGATCGGCACCGGTCCCAGCTGGGTCACGATCGCTGCTCCCACAGCGAAGGCACGGGGATGCAGGTCGGCGTGGCAGCCCTTCTCCAGCACCTTCCGGGCGCTCGCGCCCGAGAGCTCCAGGATCGTGCGGTTCGCCGAGAGGTCGATGACCTGCCCGGGCAGTCCGGCGAGCGCTGCGGCTGCCTCGTCGGCCTCCCCCGCGCCCTGCTGCCGGGAGACGTCCACGGCGAGGAACTCGTCCGGGGCCAACCAGATGAGGTGCAGCGCGGAGGCGTCCCCCGCGACCTCGCCGTGCCGGGTGGGCAGGTCGATTCCGAAGACCGCTTCCAGGGCCTGCGCGGACGCGCTGCCCGGCTCGGCGCGCACGCCCAGCTGCACGGTGAACGGGATCTCCTTCAGGGCCACCGAACGCTCGCCCTCGACCGTCGCCGCAGCCATCGCCGCGGCGAGGTGCCCGGCCGGCGAGACGCGGAGCGTGTTCAGGGTGGCGACGTCGGCGGGCGCACGGCCCTCCGGGCCGACAGAATCAATCGTCACGGTCTCAGCCATCACGGCGGGTCCCTTCTGGATCGTAGAGAACGGGGGAGGTGATTTCGACGTCGACTAGCTGGTCTCCCAGCGGGACCTGGACGATCTCACCGAAGCGATCACGTCCGCCGGCGACGAGCGCCAAACCGAACGGGCGGCCCAATGCGGCGGAATCGTAGGAGGACGTCACGTGCCCGAGCATCGGGACCGGACCCGCCTCCGGGGTGATCGGCGTGCCGGCCGCGACCAGTTGGGCACCCTCCGGCAGGCGGGTCTTCGCGTCGACGGGGAGGACTCCGACCAAGTGCTTGCGGTCCGCGCGCTGGTTGTCCTCACGCGAGTACGAACGCTTGCCGATGAAGTCCTTGACCTTGGAGACCACCCAATCCATACCGGCGTCCTGAGGGGTCACCGTGCCGTCGGTGTCCTGCCCGACGATGATGAAGCCCTTCTCGGCGCGCAGCACGTGCATGGTCTCGGTGCCGTACGGGGTGATGTTGAATTCCGCGCCGGCCTCCGCCACAGCCTCCCACACGGACAGGCCGTAGAACGTGTCCACGTTGATCTCGAAGGCGAGCTCACCGGAGAACGAGATCCGGCAGATGCGCGCCGGGATTCCGTTCGCCAGCACCGTCTCGCGGAACGCCATGAACGGGAAGGCCTCCTGGGAGACGTCCAGGTCGGGGCACAGCTTCGCGATGACCTCGCGGGACTTCGGGCCGACGACGGCGACCGTGCTCCACTGCTCCGTCACCGAGGTGAAGGTGACGTCCAGCTCCGGCCACTCGGTCTGCTGCCACAGCTCGAGCCATTCGAAGACCTTCGCGGCCCCGCCCGACGTCGTCGTCATGTAGTAGCGGTCCTCCTCGACGCGCAGCGTCACGCCGTCGTCGAAGATCATGCCGTCCGGCGTGCACATCACGCCGTAGCGCGCCATGCCCTGCTTGAGCTTCGCGAAACCGTTCGTGTAGACGCGGTTCAGGAACTCGCCGGCGTCGGCACCGCGGATCTCGATCTTGCCGAGGGTCGAGGCGTCCATGAAGCCCACGGATTCGCGGGTCGCGCGGCATTCGCGCAGCACCGCGGTGTCCATGTCCTCCCCGGGCTGCGGGTAGTACCAGGGGCGCTTCCACTGGCCGACGTCCTCGAACTCGGCCCCCTGGGCGACGTGCCAGGGGTGGATCGAGGTCAAGCGCGCCGGGTCGGCGAGCTGTCCGCGCATCCGTCCGGCGAGCGCCACGAAGGCGACGGGCGTGTACGGGGCGCGGAACGTTGTGGTGCCGACGTCTCCGACGCTGGGCCCGCCCAGTGCGTCCGCGATCACGCCGATCGCGTTGACGCCGCTCGTCTTGCCCTGATCGTTGGCGGTCGAGATGGAGGTGTAACGCTTGATGTGCTCGACGGAGCGCATGCCGGCGCCGGTCGCGCGGAGCACGTCGGGCACCGTCTGGTCACGCTGGAGGTCCACGAAGTGCGTCTTCCAGTCGCTCGGCTCACCCTCGAGGCCGGGGACCAGCCAGAGCGGGCGCACCGGCCCGAACTCCGGCGCCTCCGCGCGCGGGGCGACGAGCGGCGCGGTGCGGCCCGTCCGCTGCGCGGCGCGGTGGCCGGCGACGGCGCCGTCGTGCAGCGCCGTGTCGAGGCGGTAGGTGCCGTTGGCGGCGCCGACGACCTGCTGGTCGCGTACGGGGGCCGAGGGGACGAACCCCGCGAGCTCCTCGTTCCAGGCCAGCTTGCCCTGGCGCTGGCTGTGCAGGTGCACAACCGGGGACAGGCCGCCGGAGACGGCGAGCAGGGTGGCCGGCAGGGTCTCGACCTCGCCGGTCAGCGCGCCGTCGGCGTCGATCTGGGAGACCTTTACGGCGCTGACGCGGCCCGCGGTGCCCTCGCCGAGCGTGTCGACGACGGCCGCGCCAAGGATCGCGCGCGCCCCGGTCTCGGCCAGGACCTCGGTCGCGCGGGCGGAGGGGTCGGGGCGGGAGTCGACGACGGCGGTCACGGAGATGCCGGCGTCGTACAGGTCCGCGACGAGCTCGTAAGCCGAGTCGTTCGTGGTGGCGACCACGATGTCCCGTCCCGCGACGACCGCGTACCGGTTGAGGTACGTGCGGGCTGCGGAGGCGAGCATGACGCCGGGTCGGTCGTTGTTGGCGAAGACGATCGGGCGGTCGTGGGCGCCGGTCGCGAGCACGACCTGGGATGCGCGCACGTGCCACACCCGCTGGCGGGAGACGCCGCGGCGCTCGCGCGGTTCCAGGTGGTCGGTCCGGTGCTGGACGGCGACGACGAAGTTGCCGTCGTAGCTGCCGAACGCGGTCGTCCGCGGAAGGTAGGTGAACTCCTCGGCGTGCTCCAGTCGGTCCAGGGTGGCTGCCACCCAGTCGCGGGCGTCCTGGCCGTCGATCTCCTCGTTGCGTCCGGAGAGCAGGGATCCGCCGGCCGCCGGCTGGTCGTCCATGAGCGTGACACGGGCGCCGGTTTTCGCGGCTTCGCGGGCCGCGGCCAGGCCGGCCGGGCCAGCGCCGACCACGAGGACGTCGGTATGCACATACTTGCGGTCGTACAGCGCCTCGTCGGGCGTCGGGTCCATGGTGCCGAGGCCGCTGAGGAACTTCACGTGCATCCCCTCGGCGATCTGGGTCGCGGTCGCGGGGAGCATGGACTCGTCGCAGTGGCCCGGGAACCGCGCCTTGATCTTGACGAGGGCATTGGCCTCTTCGACGCCGGCGCTCATGATGCCGCGCGGGCGGTTGAGGTAGAGGGACGGCCCGCAGTCGATCCGCCCGGAGGCGAGGAGTGCGCTCGCGAGCGTGTCGCCGGCGTAGCCGGTGTAGGCGAGCCCGTCGACGGCGAACGTCACCTCCCGGCTGCGGTCGATCGAGTTGCCCCGGGCCTTGTCGGCATCCAGCCGGATAGCGCTCATTTGGTCCCTCCTTCGGAAACGACCGGGCGTGGCTCGTTCAACCGGTACGTGGCTTTGAATTCGTAGGTGACGGTGTCGCGGAGGGCGTTGAACCACTTGCGGCACGCCGTGCAGACCCACATCTCGGCGAAGACGCCTTTGGTGTTGTTGCGGTAGAACAGGTACTCAGCCCATTCGCGGTCGTTCAGGGCGTAGGGGTCCGCCGGGTAGGGGACGTGGGCTTCGCCGCCGTAGTGGAACTCGGTCTCGTCGCGAGGACCGCAGTTGGGGCAGTCGATCTGGAGCATGGCGTTCCTTCCTAGTGCGCGACGGCGGCGGCGCCGTGCTCGTCGATGAGGTGTCCGGTTTCGAAGCGCTCCAGCGCGAAAGCCGCGTTGAGCTCGTGCGGCGCATCGTTCGCGATGGTGTGGGCGAACGTGTACCCGGCGCCCGGGGTGCCCTTGAAGCCGCCCGTGCCCCAACCGCAGTTGACGTACAGCCCGTCGATCTCGGTCTTGGAGACGATCGGCGAGGCGTCGAACGTCGTGTCGACGATGCCACCCCACGTGCGCAGCAGGTGCGCCCGGGCGAAGATCGGGAAGAGTTCGACGGCGGCGGCCATCTGCTCCTCGATGACGTGGAACGCGCCGCGCTGGCCGTAGCCGTTGTAGCTGTCGACGCCGGCACCCATGACGAGTTCACCCTTGTGGGCCTGCGACACGTAGACGTGCACGTGGTTCGACATCACCACGGTCGGGTGCACCGGCTCGAAGAGCTCGGAGACCAGGGCCTGCAGCGGGTGCGACTGGATCGGCAGGCGGATGCCGGCCATCTCGGCCAGCACCGACGAGTGGCCCGCCGCGCAGAGGCCGACCTTGCCCGCGTTGATGCGGCCGCGGTTGGTCTCGACGCCGACGACGCGGTCGCCGTCCTTGATGAAGCCCGTCACTTCGCAGTTCTGGATGATATCCACGCCCATCTCGTCGCACTTGCGCGCAAACGCCCAGGCCACGTGGTCGTGCTTCGCGATGCCGCCGCGGGGCTGGTAGGTGGCACCCATGATCGGGTAGCGGATGTCGTCCGAGATGTTGATGATGGGGCACAGCTCTTTGACCTCGGCCGGGCTCACCCACTCGGCGTCGACGCC
The DNA here is from genome assembly GCA_023896275.1 of Kocuria rosea subsp. polaris. Taxonomy (GTDB): domain Bacteria; phylum Actinomycetota; class Actinomycetes; order Actinomycetales; family Micrococcaceae; genus Zhihengliuella; species Zhihengliuella polaris_A. The sequence continues at coordinate 12,146 of MLDA01000021.1, read as the reverse complement.
GTTGAGGCGGTTCGCGTTGACGCGGCGCTGGGACTCACGCACGTCCTGCAGCGTGTGCGCCAGGTTGAGGACACCGCGCTGGGAGAAGAGGAAGTCGTACTCGAGCTCCTCCGGCAGACCTTCCCACAGCTTGAGCGAGTGCTCGTACATCCCCGCCGACTCGTCCCACAGGTAGTTGGAGCGGATGACTGTGGTGTTGCGGGCCATGTTTCCACCGGCGAGCCAGCCGCGCTCGAGCACGGCGATGTTCGTCATCCCGTGATTCTTCGCCAGGTAGTAGGCGGTGGCCAGGCCGTGCCCGCCGCCGCCGACGATCACGGCGTCGTAGCTAGACTTCGGGTCCGGGTTGCGCCACAGGAAATCCGGGTGCTCCGGGAGCAGATCAGCCATCAGAGGGCTCCGATCGGTGCGAGGTTCGGGTAGAGAGGGAAGGCCGCGGCGAGCGATTCGACGCGGGCACGCAGGGCGTCGAGCGCGTCGTCTGATGCGCCGTCGTCGTCCTTGGAGGCCGCGACGAGCGCCTCGGCGATGATGTCGGCGACCTCCGTGAAGGCCACCGCGTCGAATCCGCGGGTCGCGAGTGCTGAGGTGCCGATGCGCAGGCCGGAGGTCACCATGGGCGGGCGCGGGTCGTTCGGGACGGCGTTGCGGTTGATCGTGATGTCGATCTTCGCGAGCAGGTCCTCACCCTGGCGCCCGTCGAGGACCGACTGGCTGAGATCGACGAGGACCAGGTGCACGTCAGTTCCGCCGGAGACCACCTTGATGTCCCGCTCGGCGACGTCGGGCTGCGACAGGCGCTCGGCGAGGATCTGCGCTCCGGCGATGGTGCGCTCCTGACGCTCCTTGAACTCGGGCGTTGCCGCAATCTTGAAGGCGACGGCTTTGCCGGCGATGACGTGCTCGAGCGGTCCGCCCTGCTGCCCCGGGAAAACGGCGGAGTTGATCTTCTTCGCCAGGTCGGCGTCGTTGGTCAGGATGATGCCGCCGCGGGGACCGGCCAGCGTCTTGTGCGTCGTCGAGGTTGTGACGTGGGCGTGCGGCACGGGCGAGGGGTGCAGTCCGGCGGCAACGAGGCCGGCGAAGTGCGCCATGTCCACCATGAGGTAGGCGCCGACCAGATCGGCGATGCGGCGGAACTCGGCGAAGTCCAGCTGGCGCGGGTAGGCGGACCAGCCGCCGATGATGAGCTTCGGCCGGTGCTCGAGGGCCAGCCGCTCCAGCTCTTCGAAGTCGACGCGCTGGGTCTCCGGGTCGACGCCGTAGGCGGCCACGTTGTAGAGCTTGCCGGAGAAGTTGATCTTCATGCCGTGCGTGAGGTGGCCACCGTGCGCCAGGTTCAAGCCGAGGATGGTGTCGCCCGGCTGGATCAGCGCGTGCATGACAGCAGCGTTGGCCTGCGCACCGGAGTGCGGCTGGACGTTCGCGTACTCCGAGCCGAACAGGGCCTTCAGGCGGTCGATGGCCAGCTGCTCGATGACGTCGACGTGTTCGCAACCACCGTAGTAGCGGCGGCCCGGGTACCCCTCGGCATACTTGTTGGTCAGTACCGAGCCCTGCGCCTGCATGACGGCCGCGGCGGTGTAGTTCTCCGAGGCGATCATCTCGAGACCATCCCGCTGGCGCGCCAACTCGGCATCGATCCGCTCGGCGATCTCGGGATCGAACTCGGCCAGGGACGCGGTCAGCTCCACCGGGACTCCAAGCTTCTGCTCAACTGTCTGCGTCATGCGTGCCTCCTCATAGATCCATAATCGACTACTGATATATCAGTGTTGAGACAATAGTATGATGGTAATCGCAGCGCCGTCAACGGGTTGAACAGAACAAGTTCCACTCCGGCGGCGGAGACCACCAGGAGGTAATCCAGTGAGCATCGCCCCCGAGACCACCACGCCGCAAGAGTCCATGGCAGAGCGTGCCTACAGGTCACTGCGCGACCGCCTCATCATGTTGGAGATCGCCCCCGGGGACCCGATCAACGAGGGCGAGATCGCGGCCAACCTCGGCTTCGGGCGCACGCCGATCCGGGAGGCGCTCAAACGCCTCGAGACGGACCACCTCGTCATCTCCTACCCTCGCCGCGGAACGTTCGCGACGATCGTCGACATCGGTGATCTGGCCTCCATCTCGGAGATGCGCCGTCTCCTGGAACCGTTGGCGGCACGCAAGGCCGCGCTCAACAGCCGCAACATCGACCGTGCGGCCTTCGAGCAGACGGCACAGGCGATCGCTCGCTTCAACCCTTCCGACGGCCGAGAGCTGCTCCTGGAATACGACCTGTTGGTGCACCGGCTCATCTATCAGTCGACGGGCAACCCGCACCTCGAGGAAACCCTGATCCGGCTCGACAACCTCGCCACCAGGATCTGGTGCCTGGTGCTGGGGCGCCTGCCGGAGATCACCGAGAACATCCGGGAGCACGTCGACTTGCTCGAGGCGATCCTGGACGGGCGCCCGGATGACGCAGAGCGGCTGACAAGCCAGCACATCCAGCACTTCGAGGCGACCATCCGCGCGGCCCTGTAACGTCGGCCTGCGGACATGGAGAAGGCCCCCACCTGCCGGTGGGGGCCTTCTCCGCTCGCAGTCCGGGGCGGGTTCCTACTTCAGGAATTCCTGGCCCCTGTCAACGGCATCGTTGACCTTCTCGGAGTGCTTGCCCAGCTTGTCGCCGTGCTCCTCCTGCAGGTTGTCAATGGTTTCGTTGATCTGGTCGCCATGCTCTGCCTTCAGCTTGTTGACCTTGTCTCCCAGACCGCCCAGCGAATCTCCCAAACCCATACTGACCACCTCTTCCTTGCTCGACGTTTTCTCGCTCGCCGGGCCGTCGGGGCCCGGCGTGACCACCATAGGCAGGCCGCTGAGGGTCCGTCCACGGTTCCGAGATGAAAACTTGAGGATTGCGGGTCAGAACGTCGCGATCATCCGGGTGTTGCCCAAGGTGTTCTGTTTGACCCGGGCCAAATCGAGAAACTCAGCAACACCGTCGTCGTTCGAGCGCAGTAGCTCCATGTAGACCTCCGGATCGACGGCGCCTTGGTCCTCCATGACCTCAAATCCGTTGCGGACGAAGAAGTCCACCTCGAAGGTCAGGCAGAAGACGCGCTTGACGCCCAGCTCGCGCGCGTTGCTCATGAGCCGCTCGAGCAACGCCTGGCCGACGCCCTTGCCCCGCCAGTCAGCGCTCGTCGCCAGCGTGCGCACCTCGGCGATGTCCTCCCACATGACGTGCACGGCACCGCAGCCGATGACCTTGCCGTCGGCATCGACGGCGACGACAAACTCCTGCAGGGACTCGAAGTAGGCAACAGCCTCCTTCTCGAGCAGGATCCGCTCGTCCGCGAGCGGCCGAACGAGGGAGCGGATCCCGGCGACGTCGCTCGTGCGAGCCGGGCGGAGGGAAAATGTACTCATGACCTCATCCTAGATGCGCGGGTCGGCTGGGAGCGGCCCGATGACGGGCTGGCGTTCCACATGAAACCCCGCCGGGTTGGCTTCGTGTGCTTCTTCCGATTCGTCGCACGTACGACGACGGCGCCTGCCGAGCCCGTGGGACTCGGCAGGCGCCGTCTCGCTAGTGCAGCTTGGGTACTCAGGAGGCCTGGTCGGCCTCCGCCGGATCAGCCGCGGCGGCGGATTCGATCGCGACCGGAACAGGTTCGCCTTCGAGTTCGGCCGGGGTGTCAATGCCGGTGAAGGTGAACTTCGCGGAGTCTCCCTCGCCCTCGACGTCGACCTTGACGGTCTGCCCGGCGACGATCTCGCCGAAGAGGATCTTTTCGGAGAGCTGGTCCTCGATGTCGCGCTGGATTGTGCGGCGCAGCGGGCGGGCTCCCATGGAGGAGTCGTAACCCCGGGTCGCGAGCAGAGCCTTCGCGGCCGTGCTGAGGTCGACGTGCATGCCCTTCTCGACCATGCGCTTCTCGAGGCGGTTCACGAACAGATCGACGATCTCGACGATCTCCTTCTCGGTCAGCTGCGGGAACACGACCACGTCGTCGACACGGTTCAGGAACTCGGGACGGAAGTGCTGGCGCAGTTCCTCCTGGACCTTCGCCTGCATCCGGTCGTAGCCGGTGGCGGTGTCGCTCGAGGACTGGAAGCCCGTCATGACGCCCTTGGAGATGTCCCGAGTGCCGAGGTTCGTGGTCATGATGATCACGGTGTTCTTGAAGTCGACAACCCGCCCCTGCGAGTCGGTCAGGCGACCGTCCTCGAGGATCTGCAGCAGCGAGTTGAACAGGTCGGCGTGTGCCTTCTCGACCTCGTCGAAGAGAACCACGGAGAACGGGCGGCGGCGGACCTTCTCGGTGAGCTGCCCGCCCTCCTCGTAGCCGACGTAACCGGGAGGCGCACCGAACAGGCGGGACACCGTGTGCTTCTCCTGGTACTCGGACATGTCGAGGGTGATCAACGCGTCCTCCTCGCCGAAGAGGAACTCGGCGAGGGCCTTGGCCAGCTCGGTCTTGCCGACGCCGGTCGGGCCAGCGAAGATGAACGACCCCGTGGGACGGTTCGGGTCCTTCAGGCCGGCACGGGTGCGACGGATCGCACGCGAGATGGCCTTGATCGCCTGGTTCTGGCCGATGACCCGCTTGTGCAGCGCGTCCTCCATGTTGAGCAGCCGCGTGGACTCCTCCTCGGTGAGCTTGACGACGGGGATACCGGTCGAGTTCGCCAGTACCTCGGCGATGAGCTCCTCGTTGACCTCGGCGATGGAATCCATGTCGCCGTTCTTCCAGGACTTTTCCTTCTCGTTGCGCGCGTCCTGGAGCTTCTGCTCCTTGTCGCGGAGCGAGGCGGCACCTTCGAAGTCCTGCGAATCGATCGCGGCTTCCTTCTCGCGCCGGACGTTCGCGATCTCCTCGTCCATCTCCTTGAGCTCGGGCGGTGCGGTCATGCGCTGGATTCGCAGTCGCGCGCCGGCCTCGTCGATCAGGTCGATGGCCTTGTCCGGAAGGAAGCGGTCGGAGATGTAGCGGTGCGCGAGCGACGCGGCCGCGGCCAACGCGTCATCCGTGATGGACACGCGGTGGTGGGCCTCGTAACGGTCACGCAGGCCGCGCAGAATCTGCGTCGTGTGCTCGACCGACGGTTCGCCAACCTGAATCGGCTGGAAACGGCGCTCGAGGGCGGCGTCCTTCTCAATGTGCTTGCGGTACTCGTCGAGCGTCGTCGCACCGATCGTCTGCAATTCGCCGCGGGCCAACATCGGTTTCAGAATGCTGGCGGCGTCGATCGCGCCCTCGGCAGCACCCGCGCCGACGAGGGTGTGGATCTCGTCGATGAACAGGATGATGTCACCGCGGGTGCGGATCTCCTTCAGGACCTTCTTCAGCCGCTCCTCGAAGTCGCCGCGGTAGCGGGAACCGGCCACGAGGGACCCGAGGTCGAGGGTGTAGAGCTGCTTGTCCTTGATCGTCTCCGGAACATCGCCGCGCACGATCGACTGGGCGAGGCCTTCGACGACGGCGGTCTTGCCGACGCCGGGCTCGCCGATGAGCACCGGGTTGTTCTTGGTGCGGCGAGAGAGAACCTGCATGACGCGTTCCATCTCGTGCTCGCGCCCGATGACGGGATCGAGCTTGCCCTCGCGGGCTGCTGCGGTCAGGTTGCGACCGAACTGATCCAGCACGGCAGAGCCGGCAGGGGTGCCCTCCTGCTGGCCGCCGGAGCTGACGCCGGCGCCGGCGGTCTCCTTGCCGCCGCTGCCGCCCTGGTATCCGGAGAGCAGCTGGATGACCTGCTGGCGTACCCGGTTCAGGTCGGCACCCAGCTTGACGAGCACCTGCGCTGCCACGCCCTCGCCCTCGCGGATGAGGCCGAGCAGGATGTGCTCGGTGCCGATGTAGTTGTGACCGAGCTGCAGCGCCTCGCGCAGAGACAGCTCGAGCACCTTTTTGGCGCGCGGCGTGAAGGGGATGTGACCGGAGGGCGCCTGCTGACCCTGCCCGATGATCTCTTGGACCTGCTCGCGCACGGCCCCGAGGGAAATGCTCAGGGACTCGAGGGCCTTGGCGGCGACGCCTTCACCCTCGTGAATGAGGCCGAGCAGGATGTGCTCGGTCCCAATGTAATTGTGATTGAGCATGCGCGCCTCTTCTTGGGCGAGCACAACAACCCGACGGGCTCGGTCTGTGAATCTCTCGAACATGGCGGCACACTCCTAGCTGATGCGTAGCGTCCTTCGATGCTACGCACCGCGAGCCCTGCTGTGGTCAATGTTCGCCGTAGGGATAACCCCAACAAAAACGTACGACGCCGGCACCCGGGTGGGTGCCGACGTCGTACGCTCTGCCTGGGCGCCTCGCACGCCTTAGTGTGCGGCGCGATAGGCCTCGATGATGCTGCCGTGGATGCGTCCACGGGAGCTCACGTTGTAACCGTTCTTCTGCGCCCATTCGCGAATCGCAGCGGTGTCGTTCTTACCGGAACGCGAAGGGGCCTTGGATTTGGCCCCGGAGGCCCGGCGGCCGGCCTCGACGTATTTAGCAAGGCTGTCGCGCAGTTCCTGCGCATTCGCCTCGCTCAGGTCGATTTCGTACTCGGTTCCATCGATCGAGAAGCTCACGCTTTCCGATGCGCTGGAACCGTCAAGGTCGTCAACAAGGGTTACTTCTACTTTGCGTGCCATGCCTCAAATCATAAACGCTCTTCAGCAGAAATTGCTACCGAAAACACATCTTCATTCAGGCAATCATGAGATTTGCGACGCACGCCTATTTATTCAGTCACTGGATTCATTGGATGAATCACGTACTGTGGGCGCGCTGGGCGAATCCTGTGCCTGACTCCGCCGCTCCACTTCCGCCTCGGCCAATCGTTCATTCCTGTCCACGCGAAAGACGGCTCGGATGACGAACCAAAAGATGAGGGCGACAACAATCGTCGGCGCTAGAACCTGTACGTATTCCATGGTCAAGCCTCCGGCTTGAGAAGCGGGTAGAGGATCGATTCTCGGATTCCAACGTCCGTGAAGAGCATGACCAGCCGGTCGATGCCCAGACCAATGCCGCCCATCGGCGGAGCACCGTACTCGAGTGCGCGCAAGAAGTCCTCGTCGAGCTGCATTGCTTCATCGTCACCGCCCGCGGACAATTTCGATTGCTCGGTCAGGCGCTCGCGCTGGATGACCGGGTCGATGAGTTCAGAGAAGGCGGTGCCCCGCTCCATGCCGCCGATGATCAGGTCCCAAGCCTCGATGACACCCGGCTGGCTGCGGTGCGGGCGCGCCAGGGGCTGCGCCGCCGGCGGATAGTCGTAGACGAAGGTCGGATTGATGAGCGTCGGCTCCACGATCTCGCCGAAAAGTTCGATCACGAGCTTCTGCGCGTCCCACTTCGGATCGAACTTCACCTCGTGCTTCTCGGCGACGCCCCGGAGCACGTCCACCTCCGTCTCGGGTGTGATGTCGACACCGACCGCCGCGGACAGCCCCGGGTACACGCTGAGCCATGCCCATTCGCCACCGAGGTCGATCGTGCCCTTGGAGGTCTCCAGCACCCGGCCTACCCCCGCCGCGTCTGCGGCGTTGAGGATGATCTCCTGCATGCGCTCGGCCATGACGAACTGATCGGCGTACGCCTCGTAGGACTCGAGGGTTGTGAATTCGGGCGAGTGCGTCGAATCGACACCCTCGTTGCGGAAGATTCGACCGATCTCGAAGACGCGGGGGACGCCGCCGACCACCGTGCGCTTGAGGTAAAGCTCGGTCGCGATGCGCAGGGTCATGCCCTGATCGAATGCGTTCAGGTGGGTTTGGAACGGGCGGGCGCTCGCGCCGCCGTGCACGAGTTGCAGCATCGGGGTTTCGACCTCGACGTAGCCGTGCCCGTGCAGGGTCGCACGCACGGATCGGGTGATGGCGTCGCGGCGGTAGACCATCTCGCGGGCCTCGTCGCGGACCATGAGGTCGGCGTAGCGCTGCCGGGTGCGCGTCTCATCGTTCAGGTCGGCGTGCAGGACCGGCATCGGGCGGATCGCTTTCGAGGCCATCCGCCACTCGGTCACCATGATGGAAAGCTCACCCCGGCGCGAAGAAATGACCCGACCACTCACGGCCACATGGTCACCCAGGTCCGTCAGCTTCTTCCAGTCTGCCAGCGACTCTTCGCCGACGTTCGCGAGGGAGATCATGGCCTGAAGGCGGACAGCCCGGCCATCCGGCCCCGACTCTTGGAGCGTCGCGAAGCACAGCTTGCCGGTGTTGCGTGCGAAAACGACGCGGCCGGCGACGGTGACGACGTCGTCCGTTTCCTCACCGGCCTCGAGGTGCTCGTAGGCCTCGCGGACCTGCAGGAGCGAGTGCGTGAGATTGACGCCAACGGGGTAGGCCTCGCGCCCGGACTCCAGCAGTTCCGCGCGCTTCTCCAAGCGCACCTGGCGCAGATCGTGCGTGTCGACGGCGGGGTTCTGTCCGGAGGAATTTTTATCTGAAGTCACGGTCGCCCATTCTACCGTGGCACGCAATTCGAAGTGGACGCGCAGCCGATACGCTTGCCTCAACATGAAATCGTTGCGAATTCCCTTCTCACGCAGCTCTGCGAGCGTGGCCCGCGAGAGCCTCGTCTCCACACCCGACGGCGGCACGCTGGGCCTGGCCTCGTACGGGGCAGCCGATGCCCCCGGTGACCGGCGTCTCCTCGTCGTCGGGGGAGCCTTCCTCACCGCGCTCATCTACCGCCCCTTCGCCCTGGCGCTGAGCCGTGAGCTGGGCAAGGACTGGGCCGTCGACGTCTACGACCGGCGCGGGCGCGGCAACTCCAGCGAACAGCCGGCGGATTACTCCCTCGATACCGAGATCGCTGATGTGAAATTAATGCTGCGACACACCGGTTCCCGGAATCTTTTCGGCCATTCCCTGGGCGGTTCGGTCGTCTTGAATGCGGTCCAAGCCTTTCAGGGAAACGACGCCACCGACCGACGTTTCACCGATCCGGAGATCGTCCCCGATCGGCTCGCGGTCTACGACCCCGCAATCAATATAGAAGGTGAAATGAATGCCTCCTGGATGCGGGAATTCGTCGCCGAAGCCAATCGGGGACAGACGGGCAGGGCATTGAGCATCATGCACCGGGGAATGCGCACCTCGCCGACCCTCTCCCGTGTTCCGGCCCCCCTTCTCGCCGCACTCTTGGGAATCGCAACCAACACCCGGTGGGGGAAGCTGACCCGGACCGCGATCAGCTCCGGGACCGGGGAGCTGCTGGCTGCACTCGGAGAAGTGGAATCGGCTCAGGAATTCGCGTCGCTTCCGTCTACGACCCAATTCATGGCGGGAGCCAAGAGCCCTGTCTACTTCCGTACCACGGCCGCGAAACTGCATGCCGTTGTGCCCGGATCAACCTACGTCGAGTCCCCGGATGGCGTGCACGCCTCTGTCCCGGCGGCCATCGGTGAACTCGTCGGCGACATCGCCACCTACTTCACCGGCGACCCCACGCACAGCGGACGGTAGTCCGGGTCAGCGGACCTTTGCTGAAGGATCCCGTCGGACACGAGCTGGTGGACCACCGGGTCGTTCAGCCTCCGGTTGAGTTACGGCCGGGAATGACTACCAGATGGTGACGCGGTCGGCCGGATCGAGCCACATGGCATCGCCCGGCCTCGTTGCGAACGCCTCGTGGAATGCGTCGAGGTTCTTGGCCACCTGGTTGCAGCGGAATTCGGCCGGCGAGTGCGGGTCGGTCGCGATGCGGGTGACCATGGTCTCCGGACGCGTCAGGCTTCTCCAGCACTCGGCCCACGCATAGAAGAATCGCTGCACGCCGGTCAGCCCGTCAACCACCGCGTCCTCCTGGAGCCCGCGTTCAGCAAGATCTAACCGATAAGCCTTGTAGGCGATCCCGAGCCCGCCAAGGTCTCCGATGTTCTCCCCCAGGGTCAGTTTTCCGTTGACATGGTGGCCGGGCGCCTCGGGCGGTACGAGCGCGTCGTACTGGTCGACCAGTCGAGCCGTCAATTCATCGAAGCGCGCCCGGTCCTCCTCGGACCACCAGTTCTTGAGCTCACCCGTTCCGTCGAATTGAGAGCCCTGATCATCGAAGCCGTGCCCGATTTCGTGGCCGATCACCGCGCCGATCGCCCCGTAGTTGCTCGCTGCATCGCGCTCGACGCCGAAGAATGGCGGGCGCAAGATCGCCGCGGGGAAACCGATTTCGTTGAGCAGCGGATGGTAGTACGCGTTGACCGTCTGCGGAAACATGAACCATAGGTCCCGATCGACACCATCGTCGATCTTCTGCAATTCGCGTTCGAACTCGAAGTCGTTGACGGCGGCCACGTTGGCGATCAGGTCGCTCCCGGCGTCGATCCCCGAGTAGTCGATCCACTTGACCGGATAGCCGATCTTGGGACGGAACATGGACAGTTTCTCAAGCGCGCGCTCGCGCGTCTGCGCGCTCATCCATGGCGATGCCGAGATGGACTGCCGGTACGCCTCGGTGAGGTTTCCGACGAGAAGCTCCATCCGCTCCTTAGACTCGCTGGGGAAGTGCCGCTCGACATAGATCTGTCCAATGTCCTCGCCGACTCCGCCCTCGGTAAACGCGACGCCGCGCTTCCAGCGTTCTTTCTGCTGCTCGGTTCCGGCGAGCTTGGCGGAGTAGAACGCGAAGTGCTCAGCGACGAAATCCGAGGAGAGGTACGGGGCGAAACTGCGGATTACCTGCACTTCTGCCCAGTGCTTCCAGGCCTCGAGCGGGTGTTCGGCAAGAACGGACTCGAGCCCCTCGAGATAACTGGGCTGCCACACGACGACTTCGGCGAAGTACTTCGCCTCGATGCCGGCTCCGGTGAACCAGCGTTCGATCGATGGGCTGAGCTTGATGAGCTCCTGCCCGGACAGGAGGTTGTATCGCGCCTGCGCGTCCCGGCTCTTCACACGGTCCCAGTGGTGGCGGGCGATCGCCGTCTCAAGCCGCACGACGGCGTCCGCCGCAGCCTCACTGTCCGGAATCTTCGCTAGGGCAAAGAACCGCACGAGATGCCGGCCGTACTCGGCCAGCAGTTCCGCAAACTGCTCTTCACGGTAGTAGGACTCATCTGGTAGGCCCAACCCCGCCTGCATGATCGTGAGCAAATTGCGATCCGGTTGGCCGGCGTCGCTACTCGCACCGACGTTGTAGAACCCGGAGACTCCGCGACGCTGCAGTTCGCCGACGTAGGAAACGAAGTCTTCAATGCTAACCAACGCGCGGATCGCCTGAAGGTAGCCATCGATCGGCTCCAGCCCCCGAGCCTCGATCGCTTCCTCGTCCATGAAGGAGGAGTACAGGGCAGCGATGCGCTGACGACGTTCGTCAGCCCGCCCGGCCTCAACCGCCGCCTGAGAATCCTCGACGATGGACCGGACGGCCAACTCGGAGTCGTCGCGCAGTTTCATGAACGAGCCGTAGCTGCCGAGGTCTCCGGGAATCGACGCCGTCGCGAGCCATCGACCGTTGACGTGGCGGTAAAGGTCGTCTTGAGGCCGTAGAGCGTGATCGCGGTGGTCCTCCGGCGCGATTCGCTCGTCGGTCTGAAGTTCCGGGGTGTTGGCCATGTCCAGTGGTCCCTTCGTCGTCCGGCGATCTTCAGCCGGTGATGTGTGATGACGGTTACCTTCTGAAACAAGGACTTTACTCCGCTTACCACGCTCGGTCGGTGCCCGTTCTCTCCCAGCGAGAAATCGGGTCCTGGGTCATCGTGCGATAGGACATTGTCCTGCCACGCAGCCGGAGCTGGCCCCCAGCTGAGAATACCGCCCAGCCGGTTGACGGGTGGCCGTGGGTGCGCCTTATGGTTGCGGAGACAGCCATCCAGCAAAGGAGTCCGACCATGGCACATGAGAAGAATGAGGAGCAGGTCCCGCAGACGGGCAGTCCGTTCGGAGACAACGAGTACGACGGCGGCCAGAAGCAGGATGTGGTCGACGGCGAGGACGTCCAGCGCGGGACGACCGGCAGTCCGTTCGGCGACAACGAGTACGACGGCGGCCAGAAGCAAACAGAGCAGGACGACGACGACAATTCGTAGAGATCCTACAGTCGTCAAGTCGTGTTAAATGGGTCAGGCCTCGCAACATCTCTGTTGCGAGGCCTGTCCTCTTAATGAGTGTCCGGCGGTGACCTACTCTCCCACACCCTCCCGAGTGCAGTACCATC
>MLDA01000020.1 GCA_023896275.1 Kocuria rosea subsp. polaris | reverse complement strand
GAGACAATCTCCTTACGTCCAATCTCCCACCCTCCATTATCCCCGGGACGATTCAGCTCCTCTTGGCCGGCCCCCACGGCTCCGGCCTCGAAAACGTCGTGCCCACCGTGACCGTGACGATCCCCGCCGCCGTCTTCCCGAACCTGACACCCCTGACCCCCACGACACGCCCCGGGAAGCACAAGCCCCGGGCCGGCGACACCGATGCCGGCAGCGAGAACACCCAGAACATCCAGCACACCCAGGGCGCGAGGTTGGCGGACGCGAAAACGCCGCAGGGCGATCCCGGGGAACGGTTCGAGGGGCTACGCCTGCCCGCCGGCGCCGTCATGCCCGAAACCGAGACCCTCGGCGCGTTCGACCCCGTCGACCTCGCCGCGATCCTGCCGCAAGCCAGAACCTGGACCCGGATCATCACCGATCCCTGGACCGGGGCCATGACCGCGATCGACACCAATCAATACCGGCCCACCGCCGCCATGCGCCGCGCGATCGCCCTGCGCGATCGCACCTGCCGGGTGCCCGGATGCGGCCGCCGGGCCACCGCCTGCGAACCCGACCACGTCATCGAATACCAGCACGGCGGAGCCACGAGCCTGGACAACCTCGTGAGCATCTGCAAACGCTGCCACCGGCTCAAGTCCTGGGGCCTGCTCCGTCTCAGTCTCGACCCCGACGGCACCGTGCACGCCACGACCTGGTGGGACCAGGAACGCACCGGCGCCCCCGACGCGCCCTGGGACACTCCTGCCGAGCCCCTCGGCGACAGTAACTCCTCTACGAGCCGGCATGCCCTCGGGCCGGTCGAGGCCGAGCTCCTGCGCGAGCTTTCCCGCCACCTCGAGTGGGTCAACCGCCGCGCGAGCGGGCACACCATCATCAACCGGCCGCCCGTCCTCAAGAACCGCCAGTTGCGCCGAGTGAACAAGCTCCGCGACCTCCGCCGTCAACGCGCCGACAAGCACCAACGCCTAACCGAGCCCACGCCCGGGGCGGCCACCACTAGCGAGACCACCACGAGCGAGGCCACGCCAGCTCAGGCCCGCGCGATGAGTCACCTCGGCTACGCACCAGGCGAACACCAAGAGTTCGAACGCGACGCCAGCGCCACAGCCAGCTACCCCTGCTGGCTCGGATGGAACGAACCCGCCACACCGACGGCCGGAACCACCCAGAAACCCAACACCGACACGGAGAGCAGCTGACAAGCCGGCTTCGCCGACGGCAAGCTCCCAGGAGCAAACGACGAAGGCCCGGCATCCGTCATGGACACCAGGCCTTCATCACAGCGAACCGTGGGGCGTAGGACTCATCTTTCTGCCGCGTCAGTGGCGACCCCGCAGCCAAGCGTCCCGCCGACGGGCACGACGTCCGTCGCGTGCACGCTTGTCACACCTCGTGATGGGTCCGTTCGGCGTCCTCGGCGGCGAGCTCGTAGAGGCGCTCGATCGACTTCAAACGGTCCTCGTCGATATCCCCGGCCGCGTAATACTCCCGCGCCTTGTCCAGAAGGCGCTTGGCCTCTTTGAGGTTGCCGTCGGCCATCTCCATGGCGTGCTCGAGGCTCGTCTCGTGCTCTACGTTTTCCATGTGCTTGCCCATGAATCCATCATGCTCCCCGGTCAGAGCACTGTCCAGCACTTCCAGCGCCTGTAGCCGAACCGTCACCTTCGTGCCAGCTGGTACCCCAAAAACTAGAGCGCGCAGTCGATGAGCAGCGGCTCGTTGTGCAGCGTAATTCCGAACTTTTCGGCGACGCCGTCGCGCACCGCTCGGGCGATGGCGAGCACGTCCGCGGCAGTGGCGTCCCCGCGGTTGGTGATCGCCAGCGTGTGCTTCGTCGACAACGCGGCCCGACCGCCGGTCAGCTCGTAGCCATCCGTGCCCTTGAGCCCGAACCCCTTGCCGAAACCGGCGTGCTCGATGAGCCACGCGGCAGAGAGCTTGACCCGCTCCCCCGACCCGGTGGCAACCGGGAAACGCGGCGCATTGTCGGGCAGCGTGGCCGCCAGCGACTCGTCGATCACGGGGTTCGTGAAGAACGACCCCGTCGAGTACGTATCGCGATCCTCCCGATCCAGCACCATGCCCTTGCCCGCGCGCAGCGACAGGACGGCCGCGCGGACCTGGTGGGCAGCGACCCGAGAACCGGTCTCCGTCGCAAGGGCCTTGGCGAGCTCGCCGTACGCGATCGGCATGCCGAGCGTGCCCTGCTTGAGCTGGAACACGACTTGGAGCACGACGTAGCGGGGTGAACCGTTGGTCGTGGACCGCTTCAGGATCGAGTCGCGGTAGCCGAAGCCGAGATCCGCGTTGGCGAAGGAGACGATCTGGCGCGTCGTCCTGTCCCACGTACGCACGCGTGCGATCGTGTGCGAGACGTCCGTGCCGTAGGCGCCGACGTTCTGCACGGGGGTCGCCCCGGCCGAGCCGGGGATGCCGGAGAGCGCCTCGAGACCGACAAAACCTCCGTCGAGACTCTCTGCGACGAATGCGTCCCAGTTCTGTCCGGCCTCGACCGAGATCATCCCGCCGGAGCATGAGGACAGATCCTCGAGGCTGCTGCCGCGGGTGGCGACCCGGATCACCGTTCCGTGAAACCCGGAATCGGCGACGACGAGGTTCGAGCCCCCGGCGACTAGGAGCACGTCTTCGCCCGCGTCGTCGGCGGCGGTGACCGCATCGATCAGTTCGCGCTCGGTAGTTACCTCGACGTAGTGGGCGGCATCACCGCCGACCGCGGTCGACGTCAGGTCGGCCAGCCTCATGGGCGCTGGAACCTGACGACGGCCTGCGACTTGACGAGGACCTTCTGACCTGCGGCGGAGACGGTGAGGTCGACGCGCACGGTGCGGGCGTCGTCGTCCTTGGCGCCGATCTTTCCGGCGACCGAGATCTCAGTCCCGGGAGCGTCCGTCGGCGAGACGCCCGCGACGTCCTCGACGACCACGGGCTTCGTGAAGCGCGTCTGATAGTCGACGACGGCGCCCGGGTCGCCGACCCAGTCGGTCACGAGCTGCACGGCGGAGCCCATGGTGAACATGCCGTGGGCGATGACGCCGGGCAATCCGACCTCGGTTGCGAAGCGCTCGTTCCAGTGGATCGGGTTGAAGTCGCCCGAAGCGCCCGCGTAGCGGACCAGATCCGCGCGGTTGACGGTAACGGTGGTCTCGCCGATAGCGTCGCCGACGGACAGGGAATCGAAATCGATGCTCATGGGTTATTCCTCTCCGCGGACCAGCAGGGACGAGACGGACGTGGCCACGTGCCGGCCGCCGGTGGTGGAGATTTCGGCGCGCGTGGTGATCATGGCGCCGCCGCCCATCGCGCGCACGGTGTCGACGTGCAGCTCCGTGACGAGCTCGTCACCGGCGACGATCGGGCGGTGGTGGGTGAAGCGCTGGTCGGCGTGCACGACGCGCGAGAAGTCGATGCCGGAGTCCGGGTCCTCGATGAGCTGGGCGTCGGCCCGCTGCGCGATCAGGACGGCGAACGTGGGCGGGGCGACGACGTCAGCGTAGCCGAGCGCTCCGGCCGCCTCGACGTCGAAGTGCGCGGTGTTCGTCGCCTTGACGGCGGCGGCGAACTCGCGGATCTTCTCGCGGCCGACGACGTAAGGGTCCCCGGCCGGATAGACGCGCCCGGCGAGGGCGGGATTGATGCTCATGGTCTTCCTTTGCGGTTGGTCTCCCACGCTCAGCGGCGCGGCGAATTCTCTTGCGCCATACGGTACGCCCTCGCGTCCCGGCCCCTCACCATGAGGCCGCCGACGTGCAGCAGCACGCCGACGATGATGATGCCGACCGCCGTGTACAGCAGCGGCATCGCCCCGGTGTTCGCGGCGACGATGGCCAAGATGATGCCGACCGCCGAGACTCCCATCGAAATACCGACAATGAGCTTGTAGAGCGGGGACAGCGCGTCCCAGGGAATCGAAAGCATGTGCCCTAGTCTATCGGCGCGGCGCCAGCGTTAGTTGGCGATTCCGTCGGACACCGCGGCGGCGGCACGCAGCCAGGCGTGCTTGGTCGCCGGCTTCAGCGCCTCGAACCTGATCTGCCCCTTCACGAGGTGTGCGTCGTACGGCACCGCGACGACCGAGCGGGCCAGATGTTCGAACCCGCGAGTGATCCGGCGCAGCTGACCCGGTTTCGGGCTCGGCGACGGTTCGGAGACGATGACGACGGCGTTGCGCGCCAACTCCGCGTACCGGCCGCCGCGGTTGGTGAGCGCCTCCAGCAGGAGTGCGCCGGCCTCCGCGTGCTCCTCGACGGTGGTCGAGGCGATCACGAGCTGGTCGGTGTGGTCGATCATGCGCAGCCAGCGCTCGGCGGACTCATCGTTGCCGGAGTCGACGAAGGTGATCTGGAAGTAGCGCGAGACGACGGAGTGCAGCGCGTCGAAGTCGTCGCTCGCCACCGACTGCTCGGCCGCCAGCAGCGTCGGCTCGGTGCGCAGCACGCTGAAGCGATCCGACGGCTGGTAGTGCACGTAGCCATCGATGCTGCGCTCGGTCGGCTTGGAGCCGAGCAGCTCGTCAGCGTCGTCGAGAAGGTTCATGACGTGCGACTTGTGCTCGTCGCCCGTGGTGCGCCAGCCGAGCGTCCCGCGCGTGCCGTTGTTGTCCCAGGCGAGGACCGACTGGCTCGAATTCCGCCCGAAAACGGAGGCGAGCAGGACGGTGGTCGGCGTCTTGTTGGCGCCGCCTTTACCGTTAACGATGGAGATGGTCTTGGGCCGGCTCACGCGGCGGCCCACCTGGGCGCGCCATTGGCGGTCGCGCAGTTCCTCGCCGGTCGGCTGGAGGGAGAAGCCGATCCGATTCAGGAAGCCCCGGAAGCCCTGCTGCGCCGGGACGTCGCCGTGGTCCGCGTCGCGCAGGAAGGTGGGGCGATCGTCGTCGACATCTCGCGCCGGGCTCGACTGGAACGAACGCAGGGCGTCAGCAGCGGAACCGGCCGCGGCCGGAGCGCTGGAGTCAGGCGACGCCGCGCCCCGCGATGGGGTGCTCTTCACTGAGGCGGACTTGGACTGCGTCCCGTTAGGGGACGTCCCCCTGGCGGCCGTCTTGTCCTCTGGCATGTCCAGGTCCTCGAGCAGGAACGCCTCGATGTCGCGCTTCGCGGCCAGCGGCCGCGAGGGCGCCTGCTTGGCCGGCTCGGACAGTGGTCGGGGGTCGGGTATTGCGGAGATAATGGGCTCCTCAGTGATGTTCTCAGCGTCGGCCGCCGTTTCCCCCGTGGCCTTGCCCTGTCCTGTGTTCCTTTGAGACTCGTCTCGTTGCTCAGCCTCGTCCACGACACGCTGCCGGGCTCGGCGGAGCTCAGCGCGCGTCTGGTAATTCGGGTCCGCCTCTGCCACGGCCGTCCTTTCTGCCGACTCGAGTTCTTCCACTCCCCCAAGCTTATGATTCAGCCTACCGCGATGGCGCGGCCCGCCGTGTACTCGCGTGGGACCCCGACGGAGCCGAAGCACTCGGGACCGAAGCATCTCGCCGGGACACGCAGAGGCGCCCCGCGACCTGAGTCGCGAGGCGCCTCTGCCGGCGTCAGCCTAGAGCGGCAAAGCCGCCAGCAGGCTGTCGAGGAGACCGGAGACCGTCCCGAGGAGACCGTTGAGGAGAGCCAGAAGTTCAGCCATGGATCATGTCCTTTCACAAGAGGGCGAAAACCGCCCAGTGGAGTGCCGCCGACGTGACGGATACTTCATCGTTGCAGCACAAACCCGCAGGTGGGAGAGGTGCGGGCAACAATTCACCAGCCGGTAACATGAAAGTACATTCCGGGTCCGAATTGCAGTCGAATCGCGCCACCAGCGTCGCTAGCGGGCGGAGCGCACCTCCCAGCGGGTCTGCGCGCCGTCCTCGACACGGTAGCCCGCGTTCGGCACCGCCACGACGACGGCATCGCCGACGAACGCGGCCTTGCCGTTGCTCGCGGTGACCTCTTCGCCGTCGACGTAGTAGGTGAAGGCCGGATCGGACGCCTTGACCTTGACCTCATCACGCGCGTCGCCCGGACGGTCCAGGGTGCGGGGCGCGGCCGGAACGGCCGAACGGGTCAGGATCGGGACGGCGTCGTAATCGATGTCGCTGGCGAGGTAGAAACTCGGGTATGCGGGCTGGTTGTACGACGTCTGCTGCGCCGAGACCTGCGACCGGTACTGAGCGTCGTGCATGAGCGTCGGCAGCTTGTGCCCGGTGATCTCGGTGCTCAGGTAGAAGCGCAGCGCGGAGGAGTCGGCAGTGGGCACGAGTAGCTCCTCGCGCCAGTCGCCGAGGACGTCGGCGACCAGCGACGGATTACCCTTGGTGCCGTTGTTGGTCCGGGCCCCTTCGCCGGTCAGCCGGGTGCCGCGCATCCAATCCTCGATCACCGGCTGATTGGCGCCGTCGCGCCCGACGATCTGCGTGGTGCCGTCCGCGGCCCAGCGGATCGATGCGTTCGTCCCGGGGGTCGCCGTGCCGAGGCGTTCACCCTTGACCGAGAGCAGTCCGGAGGCATCGGTGCCGTCCGGCATGGACGCCCAGGCCTCGAGGCCGGGCACATCGGGGTCGACGTCGCCGACCATGCCGCGGCCCGTGTCGCGGCCGGAGTAGGCGCCGAAGAGGACCTCTCCCGTCGCCGCGTCGCGCATGACCGAGCCGTACGGCGCCCACGCGCCGCCTTCATGAACCGTCCAAGCCTCGAGGCCGTCGCGGTCGGGATCCAGGTCGCCGACGTGCATGGCGTCTCCGTGGCCGAGCTTGGCGGTCTCGCCCGGCGCCGCACTGCCCTCCGGCAGCACGTCCGTGGTGCTGTAGAGGACGCTGCCGTCGTCGTCGAGGGCGGCTCCGCCGTAGAAGATCTCCTGGCGTCCGTCGCCGTCGAGGTCCGCCGGCATCATCGAGTGGAAGCCCTGGGAGGCGATCTCGCCGAACACCGGGTCGGTTCCGTCGCCGCCGTGCGGAGCCGCGTCGAAAGGGTTGTCCATGGGCACGTGCCCGCTGTCGGCGAGCCACCGCTGGGTGAGCCGCGTTCCGTCGAAGTCGTAAGCGGCGAGAGCGGTGCGCGTGTAATAGCCGCGGGCGAACACAGCCGACGGCTTTTCGCCGTCCAGGTAGGCGGTGGTGGCGAGGAAGCGGTCGACACGGTTGCCGGGTTCGATCCGGCTCATCGCGTAGTCACCCCAGAGCAGCCCGTCGTCGCCGCGGGCCGGGTCGTAGTCGACCGTGTCGAGCTCTGCGCCGCTCTCGCCGTCGAAGACCGTCAGGTACTCCGGCCCGGAGACGATGAAGCCCTCGAAGGTCGTCAGGTCGTTGCGCTCGCTGCGGCTCGGTGCGTACTCGTCGATGAAGTGGTCCGCGAGATCCGTCGCCGCGGCCGCGGTCAGCGGGTAGTCGTGTCGTGGCTCGATGCCGAGGGCCTCCTCGATCGTGGCGGGCCAGTTCCCGGCCACCACCTCGGGGTGCTCGTCCCACCCGGCGAACAGCGACATCAGGTGCTCTCGGTAGTCGGAGGCGCTCATCCGGTAGTCGTCGTCGTGTCCGACGCCGGCCGCGACGTCCGCGGCAGGCAACGTGATGTGCGACGTCGTGCCGGCCACGCCGTCGTCGTACGCGGTGGAGCTGGTGCCGGGCGCGGTCTTGACCATGATCTCGCTGCGGCCGTCGCCGTCGAAGTCCTGGACGAGGAACTGGGTGTAGTGCGCGCCGGAACGGATGTTGACTCCGAGGTCGATCCGGTTCAGCAGCGTGCCGTCGAGGGTATAGGTGTCGAGGTAGGTGTTGCCCGTGTAGCCCTTCTGCGAGACGTCCTTGGAGTTGGACGGGTCCCATTTGACGACGTACTCGTAGGCGCCGTCGCCGGTGACGTCGCCGACCGAGACGTCGTTCGCCGCGTACGTGAACGCCTCCCCCGCCGGCGTGACGCCGTCCGCGGGTTTCTGCAGCGGCAGGTCGTGGAAGCCCTCGCCCCACGCGGTGACCTCGGGCCCAGAATCCAGTTCGACGCCGTTCACGACCGGGGCGACCGCGTAGCGGCTCTGCGCGGTGCCGTCGGGGTCGGCGTAGTTGGTGCTGTCCTCGACGACGGCGACGGGCTCGCCGTCCCGGTAGACAACGAAGCCGGCGCCCGTCATGCCGGTCGCCGAAGCACCGCGAGCCTCCGAGGCGAGCAACCGCCAGCTGAGGAAAATCTGGTCGTCCGCGGCGACAGCAACCAGCCCGCGGTCCAGATCTTCGAGCTGGGTTCCGGCGAGGGTGAGCGGCTCGACGCGTTCCGGCGCCGAGGGGGCGCCGGCTGCGGGCAGTGCTGGTCCGACCGCCAGGCAGCCGATCGCCAGGGCAGCCATCGTGCCGCGCAGAGGATATTTGAATCGATTCATTTTATGAGGCGTCTCTCGGAGGTCAAGTTTGAGTGAGTGCGGGATTGCGCTTTCCAGCCTCGAACGTAATGCAGATCACAGCGGCTAGTCAACGGGTCTGCCCGCTCATGCCCGAATCGCATCACGCGATCGGCCGGACGCGTCGGGGCTCCGGGCCGGTGTGGCGGACGGCAGTGGAGGGGCGCGGCTTTGTGCGAATGGCTACACCGGTGGGTACACCTGGCCGTCACCCCAGAAGCGAAGAAGGCCCGGAATCCGCCAGGATTCCGGGCCTTCCATCGGTAGCGGCGCCGGGACTCGATCCCGGGACCTCACGATTATGAGTCGTGCGCTCTAACCAGCTGAGCTACGCCGCCACGAATGGAAACGCCCGCGACTGCGCCAGTTTGCATGACACAGACGCGGGCTTCCATTCAGAGCCCCCCACGGGAATCGATCCCGTGACCTCGTTCTTACCAAGAACGCGCTCTACCACTGAGCTAGGGGGGCAACGGAGAAATACTTTACCAGCGAGGTGGGCCCGCGCAAAATCGAGCGATTCCCCTCTTCCGTCGCCGCGGAGAATCGCCTGCATCCCCGCCGCTGCGGGGATGCAGGCGTTCGCCAGGGCCCGGTTTTCCCGCCGGCCCGCAGCCCGCCCCCCGGCCTGGATGAAATCCGAGGTGAGGCGCTCGTCACGCGCGCGCCTCACCCGTCGCGGAGCCAGCCTCTCGCGAGCCCCCGCCACCGTGGGCGGAACGCGTAGACGCCGATGAGCCGGACCCGGCTGGCGGCCTCGTAGGCGGAGAGCCGCGCCGGCGGTACCCCGCAGCGACCGGCCAGTCTCAGCAGAATGTCGCGGGCCGCGTCCCGGGCGGGCGCACCGATGAGCCCCTGGTCGTGGCGGAGGTCCAGGTGCGCCAGCAGGTTGCCCAGATCGAGGGCCGCCTCGGCAAGGGCCGCCGTGTCGAAGTCCAGCAGGCCGATCCGGCCCAGCTCCGGATCGTAGAGCAGCTGCTCGTCGTGCAGGTCGCGGTGGGCGAAAACCAGTCGGTCGTCGCCGGCGAGCAGGTCCCCCACGACCCGGTACACCCGGCGGTCGAATCCTTCGAGGCCGTCCCCGAGCCGGAGCGGATCGTGCCGGCGCAAATGTCCGGCCCAGGTGAGCACGACGTCGACCTCGGCCCGCGCGTCATGCCTCGCCAGAGTCGGCCCGCCCGCGTCCCCGCTCGCGGGCGTCCGACCCACGATGCGCGCCCACGTGTCGGCGAAGGCCTCCCACGCCGCGCGCCACCGGCTCAGGTCTTCGCCCGCGGCCAGGCTGCGCAGCGGCAGGCCCGGCACGGTGTCGAAGACGACCGTCGCGCCCCGGGTCTCCAGCACCGTGGCGCTCGCGCCGCCGGCCGCGCGCACGACCTCGCCCAGCCGGGTCGAGGCCGCGGCGACGCCGGCGGCGCGGCCCCGGCGCAGCACCTTGAGGTAGCGGTCCCCTGAGCGCACGACGGCGCGGCGCCCGGCCCGGTGCACGAGCAACTCGGCCCCGGGCACGAGCACCTCGGGCAGCCCGGGCAGCGCGGCGTCCCGGCCGAAATGGAGCAGCTCGAGCCGGGCGTCGCCGCCGTGCCAGGTCCCGGCGCGCAGGCGGCCGGCGCCGTCGTACCCCTCGACGTCCTGCGTCCCGTCCGGGCGCGGCCAGGCGCGCCCGATGCGCAACTCGCCGGCGTGCTCCGGCACGGGCGCCTGCCAGTGGGACTCGGCGACGCCGGTCACGACTCGCCCCGCAGCGCGTGTGCCGGGCCTGCGTGCGCCGCCGTCATCGCCTCGAGAAGGGCCCCCGGGCCACCGGCGGCGGGAGCCGCCGCCAACCGCTCGGCCAACGTCAGGCGAGCGGAGACCCGATCGGCCCAGCGTGGGGCGGTGGCCCGGAAGGGTTCGAGCACACGCAGCAGCACGTGGGCGCCGACGAACGCCGGCAAGGACCCGGCGTCGCCGTACCCGCGCAGCATGTTCTCCGTCCCCTCGAGCCGGGGCAAGCCATCGGCGACCGCGAGCATCTCCGCCGCCGCGAAGCAGCCGAGGTCCCAGCCGGGAGGTCCCCAGGCGGCGCGGTCGGCGTCGATGATGCGCAGCCCGGCCGGCCCGCGCAGCAGCTGATCGGCTGAATAGTCCCCATGCACGGGCACGATGCCGCCGCCCGCCGCGGCGAGCACCTCGTCCAGTGCGGCCGCGACCCGGTGCGCCCGGTCTGCCGCCTCCGGCATGATCCCCTCGATCCCGGACACCACCGCCCGCAACCGCGCCGAGGCGTCGACGCGCGGCAGAGCGGTCGCCGCGGCGACGGCTGCCCCGGCGTCGTGCCAGCGCCGCAGCAAGTGGCCCGCCTGCTCGAACTCGCCCTCGGTTCCGCCGGCGGAAAGGTCCCCCGTCCCGTAGTGCTCGTACGCGAGCCCGTGGTCCCGTGCGCCTGCCAACAGGTGCGGCTGCAGCGCCGGCACGCCGCGGCCTCGGAGCGCGGAGGTCAGGTCCACGATGTGCCCGTAGGCCCGGTGCGAGAGCTTGACGACGACGTCGCCGCCCGGACCGAGCGGTTCGGCGCGCTCCGCCGAGCCGCGCCGGCGCACCACGAGCCGGCGCCCCGGGTTGAAGTTGAGGATCTCGCCGCGCACGGATCCGTCCGCGCGCACCGAGTGCGTCCGGCGCAGGAGCCTGCGCAACTTCTTGTCGGCGCCGACCGGTCCCGCGATCAGAAGGTGCCCGCCCCCGAGCTCGAGCACCGGCAGGTCGATTCCCAGCTTCTCCCCGAGCCGCAATGTCCGTAGGGCTTTGTCAGCGGCCGCCGGCCCGAAACCGGCGACCCAGCCGACCGGGACGCCGTCGTCCGCGTTGAGCCGGCCCACCACAGAGCGCCCCGGCTTGTAGCGCAGGTGATCGGCGCGCGCGGGCCCGGTTTCGGCGCGCAGCGAGGCAGCGAGCGCGTCGACCCCGTGGTGCCCGCCGTCCGCCGCGGCGAAGAGGACCTCGGCGGCCGGCAGCAGCCGCGGCGCGGCGGCTCGCGTGCTCATCGGGCCCGCTCCAGCAGCACCTGCGGATCATCCCACTGCTGGTGGACCCACGTGGCGAACACACCGGCCTCGTCCTGCAGCAGCTCCTCCGGCGTCCCGTCGAGCCGGATCCGGCCGGATTCGATCCACACCACCCGGTCCGCGGCGAGTGCCGTCGCGGCGTCGTGGGTGATGCTGATCGTCGTCGTCGACGCCGTCAGCTCGTCGAAGGCGGCCAGCACCTCGGTCGCCGACTCGGGGTCCAGACCTGCGGTCGCCTCGTCGAGCACGACGACGGCCGCCCCGCGGAGCATCGTCCGGGCGATCGCGATACGCTGGCGCTGTCCGCCGGAGAGCGTTCCGCCCCGCTCGCCGATCTCGGTCTCGTAGCCGTCGTCGAAACCCATGATGAAGCCGTGGGCCTGCGCCCGCCGGGCTGCGTCCTCGATCTCGGCGTCGGTCGCCTCGAGCCGGCCGAACCGGATGTTCTCCCGGATGGTCCCCGTGAAGAGGACGGACTCCTGCGGCACAAACCCGATCTGGGCGCGGAGGGACGCCAGCGTCAGCTCGCGCACATCGTTCCCGTCCAGGAGCACCTGCCCGGATTCCGGGTCGATGAGCCGCGAGACGAGCAGCGAGATCGTGGACTTGCCCGCCCCGGACGGGCCGACGAACGCGACCCGCTGTCCGGCCGGGATCGTCAGCGAGAGATCGTGCAGGACCCGCGCGCCGTCGTCGTAGCCGGCGGTGACCGAGCGCAGCTCGATCGCGCCGTCCGCCCGGTCGATCGTGCGCGCGCCGTCGGCATCGCGGATGGCGGGAACGACGTCGAGCACGTCGGCGACGCGCTCCCCGGAAGCCGCCGCGCGGGCGATCCGGCCGGTGTACTTGGCCATGTCCCGCAGGGGCTTCATCGTGGTTTTCAGGTAGGTCAGGAAGATGACGAGGTCCCCCGGTGTCATCCCGCCCTGCATCACGCGCCACCCGCCGGCGAAGAGAACCATGGCTGTGGCGGTGCCGACGAGCACGTCGGTGCGGCGCTCCAAGCCGGCGGCGAGCCGCTTTGCCAGGACCCCGTCCTTGAGCGTCTTTTTGTTGCTGCGCCCGAACCGGTTCTCCAGCTCGGACTGCAGCCCGTAGGCCTGGACGACGCCGATCGCGCCGAGGCTCTCCGCCGCGATGTTCGCCAGCTGCCCCTCGCCTTTGCGGGTCTTGCGCGAGGCGTCCGTGATCTGCGCGGAGCTGCCCGTGGCGGAGATTCCGTAGGCGATCGTCGCCAGCACGACGACGACGGTCAGCAGGGGGTCGAGCCAGAGCATGACGACGGCCATGGCGACGAGCGTGATGGTGTTGGCCAGCAGCGGCAGGCCCGCGGTGACGGCGACCTCCTGCAGCTTGCCGACGTCGCCGACGAGGCGCTGGACGAGGTCCCCCGAACGGGCCCTGGAGTGATACACCCGCGGCAGGGACTGCACGTGCGCGAAGACGTGCTGGCGCAGCTTCGTGGCCGCGCGTGAGCCCGCGAGGGCGAACGCGACGGTCGCCAGATAGTTGGAGAGCGCGCGCAGGGTGACGATGACGAGCACGGCCGCACCGCAGGCGACGAGGAGTCCGATCGACGCCGACCAGGCGCCGTCGACGCGGGCGCCCAGGCTCGCCGTCACGGAGTCGATCACGAACTTCACCGGCCACGGTTCGGCGACGCGGAAGGCGACCTCGAACAACAGCGCCGTGACGCCACCGGTCATGAGCAGCCGCTGGCCGCCGACGTGCGGCCGCAGCACCCTCAGCGTGCGGCGCAGCGGCCCGATCCGCAGCTTCTCGGGTGCCTTCTTCTTATTCATACGTCCTCCCCCTGCAGTTGGGCGGCGAGCGCGGGCAGCTCCCGACGGGGGAAGTCGACCCCTGCCAGCAGCGCCTCCAGCACGCGCGACCAGTCGTGTCGGGCCACGGCCCGGGCGCGACCGGCGCGGCCCAGGGCGGTGCGCGCCGCAGGTTCCGCGGCCAGCGCGTCGATCGCCGCGGCGAGCGCAGCCGCGTCCGACGGCTCGACGAGGCGGCCCGTGACGCCGTCGTCGACGATCGACGGCACCTGCCCGACCCTGCTCCCGACGACAGCCAGCCCGGCCGACATGTACTCGTAGATCTTCAGCGGCGAGAAGTACGACTCCCCGTCACGGGCGGCCGGGTACGGGGCGACCGCGATTCCGGCCCCGGCCAGTTCCGCCCCGATGGCCGCCGGCGGCACCATCCCGGTGAAGCGGATGCGCCCGGCGACGGCGGTGCCGTGGGCGGCGGCTCGGTTTCGCAGCGCGCCGGCCAGGGGCCCGTCGCCGACGATCTTGACGCGCCAGTCCCCTGCCGAGGCCGCGACGGCGTCGATCAGGGTCTCGACGCCGTGCCACGGCTTCAGGGTGCCCACGAAGACCGTCTCGACGGGGGCGCCGTCGTCCGGCCCGGACGCCGGCCGGATCCGACTGGTGTCCACACCGTTGGCGACAACACCCACGTTCCCGCTGCCCGGCACGTGCCCGCGCACCCACTCCGCGACGGGGGCCGAAACGCACGCGGTGCGCCGGGCGGCACGGACCTGCCGGGCGAGGACCTCGCGGGCCAGGGACTCGTGCTCGAGCTCGCGGTGCGTGCGCTGCTCGTCGATCAGCGGCGCGTTGACTTCGAGGATGCCGGGCACCCCGTCCTCCGCGAGCGTCTCGAGCACCGTGCTGAAGAGGCTGTAGCGCTCGTAGACCAGGTCCGCCCCGTCCCGGCGGATCGCCGCGGCCAGCTCGGCGGCGGCCTCGCGCTGGGCGAGCTCGCGCTCCCCCGTGCCCGCGGGCCGGCCGACGGCGGCCTCCGTGACGGGAACGTCCGCGAGGTCCGACGGCGGCGCGGCCGCACCCGGCCGCCGGTCACCCGACGTCCGGGTGCAGTAGATGCGCACGTCGGCGCCGCGGCGGCGGAAGGCGCGCACGATCTCCTGCACGTGCACGGAAGCGCCCTTCGAGCCGAACACCGGGACGCCCGGATCGACGCAGACGTACGCGACCCGCCGGCCGGCAAGGTCGCGGCGGACGGACGGGGGCCGTTCACCGCCGGCCGGCGCGCCGGAGGTGGTCTCCTCGGCGGTGTTCGCGGCGGCGGTGTCCGGGCCGGCGGTGTCCGGGCCGGCCGCATGGGGCGCCGGATGATCCTCGAGCGCGGCCAGCGCGCGGCCCTGGCGGGCGGAATCGAAACGGGTCTCGATCAGCTGCCGCGCGGACCGCGCGAGCGCGACCCGGTCGGCGTTCGTGGCAAGGGAGCGCAGTGCGGCGGCGAGGGCCTCGTCGTCGCCGGGGGCGAGCAACAGCCCCGTTTCCCCGTCGAAGATCGCCTCCGGGATCCCGGTCACGGCCGTGGCCACGCACGGCACACCCATGGCCATGGCCTCCAGCAGCACCGTCGGCAGCCCGTCGGCGTTGCCGTCGGCTCCCACGACGCACGGGGCGGCGAAGACGTCGGCCCAGTCGAGCAGCTCGCGCACCTCCCCCTGGGTGCACGCGCCCATCAGTTCCACGGGAGCGCCGGTGTCCTCGACGAGGGCGGCGAGCTCGTCGGCGAGCTCGCCATCTCCGGCCAGACGCACCCGGATCCGCAGACCCTCACCCTGCAGCCGGGCGGCGACGCGGATGAGGTGCGCGAATCCCTTCTTCTCGACCAGGCGCCCGACGGCGGCGACGCGCAGCACCCCGTCCGGGGCCGCAGGGTCGCGGTAGGGGAAGCGGCTCAGCTCCAGCCCGTTGTAGAGGAGGTGGACCTTGTGCGCCAGGTGCGGATACGCCGCGCGCAGGTGGTCCAAGTTGAAGCGGCTGATCGTGACCATGTGGTGGGCGCGTTCGAGCATCCGCTCGAGCCGGGCGGGGTCGACGGATTCGTGGAAGAGATCCTTGGCGTGCGTCGTCACGGAGAACGTGACGCCGGCCAGCTCGGCCGCGATCTCGCTCACGCGCCCCGACATCGATCCGAAGTGGGCGTGCAGGTGGGTCAGGGAGGCGCGGCGGGCCATCACGGCGAGCGCGACCGCCTGCTGTACCTCCCCGGCGTCGTACGTGGCGAGTTCGGGCAGCAGGCGGGCGAAGCGCTCGGAGAAACCGTCGATCGTCGCCGTCGCCTCCGCGATCTGCTGCCACGCCTCGGTGGCCTTCACAGCGCGCGGGACGAACTCGACGGGCGCCTTCACTCGGGCGAGCTCCGGGTGGAAGCGCGTGTCGGTCGTGTGACGCAGGGCGAAGATGCGCAGCTGCTCCCCGGCGGCCTCACGGGCCAGGATCTCGGTGACGACGAACGTCTCGGAGAACCGGGGGTAGACCTTCACGACGTACCCGGTCCGGCGCGTGGAAGTGGTCTCAGGCGATGACACGGTTGAGCTCCTGACGGTTGTCGTTCGTGGCGAGTCGGCGGGCGAAGTCGACGACGCGGTCCAGGCCCGCCGTGTCGAGCCCCCTGCGGCCGGCGCGGGTGCGCGCTGAGCCCGTGCGGGAGACGACGGCGTTCCGCAACCACCCGCCGAGGGCGGCGGAACCGGCCTCGCTCTGGCGCAGCAGGTCGACGGCGCCGCGGGCGTGCAGGGACGACGCCCGGATGAGCTGCTCGGCCCGGGGCGATTCGCGGGGCACCACGAGGGTCGGCGTCGACGTGCTGAGCGCCTCGCAGACGGTGTTGTAGCCGCCCATGACGACGGCGGCGGCGGCCCCGCGCAGGCAGGCGAGGCCGTCCGGTACGGAGGCGAGGACCTCGGCGCCGTCGCCGGCGAGGGTCCGGACGTCGTCGCGCTGATCGGCCGGCATCTGCGGGCCGGTGACGATCAGGTGCCGGTACCCGGCCGGGACCGGGGCCCGGGCGGCCGCGGCGGTGAGCGCGAACCCGTCCGCGCCGCCCCCGGCCATGGTCAGGACGTAGGGCTGCTCCAGAAACGCCGGGGCCGGCGACGCCGACGGGTCCGGGCCACGGCCGTGGGCGAGGAACCCGGTGTAGCGGACGCGATCGGCCAGCTCCAAGGGAAGCTCGCCGGTTTCGAGGGGATCGTGCACCGCCGGGTCGCCGTAGACCCAGAGCTCGTCGAAGCGGCGCGCCACCCGGTCGACGCCGAGGGCTCCCCACTCCCGCTGGGCGACCTCCGGCGCGTCCAGGACATCGCGCAGGCCCAGCACGAGCCGGCAGGAAGGGCGGTCCTGCCGCAGGCGTTCGAGCGGCCCGGCGAGTTCGCCGTCGACCCCAAACGCGTGCCGGTCGATGATCACCAGGTGCGGACGGAACGCCTGCAGCACCCCGTCGATGACGGACGAGCGCACGTCCATGAGCCGGGGCATGCCGACGTCCAGGGTGCGCGGGGAGTATCCGCCCGGGTCCTTCGTGATGCCCGGCATCACGACCCAGTCCCAGCCGGCGGGGCACGGATACCCCGTCGCCGACCGTTCGCCCGTGATCAGCAGGCCGGACACGCGATGCCCGGTGACGGCCGGCAGTTCGCGTGAAAGCGCGTGGGCGATCGCGAGGTTGCGCCTCGTGTGTCCGAGCCCTACGGAATCGTGCGAGTACAGGACGACCCTGAGGCCGGGTCTCTGCTCCGGTGCGACCATGGTTGTCTCCCCTCTTCCTCCCCCGAGGTCCATGGTGCAGGTCCTCGATGAGCGGAGGATGAGGTCGATATGAGAAGGCTCTCATCCGGTCGACGACCAGCCGCTGGCGTGCGGTGCGCCCCTAGCCGGCGACGTATTCGGCCAGGTGGCGGCCCGTGAGCGACGACTCGTGGCGCACAAGGTCGCCCGGCGTGCCCTCGAAGACGACCGTGCCGCCGTCGTGCCCGGCGCCGGGGCCGAGGTCGATCACCCAGTCGGCGTGCGCCATGACGGCCTGGTGGTGCTCGATCACGATGACGGTCCGGCCGGCGTCCACGAGCCGGTCCAGCAGCCCCAGCAGGTTCTCGACGTCCGCGAGGTGCAGGCCGGTGGTGGGCTCGTCGAGGACGTAGACGTCGCCGTTCTCGCCCATCTGGTTCGCGAGCCGGATGCGCTGGCGCTCGCCGCCGGAGAGCGTGGACAGGGGCTGCCCGAGCTTGAGGTAGCCGAGACCGACGTCGTGCAGGCGGCCCAGGATCTTCGCGGCCGCCGGGAGCTTGGCGTCGGGCGAGGTGAAGAAGTCGCGGGCCTGCTCCACGGGCAGGTCCAGAACCTCGGTGATGTCCTTGCCGCCGAGCGTGTACTGCAGCACCTCCGCCATGAAGCGCTTGCCACCGCAGTCCTCACACGGGGTCTCAACCGTGTCCATGAAGCCGAGCTCGGTGACGATCACGCCGGCGCCTTTGCAGCTCGGGCAGGCGCCGGCGGAGTTCGCGCTGAACAGTGCGGGCTTGACGCCGTTGGCCTTGGCGAAGGCCTTCCGGATCGGCTCGAGCAGCCCCGTGTAGGTGGCCGGATTGGAGCGGCGGGATCCCTTGATGGCGGTCTGGTCGATTGCGACCACACCCTCGAGCGGGGAGACGTACTGGTGGATCAGGGAGCTCTTGCCGGATCCGGCAACGCCGGTGACCACCGTGAGAACGCCGCGCGGAACGTCCACGTCGACGTTGCGCAGGTTGTTGGCGGTGGCGCCGCGGATCTGGAGGCTGCCGGAGGGCTGGCGGACGGTGTCCTTGAGCCGGGCCCGGTAGTCCAGGTGCTGCCCGGTCACCGTGCCGCTGGCTTTGAGCCCGGCCAGGTCGCCCTCGAAGCAGATCTCGCCCCCGTTGCTCCCCGCACCGGGCCCGAGATCCACAAGGTGGTCGGCGATCGCGATCACCTCCGGCTTGTGCTCGACGACCATGACGGTGTTGCCTTTGTCCCGCAGGCGGCGCAGCAGCGTGTTCATCCGCTCGATGTCGTGCGGGTGCAGGCCCGTCGTCGGCTCGTCGAAGACGTAGGTGACGTCCGTCAGCGGGGATCCGAGGTGGCGGAGCATCTTGATGCGCTGCGCCTCGCCCCCGGAGAGCGTGCCGGAGGGCCGGTTCAGGCTCAGGTATCCGAGGCCCAGGGTCACGAAGGAGTCCAGCATGTCGCCGAGGCTCGTCAGTAGCGGCCCGGCCGCGGGCAGGTCGAGCCCGCGCACCCAGATGGCGAGGTCGGAGACCTGCATCCGGCTGGCATCGGCGATCGAGACGCCGTCGATCAGGCTGCTCCGCGCCGCCTCCGTCAGCCGCGTCCCGTCGCACGCCGGGCAGGAGGTGAAGACTGCGACGCGCTCCACGAAGGCGCGGATGTGCGGCTGCAGCGAGTCCACATCCTTGGAGAGCATGGACTTGGTGATCTTGGGGATCAGGCCCTCGTAGGTCATGTTCATGTCGAGCGCGCGGATCTTGGTGGCCTCCTTGTAGAGGAAGTCCTGGCGCTGCTGCTCCGTGAACGTCGAGACCGGCTGATCCGCCGGGAAGAATCCGGACTCCGCGAAGCCCTTCACCATCCAGCCGTCGGCGGTGTATCCCGGGACCTTGATGGCACCGTCGAGGAGCGACTTGGACTCGTCGACGACGGCGGCCAGGTCGACGTCGGAGACGGTCCCGCGACCCTCGCACTCCGGGCACATACCGCCCAGGTAAACCGCGTCCTTGACGATCCTCTTCTCGCCCTTGGCGCTGGTCATCACGCCGCTGGCCTTCTGCGTCGGGATGTTGAACGAGAAGGCGGTGGGGCCGCCGATGTGCGGGTCCCCCAGCCGGCTGAAGAGGATGCGCAGCATCGCGTCCGCGTCGGTCACCGTCCCGACCGTCGAGCGCGGGTTGGCGCCGAGGCGCTCCTGGCCGACCGTGATCGCCGTCGTCAGCCCCTCGAGGAGCTCGACGTCCGGGCGGGGCACGGACGGCATGAACCCCTGCACGAACGCACTGTAGGTCTCGTTGATCATCCGCTGGGACTCGGCGGCGATGGTCGAGAAGACCAGGGAGGACTTGCCGGATCCGGAGACTCCCGTGAAGACCGTCAGCCGACGCTTCGGGACGTCCAGGTCGACGCCGCGCAGGTTGTTCTCGCGGGCGCCGCGGACGCGGATCGTGTCGTGGGTGTCGGCGGCGTGGGCGGCGGATTCCGATTCAGTGCGGCTCATGCAGTCATTGTGCACCATGGTCGTTAAATGGCGCAGGCGCCCACGCTGCTGCGTGGGCGCCTGGCCGGCGGTGCTCCGCCGTCGGAGGACTAGTTGCTGCGGTCCTCGAAGTTGCGTCCGGTGCGCGGCTTGCGCGAACCGGCGCCGGCGCCGTGCTCCTTGCGGAAGCCGCCGGTCTTGCGGGGTCCGTCCTTGCGGAAGCCGCCCGACTTGCCCTTGTAACCGCCGCCTTCGCCTTCGCGGCGCGGCTTGCGGCCCGAATCCAGCTCGAGCTGGATCAGCTCGCCGCCGATGCGGGTGCGCGAGAGGGCGCGCCACTGGTCCTTGGAGAGGTCGGCCGGCAGCTCGACGAGCGAGTGATCGCTGCGGATGTCGATGCCGCCGATCTCGGTGGCCGTGAAGCCGCCCTCGTTCGCCAGGGCCCCGACGATCGAACCCGGCATGACGCGCTGGCGACGGCCGACGGCGATGCGGTACGTCGCGTTGCCCTCGGTGAGCGCACGTGTCGGGCCGCGGGAGCCGAAGCCGTCCTTGGCGCCCTTGGACATGCGGACCTGCTTCGCCGGCGGGGTCGGCAGCTCCTCCATGAGCAGCGGGCGGCCGCCCTGGGCCATGTGTGCCAGTGCGGCGGCGGCCTCGACAGCGGTCACGTCGTTGTCCTCGACGTACTTCTCGACGAGGTTGCGGAAGACGGTGAGGTCCTCCGACTCGCGCGTGGCCGTGATGCGCTGGGCGAACTTGTCCAGGCGCTTGTCGTTGACGATGTCGACGCTGGGCAGCTGCATGAGCTCGACCGGCTGGCGGGTCGCCTTTTCGATGGCCCGCAGCAGGTACTTCTCACGCGGGGTCATGAACAGGATCGCGTCGCCGGTGCGGCCCGCGCGGCCGGTGCGGCCGATGCGGTGCACGTACGACTCGGTGTCGTGCGGGATGTCGTAGTTGATGACGTGACTGATGCGCTCGACATCGAGGCCGCGGGCGGCGACGTCGGTGGCGACCAGGATGTCGATCTTGCCGCCGCGCAGGTTCTCGACGGTGCGCTCGCGCTGCTGCTGCGGGATGTCGCCGTTGATCGCGGCCGCGGTGAAACCGCGGGCCTTGAGCTTGTCGGCGAGATCCTCGGTAGCCATCTTGGTGCGCACGAAGGTGATGACGCCGTCGTGCTCCTCCGACTCGAGGATGCGGGTCATGGCGTCGAGCTTGTGCGGGCCCATGACCTGCGCGTAGCGCTGGCGGATGTTCTTGCCGGTCGAGGTGCTCGACTTGACGGTGACTTCCTGCGGGTTGCGCAGGTACTGCTTGGAGATGCGGCGGATCGAGCCCGGCATCGTGGCCGAGAACAGCACGACCTGCTTGTTCTCCGGCGTGGCCTCGAGGATCTTGTCGACCTCTTCGGCGAAGCCCATGCGCAGCATCTCGTCGGCCTCGTCGAGGACGACGTACTGCAGGTCGGAGAGGTCCAGGGAACCCTTGTTGATGTGGTCGATGACGCGACCCGGCGTGCCGACGACGACCTGTGCGCCGCGGCGCAGGCCGTTCAGCTGCGGGCCGTACGGCGAGCCGCCGTAGACCGGGAGGACGGTGACGTCCTCCATGTGCTTGGTGTAGGAGCTGAAGGCCTCGGCGACCTGGAGCGCGAGCTCGCGGGTCGGGGCGAGGACCAGGACCTGGGTGTTGCGGGTCGGGCCGTTGAGATCGGCCAGCTCCGCCATCCGCGACAGGGCGGGGACGGCGAACGCGGCGGTCTTGCCGGTGCCCGTCTGGGCGACGCCGACGACGTCGTTGCCTGCGAGGAGGAGCGGGATGGTGGCGGCCTGGATCGGCGACGGCTTCTCGTAGCCGACATCGCTCAGCGCGGCGAGGACACGGCCGTCGATGCCGAGCTCGGCGAACGTGACGGTGTTCTCTTCGTCGGTCGCGTCGTTGTTGGTGGAGTTGTTGGGCACGTCGGAAGACTGCTGCTCAGAAGACACTGAGTAAAACCTCGTTCATTAGGGGAGGCGGTGCAACCGGACGGCCCCGTTGGGCGGTCCCGGCAGTGATGCACCGCGGCACATTCGGACTCGATCACTTCGGCCCGGCGACTCCCCTATGGCACTGTCCCGCGAGGCTGCAACACTCGAGATTCAACTCAGGCAGCGAGCGGATAACACACACGACACGGAAAGGCTCTTGCCTCAAATATTGGGCAGGATGCGAGGGAAACCGGAATCAGTGAACACTCCATTGTAGCCCGTCCGCGGCACTCGTGGGGCGACGGGAGTTGTGCGCTTGGGCACAGGCCCTCTTCGCCCCGCGCAGTGCGCCCCTAGCGTGCGAGCACTCGCTCGACCTCGCGGACGACCTTGGTGGTCAGCTCCCACTCCCCAGCCCGCTGGCCGTCGCGCAGGGCCGCGGCCTGCTCGGGCGTCGGGCCCACGAAGAGCTCGCGCACCGTGACCCCGTGGCGCGGACGATGCACGACGGCGACCGCGTCGCCCGCCGCGATCCGGCCCTTGCGCACGACGCGCAGGTAGCAGCCGGTGTCCGCCTGCTCCGTGAAGCGGCGCACCCAGCGCTCCTCCCCCATGCGGCGGGCGAAGGTGGCGCACGGCGTCCGCGGGATCGTGACCTCGAACTCGGCCTCCCCGATGACCCACCGCTCGCCGATCACCGCGTCGGTCACGGCCAGGCCGCTGACGCGCAGGTTCTCGCCGAACAGTCCGGCCGGGATCTCGCGGCCGAGGCGCTCGCCCCAGGCGTCGGCCTCCTCCTGCGCGTACGCGTACACGGCCTGCTCCTCGCCGCCGTGGTGCTCGCGGTCAGCCTGGACGTCGGCGTACAGGCCGAGCCGGTTCACCTTCACGGCGGACTCGACGGGCCGCTTGTCGATCGCCGTGACGCCCACGGAGCCGGCATCCGGCGCCAGCTGGTGCACGCGGCACACCGCGTCGAGGCGACCCATCGCGAGGGCTCCGCCCGCGGCCGCCGTCGTGCTGCTGGTGTCCGTGCCCGCGCTCGCATCCGTCATACCGACAGGCTACCCAACCCGGGTGCGGCTTCGGCGGTAGGCTCGAATCGTGAACAAGAAGCGTGAGACGACGGCACCGCACACCCCCGACGGCCCCGGCACCTCCGGCGGCCGGTTCGGGGCGTGGACTTCGCTTCCGGGCACCGTCAAGGCCGCGGTCTGGTGGTGGGGTGCGATGACGGTGATCGTGCTCGGCTTCTCGATCGCGGCGTTCGGCAACTTCGGCCTCATCCCCGGCGGCGGGGACCGCGTCGGGCTGCTCATGATCGGCATCCTGCTCGCCGCGCTCGCCATCATGATCGGCTGGGGCACCGGCCGGCTGTGGCTCGGGCACCTGGCCGGGCGCGCACTGCTGACGACGTTCGGACTGATCGGCGGTCTGCCGCTGCTGCTGCGCGGGCCGCGCCTGATGCTGCCCGCGCTGGGACTGCTGATCGGCGTCGTGCTGCTGTGGCTGCCGGCGTCGCGGCGCTACTTCAAGCCGCAGGCCAAAGCCGCCCGGGCGGCCCGCAAACGCATGAAGCCGTGACCGCTCGCTGCTGACGCGAGCCCGGGAGACGAGTAGGGTCGGGACCACATGCGACCTGAAAGGACTGCTGAATGACTTCGCTCTCCATCATCAACGCCCACGTCCTCCCGATCGAGGGCGACCCGTTCGACGGGACCGTCGTGGTCGAGGACGGCAGGATCACCGCGGCCGGGCCGGACGCCGAACCCGTCGGCGAGATCATCGACGCCTCCGGCCAGTGGCTGCTGCCCGGCCTCGTCGACGCCCACGTGCACCTCGGCATGCATCCCCAGGGTGAGGTCGGCTCCACCGCCGACGTCAACGAGGCGACCGACCCGGTGACCGCTGCCGTACGGGCGCTCGACGCCGTCGACCCCTTCGACCCCGGCTTCGACGACGCCCTCGCCGGCGGCGTGACCACCGTGAACGTGAACCCGGGATCGGGCAACCCGATCGGGGGCCTGGCCGTCGCGATGCACACCCACGGGCGCCGGATCGACGACATGGTCCTGCGCTCCCCGAGCGGACTGAAGTCGGCCCTCGGCGAGAACCCCAAGCGCATCTACGGCGAGAAGAAGCAGACGCCATCGACCCGGCTCGGGACCGCGATGATCATCCGCCAGGCGTTCATCGAGGCGCAGAACTACCTTGCGAAGCAGGAGAGCGACGGACCCGGCGAGCGCGACCCGAAGCTCGAGGCGCTGGCGATGGTCCTGCGCCGCGAGATCCCCTGGCGCCAGCACGCGCACCGCGCGGACGACATTGCGACGGCGCTGCGCATCGCCGACGAGTTCGGCTACGACCTGGTGCTGGACCACGGCACCGAGGCGCACGTCCTCGCCGACGTCCTCGCCGAGCGCGGCACGCCTGTGCTTATCGGACCGCTGTTCACGACGAAGTCCAAGGTCGAGCTGCGGGCCCGTTCGCTCGCGAACCCGGGGAAGCTAGCGGCGGCCGGCGTCGAGATCTCGATCATCACCGACCACCCCGTCGTCCCGATCGACTTCCTCATCCACCAGGCAACACTGTCCGTGAAGGAGGGGCTGGACCCGGTGACGGCGCTGCGCGCGCTCACCATCAACCCCGCCCGCGTGCTCGGCCTGGCCGAAAGGATCGGCTCGATCGAGGTGGGCAAAGACGC
Source organism: Kocuria rosea subsp. polaris (assembly GCA_023896275.1). GTDB lineage: Bacteria > Actinomycetota > Actinomycetes > Actinomycetales > Micrococcaceae > Zhihengliuella > Zhihengliuella polaris_A. Next base: position 58,785 of record MLDA01000020.1, on the reverse strand, counting down.
GGACCTGGTGCTCTGGTCCGGGGACCCGCTCGACGTCATGCAGCGCGCCATGCGCGTGTTCATCGGCGGCAAGACCGTCATGGAGTACGACGACGCGGCGCGCGCCCCGCGCGTTCTCGCCCGCAGCGCCGCGTAGGCGTCTCGCGCGCCACCAGCGGAACGCCCCGTGAGACGACGTCGTTCAGGCCGTGCCGTTCGGACGTTTTCTCACGGGGCGTCGTCGCTCCGACGGCCGGCGCTCCGGGGCAGTCGCTTGCCAGGGGCAGCTTCCGTCGGCGCAGGCGCCAGACTACCTCGCGCTGTCTCAGCCGAGTTGCGCGAACGCCTGCTCGAGGTCGGCGATCAGGTCCTCGGCGTCCTCGATGCCGACGGAGAGGCGCAGCAGGTTCTCCGGAACAGCCAGCTCGGTGCCCTTGACGGAGGCGTGCGTCATCTCCGACGGGTAGTTCATGAGCGACTCGATGCCTCCGAGCGACTCGGCCAGGGTGAACACCCGCGTCGCCTCGGCCACGGTGCGCGCGGCCGCGGCGCCGCCGACGAACTGGACGGAAACCATCCCGCCGAAGCGCTTCATCTGCCGCTTGGCCAGCTCATGGCCCGGGTGCTCCTCGAGCCCCGGGTAGAGGACCTTCTCCACCTCGGGCCGGCCCAGCAGCCACGCCGCGACCTTCTCCGCGTTGTCGGAGTGGCGGTCCATGCGCACCCCGAGCGTCTTGAGGCCGCGGGTCGTCAGGAAGGCGTCCATCGGACCGTTCACGCCACCGACGGCGAACTGCATGAAGCCGATCTTCTCGGCCAACTCATCGTCGGAGGTGACGACGGCGCCGCCCACGACGTCGGAGTGCCCGCCGATGTACTTCGTCGTCGAGTGCACCACGACGTCCGCGCCCAGAGTCAGGGGCTGCTGCAGATAGGGCGAGGCGAACGTGTTGTCCACGACGAGCAGCGCGCCCGCCGCGTGGCTGATTTCGGCGATAGCGGCGACATCGGCGATCTTCATCATGGGGTTCGACGGCGTCTCGAGCCACACGAGCTTCGCGTCGTGCTCGGCCACCGCGTTCCTGACGGCCTCCGCGTCACCCATGTCGACGGCCGTGTGGGTGATGCCCCAGTCGCCGAAGACGCGGCTGATCAGCCGGTAGGTGCCACCGTAGGCGTCGTTGCCGAGCACGATGTGATCGCCCGGGCGCAGGACGGCGCGGATGATCGCGTCCTCGGCGGCGAGCCCGGAGCCAAACGTCAGGCCGTGCCGGCCAGATTCGAGGGCGGCCAGCTGCTCCTGCAGCGAGTCTCGGGTCGGGTTGGTGCCGCGGCCGTACTCGTAGCCGTTGCGCAGCCCGCCGATGCCGTCCTGGGCGTACGTCGTCGAGAAGTGCACGGGCGGCACGACGGCGCCGGTGTGCGGCTCGAAGGCCTGGCCGGCGTGGATGGCGCGCGTGTTGAATCCGGAGGTGTTCTCGGTGCTCATCGAAGTCCTTTGCGTGCGTCGTGTTCGGGGATCAGGAGGTGCGGGTCGCGGCGTCGATGAGGTCGGCCCGCGTGAGCACGCCGACCACGTCCCCGTCCTGCGTGACGACGACGGCCGTTTCTGTTGTCAACGCCGCGCAGGCCGCGTCGATTCCCTGCCGGGCCCCGAGCATCGCCGGCAGCGGCTCGAGGTGCTCGCCCACGGGGGCCTCGAGCCCGGCGGCCCCGGAGAGCACGACCTCGGACAACCCGTGGTCGGTCACGAAGCCGAGGATTTCGCCGAGGCGCACCGAGGCTTCCGGGCTCGCGGGCGCCGCGGAGAGCACGGGCAGCGCCGGCAGCCCGCTGGACCGGAGGGAGGCGAGCGCCCCGCCCACGGTCGCCTCTGAACCCACGTGCGCGAGCTCGCGCCGGCCACCGGTCGCGGAGGCGAGCAGGTCGGCGACCCGAGGGCCGCCGGCGTGCGCTTCTTCCGGCAGGAACCCGTGGCGGGTCATCCACCCGTCGTTGAAGATCTTGGCGAGGTAGCCGCGGCCGCCGTCGGGCAGGATCACGACGACGACGTCGTCGGCCGTGAGGTGCTCGGCCGCGCGCAGGGCGGCGGCGACGGCCATGCCGGAGGAGCCGCCGACGAGGAGGCCCTCCTCGCGGGCGAGGCGGCGCGTCATCGCGAACGACTCGGCGTCGCTGACGGAGAGGACCTCATCGGCCACGGCCGGGTCGTAGTTGGCCGGCCACATGTCCTCGCCGACGCCCTCGACGAAGAAGGGCCGGCCGGTGCCGCCGGAGTAGACGGAGCCGTCCGGATCGACGCCGATGATGCGCACGGGCCCGGACGCGCGGTCGGCGGAGATCTCCTTGAGGTAGCGCCCGGTGCCGGTGATGGTGCCGCCGGTGCCGGCACCGATGACGGCGTGCGTGACGCAGCCGTCGGTGTCGCGCCAGATCTCCGGCCCGGTCGAGGCATAGTGGCTCGCGGGTGCGCCCGGGTTGGAAAACTGGTCCGGCTTGTAGGCTCCGGGGATCTCGCGGGCCAGCCGGTCGGAGACTCCGTAATATGACTCGGGAGATTCGGGGGGAACAGACGACGCCGTCACCACCACTTCGGCGCCGTACGCGCGCAACACATCGCGCTTCTCTTCGCCGACCTTGTCGGGCGTGACGAAGACCGTCCGGTACCCCTTCTGCTGCGCGACCATCGCCAGGCCCACACCCGTATTGCCAGACGTCGGCTCGACGACGGTCCCGCCGGGCGCGAGATTCCCGGCCTTTTCGGCGTCCTCGATCATCCGCAACGAAATGCGGTCCTTGATGGAGCCGCCGGGGTTCAGGTACTCGAGTTTGACCAGGATCGTGGCCTCGAGCCCTTCGGTGACCCGGTTGAGCTTGACCAGCGGGGTGTTGCCGATCAGATCCAGAACGGTGTTCGCGTATTTCATGCCTTCGACTCTACCGGCGTAACGTGACGGTTCATTAAGGATTGTTAACCTGAGTTCATGCTGGCCGCCCCGCGCTGGCGGGCGGGCCGAGCGGAATGCGTCGGGCGGGAGGCATCATGGTGGGCATGACCGGAACCCTGCGCGCCCCCGCGGCCGAGGGCGAATGGCGTCCGCCGGGCCCGTATTCGCTGCCACAGACGCTCGGCGTCCTCCAACGCGGCACGCACGACCCCACGATCCGCGTCGCCGGGTCCGCGGCCTGGCTCTGCTTCCGGCACCACGGCGTCCCGGTCACCCTGCGTCTGGACCTCGCCGGGGCGCGCGGCTCCACCGACGAACCGGCGCCTGCGGTTCTGCGGTGGCGGGCCTGGGGCGAGGGCGCGCAGCACGCGGGGTTTGCGGACGCCGTCGTTCGGCTCGCGGGCGGCGACGACGATTGGGCGGAGTTCGACGCAGCGGACTTCGCTGCCTCCTTGCCGCCGCGCGTGCGGCGGTCCCGGCGGGAGCACCCCGGACTGAGGTTGCCGGCGACCGCGCGCGTCTTCGACGCGCTCATGCCGGCCGTCCTCGAACAGAAGGTCACCACGATCGAAGCCCTCTTCGCGTGGCGGTACATCGCGGGTCGTTTTGGGGACGCGCCACCGTCGCCGGCGGTCGCACAAGGCGGTGAATCGGTGCTGCCGAAGGGCATGCGTCTGCCGCCGACGCCGCACCAGCTGCGACGGATCCCCTCGTGGGACTGGCACGCAGCACGCGTCGACTCGGCCCGGAGCCGGACCCTGCTGCGGGCGGCCGAATCGGCATCCGGGCTGGACCGGCTCTCGGGGCAGAAACTGAAGGAGCAGCCAGGCGTCACGCTCCAGTCGCTGCCGGGCATCGGACCCTGGACCGCTGCGGAGGTTCTCCAGCGCAGCCACGGCGACCCCGACTCGGTGTCAGTCGGCGACTACCACCTGGCCGGATTCGTGGGCGAGGCGCTCACGGGAGAACGCACCGACGACGCCGGCATGCTCGACCTCCTGCGCCCGTGGCACGGCCACCGGCAGCGGGTCGTGCGCCTGCTCTCCGCCTCGGGGTTCCGCAAGCAGGCGCGCGGGCCACGTCTGGCCCCGCGCGACTACCGACGGATCTAGGGTCGCAGTCGGGGCTACTCGCCCTGCTGCTCCGGTTCGGCCTCCTGCGCGGCGACCTTCGCGTGCACCTCGTCCATGTCGAGCGCCTTGACGGCCTCGACCAGCTCCGTCAGCTGCGGAGCACCGACCGCGCCCGGCTGCGCGTACACGAGCACCTTCTGCCGGAAGGCCATGAGGGTCGGGATCGAGCTGATGCCGGCCGCGGCCGCCAACGAACGCTCAGCTTCGGTGTCGACCTTCGCGAACGTAATGTCGGGGTGGTCCTCGGAGACCTTCTCGTACACGGGCGCGAACTGCTTGCACGGGCCGCACCATTCGGCCCAGAAGTCGACGAGGACGATCTCGTTGTCCTCGAGCGTCTGCGGGAAGTCTGCTTCGGAGATATCTACGGTAGCCATCCCCCTACCGTAGCCGCGCGCGCAGCCAAGTGCTCATCCCGCGGATGCGGTGTGGACAACCTTGCGGAGCGCGCCAGTTGTCCACAGATCGCCTCGCACCGGTTCCTGTGCCGCCGTTGTGGGCCTAACGTCCTGGGAAACGAACCGGCCAGCCCGGACCGATCAAGGAGGAATCATGACGCGGTGTTCGCTGTTGATGATCATTGAAGACCACGACCTGCCCGCCGCCGTCGAGCATTGCGCCGACCTCGCCGACGACTACCGGCGCAGCTTCGCCCCGGGTCCAATCGTCGCCCGCCAGGAGCTGTATGCGTTCGGTGCGGCCGGGCGCATCCAGGAGAAGATGCGGCCGCCGCGCCGACGGAACTCGGGCGACGCCGCCGACACGGTGCTGGGGCCCGTTCACGCGATCTGGGTCTCCGGCCACTGGCTGAGCCCTGACTCGTGCCCGCCGGCCCCAGCGGAGGACAACGGTGCGACCGCCTGGCAGTGGACTCACTACGACGCCGTCACGGGAGCCTCGCCGGCAGCCTGGCTCGTGCTGTGGGACCTGAAGCTGGCCGCAGAACTCGCCGCCTGAAGCGACTCGCCGCGGCACCGCCGGATCGCTTAGAGACCCGTCTGGTCCGCCCCGTACATGGCCTGCTTCTGGGTGAAGCCTTCGAAGACCAGCTGGTCGATCAACCCCTGGCGGGAGAAAGCCATGAAGTCCAGATAGTTCTTGGCGGATTCGGCTGCCTGCTCGTTCCAGTCGACCTCGAGCCGGTCGACGGCCCACGTCGCATCGTCGGTCGAGTAGTCCTCGAACTCAAGTTGATCAATCAGGCCCGTGCGCGAGAAAGGTGCGAAGTCGAGATAGTTCTGGGCAGACCGCAACGCGTTCTGCTGGCTCACCGTCCCGGCCTCGGCCTCCGCCTGGGCCTCGGCTTCGGCCTTCGCCTTCTTTTCCGCCTTCTCTTTGGCCTCCGCTTCGGCCTCGGCCTCTGCTTCCTTCTCCGCCTGGGCTTCCGCTTCCGCCTCCGCGGCCACTTCCTCGGCTTCCGCCGCTGCCTGCGATTCGGCCGCTGCCGCGGCGGACGCGTTATCGTCGAAGAGGGTCGCGGACTCCTCGGCGTGGCTGCCCGAAGCTGATTCGGCGGGCGTGGGATCGTCACCACCGCAGCCCGTGAGGCCCACTGCGACGAACGCCGCGATAGCCCCCGCCAGGATCGGGACGCGCCTCCTGCGCGCCCTCACTCCGCGGCGCTCCTGTTTTCCGCGCAGTTCCAGACGTTGCTCGGTGTCCTCAGCCATGAGAACCGCCTCCTCGAATCGATTCACGATGTCGCTGACCAGATTCAAGGTGCGTTGCTGCGGACGTCCGCAATGCCCGACAAGAACTGCAGCTCCCCAAAGCCGCTCACGTCCTGCGAGCCTACGCCGACGATCGCCGGAGCGGAAGGTTTCCCGGGCATGCGAAAAGGGTCCGAATCCCTCGCTGACGAGGTATTCAGACCCTTTGCGTTCGGTGGCAGATGAGGGATTCGAACCCCCGTAGGCATTGCCAGCTGATTTACAGTCAGCCCCCTTTGGCCGCTCGGGTAATCTGCCGAACGTTCCCTGCGGAACGAAAAAATACTCTACAGAACTTTCCCGCAAGAATCGAATCGAGCACTTCCCGGTAGGCTGGACGAAAGACATCCACCAACCCAGGAGGTACATCGATGGCTAGCGATTCTACGTTCGACGTCGTCAGCAAAGTCGACAAGCAGGAGGTCTCGAACGCGCTCGTCCAGGCGCAGAAGGAGATCGCGCAGCGCTACGACTTCAAGGGCGTCGGCGCGGAGATCGATTACAGCGGGGAGTCGATCCTGATGAAGGCTTCCACCGAGGAGCGCGTCAAGACTGTGCTTGACGTCTTCCAGTCCAAGCTCGTCAAGCGCGGCATCTCGCTGAAGTCCCTCGACGCCGGCGAGCCGTTCGCCTCCGGTAAGGAGTACCGGATGGAGGCCACCATCAAGGAGGGCATCGCCCAGGACGTGGCCAAGAAGATCAACAAGCTGATCCGCGACGAGGCGCCCAAGGGTGTGAAGTCGACCATCCAGGGCGACGAGCTCCGGGTCTCCTCCAAGTCGCGCGACGACCTGCAGGCGACCATGTCGCTGCTCAAGGGTTTCGAGGACGCTGACCTGCAGTTCGTGAACCTGCGCTAATTTCTAGGCACACTCCGGTACGACGACGGCCACCCCACCTGACACAGGTGAGGTGGCCGTCGTCGTACCAGGGCCGGTCGGCCGCGGATCAGTAGCCGAGCGGGCGGCCGGCCATCCGCTCGAGCCGGGCGATGCGGTCGTCCATCGGCGGGTGCGTCGCGAAGAGCTTCTTGGCCCCGCCCAAAAACGGGTTGGCGATCATCAGGTGCGACGTGTTCACGAGCCGCTGGTCCTCGGGCAGCGGTGCCCGCTGCACACCCATCTCCAGCTTGCGCAGCGCGGAGGCGAGCGCGAGCGGGTCTCCCGTCAGCTGCGCACCGTCCTCGTCGGCGTCGTACTCGCGGGTCCGGCTGACGGCCATCTGAATCAGCGAGGCGGCCAGCGGCGCCAGCAGGGCCATGGCGATCATGGCGATCGGGTTCGCGTTGCGGCGATCCCCGCCGCCGAAGAGCAGCATGAATTGGGCGACCGACGTCACGACGCCTGCCACGGCCGCCGCCACCGACGAGGTGAGGATGTCGCGGTTGTAGACGTGCATGAGTTCGTGGCCGAGCACGCCGCGCAGCTCGCGCTCGTCCAGCAGCTGGAGGATGCCCTCCGTGCAGCAGACCGCGGCGTTCTCCGGGTTGCGCCCCGTCGCGAACGCGTTGGGTGCCATCGTCGGCGAGACGTACAGGCGCGGCATGGGCTTCTGGGCGGTGATCGAGAGTTCCCGGACGATCCGGTACATCTGCGGCTGCTGGTCCTCCGTCACCGGGTAGGCCTGCATCGCGCGGATGGCGAGCTTGTCCGAGTTCCAGTAGCCGTAGGCCGTGGTCCCGACCCCGATCAGCGCGAAGAGCCAGATGAACATCGACTGGCCCGTGCCAGAAGCGATGAGCGATCCGATGAGCAGGAGCAGGCCGAACATGGCCCCCAACAGGAGCGCCGTCTTCAGTCCGTTGTTGTGTTTATGCACGGTCCCAGTTTACCGGCGCTTGGCGCCCCGGATGCCGGATTCGCCACCGGCGCAGAGCATGCACACCCTCTGCACAGCCGGCGCTCAGCCGCCGGGCAAACTCAGAACCGGATCGCGTCGACGATCCGCACTCGCGCGGCGACGAGGGCGGGAAGCACTCCTGCCAGGGCGCCGACGGCGACGGAGATGCCGAGCCCGAGCAGCGCCGCCTCGAGCGGGAAGCCGGGCATTTCGTCGATCCCCTCCAGGGAGGCGACTGAGGCCACCCATGGGCTCGAGAGGATCGCGATCGAGAGCATGACTCCAATCAGGCCGGCCGCCGCCGTCGCAACGACGCTCTCCATCATGACCGAGAAGAAGACCCGGCCGGTCGTGGCACCGAAGCTGCGCCGGATGCCGACCTCGCGGACCCGCTGCTTCATCGTCACCATCGCCACGTTGAGCAGGCTGAGCGAGCCGAGCAGCAGGATGATGGCGGCGATCGCGCTCACGGCGAGCGCCATCTGCTTCAGCGACTCGTCGGGACCCCACGCGAGATAGTCCTGACGGTACGCGTCGACCTGCAGCCCCGGGACCTCAGCCTGCATTGCGCGAGCGAACGACATGGCCAGCTCCTCCGAGCCCTCGATCGGGACCCACAACCGGAACTCGGCACCCTCCAACGGGGCCTCGACGCCGAACCACTGCTGGTAGGTATCCGGGAGCATCCAGAGGCTGCCTTCTTCCCCGTACCCGCTGCGCGGGACGGAGCCGACGACGGTCGCCGAAACCGTCGAGTCAGCCTTGAGGTCGATCGTCAGCGGTAGCGGCGCGTGCTCGAGGCCGAGCGCCTTCAGCAGCGTCTCGTCGACGACGACGGCCGGCGACATGTTGCGTGCGTCCTCGTCCTCGAGCCAGCGGCCCTGCTGCGTGACGAGCCGGTGCATCGGCGCGTACTCCGGGTCCACCACCTTGATGTCCGGGGAGACGGAGACCCCGTCGTGGGTGACACGGAGCCCCCATGCCCGGCCGTCCATGGACGCGTAGGTGATGTCGAAGCGTTCCGCCGTCGCTTCGAACGCCTGCCGCACGCCCTGCGGTACGCCGACGGGGCCCTCTGCGGTCGAGTTGTACGCATTGGCCACGATGAGGGCCGGCCGGCCCTCGCTTTCGTAGCGTTCCTTGACGAGCTGTTGCGCGATCCCGGCCCCGGCGACGGCCGTCGTCAGCGACGCGACGGCGACCGTGACCCCGATGAGGGAGAGCAGCACGCGCAGCCGGTGGATGCGCAGCTCCTGCCACGCCTCGACGATGGCGGCGACGAAGCCGGTGAAAAGTCTTCCGATCCTGTTCACAGCGCAGCCTCCGCTTCGAGCGGGTGCAGCCTGCCGCCGTCGAGCTGGAACTGGGCGCGGGCCAGCGCAGCGACGTTGCTGTCGTGCGTGATGGTGATGAGGGCGGAACCGTCCTCGCCGGTCGCGGCGTCGAGCAGCTCCATGACCGCCCGCCCGGTCGTCACGTCGAGCGCGCCGGTCGGTTCGTCAGCGAGCACGACGCGCGGCCGACGCACGAGAGCGCGAGCGATGGCGACGCGCTGCTGCTCGCCCCCGGAGAGGGTCTGCGGCATTGAGTCGAGCCGGTCGCCGAGGCCCACCCGCTCGAGGGACTCGGTCGCGAGCCGCCGCCGCTGCCAGAAGTCGCGTCCGGTCGCGTACATGAGCGGCGCCATGACGTTCTCCAGGGCGGTGCGTCCCGGCAGCAGGTTGAACTGCTGGAAGACGAATCCGAGGTCGCGGCCGCGGATGCGTGCGGCACGCCGGGCACTCAGTCGCGAGGCGTCCGTGCCGGACCACGTGAGCGTGCCAGACGTGGGCGTGTCGAGCAGCCCGAGGATGTTCAGCAGGGTGGATTTTCCCGTCCCGGAGCGGCCGACGATGGCGATGTGGTCACCCTCGCTGACCGTGAGGTCGATGCCCGAGAGGATCTGCAGTTCGCTGTCGTCGGGCAGCTGGACGCTGCGCGTCACTGCCTCGAGCTTCAGGAGCTCAGCGCCGCTCATTCGTAGTAGCCCATCTCCTCGAACCCGGGCTCAAGCTCCGGGTCCGAGCCGGGCACGAAGCGCAGGACCTGGTCGCCGGGCTTGAGACCCGAGGTGACCTGGACCATCTTGCCGTCGGTGACGCCGAGGTCGACGTCGCGCTCCGTCTCGTTCCCGCTGTCATCCACACTCCAGACGGTGCCGGCGCCGACGAGGCCGCGGACGGCGGTCACAGGCACGACGACGGCGTCGTCGACCGTGCCGGCGTCGATCTCCATGGACATGCTGAGGCCGTCGAAGACGGTGACGTGTCCCGGCACGCGGCAGCTCACGGAACTGCCGTTCTCGCCGCCGGGCTCCTCGCCCATCATCTCCTCTTCGGCCGTCGGCTCCGGGGCCTTCTCGGAGGCGGCGTCGCTGAAGACGAGGCGGTCGCAGCCGAACGGTTCGGGTCCGCCCTCGATGGTCACGACCGCCGACAGCGAGGCGTCGAGCAACCGGTAGCGGTCGAGTGGGTTGATCGTGCCCGTCGCGGTGAAGGTCTCCGGCTGAATCGTGGCGAGCTCGTCGTCCTTGGCCACCTCGTCCCCGAGATGGATCGCGAAATCGGCGAGCTTGCCGTCGGCCGGCGCGTAGACGTCGGTGTAGGTCACCCGCGGCTCCGGGGCCGCGGGCACCAGCACGACGTCGTCCTCGTCGCCGAGCGGCGCCTCGTCCGCCGGTTCCGGGAGCACCTCGCTGCGCACCTGGAGGATCCGCTCACCCTTCACGACGCGGTCGCCCGCAGCCACGAAGGCGTAGTTGACCTCACCATCGGCGGGCGCGAGCGCCTTCTCCGCGGAATCAAGCGTAATCGTCCCGTCGATGGCGAGGCTGTTCTCCACCGTCCCCGTCTCCACCGAGACCGCCTCCACCGGGATCTGCCCCGTGGGGTACAACGCATCGTCGGCGGCACCGACCGCGCCGCCGAAGAAGGCGAGCTTCACAAGGCTCACGGCGATCAGGAGGCCGATCGCCAACCACAGGACCGCGACGACTGTGCGGCGCACAGCACGACTGCTACTCATTCAGGTACTCGTTTCGCAAGGATCAATTCGGGTGTTCGAACTCGCGATCCTGACGGGAAAGACCTGATCACCGCCGAGAAGTCGCCCGACGATCTTACGTCTACGGGTACACCGTGACACATCATCCCGAGGGATGATGTATCAAATCCCGCGGGCGGTTTAGGGCCGGCGCGACGACAGCCGGTGCTCGACCCAGACCCCGACACCCACGACGACGGCGCCCGCAACGGCGAGCGCGATGACCGGCCCGAGGCTTCCGGGTTCGACGGCGACGATGTTGCGGGCTTCGTCCTGCCACGGCCACAGGGCGCGGAGGCCGCCCGCCATGAGGCCCGTGACGACGACCATCGTTACGTGGTGGCGCGTGCGCAGCAAGCGCCGCAGGCCCAGGATAATCACCACGCCACCCGTGGCGGCACCGAGCAGGAACAGGCCGAGGTAGCCGAAGTCGCGGTTGTTCACGGCCTCCAGCGTCGGCTCGTACATCCCCAACGCCAGGAGCAGGAAGGAGCCGGAGAGACCGGGCAGGGCCAGCGCGCAGACGGCGATCGCCGCGCACCCCATGATCGTCAGCGGGGTGATCTCCAGCGGCGCCGAGGGCAGGCTCACCGCGATCGCGGTCACGGCGCCGGCGACGCCGAAGTACAGCCAGTCGCGCACGCGCCAGTCCCCGGCCATGCGGATGGGGATGAGCAGCGAGACGAGCACCATCCCGAAGAAGGCGGCCCGCATGAGCGTCGGGTGGTTCTCGACGAGGGACTCCATCACGTGCGACATGGTCAGGATCGCGGCGCCCATGCCGATCACGAGCGGAACGATCAGGAGCCAGTCGACCTCGCGCAGCCGGTTCAGGCCGCGGCGGCGCACGTCGGCGCCGCGGAACAGCCCCGTGGCGAGGAGGAAGAACCCGGCGATCGCCGCCGAGGCCGACGCGATGAGGCGCTCGTAGATCATGACGACGAGCGCGACCGTGCCGCCGCTGACGCCCGGCATGACCTCAACGGCGCCGATCAGGCCGCCGCGCAGGACGTTGGCGACGACCTGAGGCACCGCGGCGCGACGCTCGAGCGAAGGAGTCTGCTTGGGAGTGGTCACGGCACCCTCGCTTTCAACCGGTCGCTGACTCATGCGTCGGCATTCGCTGCGGCCGGGATCTGCTGGGAGACGCGGACCATCTCTTCGCGGGGGACAACCTTGATACGCTCGCGGGTGATCTCGCCGGCGTCGGTCGACAGCGTGCCCGCGGCCTCGCCGAGGGCGCGCTCGTGCGCGTCGAGGGTCAGCCAGCCCTCCCACGTCGTGTACTCGATGCCGCGGCCCTGAAGGAAGTCGAGGATCGCCTGCTCGTCGGGTTCGGAGGCCGCCGGCAGTTCGGTGCGGTCCTCGAGGAGGTTGCCTACCGTCTCCAGGGCGTCGCCCTTGGTGTGGCCGATGAGGCCGATGGGGCCGCGCTTGATCCAGCCCGTCGTGTAGATGCCGGGCACCGGGGCGCCGTCCGCGTCCAGGACGCGGCCGCCGTCGTTCACGATGACGCCGCGCTTGGCGTCGAACTCCAGCTCGGGCAGTTCGGAGCCGAAGTAGCCAATGGCCCGGTAGACGGCCTGCAGCGGGTACTCGACGATCTCGCCGGTGCCGCGGACGTTGGCGGTGCCGTCGAGCTCGTTGCGCTCGAAGCGCATGCCGACGACGCGGCCGTCTTCGCCGACGATCTCGACGGGCGTGTGCAGGAAATGGAGGTGCAGGCGGCGGCTTGCCGGGACGTGCTCCGGGTTCTCCTCGCGGTCCTCCTGCTCGACGAGCCAGTTGGTGAGCGTGGAGACCATGGTCTTGACCTGGTTGTTGGTCTTGATCGCCTCGTCGGAGGCGGCGTCGAAGTCGAAGTCCTCCGGGTAGAGCACGATGTCGACGTCGCGGCTGTGGGAGAGCTCGCGGAGCTCGAGCGGGGTGAACTTCACCTGGGCGGGGCCGCGGCGCCCGAACACGTGCACGTCGGTGACGGGCGAAGACTTCAGGCCCGCGTAGACGTTGTCCGGGATCTCCGTGGACAGCAGGTCGTCGGCGTGCTTGGAGAGCACGCGGGCGACGTCGAGGGCCACGTTGCCGTTGCCGATGACGGCGACCTGCTCGGCGTCCAGCGGCCACTCGCGCGGCACGTCGGGGTGTCCGTCGTACCAGGAGACGAAGTCGGCGGCCCCGTAGGACCCCTCGAGCTCGACGCCGGGCACGTTCATCGGGGCGTCCTTGATGGCGCCGGTGGAGAAGATGACCGCGTCGTACATCGCGCGGATGTCGGAGAGCAGCAGGTCGCGGCCGTAGGTCACGTTGCCGATGAAGCGAATGTCACCGCGGTCGAGCACCTTGTGCAGCGCCTTGACGATGCCCTTGATACGCGGGTGGTCCGGGGCCACGCCGTAGCGGATCAGCCCGTAGGGCGCCGGGTAGGCGTCGAAGAGATCGATCGAGACCTCGAAGTCGCGCTCGGCCTTGGTCAGGATGTCCGCAGCGTAGACGCCGGCGGGGCCGGCGCCGATGATGGCAACGCGCAGCGGGCGATTGGCCGGAGCGGCGTCGACAGCCGCGGTCTCGACCTCAGCAGGGTTGGACACGTGGTTTCCTTCCGGAGGGTTCGCGGGCACGCGGGAGTATTAGCGCACGGCACACTAGTCTAATTGCCAGTACGACGCCGTCTACACCTATGTGCCCGCGCTCACCTTACCGGCAGGTTGCGGGGCCGAACGGGATTCAGATGCTGTCGATGATGTTGCCGACCTTGCGGCCGGCGCCGACCGCCGTGACCTGGTTCTGCTCGAGGAGCTTCCGGATGCGCTGGACGAGTGCCAGCGTGTCCTGGCCGGCGGACATCCACGCCTTCTCCTTCGCGTCGTAGCCCTCGCGGTTGTTGGCGTCGTCCCAGTTGTCCTGGACGAACTTCGCCTGCTGCTCGCGGTCGCCGATGATGGATTCGATCCGGCCCGCGATGCGCAGGACGGTGCCCTCCATCTGCGCCGCGCTGGCGGTATCGAACTGGATGACGTCGCTGTTGCCCTTGCCCATGTCCTGTGTCCTTTGCCTGGTGTCTGTCGTTCGCTGGTTCGCCGTGCGGCGGGCCTAGCGGCCGCCGAGGTTGAAGCCGGTGTTGCCGGAGGTCGCCGAGGCGACGGAAGCTGCGTCGCGGCCCTCGCCCTCCATCTCGGCGTCCATGTCCAAGTAGGCCTTCGCGGTCTCGGCCTGGCCGGAGGAGATCGATGCGAGGGCGGCGATGAGCTCGCCCTGGACGCGGGAGCCCTCGTTGATGACCTGCACGAACTCGGCGGCTGCGGCGCCCTTGAACGTGGTCTGCAGTTCCTCCACACCGTCGAGCATCTCTTCGACCAGCTTGATGAGCGTGAGGCCGGAGTCCTCCGACTGCTTCGACGCGTCGGCCACTGAGCCGACGCTCATGCGTCCCTTGAAGTCACCCATGGGGTCTCCTCTGTGTTCGATATGTTGCGCGGCGAAACCTCGTGGTCCGCTCGCCGTCACCCGCCTGCCGGGCGTATATCCATCCAACGGCGCAAGGAGGCCCGGGTCAAGGCCGGCGGATGGGGAGAACTACCCATCACGGCAGAAATTCACGCCGTCTTCACCCCCGACCTGACATGATGGACCGCAACGAGCACACCCGCACAGCACGCCCGAGGCACCGAGAGAGGACCGCATGTCATCGGAGTTCGACGCGCAACTCATCGAGTCCGTCACCGTCCGCCGTGCCCGGCTGACGGATGCGCTCCTCTACGGGAGCAACCCGACGGAGCGGCGCTGGAAGTCGCCGCTGAAGCTCTTCCTCGTGAGCATCGTGATCGCCGCCCTCATCGCGGCGGTCTGCGTCGGCGTCTCGTTCATCACGAACATCTTCGCGCAGCAGGCCGCGGAGAAGGAGAAGCTCCGGGCCGCCGTCGAACTCGTCATCGACGCCCCGTGGGCGCTGGAAGCCTGAGGCAGGACATGAGCCAAGCGATCGCAACAAGCACCTACACCCGCGTCACCCTGGCCGGCGAGCACCGGCGCCTGGACCTGCTGCTGCCCTCGACGGCCGAGGTCGGGACGCTGATGCCGCAGATCCTGCGGCTGCTCGGCGATACCCCGGGCGAACGCGTGGCCTCCAAAGTCCTGCTCACGGACACGGGTGAGCCGCTGCCGGCCAGCTCCACGCTCGCCGCCGCCGGCATCGTCGACGGATCGACGCTGAGCCTGTTCAGCAACGACGAGGCGCCGCCGCCCGCGGTCGTCTACGACGTCACGGACGCGGTGGTCAACGAGGCCGAGTCCGTCGGCGGCGCGTGGCGGGATCGCGACGTCGTGATCGGTTCCGGCGTCGCCGCCGGACTCGCCGCAGTGTTCGGCGCCTGGCTGCTGACGAATGAGTATGCCGCAGCGAGCATGTGGTGGATCCTGCTCGCGTGCGGCGCCGGCCTCTTGGCCACGGGTGCGGCACTGGTGGCGGCCTCGCGCCCGGTCGCGGCCACCCTCCAGGTCACCGGGGCGGCACTGGCCGTCGTCGGCCTGTGGCACTGGGAGTGGCTCCCGGCCTACGGGTTCGCCCTGCTCGCCGCCGCCGTCGTCGTGGCGCTCATCGCGGCGCTGGCCGGCGTCTCCGACCGGCCCGGCGCCGTCCTGACGACGGCCGGGGTCGCGGGCGCGCTCGCCGCCGTCTGGGCGGGCGCGTTCCCGCTGGCCGGCTGGGCGACCGCCGAGTCGGTCCCGGCCGGGCCCGCCGTCGCGGCCATCGGCGCGCTCGGTTCCGTCGTCGTACTCGGGCTGCTGCCGTCGATCGCCCTGTCCGCATCCGGCCTCGCCGGGCTCGACGACGCCCGCGCCGAGGGTGCCACGATCATGCGGTACGACGCCGTCGCGGCAATTCACGGCGCCCACGGCGCCCTGCGCTACTCGACGGTGGCGACCGCCGTCTCGGCCGGCCTAGGCCTCTGGCTCCTCGCCGAGTCCGGGCGGCCCGAATGGACGATGCCGCTGCTGCTGTGCCTGACGGTCGCGACGGTGCTGCGGGCGCGGGCGTTCCCGCTGGCCATCGAGCGGTACAGCCTCTACGCGGCCGGGGCCGCCGGCGTCGTCTCCGGGTGCCTGCACCTCGTCGACGTCGCGGGCCCGCTCGCGTGGATCGTCCCGATCGCCGTGCTCGCCGCCGCCGTCGGCGCCGGGCTGGGCCTGACTGTCCGGCTGCCCGAGCATACCCAGGCCCGGCTGCGGCAGCTCGGCGGGCGGATCGAGTCCCTCGCCGTCGTCGCCACGATCCCGTTGATCGTCGGCTACTGCGGCGTCTTCGCCCTGCTGTTGAAGTCCTTCTAGAGACGAGGAAGCGACCGATGACGTCGACCAACGACCCCCACACCGGCCCCGAGGCGCAGCAGCTGCGCGTCGTTGACCCGTGGGCCCCGGCGCCCTCGCGCGCTTCCCGGCGCGCCGAGCGCGACCCGGCGCCGCGGCGGCCGGCACCGCCCGCCGGCGGCCGCGTGGACCCCGCCGTCGGCCAGGCGCTGGGCTTCGACCTGCTGCGCCTCTCACACGTCTCCGGCGCCTCGGGCGGCCTCGGGCGCACCCTGCGCCGGGTCTTCGGCTCCGACACCTCCGCCGCGGACCTCGCGGCCGCCGCGGCCGAGGCCCAGGCGCCCGTCACGACGGGGCGGCGCGTCGCCGTCTTCTCGACGCGCGGCGGCGCCGGCACGACGACGGCCGCCGCCCTGCTGGCCCGCCTCTACTCCGCGGTCCGCCAGGACACGGTCGCCGCCCTCGACCTCGCGCTCGGCCACGGCACGCTCGGCCTGCGCCTCGGCGTGGACGCGCAGGCAACCGCAGCGACGTTCGCCCAGCTCGTCCCGGAGACCACCGGGGGCCGCCTGCCGAGTGCGCACGACATGCGCGCGATGCTCGCCCCGGTGCGCGAGAACCTGCTCGCCACTGCGAGCGCGGGCGCCGCCGACGGCCCGCCCCCGGCCGGGTCCCTCGTGCGCGAGGCCTGCGCAAGCGTCTCGCGGTACTTCCCCATCACCCTGCTCGACTGCCCCGCCGGGGTGAACCAGCCGACGACGGCCGCCGCCCTTGCCGATGCCCACGCCGCGCTGTGGGTGGTGCCGGCGACGATGAGCGGCATCGAGGATGCCATCGCCCAACTCTCCGGCCCCTATCTGCGTCGGCTCGTCGCAGCCGGCCGCGTCGTCGTGCTGGTCACGCAGCTGGACCGGCGCTCGCCGCTGCCGGCCGCGCAGCAGGCCGGGCGGCTGCGCGCGCTCGGGTACGAGGCGCACGCCCTCGACTACGACGCCCACCTAGCCGCCGGCGCCCGCCTAGGGCTCTCCCGGCTCGGCACCGAGCGCCGGATGGCCGTCGCTCATCTGGGTGGTCGGCTGCTCACGGTCGCCAACGAAGCACAGTCCCGCCTCGGCGGTCAGGGCGCGGGCGGGCGCCGATGAGCCAGCGCATCGTCCACCGCCCGGCGCGCACGACCCCTCCCCTGCGCGAGTTCCGCCCGTTCTCGATCGATGCACCCCCGCCCGTCGAGGGCGAGACGCAGGGCATGAACCTGATGGCGATCGTCCCGATGCTCGGCGGCGCCGTCTCCATGACCGTGATGATGATGTTCCGCAACTCGCCGTTCGCGGCGGTCGGGGCGATGATGATGGTGCTCACCGTCGTCGTCGGCATCGCGATGATGTTCTCCCAGCGCGGCAAGGCGCTCAAGCAGCGGCGCCAGGCCCGCGACCTCTACCTGCGCTACCTCGAGCGCACGCGCGTGAAGCTGCGCGCCGACGAGCACGAGGCGCTCGCCACGGCGCGCACGGCCAGCCCGGACCCGGCCGCGTTGTTCGACGTCGTCCGCGACCCGCTGCGGCTGTGGGAGCGCCGGCGCTCGAGCGAGGACTTCCTCGACGTCCGCCTCGGAACGGGTGAGCGCCCGTGCCGGCGGCTCGCGGTCGCCGAGGCCACCGCCCCGGGCCAGCTCGAGGACTCGTTCATGGCCGCCGAGGCCGAGATCCTGCGCCGGCGCTACGCGAAGAGCCCGTCCATGCCGGTCGCCGTCCCGCTGGACGCCGTCGGCAACGTCTCGGTCGTCGGCTCGCGGGCGTTCGCGCTGTCCGTGGCCCGCAACCTGATCGTCTCCTCCGCCGCACTGCACTCGCCCGAGGACCTCGAGCTGGGTCTGTCGGTTCCGCGCGACGCCGAGGGCGACTGGTCCTGGGCGCAGTGGCTGCCGCACTTGGCCGACCAGCGCCAGGCCACCGAGACCGGCCCCGTGCGGCGGATCGGCCGCAGCCTCGACGACTTGGCCGATGTCATGGCGGCGGACCTGCAGCACCGGACGAAAATCGCCGCCGAGGCGCGCAAGTCCGAATCGGGGGCGCTCTCGGTGCTCTCGCGGCTCGTGCTCTTCTCCGACTCCCACGGCAAGCAGGCGGAGGACTTCCCCCTCGTCGACCGCTATCTCACCCCGCAGGGGCTCGGCATGACGGTTGTGCACCTCGTCGCCGCGCGCGGGGACGAACCATCCGAGATCGGCATCCGCATCACCGAGACCGAGGACGGGTTCCGACTCGAGGACTACCGGCAGGACCCCGCGGCGCCCGTGACCACGTTGGGTCAGCTCGACGACCTGCCCGTCGCCACCGCCTCCGCCTTGGCCCGCGAGCTCGCCCCGCTGCGCCTCTCCGCCGATTCGCTCGAACACGGCGGCGGGGGCGAAGGCGCCCAGTCGTTCATCGAGATGCTGGGCCTGACCCCGGCCCTCGACCGCGCCGACGTCGAACGCACATGGCGCCCGCGTTCCGACGCCGACTTCCTGCGCGTCCCCCTCGGCCCCGACGACCGCGGCCGTCCGGCGACGCTGGACCTCAAGGAAGCCGCCCAGTTCGGCATGGGCCCGCACGGGCTGTGCGTGGGCGCGACCGGCTCTGGCAAGTCCGAGATGCTGCGCTCGATGGTCTTCGGCCTGCTCGCCACACACTCCCCCGACGTGCTCGCCATGGTCCTCGTCGACTTCAAGGGCGGCGCCACGTTCGCCCCCTTCGAGGGTGCCCCGCAGGTCACCGGCATCATCACGAACCTCTCCGACGATCTCTCCCTCGTCGAGCGCGTCTACGCGAGCCTCAACGGCGAGATCCTCCGCCGGCAGGAGGTTCTCAAGGCCGCCGGCAACATCGCCAACATCACCGACTACCAGGTGCACCGCGCCGAGCGCCTGGCCCGCGGCGAGCACATGGACCCGCTGCCGCACCTGGTCATCATCATCGACGAGTTCGGCGAGCTCCTCACCGCCCGCCCCGACTTCATCGACCTGTTCCTCTCCATCGGCCGCATCGGCCGCTCGATCGGCGTGCACCTGCTGCTGTCCTCGCAGCGCGTCGAGGGCGGCAAGCTCAAGGGCCTGGAAACCTACCTGTCCTACCGCATCGGTCTGCGCACGCTCTCCGAGGCCGAGTCGAAGACCGTGCTCGACACCGGAGATGCCTTCCACCTGCCGCCCGTACCCGGCTATGGCTACCTCAAGGTCGACACGACGGTTTACACCCGTTTCAAGTCCGGGTACGTCTCGGGGGCCGTCGAGGCCGAGCGCACGACCGATGATGCGCCGGCGGCCGGCGCGAGCGCCGACGTCGTCCCCTTGCGCTTCTTCGCGACGGACTCCGCGGACGCGGCCACGGGGGACGACGACGGCGCGCCGAAGAAGTCGGCGCCCGCGCGGACCACCGGCCCGACCGTGATGTCCACCCTCATGGACACGCTGCGCACGTTCCCCCGGTCCGTGCAGGAGATCTGGCTGCCGCCGCTGCCCGCGGCGATCACGCTGGACGCGAGTGTGGGGCAGGTGCGGCCCAGCGAGCACGGGCTGCGGCTCGAGGCCGGCGGCAAGCTGCGCGTGCCCGTCGGCCTGCTCGACGACCCGGCCAAGCAGTGGCAGGGCCTCTGGGAGGTCGACTTCGCCTCCGGCGGCGGCAACCTGATGATCGTCGGCGGGCCGCAGTCGGGGCGCAGCACGCTGCTGCGCACGATCGTCGCCTCGCTCGCGCTGACGCACCGCCCGAGCGAGGTCGGCGTGTACGGCATCGACCTGCTCGGCTCCTCGCTCCTGCCGCTGAGCGGTCTGCCGCACGTGGGCGGCATCGCGATCCGGACCAACCGCGAAGTCGTCCGCCGCACAATCGAGGAGCTGCTCGGCATGCTCGTGCACCGTGAGCAGCTCTTCGAGCACCGGCAGATCGACTCGCTCGCGACGATGCGCCGCATGCACGCCGCCGGGGACCTGCCCGAGCTGCCCAGCGCCGACGTCTTCCTGCTCATCGACGGCTACGCCCAGATCAACGACGACTTCGACGAGATCGCCGACGCCGTCACGACGCTCATCATGCGCGGCGGCGGCTACGGCATCCACCTCGTCACCACGCTCAACCGCAGCGGCGAGATCCGCATGGCGCAGCAGGGCTTCTTCGGCAACAAGATCGAGCTCGCGCTCGCCGACCCGGGCGACTCGATGATCGACCGCAAGGTCGCCACCGGCGTGAACGCCGACGTGCCCGGCCGCGGCCTCTCCGACGCGAAGCTCATCGGGCACGTCGCCTTGCCCCGCATCGACGGCGAGGCGGACCCGGAGACCCTCTCGGAGGGGCTGCGCTCGCTCGTCGCCGAGGTCGCGGCCTCCACGAGCGAGACCGCGATGCAGGTGCGCGTGCTGCCCGCCGAGGTCTCCGCCGCCGAGGCGCCGGCACTCACCGCCCCGGGCCACCTGGCCATCGGCCTCCGCGAGGTCGACCTGGGCGCGCACGTGCTCGACATGACCACGAAGGACCGGCACCTGCTGATCATGGGCGACGAGGGCTGCGGCAAGTCCAACGTGCTGCGCCAGGTGATCCGCACGTTCGTCGACCAGCACACGCCCGAGGAGCTGCTCTTCGCCGTGTACGACCCGCGCAAGGACCTGGACGACGTCGTACCCGACGACTACCTCGGCGGGTACGCCGGCAGCGCGGCGGTCGGCGAGCAGCTGAGCGCGGCCCTTGTGAAGGAGCTCGAGCTGCGACTGAACGGCGGCAGCGAGGACGAGAAGCCCGGCAGCGCGCGGCTCGTTGTGCTCGCCGACGACTACGACGTGCTGACCGCGGGCAACAACTCGCCGCTGAGCCGGCTCGCGAACTATCTGCCGATGGCCGCCGAGCTCAACCTGAACGTCGTTCTCACGCGCAAGGTGCGCGGGGCGAGCCGGGGCATGTACGAGTCCTTCTTCTCGACCCTGCGCGACTCCGGTACCGCGGCGCTGATCATGTCCGGCGACCGCTCCGAGGGCGCGCTCGTGAACAACGTGCGGGCCCGCGCGCTGCCTCCGGGCCGCGGCCAGTTGGTGCAGACGGGCAAGCCGCTGCAGACCGTGCAGACGTTCCGCGACCCGGACACCCCCGAGGCCGAATCCGGCGTATGATTCCGCGGGTGAGAGCCTCAGGAAACGCCATGTTGAAACCCGCCGGAACCCCGCGCAGCGAGCAGAACGCCGGCGTCGCCTTCGGGATCACCGCCTACGGTCTGTGGGGCGTGTTGCCCCTGTACCTCGCGCTGGTCGCGGCGGCGGGCCCGGTGGAGATCCTGGCGCATCGGATCGTCTGGTCCCT
Organism: Kocuria rosea subsp. polaris; assembly: GCA_023896275.1. Taxonomy (GTDB): domain Bacteria; phylum Actinomycetota; class Actinomycetes; order Actinomycetales; family Micrococcaceae; genus Zhihengliuella; species Zhihengliuella polaris_A. The sequence goes on along the minus strand of MLDA01000020.1, from coordinate 37,468 downwards.
GCTCGTCTGCGCCGCACTGGTCACGCTGATGCGCCAGTGGCGGCCGCTGCTGCTCCTGCTGCGCACCCCGCGGGCCATGGCATGGCTCACCGCGGCGTCACTGCTGATCGCAGCCAACTGGCTGACGTTCGCGTACGCGGTCCTCAACGGCCGGGCCCTCGAATCGGCGCTCGGTTACTACATCAACCCGCTGCTCTCGATCGCCCTCGGCGTGCTCGTCCTCGGCGAGCGCCTCTCCCGCCTGCAGTGGGTCGCCATCGCCATCGCGACGTCCGCCGTCCTCGTCATGTCCATCGGGTACGGGGCCGTGCCGTGGATCTCGCTGGTGTTGGCGACGACGTTCGCGCTCTACGGGTACGCCAAGAACCGCGTCGGGAAGCGGACGACGGCGGTCACGTCGCTGACCGTCGAGACGACGATCCTGTTCGGGCCGGCCGTGGTCTGCCTGTTCGTCCTCGCCGACCGCGGGTCCGCGACGGCCCTGGCCCTCGGCCCCGGCCACTTCTGGCTGCTGGCCGGCTTGGGCATCATCACCGCGACCCCGCTGTTGTTCTTCGGCGCCGCCGCGTCGCGGCTGCCGCTGTCGGTCGTGGGCAGCCTGCAGTACATCGCGCCGACGGCGCAGTTCGTGATCGCCCTGTTGGTCTTCGGCGAGCCCATGCCGCTCGAGCGCTGGATCGGTTTCGCCCTGGTGTGGGTCGCGATCGTCATCCTCTCGGTCGACCTCTTCCGCCGGCGCCCGCGCACCGCGCGCGCCCGCAACGACAAGCGGCGCTCCGGCACGGCGGCTTGACCGCCACTCGTCGCGGCGCAGCGCGTCGTCACGCCAGCAGGGACACGCAGAACGACGACGGCCCCGCCGGCCCGCGAGGAGAAATCCTCGTGCGGGCCGTCGGGGCCGTCGTCGTTCTCGCCGCGCGGCGAGTTAGAGCTCGGGTGCGGCTGCGGTGGGGAGGTCTTCCTCCACTTCGGGGTGCCGGCTGAGGTTCGCCAACGCCAGGCCCAGTCCGCCCCAGACGGTGAGCAGGGCGATGATCATCATGATGATCGCTGTCGCGGTCATGTCTAGTCCTCCTTCTTGCTCTGGTCAGCCACCGGGAAGCTCCCGGTCAGCTGGTCCTCGTGCGCCTTGATGGCGACGTACTCCGGATCGTCGTGCAGCAGGGACTTCCTGCTCCACGGCAGCATCGTGATGATTAGCGCCAGGATGACGATGCCCGCGGCCATGCCCCAGCCGAAGGTGTTGAGCATCCATGCCGGGTAGCCCTCGTACGGCTCCGACAGGAACGTGTTGAACGCCTGGATGGAGATGTAGCCGAGGACGACGGGGCACACGACGCCGATCAGCAGCATCCAGACCCGGCGCATCTTGACCGACCCGTACAGGTTGAGGTGGTCGGAGAGGATCGGCAGCTTGCGGAACACCCACGCGATGAGGACCGTCGCGATGAATGCGCCGAAGAGGATGCCGAACTGGTTCACGAACGCGTCGGCGATGTCGAGGACGTACAGACCCGTCGAGCTCGCGAACAGCAGAATCGAGATCAGCGCCATCGGGATGGTGACCACAAGTGCCGACGTCCGGCGCGCCCAGCCCATCTTGTCCTTGACCGCGGAGATGATGACCTCGACGATCGACGTCAGCGACGTCAGTCCAGCGAAGACGAGCGAGCCGAAGAACAGGATGCCCAGCACGGATCCGAACGGCGCCTGCGAGATGATCGTCGGAAACGCGATGAACGCAAGCCCGATGCCCGCAGAAGCGGACTCGTCGACGGTGGACCCCGCGGCCGCGGCCATGAAGCCCAGCGCCGCGAAGACGCCGATGCCGGCCAGGATCTCGAAGCCCGAGTTGGCGAACGCGACGACCATGCCGGAGCCGGTCAGGTCCGTCTTGCGCTTCAGGTACGACGAGTAGGTAATCATGATGCCGAAAGCGATCGACAGGGAGAAGAAGATGTGGCCGTACGCGGCCGCCCACACCGCCGGGTTGGCCAGCGCCTCCCAGTTCGGCGTGAAGAAGGCGTTCAAGCCGTCGACGGCGCCGGGCAGGAACAGCGAGGAGATGACCAGCAGCACGAACATCACCACGAGCAGCGGCATGAAGATGCCGTTGGCGCGGGCGATGCCGCGGCGGACGCCGGCGACGAGGATCACGATCGCGATGAGCCAGACGGCGATCAGCGGCCACAGAACCTGCGGGACGTAGGACGCCGAGACTCCCGGGTCCCCCGCGATTTCGAGGAATTCGCTGAAGAAGAAGCCCTCGGCGTCGTCACCCCACGACTGCCGGATGGAGAACCACGCGTACATGCCGGCCCAGCCGATGATGACGGCGTAGTAGACGGCGATAATGAAACACATGAGGACCTGCCACCAGCCGAGGAACTCGGCGGGACGGCTCATGCGTCGGTAGGCAAGAGGTGCGGAGCCACGGAACTTGTGGCCGATCGCGTAGTCGAGGAACAGCAGCGGGATGCCCGCGGACAGCAGGGCTGCCAGATACGGGATCAGGAAGGCGCCTCCGCCGTTTTCGAACGCGACGTAGGGGAAACGCCAGATATTACCCAGTCCGACCGCCGATCCGATGGCGGAGAGGATAAACAGCTTGCGCGAGGAAAACGTCTCGCGCACGGCGGCTTTAGATTGGCCGCGGTGGCTCGGTGCAGTGCTCATACCTCTCAACGCTAGACGCGAGTGCAACGCCTCACATAAACATTTCACTTTAAGAAGCGTCACATTTGTACAACGCTCTGGGCGGTGACCTCTACAATCACCTATTCGGTGCACGTTCTCGCGCGCAACATTTGGCGCGGACGCCGGTCCGACGGCCCTCGATTTCCGGATAGGATCTTAGTCATGGCAGAGATGTTCGTGGACAAGTTCCGCTCCCTGGTCCCCAAGTACCTCGATGACCAGTGGGTGGCCGAGGACGGCCTGACCCCTGCCGAACTCGACGAAGCCTTGCAAGAGGCCGGCGTGGACATCCCCCTGGTTCTGCGCGAGTTCTACCTCTCCCTCGGCGGCTGCGAAGACCTCATGGAGGCCTACCACTACTTCTGGGATCCCGAGGAGCTCGAGTACGACGACGGCTACCTCCTCTTCATGGAAGACGAGGAGGAGAAGTACGTCTGGGGCATGCGCGTCGACCAGCTCGACGTTCCGGACCCGATCGTCTACCGCCGCAACAACCGCCGCAGCGCGTGGCGCAGCGAGGAGGGGACGTTTAGCGAGTACGTCCTCGACATGTTCGACTGGGTCTTCGAGGAACTCGAGCCCGAGCTCGACAGCTGAACCGTGCTGCAGCAGTTCTGGGAATCGCACGCCCCCGCGGGCTACGAGTGCCCGTTCTGCGAGCTGCTCGCCGGCGAGATCGTCTCGCCGTCCAATCTTTGCGCGCTCACGGATCTCGTCTACCGTGACTCCCTGGTCGCCGTCATCATGGCGTGCGACGGGTTTGGGCCCTACGGCGGTCACGCCATGGTCATCCCTGTCGCTCACCTCGAGTCGCTCTACGACCTGAACGACGACGTCGGCGCGGCCGTCATGCGCGCGACCCGGGCCACCGCGCTCGCCATGAAACTCGCGTGGGATCCGGAAGGCACCTCCACTCGGCAGCACAACGAGCCCTCAGGCAACCAGCACGTCTGGCACTACCACCAGCACGTGTTCCCGCGCTACGGCGACGACATGCTCTACCGCCAGCTGCGCCACCGCGTGTCGGTCGAGGAACGCTCCCGCAAGGCCCGCGAGCTGGCAGCCGCGCTGGACCGGCTGGGCTTCAGCGGCTGAGCCGAACCGGGCTCAGACCTCGCGGGTGACGACCGCGTCGGCGAAGGCGGCCAGGGAGGCCTTGACCGTGCCTTCGGGCAGCGGCGCAAGCGCCTCGACGGCCTTGCCGGCCCACTCGTGGGCGACGTCCCATGCCTGTTGCGTCGCCGGGTGCGCCGCGACGGCCGCGACGGCGGCGGCCAGCGCCTCGTCGCTCGTCAAGTCACCGTCGACGAGCTCGAGCGCGGCGACGGCGTCGTCGTCGCCCGCCGCGGCGGCCTCACGCAGCAGCAGCACGGGCATCGTGGGTACCCCCTCGCGCAGGTCCGTGCCCGGCGTCTTGCCGGAGCTGGCCGTGCCGCCGGTGAGGTCGATGACATCGTCGGCCAGCTGGAAGGCCACGCCGACCCGCTCGCCATACTCGGCCATGATCTCGACCGCGCTGTCCACGCGCCCGAACATCGCGCCGAAGCGGCCCGATGCCGAGAGCAGTGACGCCGTCTTGTCGGCGATGACCTGCAGGTAGTGCTCTCGCGGGTCGTCGCCCTCGCGCGGACCGATGGTCTCGTGCAACTGGCCCAGGCACAGGCGCTCGAACGTGCGCGACTGGATCTTCACGGCCTCCGGGCCGAGCTCGGCGCCGGTGATCGAGGCGCGCGCGAAGATCAGGTCACCCGCGAGAATGGCCACGGAGTTGCCCCAGACCTCGTGAGCGGTCGGTGCGCCGCGGCGGTAGGGCGCGGAGTCCATGACGTCGTCGTGGTAGAGCGTCGCCAGGTGCGTGAGCTCGCAGACGGCGGCGGCCTTGACGACGTCGTCGTTCACGCCCTCCCCCAGCAGCGAGGACAGGATGACCAGCAGCGGGCGGATACGCTTGCCGCCGGCCTCGACGAGGTGGCGGCTCGTCGCGTCGATGAGCGGGTCCGAGTTGGCGACGGCGTCGCGCAGCAGCTTCTCGACGCGGGCCATGCCCTGAGAGATCGCCGGCCCGAAATCCGGGTCCTCCGCAACGGCGCGGAACCCGGCGGGCAGCTTGATGGTGGCGGCCAGCGCGGCCGTCTCCGGGTGCAGGTCCAACTCCGCCGGCACCGCGTGCCCGGCGGAGGTCCAGTTGCTCTGAGCTTCAGTCACGTGTTCGCTGCCTCGGGATGTGAGTCTGGTGGCTTCGGTGGCGCCGCCCGTCGGGGTCGCCACCGCCCTCCACTGTAGTCGTATGGGCGGACCTTACGGCCATCCGCCCACTTCGCGGGCGGGGCCGGAACGGTTCAGTAGCTCCGGCGGGAGGCGCGGCGGCGCAGGAATGCGGAGGCGCGGGCTGCGCGCTCCGGATCGGCCGCCGTCGTGCCCGGCTTGACGGCGCGGTGCACCGCGACGATCCCGCCGCTGAGGTTCCGGTAGCGGCAGTCGCGCCATCCGGCCTGCTCGATCCACGAGGCGAGCCGGTCCTGATCGGGCCAAGCACGGATGGATTCGGCGAGGTAGACGTAGGACTCCGGGTTGGAGGAGACCTTCTCCGCAATCGCCGGCAGCGCCTTCATCAGGTACTCCGTGTAGACGGTGCGGAAAGGCGAAAAGGTCGGGTGCGAGAATTCACACACCACCAGCGTGCCGCCTGGCTTCGTCACACGCGCCATCTCGCGCAGCGCCAGCTCCGGGTCGGAGACGTTGCGCAGGCCGAAGCTGATCGTCACGGCGTCGAAGGTGTCGTCGGCGAAAGGCAGGTTCGTCGCATCGCCGGCAACGAAGTCGATGTCGGGGCGGCGGCGCTTGCCGACCTGGAGCATGCCCAGAGAGAAGTCGCACGCCACGACGTGCACGCCGGCGTCTGCGTAGGGCTCCGACGAGGTGCCCGTGCCCGCGGCGAGATCGAGCACGCGCTGGCCCGGTTCGGCACCGACGGCCTCCACGACGATCTTGCGCCAGCGGCGATCCTGCCCGAGGGAGAGGATGTCGTTGACGAGGTCGTACCGCGGGGCCACGTCGTCGAACATGGCTTGTACTTCATCAGGGCGCTTCTGCAGCGTTGCTCGGCTCACGTCCTACATTGTCGCAAAACTGTCGGCCAGCAGGAAACGGCCCGTGTTCTCGGGCCCTGCGGGCCCCTCGCGGGACGACGGCGGCACCGGCACCGCGCCCGGGCGCATCGAAACTCTGAAGTAGGCTTGGGGCATCATGACCCATGTTCTGTCTGCCGCGCTGCCCGATGAACAGCGGCACGCCCCCACCCTGCGCAGCGCCACATTCGAGCGCCCCGCGATGGCCGACGGCGGGCTGCTCGACTACGTCGTGAAGGGCGATTCGCTCGTGTGGGGCCGCCGCGGCGACGGCAAGGTCGGGTTCGGCGAGGTCGCCCGCTTCAGCGCGCGCGGCGCCGACCGGTTCGCGCGGGCGCGCGCGTGGTGGTCCGCGGTCGCGCAGTCGGTCGAGTCCGCCAACCCGATCGGGATGCCCGGCACGGGCGCGCAGGCTTTCGCTTCGTTCGCGTTCGACGAGACCAGCGAATGGGTCTCCACGATGATCGTGCCGCGCCTCGTCGTCGGACGCCGCGGCGAGACGAGCTGGCTGACGATCATCAGCGCCGACCCCGCGGAGGAACTGAGCCTGCAGGCCGCCGAGGAGGCGCTCGCAGCGGAGCTCGACGCCGTCGATGAGGAGATCGAGCTCTCGAGCGGCGGCTCGCTGGGCCCCGGCGTCGTCAGCGAACAGGACTTCCGCACGGCCGTCGCCGCCGGCGTGCGTGCGATCGAGTCGGGCGAGCTGACCAAGCTGGTCCTGGCACGCGACGCGGTCGCCGATCTCGACTCGCCGATCGCCGTCGCGCAGGTGTTGCGCGAGCTCGCGATGCGCTACGGCGACTGCTGGACCTACAGCGTCGACGGCCTCATCGGCGCGACGCCGGAGATGCTGGTCAGCGTCGAGGGCACGACGGCGACGGCGCGCGTGCTCGCCGGCACCCTCGACCGCCGCTCGGCTCCTGCGGACCCCGAGTACCCGCGGCGCGTGCTCGCGGGTGACGAGAAGCAGCGGCACGAGCACCAACTCGCGATCGACTCGCTCACCGCCGAGCTCGGCCCGCTCGTCTCCGAGATGGTCGCGCCCGCCGAGCCCTTCGTCCTGCAGCTGCCGAACGTCTGGCACCTCGCCTCGGACGTCGAAGCCCACCTGAACCCGTCCGACGACGGCCGCACGCCGACCGCACTCGACCTCGCGGAGGTCCTGCACCCCACGGCCGCCGTGTGCGGGACACCGACCCCGGCAGCTGCGGCAGCGATCCGTGAGCTGGAGGGCATGGACCGGGGCCCGTACGCGGGCCCGGTCGGCTGGGTCGACACGGACGGCAACGGCGAGTTCGGGATCGCGCTGCGTGGCGGCGTCGTCGAATCCCCCACCCGCGTGCGCCTCTTCGCCGGTTGCGGCATCGTCAGCGCGTCTGAACCGGACGCTGAGCTGGCCGAATCGTGGGCGAAGATGCGCCCGATGCGTGAGGCACTCAATCTTTAACCGTTGCGTCGCGGTGGGCGGATAACAAAGTTTTCCAAATAGAAAACTTTTAACTCTTCACAGTGAACTAGATCACGTCTATGCTCTACTGGAGGCAGTTTATTGCACGGTCCGCCTGTGACCGCCGCTATAGAATGCCTTGATCGGCGAGACGCGCCGGTCTCGCCGCACCGACGAAAGACTTTTCTCATGCAGAACGCATCCCGCACCCTGAAGGCGCTGGCCGTCGTCGCCACGGCCGGCCTGGCACTGACCGCATGTTCCGGTTCCGATGAAGGAGCGGATGAGACCGCTGCCGGCGGAATCCAGCTCGTCAACGACGGTGAGCTGACCGTGTGCTCGGAGATTCCTTACGAGCCGTTCGAATTCACGGACGAGAACGGTGAAACCGTCGGCTTCGATATGGATATCGCCATCGAAATCGCCTCGGACCTGGGCCTAGAACGCGAAATCATCGCCGACTCCTTCGAGTCGATCCAGTCCGGACTGTCGTTCGGCAAGTGCGACATCGCCATCTCCTCCATCTCCATCACGGAGGAGCGCAAGGGCAACATGGACTTCTCCGACCCCTACATGGCCGATGACCTGACGCTTATTGCCGCTTCCGGCAGCGGAGTTACGGACCTCGACAGCGCCAAGGACAAGAAGGTCGGCGTTCAGGACGGCACGACGGGCAAGAAGTACGCCGAGGAGAACGGCATCTCCCCCGTCGGCTTCGAAAGCACCGGCCTGCTGCTGCAAGCCCTCAAGTCCGGCACCCTTGACGCCGCCCTCGGCAACGCGTCCGTGCTCGGCTACGGCATCAAGGACGAGGCCGACATCAGTCGAGTCGAAGACTTCGCCACCGGCGAAGAGCTGGGCGTCTCGATCGAGAAGGGCGATACCGCGATGCTCGAGGCCGTCAACGGGACCCTGCAGCGCCTGACCGAGTCCGGCGAGATGGACGAGCTCAAGGCCAAGTGGTTCGGCGAGACCGAGTAATTCCGCGGACATCGAGTTCTACCGGCGTGGGGGGTCGCGCCTGCAGCAGGCGCGAACCCCCACGCCACAATCGAAAGGTACTCCCATGGCGATGACCGCCCGTCAGCGCGCCAAAACCAGCAAGATCATCCAGGTCGGCATCTTCGCTGCTGTCCTTCTGGTCCTCGTCTTCACCATCAACTGGACCGCCACCGTTCGCGCGTTCTTCGACTTCCCCGCGATCTCGGGAATGTTCCCGTCCGTCATTCTGATCGGATTGAAGAACACCATCGTCTACACGCTGGTGTCCTTTGCTTTCGGGCTCGTCCTCGGATTGCTCCTGGCTCTCATGAAGATGGCAAGCTTCGCCCCCTACCGCTGGATCGCCACCGGCTACATCGAGTTCTTCCGCGGCATTCCCGCTCTCCTCGTGTTCATCACCTTCGGCCTCGGCGTCCCCGCGGCCTTCCCCGGAACGAATTGGCCCGTCCTCGTCGTTGTCATGGTCTCCCTCGGGCTCGTGGCTGCGGCCTACATCGCCGAGACTTTGCGCGCCGGCCTGCAGGCCGTGCCGCGCGGGCAGTACGAGGCCGCCCGTTCCCTCGGCATGCCGGGCTGGCGGGCCATGCTCACCATCATCATCCCGCAGGCCTTCAAGATCGTGCTGCCTCCTTTGACCAACGAGTTCATCCTGGTCACCAAGGACACCTCACTCATTTACGTGATCGGGCTGGCCGCTAGCAGCTACGAGCTGACGAAGTTCGGACGCGACGGCATCACCCAGTTCGGCGCAGGCATCACGCCGCTCGTCGTCGCCGGCGCAATGTACCTGATCATCACCCTGCCGCTGAGCCAGCTCTCGCGGAAGTTCGAGTCCCGCTCCGCCCGGACGAAGCGCTAGGAACGAGGAGGAATCATGAACGAAATCATCGACAAACAGTTCCAAGCCGCCGGCGTCGTCATCGACGGGTTGCGCAAGTCCTACGGCCCCGTTGAGGTGCTCCAGGGCATCGACCTCGAGGTCAAGCCCGGTCAGGTTGTGTGCCTCATCGGCCCGTCAGGTTCGGGCAAGTCGACCCTCCTGCGCTGCGTGAACCTGCTCGAGAAACCCAATGGCGGGCGGATCGACGTGGGCGGCTACGACGTCACGGATCCGGACGTCGACGTCGACGAGATGCGCCGGCACGTGGGCATGGTGTTCCAGCAGTTCAACCTGTTCCCGCACCTGACGGTGCTCGAGAACTGCACCGTCGCGCAGCTCAAGGTCCTCAAGCGCAAGAAGTCCGAGGCCGAGGAGATCGCGCACAAGAACCTGACGAAGGTCGCGCTCGGGCACTTGGCCGACCGCTACCCGGATCAGCTCTCGGGTGGCCAGCAGCAGCGCGTGGCAATCGCACGCGCACTCTCCATGGACCCGAAGCTGATGCTCTTCGATGAGCCCACGTCGGCGCTCGATCCGGAGACCGTCGGTGAGGTCCTGTCCATCATGCGCAACCTGGCCAAGGACGGCATGACCATGCTGGTCGTGACCCACGAGATGGCGTTCGCCCGCGACGTGGCCGACCGAGTCGTCTTCATGGACGGCGGCGTCGTTGTCGAATCCGGACCGGCCGCCCAGACCATCAACAACCCGCAGACCCCGCGCATGCAAGACTTCCTCAAGCGCGTGCTCGACCCGACCCACGTCGAGGTCGACGAGTAACTTGCGCGCTCACACGGCCAGGGCCCGCGCGACGGCGGACGCGATCCGCTGCGCACGGGCCCTGACGTCTGTCCGGGGCATCTTGACGTCGACGATGCGCCGACCGGCACCCCGCGGCGCCGCCAGGGCGGCGGCGAGCTCCTCCGTCGAGCTGACCGGGACGTAGGCGACACCGTAGGCGGCCGCGATGGCCGCCAGGTCGACAGCGTGCGGCGTCGCGAAGAACCGCTCGACGGCGTCGCCGTACGCGCGCCCCTCGTCGACCGCGCCGTGCTCGAGGGTCGCGAAGATCGCCCCGCCGCCATCGTTGAGGACGACGACGTCCAGTTCCGGCTCCGCCTCGCCCGCACCCAGGTGCAGGCCGCCGACGTCGTGCAGGAAGGTCACGTCGCCGACGAGGAGCGTAGTCCGCTCGGACGCAGCGATCGCGACGCCGGTGGCGGTCGCGATCGTGCCGTCGATCCCGGCGAGGCCGCGGTTCGCGAAGACGCGACGACCTGCGGTAACCGCTGCCGGGTCCGCCCAGAGGTCGGCGTCACGCACCGCGTTGGAGGAGCCGATCACGAGCGGTCCGGCGTCGGCCGCCCAGAGCGCGCGGGCCAGTTCCGGACCGGAGAGGCCACCGGCCCCGAGGTCGTCAGCGATGACGCGTTCGGCAACCGCCGAGGCTTCGCGCCAGGCCTCCAGCCAACCCTGCGGAGCCGTGCCGGCGAACTCGGAGAGGCCGGCCAAGTCCGCAACGACGCGTTCGCGCCGCCGCCCCGGCTCGAACCATGCCACGGGCTCGGGGGCGTACAGCGCCGAGCGGATGGACTCGTCAGCCAGCAGCCGCGCAACCGGGCGGCTCAGCGTCGGTCGGCCGAAGAGCACGACGCGCTCGATCGGCTCCGGACCGCCGGAGAAATGCCCGATCAACAGACGGTACGGGCCGATCGCGTTGGCCCCGGAACGCGCGTTGGAGCTCGGCTCCGCGAGCAGCGGCAACCCGTGCGCCTCAGCGAAGCGGGCGGCGCCGCTGCCGGCGTCGTGCCCGGCGATGACCACGGTGCGCCGCGGGGACGCCCCCGGCGATACCGCGACGTCGTGGCGCGTCACGCGCCCTCCCGCAGCGGGTAGAGCATCGAGCGGAGTGGGCACCTGCATCGGCTCGCCGGGCTCGGGGGTGAGCGGATCTCGGAACTCGAGATCGATCTGGACGGGCCCGCGAGGTGCAGTCGTGGCCGTTGCTGCCGCTTGCCCCACGGGATCGCGCGGATCCTGGCCCGCCGGCACGACGACGGCGGCGCGCACGTGTGCACCGAAGAGGCCGGCCTGCTGTGTGGTCTGGTTGGCGCCCGTTCCGTGCAGTTCGGCGGGCCGGTCAGCGGAGAGAACGATGAGTGGCACAGCGGCGTGATTGGCCTCCATGACAGCTGGCAGCAGCTCGCCGACGGCGGTGCCGGACGTCGTCGCGATCGCCACCGGCTCACCCGAAGCGAGGGCCAGCCCCAGTGCGGTGAAGCCGGCGTCGCGCTCGTCGATGCGCACGTGCACGGACAGCAGTCCAACCGCCTGCGCCTCGGCGGCCGCGTAGGCGATGGGCGCGCTGCGCGACCCGGGCGAGATCACCAGGTGGGTCACGCCAGCGGCCCGCAAGGTATCGAGCGTGGCACGCGCAGCCTCCATCGAATCGACGTGTGCCGCGGGCGGGTCGGAACGAGCTGATCGCATGACGTCAATCCTAGGCGGGTACGGTGCCGCGCCTGGGGACAGGCGCGGCCCCGCCCCGGTCCCACAACCGGTGCGGGGCCGCTGCCCGCCGGCGTCGGGCTCCTCGCACACGTCCGCGAGCAGCCCGACCCATCACTACTTGCGCGGCAGAGACTTGGCCTTCGCCGCACGCTTGGCGTGCCCCACACCCTTGTTGCCGCGCGTGCTGAACACCTGCACAACCGACGGGCGCGGTCCGTAGAACTCGCCGGCGCCGACGTCCTCGCGGGAGGCCTTGAAATCCGGGAACAGCGAATACGGCTCGGCGTACGTACCGCCCTCGCCCGGGTGCTGGACAGCGACGAAGACCGAGTCTTCACGATCGTGGATGACCGGCCCGCAGGCCTCGGCACCGGCGGGGACGGCTAGGAACTGCTCGACCTTTCCGCGCTCGGCGCCCGTCAGCGTGACCTTGTGGATCGCGTCGCAGTAGCCGATCTTGCCCGGGGCGCCGTCCGTCGAGATCCAGAGGTTGCCCTTCGAGTCGAAGGCCAGGTTATCCGGGCAGGAGATGGGCGAGACCTTCTCGGGTGGGAAACCAGAGAAGTAGGTCGTGCCGCTGACGGCCGGGTCACCGGCGACGAGCAGAATGTTCCAGGCGAACGTCAACGCGGCCGCATCGTTTCCACGCTCCGTCAGCTCGATGACGTGGCCGTCCCGGTTCCCGTTGACCGGGTTCGCCTCGTCCGCCGGGGCGTTTCCGGCCTTGCCACGGTTGGAGTTGTTCGTCAGTGCGATGTAGAGCTTGCCGGTCGCCGGGTTCGGCTCAACGTCCTCCGGGCGGTCCATCTTGGTAGCGCCGACCTTGTCCGCCGCGAGGCGGGTGTAGACGAGCACCTCCTCGACGCTCATTCCCTCGACGCGGGAGGTGCCGTTCTTCACGAGTGGCAGCCATTCGCCGCCGCCATCGAATGCGCCGTCGGACGGTACCGTGCCGGAACCGTCGATCTCGGATGCCGAAGTCTCCGAAAACTTCGCGACGTACAGGTCGCCTTCGGAGAGCAGGGTCATGTTGTGCGCCTTGTCGCCCGCGCGGTACTTGCCCTTGGAGATGAATTTGTAGACGTAGTCGAAGCGCTCGTCGTCACCCGAATAGGCGACAACGCGGCCGTCGGCGGCGATGTTGATGTTCGCCCCCTCGTGCTTGAAACGTCCCAGGGCGGTGTGCTTGACCGGGATGGACGTCGGGTCCTGGGGGTCGATCTCGACGATGTAGCCGAAGCGGTTGGCCTCGTTCTCATACCCGGCGTTCCGCGCACTGAACCGGGGATCCACCTTCTCCCAGCCGCGGCTCGGAGCGCCGGTGCCGATACCGTAGCGGGCCTCCTCAGCGGTGCCACGGCCCTGGAAGTACTGGTTGAAGTTCTCTTCACCGGAGACGATCGTGCCCCACGGGGTGGTGCCGCCGGCGCAGTTGTTGTTGGTGCCCAGGACGGTCGTGCCCTCAGGGTCGGCGATGGTCCTGACGAGGTCGGACCCGGCTGCGGGCCCGTCCAGGCGGAACGGCGTGGTGGCCGTGATGCGGCGGTTGCGGGCGCCGCCGACGACGTACTCCCACTTCTGCCCAGCCTTGGCTCGCTTCAGTTCCACGACCGAGAAGCCGTGGGCAGCCCAGGCGATGCGGCGAGCCTCGTCCGCGTTCGCCGCCTGCCAGGCCGGGTCGAACATCATGTCCTCGTTGGTGTATTCGTGGTTGCACACCAGCACGCCGGTGCGGCCGCTGCCGCCGTCGGCCAGGATGTTCAGGTAATCGTTGTTGTAGCCGAACTGCTTCTCCTGCGCGGCCGCCGTCTGGTTGGCGCCGTCGAAGACGGGCGCGTCGTGGAAGAGTGGGTCGCCCCAGCGGATGATGGGCGCCCAGTCGTACCCCTCTGGCACCGTCACGGTGTCGACCGTGCGTTCGACCGGCTCGATGGCCGTGAACGGCAGCTTGCCGCCGCCCTTGCCGTGTCCGCCGAAGTCGGCGGAGGCCGACGGTGCGTTGGCGATCTGCGGGCCCACGACGACAGCCGCAGCGGCGACGCCGCCGAGGCCGAGCGCGGCGCGGCGGGACAAAGCGCGGTCCGCGATATCCCGGAAGTAGGAGTTGGAGCTGGTGTTGCAGACGGCCTGGGCGCAGGCGTCGCCGCACTTGAAGTGGCAGGTCATGGCGTCACGGTTGCCGCGCGTGTGACCGGCCATCGGCAGGAGCTGGAGGAAGTTGCGGGGCAGGCTCATTCGGTGATCCTTCTCGGGAGATGCTCGGTGAGTGGTGGTAGTCCAAAACTCGCATCTTCAGGAAAAGCGCAGGTCACCGCGACATGAACCGGAGCCCCCGATCAGTTCACCAACAGTTCATGACACCGTCGCAGCCGCTCCAGCCACCAGGCCACCCGCTCCGGCGGAGCCGCATGCAAGCGCAGCAGATCCTCGTCCGCGCACACACGGCGCAGATCCAGCTCCCCGGCCCGCGCCACGTACGGGTCGGCGGTGATGTCGGCGCCGAAGAGTGAGACCGTCGCGAGACCGCAGGCATACGGAAGTTCCGGAAGCGCGGCTGCGAGGGCCGCGCCGGCTCTCGTGCCCACCGACGTCTCCAAGGCGGAGCTGACGACGGCGGGCAGCCCCGCATCCGCAACGATCCGCAGCGCCCGCGTCACTCCCCCGAGTGGCTGGGCCTTGATGACGATGAGATCGGCGGCACCGATGCGTGCCACGCGCAGCGGATCGTCTTCCTTGCGCACCGCCTCATCTGCGGCGATCAGCACCGGCAGCTGCCGCCGATGTAGTTCCGCACGCAGTTCGGCCAGCGGCTCGACTCCCGGGACCGGCTGTTCCGCGTACTGCAGCGAGAATTCGGCCAGCGCCTCGAGCGCACCGAGCGCCTCGTCGTGATTCCACCCGCCGTTGGCGTCGACGCGCAGGTTCGCCGACGGCAGCAGGCGGCGCACCTCAGCGACGCGGGCGACGTCGTCGTGCAGGTTCTGGCCGCGCTCGGCCACCTTGATCTTGACGGTGTGCGCGGCGTCGTAGCGCCCCAGGACCGCGGCGACGTCGGCGGGTTGGACGGCGGGCACGGTCGCGTTGACCGGGACGGTGTGGCGCACCGGCGCCGGGAATCCGGACCACCCCGCCTCGAGGGCGCAACGAAGCCACGCTGAGGCCTCGGCCGCACCGTACTCGAGGAACGGGGAGAACTCGGCGTCGCCCGCCGGGCCACGCAGGATCACCGCCTCGCGGTGGGTGACGCCGCGGAAGCGGACCCGCAGCGGCAGACTCACGACGTGGGCGGCGGCCAGCACCTCGTCGAGGTCCGGGAGCGGTGGCGCGGGACTCTGCATCTCCTGAGGCATGCCCCACACTCTATCCGCGGCTACCGTCATAGCGGCCGCTCTCGTGGCATGCTGAAGACGATGAATCACGTCAATCAGGTCCGCGATGGCGCCCGCATCGCCCGGCCGTTGGGTTGGTTGGGGGCGCTGATCTTCGCCGGGGCCGCGTTCGCCGCTGTCTACGCGTTCTTCATTCTCAGCCCCGTGGGGCAGCAGATTGACGAGAACGCGCTCCTCGGCGCGCACCGGTACCTCGAGCAACAGGACATCGCGCGCGAGCCCGCCATGGTGTTCCTCGGCAAGCTTCCACAGATTTCCGCCTTCCTGGGGGCGATCGCCCTGCTCGTCTCGGCGATTGTGCACCGTTCGGTGGCCGCCCCGCTGATCACGCTGGCCGGGATGGGCAGCGCGGTCCTGTGCACTCAGATCCTCAAACACGTGATCCTCGACCGCCCGAACCTGGGCATCTCCGCGGCGACGATCAATTCCTTCCCCTCGGGGCACACGACACTCGCGACCGCCTCCATGGTGGCGATCTTCTGTATGGTCACCCCGCGGTGGCGTCCCCTCATCGCGTGGCTCGGCGGCGTCTACGCGGCGCTGGCTGGCGCCGCGACGCTCGTCCTCGGATGGCACCGCCCGGCAGACATCGTCGGCGCGTACCTGGTCGTCTTCTGGTTCTCACTCGTCACCGGCTGGATCCTCACGCTGGCCGTTCCGCGCTGGAATCGGTGGCGGACGTTGCGCTTCTGGGGCGCGGCCCGTGGCTGGCGCGCCGCGATGCACGTGCCGGGGCTGTTGGCCCTCGTCGCGTCTATCGTGCTGTTCGCTGTTCTTCCGCCGGTCGAGACGGGCGAGAACTACCGGCTGCTGCTGGGCTTCCTCGGCGGAGGCGTCCTGATGATCGGTGGCGCCGCACTGACCTTGTTCGGGCTCATGAACGAGGTCTTCATGCATCAGTCGCGCGAGCGCGGCAGGAAATAGGCGAAGACGCCCGTGCCGACGAAAGCGGCCGCGGCGACGACGAAAATGCCCGCCCCGAGAGTGGCGACCGCCGTGACTGCTGAAAGCGCGACGGGGCCGGCCATCATGCCCGCGTCCGTCAGCAGGCGCCAGATCCCCAGGAACTGGGGCCGTGCATGGGCGGGCGCGTAGTCGGCACCGAGCGTCATGACGATCCCCGTGCCGAGCCCGTTGCCGAACCCCATGAGCGCGCCGACCCACACCAGCGCCCACACGTCCGCGGCCAACGGCAGCAGAGCCAGCGAGACGCCGAGCAGCAACAGGCACGGCACCGCCGAGTAGATCCGCCCGAACCGGTCCATCACGTGCCCCGCGGGGTAGAAGACAATCACGTCGACCGCCGCCGAGATGCCGTAGACGACGGCCGCCGTCGTCGCGTCGAGGCCCAGATGGTCGGACCAGAGCGGCAGCACGACGTTGCGTGTGGCCCGCACGGCGGCGAGCACGAACACCCCGATCCCGACCGTCGCGTACGTGCGCGCGTGCTCGCGCGCGATCCGGCGCATCGACTCCGGCCGCGGCGCACCCGCCGGCGCACCAGAAGCCGCGCGGACCGCCGTCGTCGTGCCGGTTCCACCCCCGGTGCGTGCGGGCAGGTCGGGAACAGCGAACCCGACGACGGCGGCGCCGGCCATCGCGACGAATCCCACCCAGTAGGCGCCGGCGAGGCCGAGCGGAACCATCGCGGCAGCCGACAGGAACGGCCCCACGAACGCCCCGATGCGCAGAGTGCCGCCGAGCGTCGACATGGCGCGGGCGCGGAAGTAGGCGGGGACAGCCTCGGCGAGGTAGCTCTGGCGCGCGAGATTGAACACGGAGCCGGCCATGCCGACGAGCAGGACGGCGCTCGAAAGCACCCACAGATTCGGTGACACGATGGCGGCCACCATGGCGATGGCAGCCACGGCGGCGGCCACGATCATCGACACCCGCTCGCCGAACCGGGAGGTCAGCAGAGCGGCGGGCACGTTCATCACGAGCGATCCCACGCCCACGAGCGTGACGACGAGGGCGGAGGCCGACACGCTCGCGCCGGCGTCGAGCGCGCTCAACGCGATGACGGGCATGATCGCGCCGAGCCCCAGGGCATACAACAGGGACGGCCCGTAGACCCTCAGCCCGAGATCGCGGAGACCGAAACCACCCGTGCCCGGCACGGGGGTCAGAGCGGCATGATGGTGTCCGCGGGAGTCTCCGTCGCTTTGAGTCGCAGGATGAGATAGCGCGACTGGGTCGGCCCATACGGCAGGACCGGGACGGCCTTGGTGTAGTCGACGGAGGCCTCGTGGATGGCCGTGTTGCACATCCGGATGGCCTGGCGGAGGTTGCGCAGCTGCGAGCGCACGTAGTCCTGGTCAACGACGCGGCCGTGGCCCGGTACGACCACCGAGTAGAGCTCGTCGATGGCAATCATCTTGCCGAGGGTCTTGCGCCACTCGTACGGGTACGAGTCCTCGAACTCGGGGTGCGTGCCCTCTTCGACGAGATCGCCGGCGAAGAGCACGTTGCCCGAGCCGATGAGCAGATCACCGGCGGTGTGGCCGCGGCCGAGGTGGAAGAGCGTGACGGTGTATCCGCCGAGGTCGAGATCGACGGGTTCGTCAGCGACGGTGCAGTTCGGCAGGCGCAACTCGGTGTGCTCCCCTTCTGCGGCGGCCATGTCAGGCTCGCTGCCGGCGACGAGGGAGCGCTGCTTCTCGCCGGTGGCCTCCATCGCCTCGACGGCGGCCGCGTGGGCCCAGATGTCCTCGACGCCGTGCGCCGCGAAGTATGCGTTGCCGAAGAAGTGGTCCGCGTGCGCGTGGGTGTTGACGGCGACGAGGGGAAGGTCGGTGATCTCACGCACGGCCGCGTGGATGGTCGCGGCCTCGCTCGGACCGGCGCCGGTGTCAATGACGACGGCCTTTTCATCGCCGATGACAAGCCCGATGTTCGCCTTGAACGCCGGCAGCGTCAGAACATACGTCCGCTCGCCGACGCGCTCCCAACTCGATTCCGTGGGCCCCTGAGTCATCGTTGTCCTTCCGCCGCGCTGAAATCCTTGGGTTCCAGCCTAGCGCTTCGGACACTTCACGCGCTGTCATGACGCCACACCCACCGAACGACGGCGGCCGGCGGGCAGCGGGTCCATCTCCCGCCGCCCGCCGGCCGGCGGTGCTTTCCATTGACGACGCCGCACCGCGGGCCTGGCGAGCCGCCCGGTGCCTGTGTCGTTCCCCGCCAGACTACTCGACGACGAAGAATTACAAAAGGGCTTTACATCCTAATGGAGTAAGGCTAGGCTAAATCTCGCTTGGTAAGTGGTGATGCTGGCGGTTCGAGCCTCTCTGCGGCCATGGGCTTGGTACCCCACGGTCGCCCCACCTTCGCAGCGAGTCCCCCATGACGGGGGCCGCGGAGGCTGGGAGTCGGGAACTCGGACCGCCAGCAGTTTTTAAGTCCCCTCCCGCCGGCGACGAGGCCTATGCTGGGTGTCAGAACGTTCCCTTTCAAGGAGTTGCCATGTCACGCATTATTTCCACGGGCCTCGCTAAGGCCGGACTGCTCATGGGCTACAAGGTCGCCAGCGAGACGGGCGACCGCCAGGCCGGCGGCACCATCCTCGCCGCCTGCGGCGTCGCGGCCTTCACCGTGTGGCAGCGCGACGCCGGCACCGCCCGCGCAGCTGCACTCACCGGAACCTACGTGGCCGCCTTCGGCCTCTCGCACCCGCTGGCCAAGAAGATCGGTGCCTGGCCGGCGGTCTTCGCCGTCACGGGCGCGACGGCGCTCGCTTCGATGATCTTCGGCGGGCGGAAGAAGCCGCGCGCGGCGCGCTGACCTGCGCCGCTAGGACAACGAAGTAACTGACAGTCTCCGCAGGGTCGCCGTTCCACCCTCTGCGTGTACTTCCGTGCCGCAGTCTCCGGGCAGCGGGAACACGAGGTCGGTCACGACGTACTTGCCGTCCTGGGCGAAGACCTCCACGGAGCACCGGTCGATCACCACCTGAAGCCGCAAGGCGCCGCCATCGAGGTCCACGGTGACGGACTCAGTCGAGGCGAATGTGGCGTGGAAGTCGGTCTGCCCGGACTGGCCGCGGTCCAGAGTGAGCAGGCCCGTGTGGGCATCGAAGCTCAGCACCGTGGCGGCGCTCCCGTCCGAGGCGCTGAGGAGCCTGAAAGTGACGGTCCGGGCGGTTCCCGGCAGGATCTCCGCCTCGATAAGTTGAGCCCTACCGCGCGTGAGACCGGGCAGGCGCAACGGGGAGTCACTCAGGTCCGCACACCGGCTGACATGTTCTGGTTCCGGGCGGTCCACCGGCAGCACCGGGCGCTGCACCAGGCGCGGCAGCCCGTCCACCGTCGCGAGCTCCACCTCGCGGGCGAGCGACATCCCGGAGCGCCAGGGCGAGGTCGGCAGGGAATTGGCGTAGTCCCAGTTGTTCATCCAGCCCATCATGATCCGCCGGTTCCCCGGAACATTGCTGAAAGACACGGCAGCGTAGTAGTCGCGCCCCCAATCAAGCCACAAGCAGCGCCGGAGGTCCACGCTCCCGTCCGCGCGCGCCGGAACGAGTGAGTCCGGGTCAGCGGTGAACTCGACCCCGTCGAAGTCGCCGACGAAGTACTGACCGCCCGAGCCGCCGGCCACCGCCCCCGGGTTGATGTTGACGACGAGGACCCACTTGACGATTCCCGGATCGCCGTCGACGACGAGCGGAAACAGGTCGGGGCACTCCCATTCGGCCCCCGCGGCGTTAGCGGGGCCGAAGGAACTCAAGTACTCCCACGTCTTCAGGTCACACGACCGGTACAGGAGGACCTCCTGTACCTGGGCCTCGACCGCGACCATGACCCAGTAGGAACCGGCCGGCCCCTCGTAGCGGAACACCTTGGGATCGCGGAAGTTCGCCGAATCTCGGCAGAGCACTGGGTTCTCGGCGTATTTCCGCCAGGTCATGCCGGCATCCGTCGAAAACGCGAGCGACTGCGCCTGTTTTCCCTCGCGTCGTGATCCTGCTTTGAAAGCACTCGTGTAGATGGCCACCAAAGCCGGATCGTCCTCCGTGCCGAACCCCGAGGTATTGCCGTAGTCGACCACGACGCTGCCTGAGAAGACATCTTCTTCCTCATCGCAGGCGATGGCCACCGGATGCTCGGTCCAATGCAGAAGATCCGCTGAGGTTGCATGGCCCCATGACATGTTTCCCCAGACATTGCCGAAAGGGTTGCTCTGGTAGAAGAGGTGGTACAGGCCCTGATGCCAAACGAGTCCGTTGGGATCGTTCAGCCAGGTCTCCTTCGCCGTGTAGTGGAGCACGGGTCGAAAGTCGACAGGCGCTTCAGGGCAGGCGGAAACTGGGGAGTTGTGCATGATGTCTTCCTTGGAAGGTCGGGCGCACTGCGTCGCCACAGGGAGGAGTTGACGTGTCAGCCGGACAGCTGCCGCTCTAGCCCACGCGACCCGATGACCGCGGGGACGCGACAGAATCGCGAAGCACTACGGGGCAGGGAAGGACTGTCGGCCGACCCGAGAGTGGCTGCAGGTCGACTTTCCCCTCAATGGCATCGATCAGTTTTTCCGTGGCCCACGCGCCCATTTCGTAGTGGGGCAGGGCGACGGTCGTCAGCGCCGGATAGAGATTCTCAGCGATGAGCTGTTGGTTGTCGAAGCCGACGAACGAGATGTCCTCCGGAATTCGCAGGCCGAGCTCTCCTGCCGCCCGGTACGCCCCCATGGCCATACGGTCGTTGTAGCAGAACACGGCCGAGGGCCGGATGTCGGAGGTAAGCAGGCGCATCGCCGCCGTATAACCGCCGGAGACTTCCGAAAGTTCCGACTGGACTAGCTCTTCGTGGAACGGCAGACCAGAATCGGCCAACGTCTCCTTGAAGGCCCTGAGCCGGGAGTGTGTGGCGGGCACGTCGTCGGTGTTATTGAGCATGCCGATACGGGTGTGTCCAGCATCGATGAGGGTCTGCACGGCCGATCTGGCACCGCTCGCCTCATCCGGGACGACGGAGGCGACACTGCGGCTGACGTCTTCGGAGTCCACGAGGACGGCCGGCAGCCCGGTCAGAGTCGTGGGCACAGCCAGCTGCCGGTGGTACATCGTGGCGTACAAGATCCCGTCCACTTGCCGGTCCCGCAGATCCGCAACCTGGCTCTCCTTGGACTCCTGGGAGCCGTTGCTGGTGGAGTTGATGATCATGATGCGGTACCCGCGCTCACGCGCCTTTTCCTCGGCGCCGAGGATGATCCTGCCCGCGTGCGGGGTCGTCGCGATTTCTTCGCTGATGAACCCGATCATGCCCGAGCGTTGGGTGCGCAAAGCGCGCGCGAGACGGTTGGGTCCGTAACCTAGCTTTTGGGCCGCTTCTTGGACGCGTTCCCTCGTCCCGGGCTTCACTCGGGCGTAGGCGACGTCATTGAGAACGTGCGAGACGGTCGTGACAGAGACCCCGGCAGCCGCGGCCACGTCCTTGATTCCAACCGGTCTATTAGTCATCTGGTCTCCCACGTCGTCATGGTGTCGTTGCATCCTACCTTCGGCACGGTCGCCCCGGCCGTCGGGCACGTCGAACCGCCCTCCCTCGATGTTCTTCCCCCGCATCGACATCACCTACAGGCCAATCGCAGGGGTGGCCCGCACGGCATTGACGCCCCGATCCGCGAGGACCTGATCTTCGGTTCCAGAGTCCAGGATGGTGTTTCGAGCCGACCCGGCGTCGACGACGACGGAGGACACGACGAGCGCATCGGTGGCCCCCGCCGACAAGAGGGAACCGACCTGGGCCTCGAAGCAGGAGTCGCTCGGCTGGGAACGCACGTCCGTCGCCACAGCGTGGTTGTTCGAGATGAAATTCCCTTCCCCCTCCACCACGCGGATGACGACGGGCACCGCGCCGGCTGGCCGGATGTCCTGGGCGTCGATGAGCTGCGAGAAGTGATTGGCGACGACGGTGTTGTTGTTGCCGCTCAAGCTGAGGAGCCCATGGAGGTCGGTCAATCCGTTGTCGATGTCGGCGAAGGGCGTCCATGGCTCCCGGTCGCGCAGGAAGTGGTTCGTGGCGACAAGATTTTCCGAACTGTCCGCGGCGAGCATCAGCATCCCCGGATAGAAGGAATGAAGCCGGTTGTTGGTGACGCTCGATCGCGTCACGCCCTCGAGGTGGATACTGCTCGCGCCCCGGGGGAAGACGTTGTTCGCGGTGATCAGCAATCCGCCGTGATGCTCCGCATAGATCGAATGACCCTTGAAGCCCGCGCCGATCAGGTTGTCTGTGATCTTCGATGCTTGCCCCCACCCCCGCAGCTCGATGCAACTTCCACACTCGGCGACGAAGTTGTCGTGCACGGAGAGAGCGTCCGCGTTGTAGATGGTCAGGGCATTTTCGAGGTACACGAAACCCATGCCGGTGACGCGGAACGAGTCATTCGCGCTCGCGACGTAGATGCCGGTCTTGCCGTTGACGTAAGTGTTCTCGGGGTGGCGCGCCGAACCATCCGCCTCGAAGTGCAACCCGTCGATGCAGAAGCCGGAGAACTCGACCGAGCTGATCCGCGGGTCACCGCTGCGCTGGATGTAGAACGCCGCTCCGGCGGATTCCGCCTCGCCGGCCCGGACGGGGATGTCGACGAGAACGCGACTGCCTCCGGGCCACAACTCGTGCAGGCCGGGCCATTCCTCTTCCGGAACGTTGAACCGAATGCTCGACGACGTGAAGCCATGCCCCGAGCCCTCGATCCGGAGGAAACTGACGTCGATCACCACCTGGGTTCGCAGACGGTAGTCGCCCGGCGGGATATAGATCACCGCACCCGGCTTGCCGCCGTCGTCCACGTCGCTGGCCGACTGCCGATCCTTGATATCGGCGATGATGCTGTTAATGACCTCGCCCACATCACGGGCCGGGTCGCCGACCGGCCACGTGGTCACGTCGTAGCAGTTGCTGCTTGCCATGAATGTCTCCCTGAGTGCCGTGAATCTTTAGCCCTTGACGGCGCCGAGCGTCATGCCCGCGACGATCTTGCGCTGCAGAAGAAGAGTGAGAATGATGACCGGGATCGAGTAGACGGCTGCCAACGCCGTCATCGAGCCCCAGTCGAGCCCGAACTGGGTCTGGAAATTGGCGATGACCACGGGGGTCGTCTGCGATCGGATCGCCGTCATCAGGAGGGCGAAGAGGAACTCGTTCCACGACGCGAGGAAAGCAAAGATCGCCGTGACCGCGATACCCCCGGACACGACCGGGATCACCACCCGCCACAGGGCACCGAGTCGGCTGCACCCGTCCACGGTCGCGGCCTCCTCCAGCTCCCGCGGAACGGCTTCGAAGAAGCTCGCCATGAGCCAGATGGAGAGCGGCAGAGAAATGGTGGTGTGGGCGATCGCCAATGCGATAGGGGTATCGGCGAGGCCGACGGACGACATCATGGAGGCCAGAGGAATGCCAATCGCAACCGGCGGAACCATGCGGGTCACGAGCGCGGCCATGATGAACACTCGGCCGCTAGGCGTCTTGTACCGCGTGATCCCATAGGCGGCGGGGACCGCGAGCACCAGCGACATGAATGTACTGATCACGGCCGTCTGGGTGCTGTTGATGATGGAGGCCAGGACGCCTTCCCGGCCGAGGGCGTTGACGTAGTTTTCGAGCGTCCACACCTCCGGCAGGATGGTCGGAGGAACGGCAATCGTGTCCAGCGGCGACTTGAACGACGTGAAGAGCAGGTACAGGAACGGGAACCCGTACAGCACCATCGCGACGGCCAGCAGGATCCACAGGAGCGTGCGCGTGCTGCGTTTGCCGGCCTCAAGGCCTTCGGCGTGATAGCGGCGCCGTCGCGGGCGTCCCGCACCAGCCGCAACGGCGATCGACGACGACGGGGCCAGCGGTCCCGCCACGACGGCCTCGGCGGCCTGCGAAGGGTCGCCACCCTGATTCATGTCCGCCCGGCCCGTGTCCTTGCGGGTGCGTGTGGTGCTCATCAGGAGTCCTTTCCTGGCCGCCAGATGGTGGCGACTGCGAAGAATGCGATGCCGAGCATGGCAATGAGATAGATCGTTCCCATGGCACTGGCCAGACCGGGTTCACCGAAACGGATCATGGTGTTGTAAATCAGCAGGCTCATGGTCTCGGAGGCGGACTGGGGGCCGCCGTTGGTCTGGATCAGGATGGAATCGAAGGCGCGTGCCGCGTCGACTCCGCGGACGACCAAGGCGACCGCGATGACCGGCCGCAGCAGGGGCAGGATGATCCGGAACAGCATGGCCGGGGCACGGGCGCCGTCCAGGCGGGCCGCCTCGATGAGCTCCCCGGGAATGTTCTGGAGGCCCGCGAACAACACGAGGCACATGAAGGACGTCGTGAGCCAGATATCGGGAACGGCGACCGAGAAGAGCACGATGTCGGGGTTGGAGAGCCAGCCGATCTGGTTCGGGTCCCGGAGGATCCCGGCTCGGTGCAGGAGGGCGCCGAGCAGTCCGAAGTTGTCGATCATCAAGAACTTCCACAGCAAGCCGGCGACGATCGGGGCGATCATGAGCGGGTACAGGAACACCGTTCGCAGGACCTGCGAGTTGCGTCCCAGCATCGTGAACAGCAGGGCCATACCGAGCCCCAGCGCGAATTCGAAGGTGACGACCAGGAGCGTGTACGCCATCGTCCGCCAACCAGCGCCGATGAATGCGGCCGAGCTGAAGGCTCGGATGTAGTTGTCGAGGCCCACGAACTCGCGGGGGCCGCCCATGATGGGCGAAATCTTGAAGAAGCTGTCAGCGACGAGGCTGAACAAGGGGTAGGCGACGAATACTGCGAGGAACAGCGCTGCGG
This sequence comes from Kocuria rosea subsp. polaris, assembly GCA_023896275.1. Classification (GTDB taxonomy): domain Bacteria; phylum Actinomycetota; class Actinomycetes; order Actinomycetales; family Micrococcaceae; genus Zhihengliuella; species Zhihengliuella polaris_A. The sequence continues at coordinate 12,632 of MLDA01000020.1, read as the reverse complement.
GCGCCATCAGGTAGAGGGCAAAGCGGCGATCGGTGGTGCGCACGGGATTCTCTTCCGCTGGTCGGGATCGCGGCCGGCACCGCGTCAAACGGAGCCGGCCGCGGCGTCTTACTTGAGGAGGTCCTCGATCTGCTTCTTCGCGTCGGCCAGCAGGGTCTCCGTATCGCCGCCGGCGACGGCCTTCTGCAGGAGCGGAATCAGGACGGTGTCCACGATCTGCTGCCATTTCTCGGTAGCGGGCCGGGTCGCAGTGGCTTCTGCGTTGAGAGTCGCGATGAGCGGCGTGAAGCTCTCGTAGCCTTCCTCGTCCTGGTACTGCTCAAACGCCGAGATCCGCGAGGCGAGGCCCAGGCTGGACTCGATGCCGAGGCTGTTGTTCTCATAGGCGCACTCGATGAATTTCTTGGCGCTCTCCGTGTTCTCCGTCGCCTGCGGGACGGAGAGGTACCACGGCCCGGGGACACCGGCCACTCCGGCCGAGCCGCCGATCATCGCAGCGGTGCCGACCTTGCCCGCGACGCTCGCGTCGTCAGGAATCTGGCGATAGGCGTGGGCCCAGAAACGCGTCATGGCGGTTTTGCCCTGGTTGAACAGGTTCTGCGCGGACGCCCAATCCACCTGCGCGGCCCCGGGAGGCGCCGACTCCGTCAGGCTGACGTAGAAGTCAAGGGCCTCTTTGTGGGCGTCGTTGTCGATGATCACGTTGTTGTTCTCGTCCAGAACCATCGGGGATCCAGCCTGCAGGACGTGGGCGAGCCATTCGGTTTCGACGGCACCCTTGACGTCGGTGCCGTACATGCCGTCCCGCGTGAAGAACTCGGAGATGTCCTGGTACTGCTGCCACGTCGTGGGCGCAGCCAGTTCGTAGCCGTACTCGGCTTCGAAGTCACCCATGTTCTCGGCGTCCTCGAAGAGGTCGGTGCGGTACAGGATGATTTCGGCGTTGGTCCAGGCGGGCATGCCGATGAAGTGGCCATCGACGTTGGCTTCCTCGACGAGCGCCGGGAAGATGTCCTGCTTGACCTCGTCGGTGAAGAGTTCGTCGATGGGTTCGAGCGCGTCCTTGAAGCTCGGGAGCCACACGGAGTCGAGGGCGGCGACGTCGAAGGAGACCGTTCCCGAGGAGAATTCGCTGGACAACCTATTGAACAGGCCGTCGTAGGGCAACTCGACGAAGGTGACGTCGAGCCCGGCACTCTCCTCACAGACCTCGGCGACGCCGGCGAGCTCCGCATGCCCGCCTGCCTCCACGAGGACGGTGACGGAGCTTTCAGCGGTGCCGGACGCGGCCGGCCCGCCGGCACCGCATGCGGTGGCCGCCAGTGCTGCGGCCGTGCAGAGGCCGCCGAGGGAGGCGAGCCTGAAGGTGGACTTTCGAGTGAGCATCGCGGGTGACTTTCTCTCGGTTCGGAAGAACAGGAAGGTTTGAGTGTTGCCAAGACGTTTTACCAAAACGACTTGGCACTTACCCTAGGGACACCAATCGGGTGTGTCAAGGCTCACATTTTTAAACTTCCAGGCCCTTGACGCGCAGATCTTGACCGCCCTAAAGTCGACGCCATCGCCTGATAAACCGTTTTGGCATAGTTTGGCAGGCCTTCACCCCGAAACGCCCACATCCCCTGGGCCCGCAACCCACAGGAGAACTCATGAAGTCCCTCCCCGGCATCGGCCGCCGTAGCGTCCTGCGCGCCATGACAGCGTCGGCCGTCATGGCCGGAACGGCCCTGGCCCTACCCGCTACCGGCATCGCCGCCGCTCCTGCCGGTTCCGCCGCAGCTGTCACAGTCGCCGCCACTCCCCCACCAACCGGGCACCGCCACCTGATCGGCGTCCTGTAACAGCATCCGAGTTCGACCATCACCAACGAAGTTGAGGAGAACCAGACATGACCACCGTTTACGACGTCACCACGTGGAATGCACCGGAGGACCCCTCCGCCACCGCAGCGAGCGACATCGGGCTCATCATCAACAGCATCATCGCCGACATCAAGAGCCAGCAGACCAGCCAAGCCTCCAAACCAGGGGCCATCATCTACATCCCGCCGGGGGACTACTCGCTCAAGACCCGCGTCGAGGTGGACATCAGCTACCTGACGATCCGCGGCTCGGGCCACGGATTCACGTCGCTGAGCATCCGCTACAACGCTGGATCCACCAGCAACTGGCACGAAATCAACCCGGGTGCCAGCCGCATTCGCGTGGAGAACACCGACGGCAAGAGCGAGGCCTTCAGGGTGTACCGGACAGGCGACCCGCGGCTGAGCTCGGTGGTCTTCGAGAACTTCTGCCTAGACGGCGTCTCCTTCGGCGGAGACGAGAACGACTACACCAACGGAAAGACCGGCATCCTCTTCGACTCCGCCAACGATGCCTGCCGTGTCGAGCGGATGGGCATGGTCTATCTCGAGCGCGGGCTCGTCGTGCGCGACACGGATGCGCTGAGCGTGAGCGGGAATTTCCTGGCCGAATGCGGCTCCTGCGTGGAGTTGACGGGTTCGGGGCAGGCGTCCAAGGTCACCGACAACCTCATCGGGGCGGGCTTCGTCGGTCACTCGATCTTCGCGGAGGGTCACTACGGGCTGCTCGTCAGCGGAAACAACGTCTTCCCCCGCGGCAAGAGCAGCGTGCACTTCAAGAACTGCGACCGGTCCACGATCACGTCCAACCGGTTCCACGCGTTCTACCCCGGCATGGTGATCTTCGAGGGCGCCTGCACCGAGAACCTGATCGGCGCGAATCACTTCCTGCGCCAAATGGAACCGTTCAACCCCATGAAGCCGTACAACAACGGGCTGGACGATCTCTTCGGACTCGTACACGTCGCCGGTAGCAACAACACCGTCACGGGAAACCACTTCAGCTACGACGTCGGCGCCGGATCAGTCACGCCGCCGGGGCAGACGCCCACCATCATCCTGGTCGCGTCCGGGGACAACAACTTCATCGCCACCAACAACACCGTCTCCCCCATCACGGTCCACACTGTCGTTCTTGACGCCGCGACCAAGGGATCGAAGGTCCTGGACAGCGGAGACGAAGACCAGGTCGTCCGCTACGCGTCCGACTACGCGTTCCGGCCCACGCCGTAGCGGCGACGCATGACCCCTGGCGATGCGTCCCGGAGGGGCTGCCGACGCCAATTCGCCAGTGCCCCCGCGTAGAGTCGTGCCCACCACACAAGACACGGGGGTCCGATGTTCTTCTCGTCCGCCACGGGACGGCTTGTCTATTCGGCCAGCGACCTGGTCACGGCCAGCGCGTGCGAATTCCAGAGCCTCGTCACGCTCGACGACAAGCTGGGCCGGCGTCCCGCTCCCGCCGTCGAACGCGACGAAATGCTCGAGCGCGCCGCAACGCTCGGCGACGAACACGAACACCGCGTGCTCGCCTCTCTCGTCGACGAGTACGGACGCTGGGAGCCGGGTGGCACGGGTGGCGTCCTCGAGCTGCCCAGCCCCGGGGACGCCTCCCCCGCTGTGCTCGATGCGCGGCGGCGGGAGACTCTGGACGCGCTGGAGTCCGGCGCCGACGTCGTCTTCCAGGGCACCTTCTGGGACGGATCCTTCGTCGGCTACGCCGACTTCCTAGTCAAGAACGACGACGGCCGCTACGCGGTGTGGGACACCAAGCTGGCGCGCCACGCCAAGACGACCGCCCTCCTGCAGATCGCCGCGTACGGGGACCAGCTCGTCGCCGCGGGCCTCACCCCGGCGGACGAGGCCGTACTGGTACTCGGCGACGGCGAACACTCGGTGCACCCGCTCGGGCCGCTGATGTCCGTTTTCCGCGAGCGGCGGGCGCGCTTCCTCGCGCTGGTCGAAGAGCACCTGCGCCGCAACCAACCCGTCGAGTGGGACCAGCCGGGTGTCTCCGCGTGCGGCCGGTGCGACTACTGCCGACTGGAGGCCGAAGCCCGCGACGATCTGCTGCTCGTCGCCCGCATGTCGCAGCCCATGCGCAAGAAGCTGCGCGCGGCCGGCGTCGCAACCGTCGCGGACCTGGCACAGCTCGGCGATCACGCGTTCGGCGCCGACCAGCTGCCCGGGCCAGTGAAGCGGCTGCGCGAACAGGCCCGCATGCAGTCCGGCGCCGACCAGGGCGACGGGCACGCCCCGGGAGATGCGAATCTGCGTTACCGCCTCGTCGAGCAGCACACGATCGGGCGCCTGCCCGCGCCCGATGCCGGTGACCTCTTCTTCGACTTCGAAGGCGACCCCATGTTCCAAGACGGAGCGGACGGATCCTGGGGGCTCGAGTACCTCTTCGGCGTGGTCGAGGACGACGGTGTCGCGCCGGTATTCCGCCCCTTCTGGGCGCACAGCCGGGCTGAGGAACGCCGGGCGTTCCTGGACTTCGTCGCGTACGTCGAGGAACGGCGGCGGCGCTTCCCCGGCCTGCGGATCTACCACTACGCCGCCTACGAGAAGACGGCGCTGCGCAACCTCGCCGCACGCCACGGCGCGTGCGAGGACACCATCGACGAGTGGCTGCGCACGGGCCTGCTCGTCGATCTGCTCGAGACCGTGCACGGCTCGCTGCGCATCAGCGCCGACTCGTACTCGATCAAGCGGCTCGAGCCCTTCTACATGGGGGACGAACACCGCGTCGGCGACGTCACGAACGCCGGTGCCTCCGTCGTCGCCTACGCCCACTACACCGCCGCCCGCGACGCGGGTGACCGCCACGGCGCGGCCGAGGTGCTCGAGTCCATCCGCGCCTACAACGAATACGACTGCGTCTCCACCCTGCGTCTGCGCGACTGGCTGCTCACCCTCGCCGACCGCGCGCCGGCGGTCGCGGACACCCCGCCGGAGCCGGAAGCGGACCCGATGGATTCTGACGCCGAGCCGACCGCCGAGGAGGCGCGCCTCGCGGACTATCTCGCGCAGCTGCCACGAGACGCCGCGCTCGACCCCCAGCAGCAGGCCGTCGCCATGGTCGCCGCCGCGACCGGATTCCACCGGCGCGAGCGCAAGCAGTACTGGTGGGGGCACTTCGACCGGCTCGAAACCGACCCGATGACGTGGCAGGACACTCGCGACGTCGTCGTCGTGAGCTCAGCCCGCGTGATCGAGGACTGGGAGAAGCCACGTCGCAAGCGCACTTTCGCACGCCAGCTGAGTCTGCGCGGGACCGCGGCCGAGGGCTCGGACCTGCGGCCCGGATCGACCTGGTTCGCGATGTACGCGGCACCGGCCCCGCCCGAGCTCGCGAACCCGGCGCACGCGTACGACGCCGGCGCCCGCGGCGGCGCCTTCGGCCTGCGGGTCGACGAGGTCCTCCGCCACGCCGACGGCTCCGTGACGCTGACCTGCACCGAGAAGACGAAGTCCGGGGGCGAGCCTCACGACGCCCTGCCGATGGCTCTGACCCCCGACCAGCCCATCCGCACGGCATCGATCGAGGAGGCGCTCGCGGAGGTCGCCCGCGACGTCGGCACCTCCCTGCCCGCGCTGCCCCGCACGGCAGCCCTCGACGTCCTTACACGCACCCCGCCGCGCCTCGCCGGTGATGCTCCCCTGCCGGAGGCGGCTTCGACCACCCTCGGGCACGACTACATCAGTGCCGTCACCGAGGCGGTCCTGCGCCTGCAGAACTCCTACCTCGCTGTCCAGGGTCCGCCGGGGACGGGCAAGACGTACCTCGGCTCGCACGTCATCGCCGCCCTCGTCGAGCAGGGATGGAAGATCGGCGTCGTCTCGCAGGGCCACGTGACCGTCGACGGGATGCTCGCCAAGGCGATCGACGCCGGGGTCGACCCGGGGCGGGTGGCAAAGAAGCCGAAGGACCCAGCAGCCCCGGTTCCCTGGGAACACACCGACCCCAAGCGGATCACCGCGCTGCTCGCCGAACCCGGGGGCTGCCTGATCGGCGGCACCGCCTGGACCATGACGGGGAGTACTGTGCCCCGCGGCGGCCTCGACCTGCTCGTCATCGACGAGGCCGGCCAGTTCTCCCTCGCGAACACGCTGGCCGTCGGGCAGGCGGCGAAGAATCTGCTGCTGCTGGGCGACCCGCAGCAGCTGCCGCAGGTCACCCAGGGCACCCACCCCGTGCCCGTCGACACGTCCGCCCTCGGCTGGCTCTCCGCCGGACACCCCACCTTGCCGCCGGAGTTCGGGTACTTCCTCGCCGATTCCTGGCGCATGCACCCGACACTCTGCGCCGCTGTTTCCCGCCTGAGCTACGACGGCCAGCTCGCCTCCGCCCCCGCGGCTTCCGAGCGGCATCTCGACGGCGCGGCGCCCGGCGTCGAAACCGTGCTCGTCGAGCACGAGGCCAACACCGTCTCCTCCGCCGAGGAGGCCGACGTCGTCGTCGACCAGATCCGCAGGCACCTCGGGCTGACGTGGCAGGACCGTCCCGACGAGCCGGCCCGCCCCCTGGCACCGGAGGACTTCCTCGTCGTCGCCGCCTACAACGCCCAGGTCGCGATGCTGCGCGAGCGGCTCGCTGCGGCGGACTTGCCCGGCGTGCGCGTCGGCACGGTCGACAAGTTCCAGGGCCAGGAGGCTCCCGTCGTGATCGTGTCGATGGCGTGTTCGTCCGCTGCCGATGCGCCCCGCGGGATGGAATTCCTGCTCAACCGGAACCGGCTCAACGTCGCCGTCTCCCGCGGGATGTGGCGGGCGGTCATCGTCCGGTCCCCCGAACTGACCGGCTTCATGCCGACCACCCCGGACGCGATGGTCGAGCTCGGGGCCTTCCTCCAACTCAGCCCGACGGCCGCCGTCGTGCTAGAACAGAACGCATGAGCCAACAACGCGCACTCGCCCACGCCCGCGTGCGGCCCACCGGTCTGGGTTGCATGAACGTCACCCACGGCTACTCGTCGTTCCCGAGCCGGGACGACGCGGTGGCCCTGTTCCGGGCGGCGTTGGATGTCGGCGTCGATCACTTCGACACCGCGACGCTCTACGGGCACGGGGCCAGCGAGGAGCTCCTCGGCGAGGCGCTGGGCAACCGCCGGGACGAGGTCTTCCTCGCCAGCAAGTGCGGATTGCGTCGGAACGAACGCGGCGAGACCGTGATCGACGGCGAGCCCGCGTCGATCAAGCGACAGGCCGAGGCCTCGCTGCGGCGCCTCGGCACCGAGACCATCGACCTCTACTACCTGCACCGGCTCGACCGGAAGATCCCGATCGAGGAGAGCGTCGGGGCGCTGGGTGAGCTGGTGTCCGAGGGCAAGATCCGCTCGATCGGGCTCTCCGAGGTCTCCGTCGCGACGCTCCAGCGCGCCGAATCCGTGCATCACGTCGCCGCCGTACAGAACGAATACTCGCTCGCGACGCGCAACCCGGAGCTGGGCATGATCGAGGCCTGCCGCGAGAACGGCACGGCATTCGTCGCCTTCTCCCCGCTCTCCCGCGCCCTGCTCGCCGGCACCCTTGAGCGCCCGTGGGAGCTGCCCGAGTCCGACATCCGCAGCTTCATGCCGCGTTTCACGTCCGAGAATTATCCGCAGAACCTGCGCCTCGTCGACGCCCTGCGGCCCATCGCCGAGGCCGTCGGCATCTCGCTCGCCCAGCTCGCGCTCGCCTGGGTGCACGCCCAGGGCGAGCACGTGCTCTCCATCCCCGGCACCGCGAAGCGCGACCACCTGATCGAGAACAGCTGGGCTGACGACGTCGTGCTCGACGCCGAGACCGTCGCCGCGTGCTCGGCAATCATCGGCCAGACGACGATCCACGGTGCCCGCTACACGGAGGGCCAGCAAGCCAGCGTCGACTCCGAGGTCTTCGCCGACTGAGCAACGGCCGGCTACTTCGCCGGGGCGGCCTCGTCCTCCGGGAAGATCTGCCCCACGGGCTCGCGCTTCTCCGCCTGGAAGGCGTCCTCGGCGCGGCCGTACGCCCAGTACGCCGAGAGGGACATGCGTTTGCGCCCGACCCCGCGGACGTCGGTCAGGTGGGCACGCAGCTGCTTCATCGACTCGCGCTCGCCATGCGCGAAGACCTGCACGTCGCCGGCGTGCCAGTCGCCCTCGACGACGGCATCCACGAGTCCCGTGGTCTCCGGCGTGAACGCCGCGCCGCGGTGCAGCCAGTGCACGCGGATACCGGCGGGGGCGTCGAGCTCGAGCTCATCCTCCGCCGAGGCGACCTCGAGGTAGGCCTCGCCGCGAGCGGCGGGATCCATCGCCTCGAGCGCCGCCGAGATCGCCGGCAGTGCCGATTCGTCTCCCACCAGCAGGTGCCAGTCCGCCTCGGGGTCCGGCGCGTACATGCCGCCCGGGCCCATGAAGCAGACCACATCTCCGGGTGCTGCGTTCGCGGCCCACGGGCCCGCGAGGCCCTCGTCGCCGTGGATGACGAAGTCGACGTCGATCGTGCCGGCGGCGTGGTCGACGCGGCGGACCGTGTACGTGCGCCGGACGGGCATCTGCTCCGGTGCCAGCCGGGTGGCGAGCTCCTGCATATCGTACGGCGGGGCCAGCCCGAGCGCCGGGTCCGCGAAGAGCAGTTTGATGTATTTGTCAGTCGCCGGCTTGTCCTGGAAGGACGCGAAACCATCGCCGCCGAGTGTGAGCCGGACGAAATGGTCGCCGAGCCGGCGCGCCGCGACGACCTCCATGACGACCTGAGGCTTGGGGCCGCGGGTCTGCCGCTGATCAGCCATGTGTTCGCTTCTCCTTCGTCGACTCGTGTGCCATTGCAGCCCACCTGAGTTAGGTTGCCCTAAGCGTATTTCGATTGCAAACCGGCACCAAACCCGCGCCAGCGCCGCCGGAGAATCGGGATGCGGCTATAGTGGGATCAGCTTCACGAGAGGCGGCCAAGACACGGGCTCCGACCCGGCCGCACACCAACCCCATGCTCGAAGAAGTCTCCGGTCCCCGCCAGCCGTCCCGGCCGCGGTGGACCCTCGTGGGTGGTTCGGATGACGAAGCGGCCTGGCGCAGACCGCGTCCGGGCAAGAGCAACGGAGGAACCTCTCATGTCCCTTGTCTTCGCCGACCGTTCCGAAGCAGCATCGTCCTGCTGCTCGATCGACCCCGGCCACCACCTCGCACCGGTCGCGATCGTCGCCGTGATCGAGGCCGCCATCAACCACCGCCACAGCACGGTCCGCGCAACGATCACGGGCCTGCACCGGTCGAGCGGCCGGATCGACGTCCTCCTCGCGTCCGGCGGTTCGATGAGCGTCTACCACCACCAGCTGGCCGAGGTCGCTGACCACCTGCCCATCGGCAGGCCCTGCCGCTGGGTGCCCGGCGCCCGCGCACTCATCGGCCCGCGGATCGGGCGCGGCCGCGAGCGGACGCGTCGGGTGCTCAACGTCTCGCCGCGGCCGCTCGGGGTGTGCCGGCCGCGTCCCGCGGAGGAGCCGTCCCGGCGAGCCGCGGTCGCAACCGCGCTGGCCGGATGATCAGGTGAAAAGCGGGTCGCCGAGGAATTCGCGCAGTGCCTCGCGGTGTTCCGCGGGGATCCGCAGTAGCCGCTCGTCGACGGCGGAGAAGAACGCGAGCGTCGTGGACGCGCGCACGCACTCGTGCCCGTCGACGGGGTCGCGAAACAGGTAGCTCAGCTCGAACGTGGCGGGTTTGACCGCGGAGACCCAGACGTCGACGATCGCGGGCACGTTGCGGTAGTCCAGCGGGCGCACGTAGCGGACCCGGTGCTCGACGACCAGGGTTTGCGTGTCGTCGCCGACTCTCGAGAAGAGGTCGACGGCGGGGTCGACGCCCGGTCGGCCGGTCCCCCCGGGCACGCCGAAGGCGCCGATACGCGCCTCCTCCATCATGCGCACGAGGTTCACGTTGTTGATGTGGCCGTAGGCGTCCATGTCGGCCCACCGCATCGGCACCTCGACGGTCAGTCTGCGTCCCGTCATGTCCTCCCCTTCCGGCGGCGCCGGCGCGCCGCGTACCTAGATGACGCCGAGTCGGCGCAGTTGCGAGCAGATCGTGTGCCCGTCCGGGCCGTACACCCACGGCACCCCGGGCGTCGCGTTGACCGTGTGGTCGGAGCGGCCGCCGGCGAGCACGGCCTCCGACGGCGTGAGCTGGCGGATCACGATCGCGCGCACCTGGTCGGGGTGGCGCTTGGCGAACTCAGCGTAGATCTCGGGGTCGTGCTGCCCGTCGTCGCCGATGAGGATCCACCGCACCGCGGGGAATTCCTCCGCGAGGCGCCGCAGCTCGTCGACCTTGTGCTGCATGCCCGAACGGAACCAGCGGTGCTCGGTCGGGCCCCAGTCGGTGAGCAGGAGGGTTCCCTTGGGGTAGAGGTTGCGGCTGAGGAAGCGGGTCAGCGTCGCGGCCGCATTCCAGGCGCCGGTCGAGAGGTACAGCACGGGGGCGCCCGGGGCCTTCGCGACGAGCCGCTCCATCATCACGGCCATCCCTGGCGTCGCGACGCGGGCGTGTTCGGAGAGCACAAACGAGTTCCAGGCCGCGAGCAGGGGCCGCGGCAGCGCGGTGACGACGACCGTGTCGTCGACGTCGCAGATGATCCCGGACTGGGCCTTCTCGTCGATGACCTGCACGGCCACGGTGGCGGGCTCCGATCCCTCGGAGATCAGCACGACGTCGTGCCAGCCGGGCTCGAGGTCGACGGCGATGCGCACGTCGAGCACCCCGCCGCGGTCGGCGTCCAGGTAGAACGTCTTCCCGCCCACGCGCGCCTCGACCTCGGCGTACGGGATCGGCGGGGAGATGAAGTTGCGCCAGCCGCGCACGCCGTCGGCGACGACCTTGGAGTGGCGCAGCCCGTTGAAGAAGGCGCCCGGGCGGGCGAGCACCACGCGGGCGAGGATGCGCACCCAGCCGTGCGCGCCGTCGTCGTCGGTTGCACGGTCGGCGGCGACCGTCGGGAACGACGACGCGTCCACGCGCCCGCTGACCCCGTATCCGCGGAACGGGGTGACGGTCGGGACGTGGCCGCGCGAACGCGAATGACGTTCGCGGAAGGCGTGCCAGGAGTTCTCGAGGCGGAAGCCGACGTGGTCCCGTTGCTGGGAGTCATCCCCGGCGTTGCTGGTTGCGGGCATGAGGTCAGTCTTTCACGTCGGCCAGCCCGCCACGAGTCCGCCGCACGCTCTGCCGCGGCCGCACAGAATGTCGATAGGGTGGTCTCGTGCCTGAGCAGACTTCTTCTCCTTCGCCCGCCTCCGTCCAAGAATCCGCTCACCTCCGCCAGAGCGCAGAAGCCGCCGCCCGCGGCGTCGGCGACCTGCTGCGCGAGGCCTTCCGGTCCGGCCTCTCCGCCGGCACGAAGCGCAACCACCACGACCTCGTGACCGAGTACGACCACACGAGCGAACGCCGCATCACCGAACAACTATCCGCCGCGGTACCGGACAGCCGGTTCCGGGGCGAGGAGGGCGGCGTGCACGGGTCCGGCCGCGTCGAGTGGATCATCGACCCGATCGACGGGACCAGCAACTTCGCGCACGGCGTCGCGTTCTTCTGCGTCTCGATCGCGGCCGCCGTCGACGGCGAGGTCGTCGCGGGTGTCGTCTACGACCCGATCGCGTCCCTCATGTTCGCCGCGGACGCCGACGGCGCCTACCTCAACGGCTCCCCGCTGCGACCAGTCGCCGCGGCCGACGAGCGCCAGGGGTCGGTCATGACCGACTTCCCCTCCGCTGAGGACATCGCCACCGACGGGCCCGCGTGCCTCGAGGCGTTTGCCGAGCTCGTCACGGCCTATTCGACCGTGCGCCGCAAGGTCTCGGGTGCACTCGAGCTCGCCCACGTGGCCGCCGGTTGGACGGACATCACGCTCGGGTTCGACACCAACCCCTGGGACGTCGCCGCCGGCGCGTTCCTCGTCACGCAGTCGGGTGGCACGTACCGGGCCTTCGAATACGACGACGTCGCCCGGCCCGCCCACGAGGCCCCCACCTACCTGGCCCACGGCCCTGGTGCGGACGCCGCCACGGCGACCGCCGTCGTCGAACGGGTCATGGCCGGACGCAGAGCGGCGGGCTACCGGGGCAAACCCCGGTAACCCGCCGCGTGGGCCGCGCTCAGCGGCTTGGTGGTGCGGTTACTGTCCGAAGGTGCCTTCGGCGGCCGAGCAGATGGCCTCGGCGCCGGCACCGGAGGCCGACTGCTCGGAGATCACGGCACCCGTCTCGTCGAGAATGCGGCAGGCCACTTCGCCCGTCGACCCATCGTCATTGGAGACGATGACGGACCCGAACAGTGGGTTGGCCTCGACCTGCTCGCTGAGGGTCTCACCCCCGCCAATGGACTGCGTGGTCATCGCCATGTCGGTCATCGTGGTCACGAACGTGACCTCGGCGGGCTCCGCGGACGCCGCTTCGAAGGTGAAGTCGGCGGTCTCGCCGGTCGCCTCACCGAACATGGTAAAAGCGGTCGCGACCAGGATGGACCAGACGATCGCGATGATGATAGACAGCACGCCTGTGATGAGGCCGGTCAGCGCGAAACCCTTGCGGGGGCGCTTCCTGACCAGGGCGATGATCGCGACGATGACGGCCGCTGCGCCGACGGCGAACGCCGCGTAATGCACGACCGGGATGAGCGAGATGCAGATGGCCACGATGCCGAGCACCATCGCGGTGATCGTGATGCCGCTGGCCTTCTGCGGCTGCGGGGCCTGCCCGTACGGCGCGGCACCGGACGCCTGAGCGTAGGGTCCCTGCTGCGGGTCTGTC
>MLDA01000001.1 GCA_023896275.1 Kocuria rosea subsp. polaris | reverse complement strand
ATGTTCTCGGTGGCACCCTGGTGGAACCACTCGGAATGCGCTTCCAGAGGCGGCCGGTACCCGATACTCGAGTGCAGGCGCGTCTGGTTGTACCAAGCCACCCATTTCGAGGTCTCGGCCATGACTTCGATCAGTCCCGACCAGTCGTGTCGATCGATCAGCTCGGCCTTGTACACGGAGTTCAGCGCCTCCGCCATCGCGTTGTCATAACTATCCCCGCGCGAACCGACCGAGGCGACGACCTCCGATTCGGCCAAGGTCTCGCCGTAGCGGATGGACCGGAACTGGGCGAGTTCAATCGGTCGATGCAACACCGTGTTGTTGTAGCGATCGTAGCTGCTCGTCGAACACCTCGGCGGGTGTCTTCCAGCCGAGGTTCTTGCGGGGCCGATTATTGAGCGCGAGAGCTACCGCTTCGAGGTCATCCGCGGACCATCTTGAGAGGTCCGTACCCTTCGGGAAGTACTGGCGCAGCAACCCGTTGGTGTTCTCGTTCGTCGGTCGTTGCCAGGGCGAGTGAGGATCGGCGAAGAAGACTTTCGTGCCGGTCTCAAACGCGAATTGGGCGTGCGCGGAGAGTTCCTTGCCGCGGTCCCAGGTGAGCGTCTTGCGTAGCTGCTCAGGGAGCTTCGTCATCGACGCGCTCAGCGCGGCGCTCATCGCGGCCGCGCCATAACCGCCCAACGCGGGGCCGTTCTTCACGTAGGGCTTCTCGCCGTAGCCGTCAAGCCGAGGCAGGTGCACCAGCAGTGTCGAGCGGCTCTTGCGTTCGACGACCGTGCCGATCGCCGAACGGCCGGTGCCGATGATCAGATCTCCCTCCCAATGCCCCGGAACCGCGCGGTCCTCAGCCTCTGCGGGCCGCTCCGAGAACACGACGTCGGCAGTGACATGCCCTTGCGGCCGGTTCTGCGCTCGAGACCGTGGCCGCTGTAGAGCACGCCCGGTCCGCAGGCAGGTGACAAGCTCGCGTTCGAGCGCACCGCGGCCTTCGATGAACAGCGACTGGTAGATCGCCTCATGTCTGATGCGCATGGACTCATCTTCCGGGAAATCGACCTTCAGACGGTGCGAGATCTGCTCCGGGCTCGGTCAAGCCCCCGGTGGTGGTGTAACGGTCGGTGATCCTTCTTCTGTTGGTTAGGCGCTGAGTTCGCGGTCTGCTCCGGTATCCACCTCCTCCGGTGTGTCGATGATGGTGAGGCGGCTCTTGGCGAGGATGTCGAGGCCGAGGTAGCGGCGTCCTTCGGCCCATTCACCAGTCTGCTCGGCCAGCACAGCGCCGACGAGGCGGATGATCGCCTCCCGGTTCGGGAAGATCCCGACACTGTCCGTACGGCGCCGAATCTCACGGTTCAAGCGTTCGTTGGGATTGTTCGACCAGATCTGCGACCAGAGACCCTCCGGGAACCCGGTGAACGCGAGGATGTCCTCCCGGGCCGCGTCGAGGTGCTCGAACGCGTAGGGGAGCTTGTCCTGGACGGTAGTCCAGGAGCCGGTCGAACTGGGCGTGCACGGCGCCAGCGTCGGGCTGGTCAGAGACCGAGTGCAGCATCGCTTTCACCGCCGGCCACATGCTCTTCGGCGTCACCGACATCAAATTCGCCGCGTAGTGGGTGCGGCAACGCTGCCAGGCGGCACCGGGCAGGTTCGCCGCAATCGCTTGAACCAGCCCCTGATGCGCATCGGAGGTCACCAACCGGACCCCGGTGAGACCGCGGGCAACGAGGTCCGCGAAGAACGTGCTCCACGCGGGACCGGTCTCGGACGTGGCTACCCGCAGGCCGAGGACTTCGCGGCGCCCGTCGTTGTTCACGCCGGTGGCGATCATGACGACCGCGTTGATCACGCGTCCGCCCTCGCGGACCTTCATCGTCAACGCGTCCGCGGCGACGCACGTGAACGGGCCCGCCTCATCGAGCCGGCGGTGCCGGAACTGTTCGACGTGCTCGTCGAGATCCGCGGCCATCCGTGAGACCTGGGACTTCGAGAGGTTGTGGATGCCGACGGTCTTGACGAGCTTGTCCATCCGCCGGGTCGAGACGCCGGCGAGGTAGCAGTCCGCGACGACCGTGATCATCGCGGACTCGGCCCGTTTACGGCGTTCGAGCAGCCACTCGGGGAAATAGGTACCCGAGCGCAGTTTCGGGACCGCGACGTCCACGGTCCCGAGCCGGGTGTCGAGGTCCCGGTGTCGGTATCCGTTGCGTTGAGTGGTCCGGTCCGGGCTCTGTCTTCCCCATTCCGCACCGGCCACGGCATCCGCGTCGGCGGAGAGCAGGGCGTTGATCATGGTTTGAAGCAATTCGCGCATCAGATCCGGCGACGCGTCGGATAGGGCTTGGGCCAGAAGGCCGCGAGGGTCGACAATATGCGGAGCGGTCATCGTGATGACTCCGTTCGAGAGTGCTGTGAGAGGTTCACTCGAAGGATCACACGGTGACCGCGTTCGTCTTGGCTACGACGTGCTGGTCACCGGATCGTTACACCACTTTATGGGGCACTACTGGGAGTGGGAACGCGCAGGGTATTGATTCGTGGTCCTCGTTTGATGAGTATGGGAATCCGGCGGGGGCGTTGGCTGCTACGGGTGCTGGGACCCGGTATGGGTGGCAAGGTGCTGATCAGCGGGCGTTGAATCCGACGAGCGGCCTGATTCTGATGCGTGCTCGGTTGTATAACCCGGCGACGGGTGCGTTCACGAGCCGGGATCCTGTTGCTGGTGGTAACACGACTACGTACGCTTACCCACAAGACCCGATCAACAAAGAAGATGTTTCGGGCGAATGGTCAAAGTGGAAGAAATCGTGGCGAACAGTTCGAAAATGGGCCAAACGCGGGTGGAGCAAAGCTGGGGGTGCTGAAGGGGAATTTACAGCTATCTCGACAGTTTCAGGCTTTGTCCCGGGCTGGGGTACTGCATTGTCCCTAGCTACAGGAGCCGCCGCGGCATTTTATTCCCATCGAAACGGAAATAAGAATGCCTGGCGTAAATTCGGATACTCTGCTCTAGCGACGGTCACCTTTGTCGGAAAGGGTCGAGCCGCAGCCCGGGCGGTAAAATCTGCTGGTGGCTGGGCGTCTAAGAGGACTCGCAAGGCCTTCAGCGCTTACTCTCGAGCACGTTCGGGATCTGTAAGATGGGCGCAGAACTATGGTCAATCAGTTCGGCGCAAGAAGAAGCGGTAGGACTAATTTCAGATCGGAGTCTTCGACAGTTTCATCTTCCGAGCTGACGTTAACAGAGACATCAGGAACATTGGAGCAAATCGGTGTTATTCCTATTCGCAATTTTATCTGTATGCTTAATTGTGTTGTTGAGCATCTTTCAAGGAGATAATGATCTCGGCGTTGCGTCGAATATCTTCTTCTTGATAGTTATATATATCGTACCGGTGGCAATTATCGGGTCAATGTTTGGTTATTCGGACCCAGTTCTCGCTGCCTATATCCTTGCCATGTCCGCCAGTATAATAGTCGCCTGTGTCGGTCAGCCTATCCGAATGGTAAACTACCTTTCGGCGGCGTCTGAAAAGCCAATGCTCAATAGGGAACAAATGGATGGAACGCCGGAGTATTTGGAGATGCGGAGTATACTAAAAGAGAACAGGAAATACTTTTTTGTCACATTTCTTGTTTTGCCAATATTGTGGATCTTGATTGGCGTTCTCATTCAGTAGGAACCGTGTGGACTGGTGCGGGGGAGTGGCCTTCGCTGTGCGACGACGGGATCCAAATTTGCGAAGGCCGGCGCGAGGGCTTCCAGTACTCGAGGATTTGCGTCAGGGACGTCGAAATTCAGGAAGGCCAGCCCGCTGCGGTACTTGATGCACGGCAAGGCCCAAGCAGCAGGCTCCCTCTCTGGTTGCGCCTACAAGTACACGAGGTACAGGCTGAAGAAGAGGAAGAGGTAGCAGGATGCTGATCTTCGGGATCTGGTTGGGAACGGTCGTTCTTCTCGGCATCCTCTGCATCGCAGGGGTTGTGGGCCGCGCAAGGAGGGGAGCTAAAATAGCTTCAGGGCCACATCTTCTGATTATCCCTGCGATTCTCGCGGGCCCGTACGCTTCTCTGATTACCCGCCAGAGAGTCGGGGATCCGATCGATGAACGAGTGTTCATCTACGGTATCCTGATCAATGTTGGAGCAATGATTGCAACACATTTCGATCCCTGGAACTTCTTGTCGATGGAGCATGATCCCGAGAGCCGATGGGGTCGGTACGTCGCGAAGAACCCCCCGACGTGGCCACTGTTGCTACTTCTCGTGGTTTTTCTTGCGGCTGCATATTGTTCCGAGTATCTCTACGATTGATTCGGCATGGCTGTATTGAAAGTACTACCTCAGTCACAACCGGACTGCATTCGCTCAACATCACGTGAAATCGATTTGGGGAGCAGGTCCGAGGTTGAATCTTGGATCAGGGCATCCGTAACGATCTTCCGTCGAGATAGGTTCACTCAGCGTGTGCTGGATGAAGTATTTTTAGGATTTTCGTTTATTCCCCTAATGCTTTGGAACCTGAAAGGTAGAGATCCGAGGTACGATAGTTGCTGTGAAGTCTAGTGATTGGCTTGACGGTCGGAAAGTATTTGGTAGAAATCTAAGGTTTCAGATGGAATCATAAATAATGAATAGTCCAGAGAATCCGTCGCAGCGGATGAGAGAGACTGAAGCCGGTATAGCATCCTTGCTGAGAAGTGTTCCGTCAGGGATCGCGGTAAGGACTCGCTACCGCATGCGGAACCTATATGTGGAGCTTGCCGATGCAAGGGCAAATTTCACTATTGTCCTCGGCAGTGATGTTCCTGAGGTCGTCTACAATGGAAATCATATCGCGATGGAGTCAGTTGGTGGTCAACTGCATGATCAGATTGCGTTCGTTGATGAAGCCATTTCAGACATAGTCGGCATCTTCTCCGGCGGGCAATCTCCGGAATATTGGCGAACCCGTGTGTTCAGGCGCCGCCGGATTTCATTTCGTCGGGAAGATGGTACTCGGTGGGTATTCAAGACCCTTCACTAGGGCGCGCCCTTCGGCGAGTTCGAAGAGCTGGTCGTGGGATGCTGCGGATCGACCCGCGACGGGTGGTGTTGGCGGTGCTGGGATCACGACAGTGGCTCAGTCTGGTGAGGTTGCGGGCCCGTCAGGTGTGAGTGGCATCGAGCTGACCGGCCTACTGTGAACGCGACGAACGGCCTGAACCCCTAGGAACGCGGTAGAGTGAAACACCATCGACCATGGGGGCGCGTCTAGATGCAGGCATTGTTGATTGAAGACGATGGGCACTTCATCGTCCATGAGTCCACGAGGAAACTTGCCGATTCCATAGAGCAGGCAGATGAAGTCTCAGCAATTTTTGATGAGGATGCACATCAATACGAAGCTCAACAAGTCATGCCTGGAGTCATCAGGCTTGTAGATAAGCAGCGCCCTTTTGACGCTGAGGCCATTTCACGTCTCTGGAACGACTTTCTGTGCCGTCAGAGGGTTCGGATGCTGCGCCGAGGGACTCGTGACCTACCGACGTTGCTCAGGGACATATTCGAAGTCCTGTGCTTGACGTCAAACATGAAGACCACGGGATCGTGGACGGTCCTGCTCAATGATTCGCGGAGTATCTTTTCGGCGTTCAAGGACGTGCTGAAGTGCATCCGCAAAGTACCTCGTGAATGGTTCGCGGCTAGCCTGGTCCGCGACCCCTTCGGACACGAGTATTCTCTGAAGCAGGCGGGCGGCGTCCTTATCCTGACTGAACGGGAGAGGCCGGATGGATACCGACGGGATGTTGATAGAAACGCGGCAGGGACCTCGTGAATGATGACGGGGTTGTTGGTGGCTAACTTTTATTCGGAAATTTTGAGACTGGATCGAAAAGACCCGGGCGGGCGGTTTCGTGTCCTTGGAGAGTACCTTTCAACACTCTCCCCAAACGAGCATTTGGCATTGCATGAAGATCTGGTTTCCGGCGCTCTTGACCGGATGTCACGTTATGCCATCGACCCGCTACTGGCTGCCCAGTACGACTTGGATGGGCGAATTGTCGAGAATTGTCGGACGGCGATGGAGCGCTTCGAGCGGCTACGATCGAACCTGATCGGTTTTCATGCGTACGCCATTCTCTATGGTCTGCCACCCCTGGGTTCTGCTGAAGCGCCGAGTTTAGGGTCCGAGCCCTATTCGTATGCATTTGACGATGCGGAGGCTGCCTGGATGGGCGGAAATATTGGTATGGAGGTGTTGGATGACATGATACCAACTGCCTACGAGTCGTCTGCGGGTATTCTTTGGCCGCGCACTATTCGGGCCAGAGTATCGACGAATCTCCTTTCTCTTGTTCGTGATTCTCTTGGCGGAGGATACGGGAAACATTCGAAATCCGGTCGCATGTACTGGCTGGCGATGGAGACGTTGGTAGATCATGTAAATCGCAGTGACGCGTGGTGGGAATGGATTCGATCGACAGAGTTTCGCACGATTGAAGTCCTGGCGCATCCAGCTGTTTCTGCTGGTCCGTCTGTAACGAGTTCAAGTCGAGCGAGTATTCGTCGCCGAATGGCAGGCCGGAAGGTCTTGCTCGATGTTCGGCCGAAGCTGACAGCGTCGGACGTGGACAATGGGGCGATCGATGGTTTGGCGCGCAACGATCTCCTAGCGGCGCTCGGGAAGTTGGGCCTCGACGAGATTCCACATCTCCCGGAGGTCTCCGAGGTTTCGTCAGTTCACTGACCGTTTACACCGCGGATGATGGCTTGGACGTCACTCGAGGTGCGGCGGGAGGGTTGGGTATTTTCATTGGGTGTTCCCATTTGACATTCTTTGTTGGCGCCCGCTGGATGTATCCGATCAATGGCGCCGATTCTGACTCCGACCAAGCCGGGATACCTGTCGGCCTGTCCAAGGGCCGTGGCTCTCTCGGGAATGGCGTCGCCACCGACGACTAAGCTGTGGGGATGAGCGCGACGCCGACCATGGAGCCCGATCCCGTGCAGCAGGCCGGGCCTGCTGTTCCGCGTAGCTGGGCGGCCACAGCGGCGTCGCTACTCTCGCATGTGTTCTCGCCCGCGCTGATCGGCACCCTCGTGCTGCTGAGCATCCCCCTCCGCCATCCGGAGGCAACGTGGCCCGCCACTCTGCTGGCGGTCGCCTTCACCATCGCCATCCCGTGGCTCGCCCTGGTGGCCATGCGCTGGTCCGGCCGAGTCAGCGACATCCACGTGACTCGGCGTGAGCAGCGGTGGCCCATCCTGCTCATCGCCCTCATCTCGATCCTCGCCGGGCTCGGCATCCTCGCCATGACTGCGGCGCCGGTCGTCGTCGTCGGGGAGGTGGGTTTGTTCCTGGCGGGCCTGCTCATCGTCGGGGCCGTCAATCTCGTCTGGAAGCTCTCGATCCACGCGGCCGTGGCCTCGTTTGCGGCCCTGCACTGCCTGCTCGCGCTCCCGCTCGGGCCGCACCTGGCGGTGCTCGTGGTCGCGCTCGTCAGCTGGAGCCGCGTGCGGATCGCCCACCACACGCCCAGCCAGGTCCTGGCCGGGTGCGTGGTGGGAGTGCTCGTGAGCCTCGGCGGCCTGTTGCCCCTCGCCGGAGCGTGACGGCGTGAACTGGTGGGAGACGCTGGCCGGCGTCGTCGTCGCACTGATCGCCGTCTACGCGGCGCTGCTGGCCGGGCTGTGGGTCTACGCGCGCAAGAACCCGCAGACCGTCGGGATGCGCGACGCGCTGCGCCTGCTGCCCGACGTGCTCCGGCTGGTCCGCCGGCTCGCCTCCGACCCGGCCGTCTCGCGCGGCGTCCGCCTGCGCGTCGGCCTGCTGATTGCCTACCTGCTGCTGCCGTTCGACCTCGTGCCGGATTTCCTGCCGGTCATCGGTTACGCCGATGACGTCCTGATCTTGGCGCTGGTGCTGCGCTCGGTGGTGCGGTCAGCGGGCGCCGACGCGCTGCGCCGGAACTGGCCCGGCAGCGACGCGGGCCTGGCCGTCGTCGAACGGCTCGCCGGAATCGGCGCCGCCGACCGCACCTGAGACGCCGCGTCAGCCCTCCAACATGCTGCGCATCTTGGCGATTTCGGCGTTCTGAGCGTCGATGATCTCCTGGGCCAGGGCACGCGCCTCGGGATCCTGCCCGTCGGCAATCGTGGTCTGAGCCATCTCGACGGCTCCATCATGGTGGGCGATCATCTGCTCAAGGAACAGTCGGGCCGCCTCCTCGCCCGACGCCTCGCGCAATTCGTCGAGGTCCTCTTCGCCGATCATCCCGTGCATGTCGCCGTGATCGCCGTGCCCGTCCTCGCGGGCACCCCATTGCCCGAGCATCTTCTCCATCTGCCCGATCTCCGGGCCCTGCGCCTTCTTGATCTCGACGGCGAGGTCCGCAGTCTCGCGCCCCAGGGCGCTGTCGCGCAGCCCTTCGGCCCCGAGGACGATGCCCGACATCTCGATCGCCTGCCGGTGGTGGACGATCATGCCGGTCGCGAAGGCGATGTCGGCCTCGTTCGCGGCTCCGGTCTGCTCGCCGTCGCCCTGTTCGGCACCCGTTGAGGTGGGTGCCTGGCTGGCGGGCGCGGTGGCGGTGTCGGCGTCGTCGTTCGGGGTTGTGCATCCGGCGAGGCCGAGCGCGGCGATCGCGAGCACGGCGGCGGAACGGGTGAGGTGTGCGTTTTTCATGTCTACTCCTGTGGTTGGTGTGGGTTGCGGTCGAGGCCGCGGTTCACGTCCGCAGGATGCAGAGTTCGTGCAGGTGCGGCGCCCGCGGGGGTGCCGGGCGCGGGGTGGCGGGGGTCGGGAAGAGCAGGCGCCACGAGCGCGGTGCCCGACGCAACAGTCGCGGCGGCGCGAGCCACAGCGCGGCGGCGAGGAGGGCGAGCAGGCAGGCCGCCGCCGTCGTCGCGTGGGTCTGCGCGCAGTCGACGCAGGACTCGGCGCCTGGCGCGGGATGGAGCGACGACGTCGCGGCGCCCGGTGGCGCGTGCGGCCCACCCGGGGCGGTGCCCGCGTGGGCGGAGAGTGCGACGTCGGAGGGGCCGCCGTGGGAATGCGCTGCGCTGGCGGCCGGAGCGGCGACGGTTTCCGACGCGGCATGGGCAGCGGGGGTGCCGTGCTGGTGGATCGCGTGCATGCCGAGCAGCCCGAGGAGAAGACAGCACGCGCCGATCCACGCGGCGATTCTCGCCCCCACCGATCGTCCTCCCGCTTTTGGCCTGACTCTGTCCGGGTACGCAAGCGCCCGGTCTTGAAGTCTACGAGGCAAAACTGTGAGGTCGGTGGACGGATGCGAACGCAGAGGTGCCCCGAACCGAAGGTCCGGGGCACCGGTGGTGAGCTCTAGATCCGCCCGCGGGGGAACGGGCGGCTGCTTGAGGTCAGGCGAGCTTGGCGAGCACGCCCTGGCGATTGCCGAAGAGGACGGCGTCGAGCGACGCGCGGCCTGGCCCGACGAGGAACAGGGCGAGCGTGGCCGCGCCGAGGGCGAGGACCAGCTCGTAGCCGCCGTCGGCGACGAAGACGCCGGCCTGGGCGTGCACGAGGAAGAGGGCGACGGTCATGTTCAGGGTCAGTAGGATCGCGACCGGGCGGGTCAGCAGGCCGATGATGAGCAGGGCGCCGCCGACGAGCTCGAGCGTTGCGATCACGGGGGCCGCGACCTCGGCGGCCGGGACGCCCATGCCGTCGAAGGCACCGACGGTGCCCGGGATCGTGAATTCGTTGAACTTCTGCCAGCCGTGGGCCATGAAGAGGAAGCCGAAGACGATCCGGACGATCAGGCGGGCGGCGGTCGATGCGGGGGAGATGGTGTTGTCCATGGGACCAGTCCATCATGGCCTTAGTTTAAGCTTCAATCTTATGTGACGAAGTTCTACTGCGATGCAGCCTCGCATCCCCTCCCGCCACCCGTTTTGCTTCGTCAGTCGGTCCTGAGGATGCACCACGCGTTCTCGAACCGTTGCTCCAGCAGGTCGGAGCGCCGCATCCACACCTCCAGGGTCCCGACGTCGCCGAACCACCCCTCGAGCGCGGACCAGCTCTCAACCTCGAGCACGAGCCGGTACTCGTCTCCCTCATCCAGGGGCAGGACCTCGGGCAGCACCTCGTCGACGGCGAGGCCCTCACCGTGGTCGCTGTGCCCGTAGAGGCGACTCACCGGGAACGGTCGCTTATCCGTGCCTCCGGTCCGCTCGAAGTTCCAGGAGCTCTGGTACGACTCGTTCGCCGCTTCGGCGGCCTCGAACGCCTCGTCCTTCACGTCGAGGGGGCTCGGGATCGAGAACGAAGCCATGGGAAGGGCCAGCTGGCACACTTCGCTGGGCAGATCGAGGTCCTCCGGCGGCTGCACGAGGTTCAGGCCCTCGCGTGAACTCGACCAGCGCACCTGCCACGCCCCTTCCGCGCCATCCTCGGCGTCGTGCCCGAATGCTCCGAGCAGGAAGAACACCTGCAGGAAGCCCTCCTTGGGCAGGTCTTCACCCAGGTCGTGACCCCGCCAGAACCCTCGGAACTCGCGGTCCATGACGCCGTAGGTGCAGGCGAGGTCGATGGTCACGACGTGCGCGAGGGGCTCACCGGAGACCGACCGCGGCCAGTCCTCCGGCGACGCCAATGCGGCGGGCCCGCCGAGCCAGCAGACCTGCGCGCCCGACGGCCAGAAATCGTCGACGAGCTCGCTATCGCCGGGCTCGAACCCCTGTTCCGACAGAACGACGCAGAACTGGAACCGCTTGTCGAGACCGGCTGCCGCGAATCGTGCTGAGCGCGCCCACTCGACGATTGGCTCGGGACTGGCATGAATGGGTGCTGTGATCATGGCATCAGGCTAGCGGAGGGCTCGCTCCTCGAAGAGTTGGATCTCGCGCCCTCTGGTCAGTTGGTGGGTGCCGGCATCTCCCTCCCCACTTGGGCGAAGGCCCGAGACTCAGTGAGCCTCGGGCCTTCGCTGTGGGGCTGGCCTGCCCGTGCCGAGCGTGCTTTCGCTCAGGCCGTACGGACCACCATCTTGCCCGTGTTGGCACCGCGCATCAGACCGAGGAACGCATCAACCGTGTTCTCGATCCCGTCGACCACGGTCTCGTCGTACTGGATGTCACCGTCGGCGAACCATCCGCTCATCAGCTCGTTGTACTCGCCGGCCTTGTCCAGGTGGTGGCCCAGGGTGAAGCCGCGCATCGACAGGCTGCCCTTGATGAACTTGACCATGTTGTCCGGGCCCTGCGCCGGGCCGGTGGTGTTGTACTGCGAGATCGCCCCGCACAGCGCCATACGTCCGTGGTCGTTCATGACGTCGATCGCGGCCTCGAGGTGGTCGCCGCCGACGTTGTCGAAGAACACGTCGACCCCGCCCGGGGCCAACTCGGCCAGCTGCTCGCGGACCGGTGCCGACTTGTAGTTCAGCGCGGCGTCGAACCCGTACTTCTCCTTCAGGAGGGCGACCTTCTCGTCCGATCCGGCCGAGCCGATGACCCTCCCCGCACCCAGCAGGCGGGCGATCTGCCCGACGGCGGTGCCCACGGCGCCAGCGGCACCGGAGACGAACACGGTCTCGCCCGGTGCCAAGTGGGCGATCTCGGTCAGGCCCACGTACGCGGTCAGCCCGGTCATGCCCAGGATGCCCAGGTAGAGCGAGGGCGAGGCGCCCGGCAGGTCGGCCACGGCACGGAAGGCGCCGGCGTCGGCCTGGGCGACATCGCGCCAGCCGAGCTGGTGCAGGACCAGGGTGCCGACCGGCAGGGAGTCCGCGCGGGAGGCGATGACGCGGCCGACGGCGCCGCCGTCCATGGTCTCGCCGAGGGCGAACGGCGGGATGTAGCTCTTCGCGTCGGACATGCGCCCGCGCATGTAGGGGTCGACGGAGACGAACTCGTTCTCCACGCGCACCTCGTTCTCGCCGAGGTCGGGGAGCTCGACGGTGACGGTGCGGAAGTTCTCGGCCGTCGGCCAGCCGGTGGGGCGGGAGACGAGCTGGATCTGCGTGCTGGTGCGGTGGTTCTGGTTCTCGGTCACGATGACTCGCTTTCTGCTGAGGGTTTAGAGGAAGGAAAGGGCCAGGACGACGACGCCGGCGGCCGGAAGAAGTCCCTGCTTGGCGGCCGCGGAGCGATTGTCCGGCGAGCTGAGTGCCAGGACGAGCGCGGCTGCGGCCATCGAGCCGAGGCCTGCGAAGAGCAGGGTCAGCCCGACCGTCGTCGCGCCGGTGGCGACGGCGATGATGCCGGCGCCGGCCAGGATGGCGAGGAAGAGGTTGTAGAAACCCTGATTGAAGGCCAGATCGCGGGTGGCGAGGGCGGAGTCCTCGGTGGTGCCGAAGACGGCGCGGGCCCGCGGGGAGGTCCAGGCGATCGACTCCAGATAGAAGATGAAGACGTGGATTGCGGCTGCGAGTGCGGCGAGGATGAGGCCGGCGATGATCATGGGAATCCTTGGCTCGAAGAGGATGTTTTTGTACTGACCGTTCTAATATATACTGGAACGACCATTACGCAAATATCAAGTTCGGGAGGCGCGCGTGGGTCGAGTGCAGACGTTCGAGACCGAGGTGGCTGTCCGCGCTGCCCGCGAGGTCTTCTGGCAGCGCGGCTTCGAGGAGGCCTCCATCCCGGAACTTGAGGCCGCGACGGGGTTGCGCCGTTCCAGCCTGTACAACACGTTCGGGAGCAAGCGCGGGCTGTTCGATGCGGCCGTGCGCAGCTATCTGGACGAGGTCATCAGCCCGCGCCTGCAACCCCTGACGAGCGAAACCGTGCACCCGGACGCCGTGCTGGAGTACCTGCGGGGGCTCCGGTCCGGGCTGCGGGACGCCCAGACGGTTGCGTCGCAGCACGGGTGCCTACTCATGAACGCGGCCGGCGCACCCGTCGCCCAAGAGCGGGCCGTTGGCGATGCCGTCGCCGCGTACCGCGAAGAGTTGCTGCGCGCGTTGGCGTCTGGGCTAGCCGCGCGGCATCCGGAAGCCAGCGAGGCTGAGCTGCGGCGCACGTCCGAGGCGGTGACCGCGCTCGTCACGTCCGCGTTTGCGATGACTCGCGTGGACAACGCGGCGGCGCTGCGCAGCCTGGACACCGCGCTGGAGCTCGCCGCCTGAGTCTTCGATCCTGCGACTGGCAGCCGAACTCAGGCCCGGTCCGCATTGTGAGGTTCCGGGTCATTACAGTGGTGGCATGACCGTCCTGAAGAGTCCCCGTCTGCCCTCCTTCGCTGATCTCGCGCCCGCCACCCACGCCGACCTGACCGCCCTGCCGGTGGACGGCCGGGTGGAGGATGCTGCGTTCGTCGAAGATCTGGCCGCCGGTGCCGACCTCGAGGACACGGTCTTCACGGGCTGCACCTTCCACCGCGTGGGCGTCTCCGACGCCGACCTCAACCGCGCGAGCTTCGGCGACTGCCGCTTCACCGAGCTCAACGCCCCGGTCTTCCGCGCGCCGGATAGCACCTGGTTCAACACGCGCCTCGCGCAGACGCGGCTCGGCTCGGCGGAGCTCTACGGGGCGTCGCTGCGTGCCGTCCGGTTCGATGGCGGCAAGCTCGGGTTCGTGAACTTCCGCCAGGCGAAGCTGCGGGACGTCGCGTTCCACGACGTGGTCTTCGACGAGCTCGATCTCGGCTCGGCCACCCTGGAGCGGGTCTCCTTCACGGACTGCCGCGTCGACACGCTCACGCTCGACGGGGCGAAGCTGAAGGACGTGGACCTGCGCGGGGTGCACTTCCGGGCGGTCTCCGGCATGGCCGGGTTGCGCGGCGCCACGATCGACGCGCTGCAGTTGGCCGACCTGGCACCGGCGCTCGCGGCGCACGTGGGGCTCGTCGTCGCCGACTGAGGCGGGCGGGAGGTGGGGCGTAGATCAGTCCGATCGGTGACGCCCGCCATGTAGACGCCGGCCCGGCGCATCGAGTCGTCACGAAACGCTGCCGGATCCGGAAATCGCAGCACTCAGCGACGACTCGAGATGCAGGTTCCGCGCTCAGCGACGACTCGCTCCTGCTGGATGACCCGCGACGAAGGCGTCAGAAGTTGACGCCGCAGCGCAGGATCGCGTTGGCGTACGGAGTGGTCTCGCCCGTGCGGACGAGCAGCTTCGCCTCCGGCAACCGGGACTTCAGCTGCGCGTGATCCACGTGCTCAACGGTCACTCCGGGCAGAACCTCGCCGACAAGCCGTTCCGGCGCCGTGCCGCGGGCCTCCTCGGCGAGCGTCGCGGACTCGACGACGATCGCCTCACCCACGGCCCGCAGCACCTGCTCGAAGGAGGGAACCCCGCGCACCAGGGTCAGGTCCACGACCCGCGCCCCCGCCGGCAACGGCAGCCCGCAGTCGGCGATGACCACCGTGTCGGTGTGGCCGAGCCGGGCGAGGCCATCGAGCAGGTACGGGTTCAGGATGCCGGTCTTGAGCAACGGGGAGGTCTCCTCGGAAGGTCGTTGGGTGCGTGCTGCGGAGCGGGAGAGCTCCGCAGCACGGACGGTGGCGCGGGGTGCAGCGGACTCCGCTTAGGCGCCCGGCAGCTCGTCGAGCGTGCGCGGGTAGGACGCCTGGGCGCCCGGCTTGGCGACCGACGCCGCGGAGAACCGGGCAGCGAACCCGGCGGCAGCGATCAGCTCGTCGCCGGCGGCCAGCCGCGCGGCGAGGGCGCCCGTGTAGGCGTCGCCGGCCCCGGTCGTGTCCACGGCGTCGGCGCGGATCGCGTCCACGCGGCTCAGGCGCGCGCCGTCGTCGTGCGGCTCGGCGACGAGCGAGCCCGCCGCCCCGAGCGTGATGACCACGCTGCGCACGCCGTGCCCGAGCAGCGCGCGGGCTGCGTCCTCCGGCTCGGCGGGGACGTCGCCACCGAACTGCTCGAGCACCAGGGCCGCCTCGTGCTCGTTGACGACCAGCGGGTCCGCCGCCCGGATCACGTCCAGGTCGACCGCGATGACCGGTGCCAGGTTCAGCACCACGCGCTCGGCCTGGGCGGCCGCCTGCTCGACGGCGGCGGCCGGGATCTCTCCCTGCAGCACGACGACGCCGCGCACCTCGCCGAGCTCGGCCACCACATCCGCGGTGACGGTCGCGTTGGCGCCCGGCACGACGGCGATCGAGTTCTCCGCGGCGGCGTCGATCGAGATCAGCGCGACGCCCGTGGGCGCGTCGACGCGGCGCACGCGGGAGAGCTGCACGCCGGCCTCGGCCAGCATGCCGAGCGCGACGTCGGCGTTCGCGTCGCGCCCCACGGCGCCGATGAACTCGGTCTCGGCGCCGGCCAGGCGGGCCGCGAGGGCCTGATTGGCCCCCTTGCCGCCGGGGGTCGTGATGAAGGAGTGGGCCAGCACCGTCTCGCCCGGGCCGGGCAGGCGGTCCATGGTGACGGCGAGGTCCGCGTTGCTGGACCCGATGATGGTGACGGTTCGGTGCTGGCTCATGTCTTCTCTCCTGGGCTTGCGGTTTATTCGGTGAAGTCGGCGACGTTCTCGGCCGTGACGGTGTCGACGGCGACGTTCTGCAGGGCCTCGACCTCTTCGCCGGCGAGGACCTTGACCATCACCTCGATCGACTGGCGGCCGAGCTCGGTGGGGTTCTGGGCGATCGTCGCGTGCAGGGTCCCGTTCTCAACGGCCGCGAAGCCGTCCGCTGTGCCGTCGAAGCCCACGACCTGGACGTCGTCGCCGGCGCGCGAGCCGAGGGCCTGGATGGCGCCGAGGGCCATCTCGTCGTTCATGGCGAGCACGCCCGTGACGTCCGGGTGGCTCTGCAGGAGGTTGGTCGTGACGTCGAGGGCGGTCGCGCGGTCGTACTTCGCCGTCTGCGAGGCCACGGACTCGATGTCGTCGAACTCACCCAGGCCCTTCTCGAAGCCTTCGCCGCGCTCGTTGGTCGACGAGGCGCCGGGCACGCCCTCGAGGATGATGATCTTGCCTTCGCCGCCGAGCGCCTCGGCGAGAGCCTGCGCGGCCTGCTCGCCGCCGGCCACGTTGTCGCTGGCCACGAGCGAGGCCACCTCCGCACCTTCGACGGCGCGGTCGACGGCGACGACGGGGATGTCGGCGTCCGTCACGGACGCCAGGCCCGCGCCGGCCGCCGCCGAGTCAACGGCATTGATGACGACGCCGGCCGAGCCGTCCGTCGCGGCCGTCGCCAGCTGGTTGGCCTGGGTGGCGGAGTCGTTCTGCGCGTCGACGACCGAGAGCTCGAGGCCGAGCTCCGCGGCCTCGGCCTCGGCGCCGTCGCGCAGGTCGACGAAGAAGGGGTTGTTCAGGGTGGATACGGCCAGCGTGACCTTTTCGCCGGCGGTGTCTTCGCCGCGGTTGCAGGCGGACAGCCCGGCGGCCATCGCCAGGCTGAGGGTGATGGCGGCGATCCGGGGAGCGACGTTGCTCTTCATGGTGTTCTCCTTGCGTAGGCGTTGCGTTGCGGTGGTGGGAAAGGGTGGATCAGTGGCGGACGTTCTTGCGGCGCAGGACGTCGAACCCGACGGCGAGAGCGATCACGACGCCGATCACGACCTGCTGCCAGAACGAGGACACGGAGAGCAGGTTCAGTCCGTTGCGGATGACGGCGAGCACGAGGGCGCCGATGAGCGTGCCGGTGATGCGGCCGACGCCGCCGGCGAGGGACGCGCCGCCGATCACGGTGGCCGCGATCGCGTCGAGCTCGTAGCCGGTGGCGAGGGTCGGCTGGGCCGATTCGAGGCGGCCGGCCAGCAGCATGCCCGCGAGGCCGGCGAAGAGCCCGGAGATGACGAACACGGTCACGAGGACGCGCTTGACGGGGATGCCCGAGAGCCGGGCGGCCTCGATGTTGCCGCCGACGGCGAACGCGTTCTTGCCGACGACGGTCCGGTTCAGCACGAAGGCCGCGATCAGGCCGGTGACGGCCATGACGACGATCGGCATCGGCACGGGCCCGAGGCTGGAGCCCAGGAACGCCACCGAGTCGGAGGTCGGGATCGGGCGGCCGTCGGAGATCACGAGGGTCAGGCCGCGGACGATCGTCAGCATGGCCAGCGAGGCGATGAAGGTGGGCAGTTTCCCGTACGCGCTCATGACGCCGGTGACGAGGCCGCACACCGCGCCGACGGCGAGACCGACCACGATGCTCCAGGCTCCGGGCAGGGCCAGGTCGCCGACCCAGTAGGCGGAGACCATCGCGGAAAGCGCCGCGACGGAACCCACCGAGAGGTCGATGCCGGCGGCGACGATGACGAACGTCAACCCGAAGGCCATGACCGCGATCGTGGAGACCTGGATGCCGACGTTGAGCAGGTTCGGGCCCGTGAGGAAGCGCGGGGTGGCGGTCCACAGGGCCAGGCACAGGACGACGAGGCCCACGAGGGCGCCGTTGTTGGCGAGGAAGGACTTGATATCGAGACGTCGGCGCGTCGTTGCGGCGCTCATGCGGTCGCTCCTTGGGGGTTGGCTGGTTCTTCGTCGCGGTTCACGTTGGAGACCGCCAATTGCATGATCGAATCCTGGGTGGCCGACTCGGCCGGCAGCTCGCCAGCGATCCGGCCCTGGCTCATGACGAGGATGCGGTCCGCCATGCCCAGGACCTCGGGCAGGTCGGACGAGGCCATGAGCACGCAGCCGCCGTCGGCGGTGATCTCGTTGATCAGTTCGTAGATCTCGACCTTCGCCCCGACGTCGACGCCACGCGTCGGTTCGTCCAGAAGCAGGACCTTGGACCCGGCCGTGAACCAGCGGCCGAACACGGCTTTCTGCTGGTTGCCGCCGGAGAGGGAGCGGATCGGCTGGTCGATCGAGTCCATGCGGATGCGCAGGCGTTCGGCGACGGCGCTCGCGCGCTGGCGCTGGCCTTTGCGGTCGACGAGGCCGAAGCGCGAGGTGGACCGGACGGTTGCGTAGCCGATGTTCTCGGCGACGGACGCGTCGAGCACGAGCCCCTGCATCTTCCGGTCCTCCGGCACGTGGCCGACGCCGGCGGCGGTTGCGGCGGCGACGTCGTACGGTGCCAGCCGCGCGCCGCGGACCTCGACCCGGCCGGACGTGTAGGCGTCGGCGCCGGCGAGGCAGCGCAGCAGCTCGGTCCGCCCGGCACCCATGAGCCCGGCCAGGGCGACGACCTCGCCGGGCCTGACCTGCAGGCTGATCGGCCCGAGCCCCGGCGCCTCGAGCCCGGAGACGTCAAGCTGCACGGGCGCGTCGGCCGGCGCGGGGGACGGTTCGCGCGGGAACTGCTTGTCGATGCTGCGGCCCACCATGAGTCGGATGAGCTCGTCCTCGTGCGTGTCGGCGGGCACCTGGGCGACGAATTCGCCGTCGCGCAGGACGTTCACGTCGTCGCCGATCTCGGCGATCTCGTCGAGGTGGTGGCTGATGAAGACCATGCCGACGCCGCGGGACTTCAGGTCGCGGACGACGTCGAAGAGGGCCTTGATCTCGGAGGTGGTCAACGCGGCGGTGGGCTCGTCGAGGATGAGGATCCGGGCGTCGAGGGAGAGCGCCTTGGCGATCTCGACGAGCTGCTGGCGCGCGATGCCGAGGTCGCCGACGGGAGTGTCGACGTCGACGTCGAGGCCGATCGTGGCGAGGGCCTCGCGGGCGATGGCGCGCATCCTGCGCCGGTTGATGACGCCGAAGCGGCGCGGCGTGCGGCCGAGCGTGATGTTCTCCGCGACCGTCATCGACGGCACCAGGTTGAGCTCCTGGTGGATGGTTGCGATGCCGAGGGCTTCGGACGCCTTGGTGTCGGGGATGCGCACTTCGGCGCCGTCGACGAGGATCCGGCCGCCGCTCGGGGCGTGCACGCCGGCGATCATCTTGATGAGCGTCGACTTGCCCGCGCCGTTCTCGCCCAGCAGGACGGTGACGCGGCCGGGATGGACGTCGACCGTGACGTCGTGGATGACTTGGACGTGGCCGAAGGACTTGGAGATCTTCTCCAGTCTCAGCAGGGGGTTCGCTTGCATGCGGGGCTCCATTCGGCGGTGAACGGCGGGCGGCGGGAAGGTCAGGTGCGGGCGGGGCCGATGGAGGCCCGGTCCGTGAAGGTGCTGGTCAGGACGGCGGGCTCGGTGGCCTCGCCGGCCATGAGCGTGGCGAGGGCGTCGACGGCGCCGCGGCCCATCGCGGTCAGGTCGTGGCTGATGGTCGCCAGCGGCGGGTCGTGCAGCGCGAACGCCTCGATGTCGTCGAACGTGATGACGCTGAGGTCGGCGCCGATGCGCACACCGGCCTCGCGCCACACGGCGAGGGCGCCGATCGCCATGGGGGAGTCGGCCACGACGACGGCGGTGGGCCGGTCATCGAGCCCGAGCAGCCAGCGCGCGCCCTCGGCGCCCGAGGCGGTGCGGAAGTCGCCGTGGAAGTGCAGCGCGTCGTCGGCGTCGAGTCCGCGGGCGGCCAGCGCGTCGCGGAAGCAGCCGTAGCGCTCGGCGGCGGTGGAGGTGTGCTCGGGCCCGCCGATGAAGGCGATGCGCTGGTGACCGTTTGCGGCCAGACACGCGACGGCGTCGTGCACCGCGGCGGCGGATTCGGCCGTGACGTGCGGGGCGGCGACGGCGGGCAGCGTCCGGTCGACGAGGACCGTGGGGATGTCGCGGGTCAGGAGGCGTTCGACGGCGGGGCTCGCCTGCGTGCCCTCGCCGCCGGGGCGGCCCTGGGGCACCAGGAGGACGCCGTCGACGCGGCGGGACATCATGGCGTCGAGGAACTCGTCCTGCTGCTTGGGGTCTTCGTTGGCGTTGCCGATGAAGGTCACGAGTCCGCGGGCGCGGGCGGCCTGCTCGACTGCGTGGGCGAGGTCGGCGAAGTAGGGGTTGCGCACGTCGGAGATCAGCAGGGCGATGCTGTCGGTGCGGGTCGAGCGCAGGGAGCGGGCCTGGGCGTTGGGGGAGAAGCCGAGTTCGGCGGCCGCGGCGGTGACGCGCTCGCGGGAGGCCGGGCTGGTCGCCGGGTTGCCGGAGAGGACGCGGGAGGCGGTGGCCGAGGAGACGCCGGCGGCGCGGGCGACGTCGCGGATCGTCACTGGCTGCATCTGGGGCTCCTTTGGCAGATGGTCATGTAATCGATTCCATGGAATCGATTACACGAGTGTGCCACGTCACGGCGAAGTCGTCAATCGGTGCTTTGGGCTGCCCCGCTACTTGTCGCCGCGGGCGACGCGCAGGAACTCGTTTGCCGCCCGCGAGTGCTCGGCCGCCTCGGTCCAGATCGCCCGGAACTCGCGCCGCAGCGGCCCGCCGGCGACGGTGACCTCCACGATCCGCCCGCTGGCCAGCTCCCCGGCGGCCGCGAGTCGGCTGAGCACGGCCGGCCCCAGCCCGGCGATGACCGAATGGCACACCGCGGCGATGCTGTTCAGCTCCAGCACGGGCGCCGGCCGGTGCTCACCGATCAGATGGTCGAGCGCGGCCCGCGTCCCGGACCCGGCCTCGCGCTCCACGAGCGGCGTGCGCGCCAGCTCGGCCGGTTCCACGCTGCGCCCGGGTTCGGCCCACGCGTGCTGCGGATCCACCACGACGACCAGCTCGTCCGCGTACACCGTCTCCTCGCGCAGCCCCTCGAGCCGGTCGGGAGATTCGACGAACCCCAGCAGCACCTCACCCGCGGACACGGCCGCGACGACGTCGCGCGAGTTCGCGATCCGCAGCGTTGCCGTGGCGCGCGGCATCGCGCCCCGGAACGCGCCGAGCCACGTCGGCGCCAGGTATTCGGCGATCGTCATGCTGCAGCCGACGGCCAGCTCGTCCTCCTCGCCGGCGGCCAGGGCGGCTGTCCCCGCGGAGAGCCGTTCGGCCGCCGCGAGTACCTCGCGCGCCCACCCGGCCGTCAGCGTGCCCTCCGACGTCAGGCGCGACCCGCGAGTCGACCGGTGCACGAGCGTGTAGCCGAGCCGCCGCTCGAGCGTCTTCAGCGAGCGCGTCGCGTTCGACTGCGCCATCCCGGCCGCCCGGGCCGCCGCGCTCAGGCTGCCGTGGTCGGCGATGCCGACGAGCAGGCGCAGCACGGGCAGCTGCAGCCAGTTCTCCACGGGCGGTCGCGACTCGGTCATATCACCATCATATGACCGCGGTACCCGAGCGGGGCCTACCGCGGCACGACGGCGGGGCGGAACATGGAGGCATGCCCACGCTCATCCGCCGCTCGTCTCACCCGCAGCACCCCCGCGGGCGAGGCGCGGCCACCGCCCGCGCCGCCGCCGTCGTCCTGAACCTGGCCCCCGGGGCCGCCGTCTGCCTGGGGGCGGCCGCGCTCGCGTGGCTGGCCGGGCGCGCGTTACCGCAGGTCAGCCCACTGCTGATTGCGATCCTCGCCGGGGCGCTGTGGCGCAACTTGGTGCCGGTGCCCGCGGCGCTCGCGCCCGGGGTGGTGTTTGCGTCGCGGCCGCTGCTGCGGGCGGGGATTGTGCTGCTGGGGCTGCAGTTGCCGCTCGCCGCGCTCGCGGGTCTGGGGCCGGGCGTGCTGCTGGTCGCGGCCGGCACGGTGGCGATCACGTTCGCCGCAGCCCTGTGGCTGGGCCGGATGCTCGGGGTCGAGCCTGGGCAGCGGCTGCTCATCGCGGCGGGGTTCTCGATCTGCGGCGCCGCGGCCATCGCGGCCGCGGAGCAGCCCGCGCGGGCCCGGCAGGACCAGGTGGCCGCGGCGGTCGCGCTCGTGGTGCTCTTCGGGACGGCGATGATACCGCTCGTGCCGTTCCTCGGCGCGCTGTTGGGGCTCGGGCCGGCGGAGATCGGGATGTGGATCGGGGCGTCCACTCACGAGGTCGCGCAGGTCGTCGCCGCCGGCGGGGCCGTGGGCGGCTCCGCGCTCGCGGTGGCGGTGACGGTCAAGCTGGCGCGCGTGATCATGCTGGCGCCCGTCGTCGCCGGCATCTCCGTCTTTATGCGACGCCGGCACGCCGGCCAGGGCGGCAAACGCCCGCCGATCGTGCCCGTGTTCGTGGCCGGATTCCTGGCCGCCGTGCTGCTGAGGAGCACCGGGCTTGTGCCGGAGCCGGCGCTCGCAGCGGCCGAGGCGGCCCAGGGCCTGCTGCTCGCGGCGGCAATGTTCGCGCTCGGGCTCGGCGTGCACCTGCCGAGCCTGCTGCGTGTCGGCGGCCGTCCCGTCCTGCTGGGGTTGTGCGCGACGGCGGTCGTGCTCGCGGTCTCGCTCGCCGGCGTCCTCGTCTTTCCGCCCGCGTAGGTTCCCGCCCGCGCAACCGCGCGGGGCGAGGGCACCGCTCCTTGCGTGAGCGGTGCCCTCGCCGACCGGCGCTGTTCCCGGGCGTCAGCTGGTCGGCGCAGGCTCCTCGGTCGGCTCGACCTTCTCGAGGTCGGCGGTCAGCCCCGCGTAGATCGCCGGACGACGGCGGCGCAGGTAGTAGGCGTAGCCAATGCCGCCGATGAGAGCGGCGACGAGCAGCAACGGCAGCATGCCGACGACGACGGCGTCCGAGCCGGCGAGGATCGGGAAGTTCGCGATCGCCATGACGACGATCCACACGAGCCCGATCAGTCCGAGCCCCGGCGCGACGAACGTGCTCATCCACCGCGGGTCCTTCGCCTTGCGGAAGTGCGTGACGATCGAGAAGGCCGCGAGCAGCTGCAGCACCAGGATGCAGAGCGTGCCGAAGCCGATCATTGTGGGCACCAGCGAGGTGATGGGGTCGAGCCCGGAGAGCGCGAACAGCCCGGCGACGACGGCGGCGAAGACCGCGTTGGCGAGGGCAGCGTTCTGCGGGACGCCGTTCTCGCGAGTGCTGCCGAGCGCGACGGGCAGCACGCGGGCGCGGCCGAGGGCAAAGAGGTAGCGGGTCGCGGCGTTGTGGAAGGCCAGCAGGGCGGCAAACAGGCTCACTAGCAGCAGGATGAGCATGATCGTGGTCATGAACCCGCCGAGATACTCGTGGGAGAGCGCCATGAGCAGGTCGCCGGCGGCGAGGTGCTCGAGCGCCGAGTCCTGGGCCTGGGCGACGCCGAGGGCGCTGACGACGGCCCACGTGGTGACAGCGTGAATGAGGCCGATCGCGGCGATGGCCAGGTAGGTGGCCCGCGGGATCGTCTTGAGCGGGTTGCGCGCCTCCTCGCCGAAGAGCGCGGTGGCCTCGAAGCCGAGGAAGCCGGTGGCCGCGAGCAGCAGGCCGACGCCGATGGAGCCGGTCGTGATGGCCTCCATGGAGAACGCCTCGATCGCGTAGCCGGTGCGGAAGAGCACGGCGATGTCGAAGATCAGCAGGATGAGGATCTCGAGGACCAGGGCGATGCCCAGGAGCTTGGCGCTGAAGTCGATGCCGCGCCGGGCGAAGATGAACGCTGCGGCGATCGAGAGCAGGCCCCAGACGTACCAGTGCACGTCGAGCCCTATCAGGTCCGCGAGCACGATCTGGAAGAAGAACCCGCTGGTGCCGATCGCGCCGGCGACGAAGAAGTTGTAGCCCATGGTCGCGATGAATCCGGCCACGAGCCCGCCGGTCGGGCCGAGGCCGCGCACGACAAACGCATAGAAGCCGCCCGCGTTCACGAGCTTTCGGGACATCTGCGCGTAGCCGACGGCGAAGAGCAGCAGGACGACGGCTACGATCACGTACGACGCCGCCATGCCGCCGCCATTGCCGAGCGCGATCGCCAGTGACGTCACGACGATCGCGCCCGTCAGCGGGGCCACGGCGGCGAGGACGAGGAAGACGATGCCGGGCACGCCGAGCGCGTTGCGGCGCAGCCCGGTGTGGACGACGGGGGTCGTTGATTCGGCCATGGGGGACTCCAGGGTTCGCGGGTGAGTGATCTACAACACACCATGACACGTGGGGAGCCCCCGCGACTTGCCAATCAGGGCAGTCTCCTTGCCACCGCGCGCCATTGAGTTCTGCGCACGAGAAAGCCCCGATTGCCTGAGGCGGCAATCGGGGCCTCTGTTCATCACTCGCACCTACGATGAGGTGTCTACGACGTTACCGACCGCATCTGTGCGCGGGCTGTGCCGCGGGCAGGAATTAGCTGGTGATCAGGGCGATCAGGTCGCCGCGAGGATAAGCCCGTACATTCCGCCGTCGCCCATGACCCCTCCGAAGATGACCAGCTGGGTGATCAATAGAAGCGCCCACCCGGCGATGGCGGCGTAGCCGATGATCAGGCCGGCCAGGGCGAGCCCGTCGCCCGCCTCGCCCGTGCGGCGGATCTGCGCGCGGGCCAGGTGGCCGAAGATGACGCCGAGAATCGCGACGAAGAAGCTGAAGATCAGCGCGAGGATGGCAAACGTATTGGTTGGCCGCACCTGCGGCGCCGGGTAGAGCGACTGGCCGTCGGGCGTGTGCCCGATGGGTTCGTGGGGCGTCACCAGCACGACGTCGTCGGGTTGCGGATCGCGGCGGAGGATGACGAACAGCACTACGACGATCAGGACCAGCGCCCCGAGTGCAAGGCCGATCATGATCAGCCATTCCCAGCCCTGAATTCCCATCACAGTGTTTCCCCTCAGTCTCCGATTTATTCGAAGACTATCCCGTCCCTTGTCGGGACGGCAAGGCTGTTAGACACCCATGAACATGAGCGGCATCAGCAGCAGAAGGAATAGGAGGAAGCCGAACGCGATCGAGACGTACCCGATGATCAGGCCCGCGATCGCAAGGCCGTCGCCCGCCTCGCCGGTCTCGCGGATCTGCTTGCGCGCGAGGTGCCCGAAGATCACGCCGACCAGGCCGACGAAGAAGCTGGAGACCAGCGAGATGATGGCATACGTGTTGGTCGGACGCCCGGCCTGGGCGGGGTAGCCGGGCTGGGAGTAGGGCGACGGTGCGCCGGCCTGGCCGGGGACCTGCTGGTACGGGCCAGGCTGGGCCTGATTGTTGCCATAGGGGTTGGGTGACTGCTGCGGAGTGCTCATATGTCAATTCTATAGAACACGGACCCCGGCGACGGCTCACGCCCGGCCGGTGATCACATCCGCGAGGTGGGCCACGGGTGAGGTCTTGGTGCGGCCGGCGAGCTCCGTCCGGTCCGCGAATCCGTAGGCGGCGTAGAGCCCCTTGGTGGCCAGCCAGCGCAACGGCTCCGGCTCCCACTGGCGGACCTTCCGGTTCACCCAGGGCAGCCGGGTGAGTTCGGTGTCCCGGCCGAGAATGAGGTCCGTCAAGGTGCGCCCGCTCAGGTTGGTGGCCGTGACGCCGGTGCCGACGTACCCGCCACCCCAGCCCACGCCCGTCGCCGGGTCGAGGCCGACGGTCGCGGACCAGTCACGCGGCACCCCCAGCACGCCAGACCAGGCATGATCGATACGCGCGCCCCGGGTCCGGGGGAAGAAGCGGTTCATGATGGCCTCGAGGGTGCGGACCGTGGTCTCGGGGGTGACGCCGTCGAGGTCGGTGCGCGACCCGTACTTATAGGGCACGCCCCGGCCGCCGATGGCGATCCGATCGTCGGCCGTGCGCTGGGCATACATGTACACGTGTGCGTAATCTCCGAGCACCTCACCGTTGCGCCAACCGATGTCCTCCCACACCGCGGCGTCCAGTGGCTCCGTCGCGATCATGGATGAGTTCATGGGAAGCCAAGTGCGACGCAGGCCGGCCAGTTGCGAGGTGAATCCCTCGGTCGCCCGCACGATGTACTCAGCGGCCACCGTGCCATGCGTCGTCTCCACCAGGTGAGGCCGGATGGCTTCGGCGCGTGTCTGTTCGTAGATTTCGACGCCGAGCCTCTCCGCCGCCTCGGCCAACTCGGCCACCAGTTTGGCGGGCTGAATGCGGGCGCAATGGGGGTGCCAGGACGAGACCCGGGTGCCTGCAACGTTGATGCGTTCAGTGGCCCGTGTGCCCTCCAGGAGTTCGACGTCGGTGTGCTTCCACTCCCGTTCCGCGGCGACCTGGGCCCGCAGACGCGATTCCTGCGCGGGGGTGTAGGCGACCTCGACTTCGCCACCCTTGCGGATGTCCGCGTCGATGCCCTCCGCCAAGGCCACCCGGATGACCTCGTCCACCGCGCCGTTCATCGCCAGCTGGAACGCTTCAGCCTGCTCCTTGCCGTGGGACCTCGCGTATTGTTCGCGGCCACCGGTGATGGAGTTCGTCAGCCACCCGCCGTTCCGTCCGGAAGCGCCGTAGCCGACGTGGCGCTGCTCGATGACGACGACGCGCAGGTCCGGCCGCTCGCGCTTGAGATAGTAGGCCGTCCACAACCCGGTGAACCCGGCGCCCACGATGGCGACGTCGGCATGCAGGTATCCGGGCAGGGCCGGCCGCGGTGCGGGTAGTCCGGTCTGTTCCCACCAGTGTGAGACGTTGCCGTTGATCATCGAGGCTCCTGGGGGTTGATGCTGCTTCGTTGAAGTGGTCGTCAGGCCGCGGCGTCGTCCCGCGCGCAGCACCGGTTCGACACCTTCATAGGATTGCCGACAACCCGTGACGGCGTCGAGAGCTACCTTGTGGATAAGTTTTCCTCGGCATCGCGCCGATTGGTAGCCTCGAATGGGCCATGTCTTGGCCGTAACGAGGAGGCGGAAAATGCAGGGTTCGAACATGTTGCGCGGCGCGCTCGCGACGCTGGGCGTCGCCAGCCTTCTGGCGTTGAGCGCCTGCGGAGGTAGTGACGGCACGACGACGGAGCCGTCCGCATCCACGTCCTCCTCTTCCGCGGTGCCGAGCAGCAATCCGCCTGAGCCCAAGAAGGCGACCCCTGAGGGCCCCGCCCAGAACCTCGTCCCGCCGGAGCTCCCTGAGGAGGCCAAGGAGTTCAGCGAGGAAGGCTTCAAGGCCTTCATCGAGTACTGGTTCGAGGCACAGAACTACGGCCTTGCCACCGGTGACGGCTCGTATGTCGAGAAGATTTCTCATGAGGACTGCCCGTTCTGCAGGACAACTCTCCGAATGACTAAGAACATAGCGGACAACGGTGGTGAGATGTGGATCGTTGGTGGACAGTCGGAGGCAACAGGAATCACTGTGAAGATCCACGGAGGGCAGGATCAAATGCAGGTCGCCTACCTGACGTTGCGGCAAACTGCCGGCGATGCCTACGACGATGAGGGGCTGATTGACGGGGGAGAAAACATCCTCGAAGACGCGGTTGATCCGTTCGAGTTCGCGGCGTACTACCAAGATGGTGCATGGACGGCGGCGCGAATCGAGGTCCAACAATAGATGGTTCGGGCTAGCAGAATGACTCTCCGGGTGATCGCGTCCGTCGTATTTGTAGGGTCACTTTTTCCTTCCGGATTGGCAGGAATTCAACCGGCAATGTTGAGTGCTGAGACGTCGCACTCTGGTGAAGCCGACGAAGACGGATATAACCTTGAGGCCATTCGAGAGGACGGACAGAGTCGACGAACACGAGGCGCGGGGTCACCGACACTTCCGGTAGTGGAAGTGCCGAACGTAGTTGCTCCGCCAGAGGCTCCAGTTGGAAGTGCTCCGTACTGCGTTGACGAGGCCACTGGAAAAACTGACGCTGACTGTGTGAGCGCTACTTCTGATGTCTGCAACGAAGATGAGTTTTTGGCGGCACAGTCCGAGGCTAACGACGCTGGTCCTGGGGAGGTGCCGGACGTAGTCGTCAGTCCATGTGCACCCATTAATGTCGAGAGGCCCGAACTTACCTGGACGGGGCCTTCAGAAGCGATCGATCCTGCGGATCGTCCCGATCTTGTCGCCCAAGAGTTCCGGCGGGTCGAGATCCCCCGGCCAACGCTTGTGATGGCGGACGAGATCGAAGACGAGCACGTTCAGGGAAAGATGTGGGGCGCCGCGCTACGTGGTAGCCACCTGAACATGTGGACGGACGCGGCGGACCATACGTTGAGCACGACGTTGCTGGGAGTAGAGGTGACGATTCGGGCGACACCGCTGAACTACACGTGGGACTACGGGGACGGCCAGACGCAGACAAGCGCGTATGCCGGCGGACCTGTGACCGCTGGTGCGGCGGCAAGGGCCGCTGAATCAGGAACGGCTACAAGTCATCAATATGAGGAGACCGGGTTCTATCCCGTGTCCGTCACGACGACGTACGCGGGTCAGTTCAAGACCCCGACCTCTGATTGGATCCCGATCCCCGGCGTTGCCACGGTGACGAGTCCGGCGAAGACGGCGACGATCTGGAAGTCGGAGACACGACTGGTCTCCGGAGACTGCACGGAGAACGCGAACTCCTGGGGCTGCGAGCGCGTTCCGTTCCCGTGGGAAGGCGGGCCACAGACGTCCGAGGAGTACAAGGCAGCCCGCGAACAGCTCGACGCCCAGCAGCGGAACTCTCGCTGACCTTAGCCGTGGAGTCGTCGCCCGTCGTCTCGTGACCGTGGACCGTCAGTGGTCTGGTTGGGCCCAGCGCACGAAGTCCTCCGGGCGCGGCAGAAGCTTGACGATCTCCTCCCAGATGGCCCATGCGGGTACCGCGGTGAGCGAGTGGCGGGGCATGAAACGCATTCCGGTCTTCGCGTGCATCAGGATCCCGGCCGGTGTGTCGAGGAACAACTGAGAGGCCTTGACCTCTCCCCGCGCACCCTTGAACTCCGAGTAGACCGTCACGTGCTCCATCTCCTCGGCGATCAGCGACTCGGCGATGCCCTCGTGGATTTCGCGGACGGTCTCGCCGAGGGCGCGCTGGCCCTCGCGCGCTGCCTCCGGTCCACTCTCTGCGTTGGTTGCCGCGGTGAGCTCCTTGTGGCTGACCTTCACTGTGACCCCTTCCTCGAGTGGGCGGGGTCGGGCCCGGAGTGCTATCGCGTCGATGACGGCCAGGTAGATGCCCGTCGCCGGTGCGGCGGTGAGCGTGAAGTCCCCGCCTCGATGCTTGACGGCGGAGAGGATGCCGTTGCCGCCGGACCAGAGCCAGATGTCGTCCAGAAGACCTTCACTGTCGCAGCGCTGCGCCATCAGGGCCCCGCGGCTCCGGGTGATCAGCTGGACGAGGTCGGACACCTCGGTTGCCAGGGTCTGGGCGCGCACCACCGGGATACCGGAGGTGTCCGTGAGGTCGCGGCAGGTGGTGGCAACGCCGTCGTGCTGCGCATTGATGAGATCGCGGAAGTCCTGATCCGCGAGGTGAAGAGTGGTCAGTGAAGTGGGCATCAGGCGGCCCGCCACTCGAGGCGCTCGGCGATGATCCAGCTCCCGCTGGCCCAGTGCGGCAGGTCGGGGGTGGCGAACGTGATGGTCATGGCGACCTCCTTGCCGGCGGTACGAGCCACCCACTGGTGCATCATGACGGGGGTGCCGTCGTCGGTCGTGTAGAACGCCGAGCGCATAGCTCCCTGAACGGCGGGCGTGCCGAATCGCTCACGGTCTAGGTGGAGAAGGCGGTAGTCGGCCAGTGTGCGCCGCATGACCTCCTCGGTGTCGCGCTGGTCGGCGAGCGTCGCTTCGGGCGTCTCCGG
The DNA here is from genome assembly GCA_023896275.1 of Kocuria rosea subsp. polaris. GTDB lineage: Bacteria > Actinomycetota > Actinomycetes > Actinomycetales > Micrococcaceae > Zhihengliuella > Zhihengliuella polaris_A. The sequence continues at coordinate 184,295 of MLDA01000001.1, read as the reverse complement.
GTGCTCGCCGAGGTCCACCTGGGTCACCACGATGTTGGGGCGGAACCCTGCCGTCCACGGCTTCTGCGACGTCGCGATGACCAGCCCATTCTCCAGGCCACTGGCGTCAACGTCCCACTCCGGCGGCGTGGTGAGCGTGTAGACGGCGCGGGGATCCGCGAAGTGCGTCTCGGTTGACTCAGAGGCCACTGGGGTCTTCTTCTGGTTTACTGTCTCGCGCTGTCTTCCGCTCTAGGGTGCGCTGACGCTTGGCTTCCCGATCGGCCTTGCGGCGGTCTCGGATCCACTTTGGGGTCATGAAGGGTGGCATCGGGACGCCGAGCATTGCGAAGAACCCTACAAACCAAATTGCCGTAACCGGAATTGATGCAAGATAGAAAAAGTCCCTCACAGAATTGAGACCGAGTGAATTGAAGAACTCAGCGAGCGTATAAGTGCCCATGAATGCAAATGTGGGAGGGAAGATGTACAAGTATATATACTCGGTGAAGCTCCCATACCAGTGCGCGTCACTTATCTTTCGAGGGTGCGCAATGTAGTGCGCGGTTAGGGCTACGAGCATGATGCTCAAGAGTGCCCAAACTACAATCATCTGCGGCTCCTGTGGCGTCTTGTGTAATTAATTAGTGAGTTGCATTATGGACACCAGTATTGATTCGGTCGGCGACTTCGGATCCAGTCATGCTTCCCGCGATGCCCCCGATGATGCCGCCGATCACAGCGCCAACGGCCGTTCCAGGGCCAGGGCCGAAAAAAGTTCCAATGGTGGCACCGAGAACCGCTCCTGCTTTCGCGCCAGCGAGACCACCGCCCACGCTCCCGGCCGTTTTGGTACTTGCACGAAGCACCTTCTCTCCGTCGCTCATTTCGGGGTGCTTCTGAGAGTCTTCCTGCCAGCTGGCGACAGCGGTGAAACCAGCGCCGACCGCGCCGCCGGCACGTCCTGCCCACTTTCCGACGTTGCGCCAGAGGTCGCGGGACGCACCCAGCCCCTCTTTGGGGATGAGGTTTTCCGGGTTCAAGAACGCGACGCTGCGCTGAAGGAATTTCTTCGCGCCGTCGGCGATGCCGGTGGCTTTGCGGAAGGGGTGACGGCTGTCGTCGATGTCCAAGACAGTGCCGGGGGCGAGTCCGTGGTTTGGAGTCCAGTCAAGGACCTTTTCGGTGAAGCGTCCGACGAGGCGGTTCGTTGAGGCGAGCTGGGCGAGGTCCTTGGGGACCCAGTCGACACGGAGGCCTTTCTGCTCCACGAGCCCTTCTGCCAGGTTATGGGTGAAGTAGTTCGAGCCCGCGCCGAAGGCATCGCCAAGTCGCTGAGCTGCCCAGGGGAGAGTGTCGAGGCCGTCGTCGTAGGTATCGCCCGGGATGAAACCAGCATGCCGGGCGGTCTCGACCAGCGCGCCGGGGTCGGGATTGTGGACGTCGGAAGCCTCGCTGGCCGTGCGGGTGGATTCCGGTCGGCTGTTGGCCGGGGCGACGGTGGTGCTGAGGTTGCGCAGTGCTCGCGCGCATCGGTTCTGGGCGTCGTCCTTGTCCTGCGCCAGGGCGTAGCAGCGGACCTGCAGTCGCTGGATTGCCTGCTCGCGGGCATCGAGGTCATCGATGCCGGGGCCGTGAGCCCAGAATTGGTCGATGTCGGTGAGCAGTGTGGAGCGGCGATAAGCGAGGTTTTGCAGGGCGTCCGCGTACCCGGCCAGGGCGGATCGGGCGTCGTCGATGACACTCTCGAGCTGCTCGGCCTGCTGCACGGGGCGGTCCATCGCGAAAACCACCTGCGCCGATTCGTCGGCGTTGTACTGGTGCTCGATGGGGCGCCAGGTGTTCCGGGTGTGCTCGACGGCGGCCCTGACCGTGCTGGCGGCGTCGGCGTAGGCGGTCGCGCGGGTGCGGACGTCGTCGGGGTCATCGAGGGTCACGACCTCGAACAGCGGCGAGTTCACCATTGCGGCGCCTCCGGGACCGCGGGTGAGTGGGCCTGCTCGCCGGCTCGGTTGGCGGCGCCGGCCATGTCCTGGTCTCCCGCGGCGTAGATGTGGAGAGCCAAGCGCGTCCAGTGGATGGCCGAGTCGATGTTCTGCTGGAGGTTCTCCTCGGTGGGTGCGACGACGTAGTTGGAGAATTCCTCCAGTGCTGCCTGAACCACGCCGCTCTCGGGGAGGCCGGCACGTAGCGATCGATCTTCGGCGTGGATCGCGGTGAGGTCGTTCCGGACCTGCGACAGTGCCAGCTCGGCCGCGCGGGTGGTCTGCTCAGCGGCGTCGTGGTGGATGTCGAACTTCATGCCGTGCCGCTCTCCCGTGTACCTGCCGTCGCTGATCGAATCGTTCCGGCCATGCTAGTACAGGGTGAGGGGCGCCGAGCGAAGTTATCCACAGGCAAGGTTTCGGCGGGCGCCGAGTGTGAATGCGCGGCCGCCGACGGCTAGCGGCCGAAGAGACTCGCGAAGAAGCCCTTCTTCGCGTTCTCATGCCCGCCGCACCACTGGCCGGCGGGCACGGCCGCTTTGACGGAATCGACGTGCTGGCCGCAGCCGGCCCAGGTGGTCTTGCTGCAGGTCTTGCAGGTAACGGCTCGGCACATAGTGGTCTCCTTGGTTTTGGTGGTGTGCAGGTGGGTGAAGGGTCGTTCAGGTCAGGCGCATGAACAGCTGCTCGAGCTCGTCGAGGCTCATCTTGTCCCCGTTGTCTCTCTCGGCGTCTCCGTCCGTGGCGTCGCCGGCATCGGAGACGACGCACTCCCGCATGGCGGTGGAGACGATCGCGAAGCCGGCCCTGTCCAGGGCGCTTGTCACCGCGGAGAGCTGGGTGACGACGTCGCGGCAGGACTTCTGCTCCTCGACGGCGTTGATCACGGCATCGAGCTGACCTCGCGCCCGCTTGAGCCGGTTGAGGATCTTGCGCTGGGTGGCTTCGTCCGGGGAGATCATGCCGCCACCCCTTCCGGCACGGCGAGCAGGTCGCGCACGTCATCGCCGTGCCAGGCACGCAGGGTCAGCATGCCGCCGGAGAGCGTCGCGACATCGAGCGAGCGCCCCGCAGCGGCGGCGGCCTGAACGATGATGCGGTAGGCGGCAGCCGAGCGCACGCCGGAGGCACAGAGGATGCGGATCGGCCGGGCGCCGTCGTCGTGCTCAGCGGCGGCGAACACCTCGGCCAGCCGCCCACGCAACTCGTTCACTGGGATCACCAGTGCTCCCGGCGGGGTGCCGGAGGCGACCTCGTCCGGGTTGCGAACGTCCAGCACCAGTGCCCCGGCCAGCGCCGCGGCGTCGGCGGCGTGCCACAGCCGCACCAGTCCGCTGGTGACGTTCTCTCCCAGCATCCCGACGAAATTCACCGGGTCCTTTGCCGAACCGTACGGCGGCGCGTAGGCGAGGTCGAGATCGATCAGGTCGGCCACGTCCAACCCGCCGCGCATGGCGGTGGCGATGACGTCGATTCGCTTGTCGACGCCGTCGCGCCCCACGGCCTGCGCCCCGAGGAGCCGGCCGTCCGGTCCGATATGCACGAGGAGGTGGATCTGCTCGGCCCCGGGGAAGTACCCGGCGTGCTGCAGCGGGTGCAGGTGAAGCGTCTCGTAAGCGGTGCCCGTGGCGTCCAACTCCGCCCGGTTGGCACCGGTCATCGCGGCGGTCAGGTTGCCGACACGGACGACGGCGGTGCCCTGCGCGGGCGGCAGCGGCCGGGCGTTTTCGCCGAGCATCGCGTCCGCGACGAGGCGGCCGGCACGGTTGGCCGGTCCGGCGAGGGCCGTGGCCCGGGTGGCGCCCGTGACCGGGGTGGGCCGGGCGGTCGCATCGCCGACGGCCCAGACATGCTCCAGGTTCGTGCGGCCGTGGTCGTCGGTCAGGATGGCGCCAGCGTCGCATTCGACGCCGGCCGCGGCGAACACGTCCGTGTCCGGCGTGATGCCGGTGGCGATCACGGTCGCGTCGGCGGGCAGCTCGGTGCCGTCGTCGAGCACGACGACGTCGCTTCCGTCTGTGCCCGCGCGGTAGGCGCGCAGCTGGCGACCGGTGAGGACGCGGATGCCCAGTCGGCGGGCCTCCTCGGCGACGAGGTGCGCGAGCTCGCGCTCGAGGGGCGGCAGGATCTGGCGGGAGCGCTGGACGAGGGTTACCTCGAGCCCGGCCTCGGCGAGGGTCTCGGCCGCTTCGAGGCCGATGAACCCGGCGCCGACAACGACGGCGGTGCGGGCCCGGGCGGCGAGGATGTCGGCGCGCAGCCCGGTGGCGTCGTCGACCGTGCGCATCGTGCGCACTCGGCCGGAAGCGAAGCCGGCGGCGAGGCCCTCGACGTGGGGCACGATGGTGCGGCCGCCGGGGGAGAGGAGGAGCTCGTCGTATTCGATGGTCTCGGTGCGGACGCCGTCTGCGTCCGATACCTCGATGGTGACGGTGCGAGCGTGCGGGTCGAGTGCGACGACGTCGTGCCCGATGCGCACGTCGATCCGGGAGGGCCGGAACGATTCGGGCGTGCGCAGCGTGAGGGCCGATCCGTCGGAGATCTCTCCGTCCAGGTGATACGGCAGGCCGCAGTTCGCGAAGGAGACGTGGCGGCCGCGGTCCAGGACGGTGATGGCGGCGGATTCGTCGAGTCGGCGGGCGCGGGCGGCGAAGCTCATGCCGCCGGCGACGCCGCCGACGACCACGATGCGCCGGGCGGGCTGTGAGGGGGTGTCCATACCGACCAGAATACCCCCGGGGGTATTTAAGTCAAGCGGCTGGCCGTCCCCGGGAAGGGAGCTAGAGCTGTTCCAGCAGAGCGGTGGCGATTCGCTTGAGGTAGCCGATGGCCACCAGTAGTAGGCCGGGCATGACGCCGACGAAGGCCAGCGGTGAGTCGCCGGCGAAGCCGGCGAACACTCCCGACACGATGGCCAGGGCGCAGACGCTCCAGCCGATGCCCATCAGGACGTCCCCTGCGGACAACACGTTCGCGCGCCGCGCGTTTCGGGCCTGCTCGTGGGACGTTGTCGAATTCTCTACACTCATATTTCCCCGATGGTCGAACTGTCGTTTGCTGTCAGTGCTGGCACGCCGGACCGGAGCAGGCGGCTGCCCAGCCGGTCTCTAGCGGGCGGCTGAGAGGAATTCCTTCACCAGCGGACCTGCCGTGCGGGAGCCGCCGTCGCCTTCTTCGACGAACGCCGCCACCGCGAGGTCGCCCTGCACCGCGATCGCCCAGGCGTGGGCGTTCTGCTCGTCGTCGTACTCCGCCGTGCCGCTCTTGCCGATCACCGTCCCGCCGGTCAGGTCCTTCAGGTCCACGAGGGTGCCGTGGTCGACGACGTCGCCCATCATCCGCGCCAGCGCCTCGGACTCCTCCGTGGTCAGCTTGCTCGCCGGTTCGGCAGGCGCCTCCTGCTCGGGGGAGAGGACGAGTCGCGGCTGCACGGTCTCGCCCGCGGAGACCGACGCCGCAACCGTCGCCATGCCCAGCGTGGAGGCCTGCACCACGCCCTGCCCGATCATGTTGGCGGCCAGCTCCGTGCCTTCCGAGTCGTCCGGCACGGTGCCGAGGAACGCGCCGGTGCCCGTGCCGTCCTCGCCGGTGAGCCCTAGCGCGGCTGCCGCCTCGGCGAGGGCCGAGGATCCGACGTCGTTCCCGGCGTTCACGAAGACCGTGTTGCAGGACTGGGCGAGGGCCTCGGAGAGCGGGATGCTGCCGAGCGCGGAGGAGGGGTACGCGTCGAAGTTCTTGAACGACTTCCCGTCCACCGTGGTGGTGGGTGTGCACTCGACGGTGGTGTTCTCGGTCGCGCCGCCGCGCAGCATCGCGAGCGCGCTGACGACTTTGAACGTCGAGCCCGGCGCGTAGCGCCCCAGCAGCGCGGTGTTGTACCCCTCGCCGCCGGGGCCGGACGCGGCGGCCAGCACGGCGCCGTCGGACGGGCGGATCGCGACGATCGCCGACGCTGGTTCGACGTCGGCTAGCACCTCCTCTGCGGCCGTCTGCAGGTCCGCTTCGAGCGACAGCTTCAGGTCGACGCCGTCGGTCCGCTCACTCGCGAAGAGCTCCACAGTGGGCTCGTCTTCGCCAGAGTTGCGCGTGATGGTCACGGCTTTGGTGCCGGCAAGTTCCGCGTCGTACGCGGCCTGCAGCCCGGAGAGCCCGACCTGATCGCCGGCCTCGACCCGCCCCTCGGACGCCTCGACGATCTCGGCGGTCGCCTGACCCACGGCGCCCAGGATCGGTCGCGCGAACTCGCGGGTGGGCGCGAGCGGGATCTCGTCCGGCTGCACGATCGCCCCGGGGATCTCGTAGATCTCCTCGTCGCTCACGTCGCGGTCGTCATCGCGCAGGATGATCGCCTGCACCCATGCCTTCTCTCCCGTGGCTTCGACCTGCGAGGCGTACGCGTCGGGGTCGATACCGACCATCTCGGCCAGCTCCCGCGCGGAGTCCTCCCATTCGTCCGATTCGGCACGCGTCTTGTCGATCCCCACGCGCACCACGGGCCGGTCCGTCACGATTGCCTCGCCATCCGCTCCGAGGATCTCGCCGCGCTCGCCGGAGGTCGTCTTGGCGGAGAGGTAGTCGCCCTCGCCGAGCTCGGGCGCGAGGATCTCCGGGGTGAAGCGCAGCCGCCACTGCTCGGCCTCCTCGTCGAGTTCCCACACGGCCTGCGTCTCATAGCTGAAGTCGTTGTCCGTCTCGTCGACGTCCCACGACACACTGACGGTAGACGTCGCGGTCGTAACGCCGTCGGTCTGTTCTTCGTCCACGACGGGGTCCTCGACGCCAACGATGCGCTCGATCTCGCCCATGCGCTCAAAGGCGTGCCCGACGACGTCGCCCGCTTCCTCGGCGGAGACGCCCGCCAGGGGCACGCCCGTGAAGTCACCGCTCACGAGGGCGCCGGAGAGCGCCTCGGCGGCGGGGCCGGTTTCCGGGAGGCCGGGGCCGCAGGCGGCGAGCGAAGCGGCGGCGAGGCCGGCCACCGTAAGGCCGGCAAGGTGACGAATCGAAGGGCGCATGGGCTTGAGTCTATGCGGGCGCTCTGACGGTAACAACGCCGCGATGCCGAAAATCGCGTGAAGTATGCTCACCCCATGAGCCGACAGCCTCGATCCCTCACTCAGCGTGTATCCGCAGGTGCCCCGCGCCCCGGCCGGCCGACGCGGAAGGCGAGTGTCCAGGCGGGCGTGCTCGCCGCCGTCGTGCTGGGTGTGGCCCTGGCCGGGTGTGCGCAGCCGGCGCCACCGGCCGCGGACGCGCGATTCGCCCTGACCCGGGCGGATGTCGACGTTCCCGATCCGGAGTCGGGGTATCCCGTCACTCTGGTCCTGCTGGATGCGGCGGATTCGCCGGTGTGGAACGGCGTCTCCTCGGTGGTTCTGAGCGGCGAGGGCGGGCAGGAGATCGACGTGGCCGAGTTCTCGGTTGAGCCGGGCGACACCACCGATCACGGTGTGCTCGGCAGTCTCCTCCTGACGGTCGTGCCGGAGCGGGAGGCGACCGTGGAGACGCTGACGCTGAACTATTCCAGTGGGGAGAGCTCGACGCATCGGATCGGATCCTGGCACTTCACGCTCGGCAAGGCGGAGGATGCGCGTGTGATTGAAGCCGCGGATGGGTACGGGTCCGTCTATTCGGGTGTTGACCAGTTGATGGCCCCGCTGACCAACGCCAGCTCCGAGGAGATCACCGTCGGCGTTCCGGACCTGGAAGCGCGCGTGGACGCCGTGACGATCGATGGTGAAGCCGCGGCGCGTGGGGACGTGGTGCGGCTCGAGCCGGGCGAGCAGGTCGAGTTCGGCTTCGAGCTGGCGCCCGTGGAGACTGAGTTCCTGGTGTTGACCCCACGGGTTCCGGTGAAGCGGGCGGACGGGACGGAGTCCTGGGAGGCCCTGCCCTCGGCCCAGCTGGGCATGCTCGACGTGAGTGAGGAGCAGGTCGCGGCCATCGCGCTCCGTTAGGCTGGAGGGCAACGGACGGTGTGCTCACGTCCGTCGGGAAACCAGCCAAGCAATGATTCGGGGACCATGGAAGACGACCTCAAGCCGCCCAAGACGAGCCTCGCCACGACCATCACGGCCCTCGTGCTGTGCGCGGCCCTGGTCGGCTCGGGCGTGATGGCCGGCGTCGCGCTGCTGGTGAATTAGGCGCGCCCGGCCAGCGCGCCGTTCAGCCGGCGCCGAGCACGGCCGAGGCTCCGGTGGAAGCGGCCGTAGCGCCCAGTCCGTCGCGCACTCCCTCTACCGACGACCCGGCGGACAGCATGGCGGCCCCCGTCGCCAACGCACGCCCCGGAGAGCTGGTGATCTATCTCGACGACGAACAACTCGTCAACGAGCGAGCGCAGATGCAAGGATGCCGAGAGGGTCAACCTGATTCCCCTGCGTGGCAAGAGAGCCACACAGGGGACACTATTCGGTGCTGATCAGTACTTCGAGGACGTCGGGCGCCGAGAACCTTCTTGTTCCTCCGATGTACATCATTTCGCGCAGTACACCGAGGTCGACCAATTGTTGGACGAGTTTGTTCGCTCTCCCGTAGGACACGCCAAGGGCTTCTTCGACCTGACGGATGGTGAACGTGGGGTTGGCGACGGCGAAGTCGACGAGCACGTGCGCTGTGTCAGCGCGGAGGGCGGACGCGCGCACACGCTCTTTGAGGGTTTCCTGCGCGGCGACCAAAGCAAGCATCTGCCTGTAGGTCAGATCGGCCGAGGCCCGGATGCCTGTCGCGAAGAACTGGATGTACTCGTCCCAGACGCCCGTGCGGCTAACGTGAAGGAGACGGTTGTAATATTCCGTCCGCCGCGATTCGAACCATGGCGAGACAGTCAGCGTCGGCTCACTGAGGATGCCATGTAGGTGAAGATGCAGGACGATCAGCATGCGTCCGAGGCGTCCGTTGCCGTCGTGAAATGGGTGGAGCGTCTCGAATTGGTAGTGTGCCATGGCTGCGGCAACGACGGGATCCAACGTTTCCGCATGGTCGGTCCTGAACCAGTCAACGAAGTCGCCGACGCTCGCGTCTAAGTCGAGCCCGGGTGGGGGAGGGACGAACCGGGCGGCCCGGACTCGAAGCTCCGATGGCGCTGCGCCTTCGCGCTGTCCTACCGCAACCTGTACTCGACGGATTCGACCGGTTTCAGAACCTTCTGCACTCGTTCCCTTGACGAGGACGCCCTGTAGGTCGCAAAGCAACCCGGTCGTGAGAGAGGCGCCTTGCCCTACATAGTGGAAGGCCTGGCTGGCCATGCGTTCATAGTTCAGGATCTCGCGCATGTCCGTGCCAGACGGCTGGTCGTCTGCTGCGGCAAGAACATCTGATAGTGGTGCGAAAGTGCCTTCCAGAGCGGAGGTACTTTGCGCCTCCCGCCGCAGGGTGGGGCGTCGGAGCAACTGAGGGTTGGGAAGTTGTCTCGAGGTCGCGTCCAGGGCTGCCAGGGCCGCACGGGCTTCGGCCACGGCTCGATGCGTCTGGTGTGAGAGCGCGGGCGGTTCTTGAGCAGAGAGCGGCGTCGGCACGAATGCGGAATGTTGCCAAGGGCCACTCGTGGGATCGGTCCCGTGGATTGGCACGAGCGACCCGAGCTTGTTGTCCTTGAAGTCTGCGATGTCCACGATGTCACTCTACTGCCACTTGAGTGAAACGGTGGCCGCTGCCTTTGCTGTTAAGTGAAATGGCAGGAGAGTGATTGTAGTGAAGTGGCGTTTTTGTAACATCGCCTCCTGCTGACTGTGCGGCCTGCTGGGTAGTAGCCCGCCCAAGCGCTCGGCGGCGGAGCCGCGTCTGTGCCTGCGGAACCGGAGCAGATGTCCAGCGAGCTCTGCCTCGTGTCGGCGTGCGTTGCCGGGAGCACTTGGGCGTCCGCTCTATATTGCGTCGGGACGCGAAGCGGCTCGCTTCTGCATCGCCGTCGACCGCCGTGCACGGCCAGCCGATGTGGCAACGGCACCGATGAGGATGAGCCCGACCAGCATGATGCTCTGATCACCGAGCGCTTGAGGGTCGCCGAAGGCGTTGCGGAGGAAGAATGCCGCGAAGAAGACCAGTGCACCCCACAATGCACCGATCGCGGCGTGTAGAACGTGGAACTTCATGCATCCTTCCCGGGTTGACGGGCGACAGCCAAGCCAGGATGACTCAGCGTGTTCAAGTTCTTTGAACGCTATCCACCTAGTGGTCGGGATGTAAATCAGCGGCCGTGCAGCACAGAGCGTCCAGGCCCGGTCAGGCGACGTGCGCACTGGGGTCTCGACGGAGGACGACCCGGCACCACGGCTTCGTGCTGGAACGATAGTGCTGCACATCACAATATGATCACGGTCCCGAAAGCCGGCCGCAGACCCTTGTGCAATTTTTGTTAGTACAGTTAACTAACGTTCATGACCGCTTCACGAGGCCCCTTCCGCACCACGGCGCCGGGTACTGCCGCACTGCCGTCGCATGGACGGGTACACAACCTGGCGCTGGTACTCCAGACCCTCCACTCGGCTGGCCCGATGAGCCGTGCAGATCTGTCGCGGGCCTTGGGGCTGACTCGCGTCACCGTTTCTGATCTCGTGGCCGAACTGCTCGAGCGCAGTCACGTCATCGAACTGGGCCAGTCCGAGAAAGTGCGGCCGGGAAAGCCCGCCATTCTGGTGGATGTCAACCGCCGCGGGCTCCAGATCATCGGCCTGGACCTGGCGGAGAATTCCGTCCTTCGGGGCGCAGTCCTGGACCTCGACGGCAACATCTTGCATCGAACGGAGACCGTCACCTCCCAGGAGAAAGGGGAGGAGGTCACGCAGTTGGTGCTCGACCTAGTCCGCAAAACCATCGACGCCGCCACTGCTCCCTTGTTGGGCATCGGCGTCGGCACCCCAGGCATTGTGGACAGTGACGGGCAGGTGCTCACAGCACCGAACCTTGAGTGGAGCAACGTCCCGCTGCGCGAGCTGCTGGAATCGATGACCGGCCTGCCCACTCTGGTCTCCAACGACGCTGATGCCGCGGTCCTGGCGGAGTACACCTTCGGCGGCGGCGCGGACGACATGATCTTGGTCAAGATCGGACGCGGCGTAGGTTCCGGCCTCATGGTCAACGGGCAACGCGCCCGCGGCGTGCACTCAGCCGCCGGAGAAATTGGCCATGTGGTGGTCGGCACCGACGGCGGCGTCGACTGCACCTGTGGCAAAGAGGGCTGCCTCGAAACATGGCTCTCCGTGCCATCACTCGAACGAGGTTTGGCCGCAGCTGCGTCGTCCCCCACACCGGACGCCGCGGCAGATCAGGTCCTGCAGACGGCCGGCGAGCGACTCGCTGTTGCGCTGGCTCCGATTATCGGCGCTTTGGACTTGGCTGAAGTTGTGCTCAGCGGGCCGACGCACCTCTTGGACGGCAGCCTCCGCGGCAGTGTTGAGAAGACACTCACGGCTCGGATGCTCCCGCAACGACCACCCCGGATAGCCATCCGTCTGACCCAAGAACCACAAGACGTGGTGCTCCGCGGGACCGCTGTCATGGTTCTTTGGAACCAATTAGGAGTGGCCTGACCTCTTTTCCGGCATTCCGGCACCTCCCAGTGGTTTACCCCGGTAAACCCTTCCACCCTCCGAAAGGATCTCCAATGAAGAAGTACCTTGGGCTGGCAACACTCACCACCGTCGCCGCGCTTGTCTTGACCGCCTGTGGCGGCGGCTCAACAGCTTCCACCGATTCCAGCGCCACCATCGATCCGGCAGCCAATGCTGACAAATCGATCACCTTGTGGCTCGCTGGCGGGGACACTCCCGACGAACTGCGCACGTACCTGACGGACACGTTTAAGGATCAGACGGGTGCCACCTTGAAGATCGAAGAGCAGGGCTGGGGTGATCTCGTCACCAAGATGACCACCGCGCTCCCGGATCCGAACAACACCCCCGACGTCGTGGAAATGGGGAACACGCAGTCGCCCACCTTCACCAATATCGGCGCTTTCGCCGACATCTCGGATATGTACGAGGAGCTCGGCGGCGCCAAGCTCATTCCCTCCTTCGTCGAGGCGGGCGCCGTCGACGGTAAAAACTTCACGCTCCCGTACTACGCCGGATCGCGCTACATGTTCCAGCGTGCCGACGTCTGGGAGGAAGCCGGTGTCGATACCCCCACCACGCTGGAGGAGTTCAACACGGCCGTGAAGACCATCACCGAGGAGAACCCGCGCGACATCAAGAACTTCTCGGGGTTCTTCCTGGGCGGTCAGGACTGGCGCAACAGCGTCTCCTGGATCTTCGCCAACAACGGCGACTTGGCGAAGAAGGAAGGCGACACGTGGGTTTCGACGCTGTCCGATCCTGACACGCTTAAGGGCCTCGCACAGATTCAAGACTTGTACCGTAACGCTTCCAAGGCTCCTTCCGATGCGAAGGATGCCACCCCTTGGCTCTACATCAACGACACTGACCAGATCCTCGACGACGAGGGTGAAGCAACCGGCAAGACATCTCTGGCAGCGGCCACGATCATGGCACCAGGCTGGGCGCACTGGTCCATTGGCGACCTCGCCAAACAAGACGGCAAAGACGTTCGCGAGTGGAATGACGAGAAATTCTCCGCCTTCGTCCTGCCAGGAAACGACGGAAACCCGGCACCAGTGCTCGCCGGCGGCTCCAACATCGGCATTTCCGCTCAGTCCCAGAACCCGGACCTGGCAAAAGAGCTGATGCGCATCATTTTCTCCGCCGAGTACCAGAATCTCCTCGGAGAGAACGGGCTCGGCCCGGCCAATGCGGACTACAACGCCGCGTTGGGAGACGACCAGTTCGCTCAAGCGGCCATCGCCTCTGCATCGAACTCGAAGCTCACGCCCGCAGCACCCGGGTGGGCCGCCGTCGAGTCCTCGATGATCCTCGAAGAGTTCTTCGGCAAGATCCGAGACGCCGATGATCTGAAAGCGCTGGCGGAAGAATACGACGCCAAGATCGACCCACTGCTGAACCTGAAGTAGTACGGGGTGGCGCCGGGGCGATGCCTCGCCCCGGCTTTCCCTCGTGGTCATGCACCCCGCGGTCGGCTTCCGCACAGATGAAAGGCCATTTCCATGTCAACCCACGCCCCGGCGCCCCCGGAACGACGAGAGCAGGCTGCGCGTCCTGGGCCTAGCGACGGCCTACCTCCCGCAGTGAAGAAGCGCGCTTCCAAAGCCCCACTGATCCTCGTGTTGCCCACGTTGATCATCGTGATCGCGGCGTTGGGCTACCCCGTGGGGTGGCAGATCCTGACGAGCTTCCAGAAATTCGGCCTCATGCAACAGTTCGGGGCCGCACCGGAATTCGTTGGCCTGGGGAACTACGCGACTCTGCTTGCTGACGCCAATTTCTGGGTGGTGTTGGGACGGTCGCTGCTTTTCTGCCTGCTGGCGGCCGGCCTGACAGTGGTCATCGGGTTCCTGCTGGCTGTCCTGATGAAGCGGGTCGGCACAGCAGCCCGCCTCATCCTGCAGGTTTCGATGCTGCTCGCGTGGGCCATGCCTTTGGTCGCCGCCATGACCGTGTGGGTGTGGCTGGTCGACTGGCGCCGGGGCGTCCTCAACTGGATGCTGACGCGCCTCGGGTTCGAGGCTGAGGGCCACAACTGGCTCGCCGAACCGACGACGTTCTTTGCCATCGCGCTCATCATCGTGGTGTGGATGTCGGTCCCGTTCGTGGCCCTGAGCATCTACGCGGGCCTGACGCAGATCTCGGAGGAAGTCTTGGAAGCTGCGGCGATGGACGGTGCAAGTGGCATCCAACGTATTCGCTACATCATCATGCCGCTGATCGCGCCGGTCCTGTCGATCGTGCTCCTCCTGCAGATCATCTGGGATCTGCGGGTCTTCACGCAGATCAAGCTGCTTCAAGACGCCGGCGGCGTCGCCAACGAAACCAACCTGCTGGGCACCTACATCTATCAAATGGGTGTCGGTTCGGGAGATTTCGGTGCAGCCAGCGCCGTCTCGATCTTGATGCTCCTCATCACCGTCGCCATCAGCTGGTACTACGTGCGCTCGCTGATGAAGGAAGAGAAGTAACATGCGGCTCCATTCCATTTCGCGTGCCCTCTGGACGGTTGTCGCCGTGGCGATCGCGCTGCTCTGGGCCTTCCCGGTCTACTGGATGTTCAACTCCTCGTTCCTGCCGAACGCTGTGTTGCAGTCGACCACGCCAACGTTCTTGCCGTTTGGCGGTTCTCTGGACAACTTCGCAGCGGTGTTCGCCGACGGCAGTTTTGCGTCGGCACTGGGAATTTCGCTCACGGTGACTCTCACGACGGTGGTGGTCTCGCTCTTCGTGGCCTTCCTCGCCGCGTTGGCGATCTCGCGATTCAAATTCAAAGGTCGCCGCTCGTTCATTCTGGCCATGTTGCTGATCCAGATGCTGCCCGCTGAGGGGATGTTCATTGCCCAATACAAAATGATGAGCTCGGTGGGATTGCTGAACAACGTGGTCGGCGTGAGCGTGCTCTATATTGCCGCCGTCGTTCCCTTCACCATCTGGATGCTGCGCGGATTCGTCGCCGGCGTGCCCGCTGAGCTCGAAGAGGCCGGCATGGTGGACGGGCTTTCCCGCACGATGGCCTTCATGCGCATCACCCTCCCACTCTTGGCTCCCGGCTTCGTGGCCTCGGGCGTCTACGCGTTCCTGCAGGCCTGGAACGAATTCACCGTTGCTCTGGTGATCATGACAGAGGACCAGATGAAGACGCTGCCGTTGTGGTTGCGCGGATTCGTGCAAGCCTCAGCCACTCGAGAAACCGATTGGGGTATGGTCATGGCCGCCTCGATGATGGTGGCCGTGCCGGTGATCATCTTCTTCATGCTGGTGCAATCGAAAATGTCGAGCGGCCTGGTCAGCGGGGCGGTGAAGGGATGACGAACAACGCCCCTCCCAGCGCTCGGGTTCAGCCTTCGCAAACGACCTCGTACGACGACGTTCAGTTGCGCACCCTGGCGGCGGGAACATTGATGCCCGGGTTCAGCGGAACACGTGTACCCGACTGGATCGTCGCCGCCTTGGGCTCCGGGCTCGCTTCGGTCTGCATCTACGGCCCCAACATCACGTCCCCCGAACAGCTGACGGGCCTCATGCGTCAACTGCGCGCCGCGTCGCCGTCCGCGCTCCTGACACTTGACGAGGAAGGGGGAGATGTCACGCGATTGCACTATCTCACCGGCTCCGATCAGCCGGGCAACGCCGTGCTCGGCCGCCTCGACGACGTGTCCGTGACAACTGCTGCGGCCGCGCAGATCGCGGACGAACTCAACGCCTTGGGTTTCAATCTGAACTTGGCCCCGGACGCCGACGTGAATTCCACCGCGAGTAACCCCGTGATCGGGGTGCGCAGCTTTGGCGCCGAGGCGACGCTCGTCGCGCGGCACACTGCCGCATGGGTCAGCGGGCTGCAAGGAGCCGGCGTCGCAGCATGTGCCAAACACTTCCCCGGCCACGGAGACACCGCCACCGATTCCCATCTGGCCCTGCCAACCATCGAGGTGGATCGCGCGACGCTCGCCGAACGCGAGCTGGCCCCGTTCGCGGCAGCCATCGCGGCCGGCGTCGCCAGCGTCATGACGAGCCACATTATGGTCCCGGCGCTCGATGCGGAGAACCCGGCAACGTTCTCCCCACGCATCCTCAACGATCTATTGCGCCGTGACATGGGATTCTCGGGCGCGATCGTCACCGACGCGCTGGACATGGCCGGGGCGAGCGCCGTCACCGGGATCGAGACCGCTGCAGTCCGCGCGCTTGCTGCGGGTGCTGACTTGTTGTGTCTGGGCTCAGAGACCTCGCCTGAACGCTTCGAAGCAATCATCGAGGCCATCGTTGTCGCCGTTCGCGCTGGCCGACTTCCGCTGGCCCGGCTCCAAGACGCCGTCCGCCGCACGGCCTTGTTGGCCGCGGACTATCCGGCGGCAGGACCTACCGCTGCCGGCCGGACGCCGGACATGCCCTCGAACACCGCAGCCTTCGAGCTCAGCGACGCTGCACGGCGCTGGCTGGCCTTGCCGGCTGAGCCGGCTCTGGTGCAGATCGATTCGGAGGCCAACATGGCCGTCGGCGGCGTGCCCTGGGGGCCGGCCGCGGTCCAGGCGGCGACTCGACTAGCGGACCTGGGAGCGCAGGCCAAGGTCGCGCTCGTCGGGCGAAATCTGGATGCCGGCCACAGCATTTTTCAGGTGGCTGAGGCCCTCCGCGCTGACGGCCGCGAGGTGATCGTCGTCGAATGCGGTTGGCCGCGCGGTGGTGCAGATATCGTGACGTTCGGAGCCTCACGCGCGGTCTCCGCGGCGCTCGTCGGCCTACTCGCCCCCGGCTGAGGGTCGTCGGAGGCGTTGCGGAGGAAGAGCGCCACGAAGAAGATCAGCGCACCACGATCGTGAGGTCCGCCGGTTGCTCGCGGCGATCGCCGCGACCGGGGCATCACGAGGGCCGTCCTAGACTGGGCGCATGAATCATCAGCCCGCCGCCTGCTGTTCGCCCGGTCGCGGCGTGACTCCCGCCGGGCGTGCCGAGACGCCCGTCGCACCTGGCGAGTCCGAGGTGGTGCACGGCGACGTCGCCGTTCCCGGCGGCCGCTTCGACATGGGCGATGCCTTCGGCGAGGGCTATCCGGCCGACGGCGAGACGCCGGTGCACCCGGTTGAGGTTGGTGCCTTCCGGATCGACGCGACGGCGGTCACGAATGCCATGTTCGCGCGCTTCATCGCGGCAACCGGTTTCCGCACCGACGCGGAACGCTACGGTTCCTCCGCGGTCTTCCACCTGCTGTCGACGGCCGACCGCGACGAAGTGATCGGCGCGGCCGCGGGCGCATCCTGGTGGCTCAACGTGGCGACTAGGGAATAAGGTTTCTGGCAGGTGCTTTTCCCGTGGTATTCACCAGTCCATGTCTGCATGCCGGTCTGCGCCGTAGGCGTGGTAGGCGATGAGTTCGTCCAACGCCTCCCCTGATTCGAAGGCCGTTATAAACGACCCTCGGCAGGATTTATCAAATCGAATGTCGATGCCTGCATTGGACCGCGTTGGTAGAGTCATGTGTGTCACAGCTGGCTCTAGAACTGAAAGCCCTGGAGTCGCTTGTGGAGTAGACGCGGGAACGAAGTAGAGCTGGATGCCAACCCCGGTTGGGGGAGTGGCTGGCCAACCCAACAAATAAAGGGGCGCTGCATGAGACTTATCTCAGCCCAAGTGCGCGGCTTTGGTCGGCTCGTTGATACAGAAATCAAACTTGATCAGAAGCTTGTCGCCATAGTTGGCCCGAATGAGGCTGGGAAAACGACGCTCCTCAAGGCACTCGCCTACGTGGACGAATCCGGCACGCTTACTCCGGCGGAGAGGTCGCGGGCGTCGGTGAGCGTTGCGGACTCCACTCCAGTTGTTAGCTTGCGCTATCGGATCAGCGACAAGGATCGAGAGCGCCTGGAGGACTTGGGGCTCGACGAAGCGCCGACTGAATTCTTTGTGAGTCGCAGTGCCGATGGGCGGGGTACTAACTTCAAGGTGATTCCCGAGCCTCGCAAGTCCGAGGTACTGCTGGTGGAGTTCGTGGCTAACCTGGGTGATAGCCTCCAAGCAATCGCGACGCTTGAACCGTTGCAAACCGAGGTGGGTGAGAAGAAGCTCACCGAGTTGCCCAATGGTTCGTCATTGCTCGACGATTTACACATCCTGCAGCAGGATTTTTATGCCTACGTCGCTGCCCCAATCGATGCGCGGGAATCAATCGACGAGTTGCGCGGCCGCGCTGACGAGTACTCGGAGTCATTGGATGGATACGTAGGCACTGATCGCATACGCAGCATCCTCGCCTCACTTGTAGCGTGGATTGATAGGGACGACCCCAAAGAGGCGACTGAGAAAAAGCTCTGGAGCCTGACTCCTGACGTGGTGATGTTCACGGAAGCCGATCGCACGCTGGCGTCGACATACACGCTTGATGACGCCTTGCTCGGTGATGTGCCATTAGCACTCGCGAATTTGGCACGTCTGGCGGGCCTCGACCTGAAGGCTCTCGTCCAGGCTGTACAGGCCAGCGAGATATCTCGACGAGATACCATCAAGAACAAGGCGAACATCGCGCTCGCTAGCCACTTCCAGCAGGCGTGGCAACAGTCGGACCTCAAGGTTAATCTGAACGTTGAAGGAAAGCTGCTCCGGATTGGCATTGTGGAGGATGGAGTGCATGCCTCCGTCCTAGACGAGCGAAGCGCAGGGCTGCGAATGTTCGTTGCTATGACAGCTTTTCTTGCCGCGCGAAGCAGTGGCCGTGCGACGATCTTACTAATAGATGAGGCAGAGACTCATCTCCACATAAATGCACAGGCCGATCTCGTACAAATGTTCGCTAAGCAAGACCAGGCTGACAAGGTCATCTACACTACACACTCGCCTGGCTGTTTGCCTGCCGACTTGGGTGTTGGTATTCGTGCGGTCGCGCCAGACGCTGACGAGACAAGTCATATTGAGAACAGCTTTTGGCGACAAGGAAGTGGTGGATTGACATCCTTGATGATCGCGATAGGCGCTTCAGCCGCCGCGTTTACGCCCGCGCGGTGCGCAGTTATTGCCGAAGGCGCAACCGACATGATCTTACTGCCGACTTTAGTCCGTAGAGCTATTGGTGCGGATAGCCTTCCGTATCAAGTGGCACCGGGGCTCTCGGAGTTGCCGAAAGAGGCCTATCCGTCACTCGACTTCCAAGCTGCCAAAGTCGCGTTCCTTGTTGACGGAGACGGCGGCGGGCGGAGGCTTGCCAAGTTGATCGGTCGAGTAATCCCCCAGGACAGGATCGTCGAACTTGGTGTCCACGGAATCGAGAATACTCTGGATCCTGGTTTCTACCGGGACACGTTCATTTCCCTGCTCTGCGAACTCAACGACAGAGTTCTGGTTGGCGAACTTCCGACTCTGCCTGGTCCGATGGAAGCGCCGTGGTCGACGACGCTGGAACGGTGGGCGACGGGCCATAACTGGCGAACCCCGAGCAAGCAAGAAGTTGCGAGCCATATTATCGAGCTGGACGAGGTACGGCTGAGCTCGGACGGTAGCGATGCTCTCAAGCGAGCGCACTCTGATTTGCTTGCCGCATTGGGTTTGATGTCGTGAGAGTTTCGGTGCGCTTAGTTTTATGCGGTCATGATGTTGACGTCAGTGGCGCGCTGGCCTGAGATTGGCGGGACCGACCACCCGGCTGATCACATCGTGCCCGGCCCCGCAGCGAGGACCGGGCACGATGACGGCGCGTGGGATCAGCTGATCTGCGTCGGCGGTTCTTCGCCGGCAAGTACGGCCAAAGCGTTCGAGGCCGCGAGCGTCGCCATTGCGGTGCGCGTCTCTACGGTGGCCGAACCCAGGTGCGGCACGAGCGCCACGTTATCGAGCTCCAGCAGGTCCGGGTGGACCGTCGGCTCCTTCTCGAAGACGTCCAGCCCGGCGCCGGCGATGAGCCCGGCACGGAGCGCGGCCGCCAGGGCGGCCTCGTCGACGATCGGCCCGCGCGCGGTGTTCACCAGGTATGCGGTCTCCTTCATCGCGGCCAGCTGCTCGTCGCCGATCAGGTGGTGCGTGGCCGGCCCGTACGGGCAGTGGATGGAGACGACGTCGGACACCGTCAGCAGCTCGTCCAGGTCGACGCGGCGGGCGCCCAGCTCCTCGGCGATCGCCGGGTCGATCTCGCTGCGCGACTGGTAGACGATCTCCATGCCGAAGGCCTTGGCCCGGCGCGCTGTCGCCTGGCCGATGCCGCCCATGCCGACGATCCCGAGGGTCTTGCCCTGCAGGCCGCTGCCGAGCAGGAAGAACATGCCCCACTTCCAGGCCTCGCCGGAGCGGATCAGCCGCTCGCCCTCGCCGAGCCGGCGCGTGGCCATGAGGATCAGGCCGAACGCGATGTCAGCCGTCGCCTCCGTCAGAACGCCGGGAGTGTTGGTGGCCACGACCCCGCGCTCGCGGCACGCCGGAACGTCGATGTTGTCGTAGCCCACCGCCACGTTGGCGACGACCTTCAGCTGCGGGCCGGCGGCGTCGAGCAGCTCACCATCGATCCGCTCGGTCAGCAGGCTGACGACGGCGTCCGCGCCGGCGACGCGCGAGAGCAGCTCATCGCGACCGATCGATTCGGACCCATCCCACGCGTCGACGTCGTGCTCTGCACGCAGCATTTCCAACGCGGCCTCGGGCACGCGTCCGGTGACAACTACCTTGCTCATGACTCCTCGATCCATTCGCGCAGACGGCCGAGGCCCTCGCGGATTGCGTCCGTCTCGATGCCAGAGTAGGCCAGACGGATGTACTGCCGGTCCTCGCCGGGCAGGCGCCGGCCGAAGTGTTCGCGCGTGCAGAAGGACACGCCGGTGTTCTCCAGGGCCGCAGTGGCGAAGTCGCCGACGTTGACGAAGCCCTTGCGCTCCATCGCCTCCGTGACATCCGGGAACAGGTAGAACGTCGACTGCGGGACGGCGACCGAGAAGCCCGGGATGGAGTTGAGGATCTCGCACGTGACGTCGCGGCGCTCCTTGAGGGTCTCCAGCATCTCCTTGACCGGTTCCTGCGTGCCGCGCAGGGCGGCGATGCCGGCCCACTGCACGTAGTGGGTGGTGCAGGATTCGTCGTTGGTGTTCAACTTGCTCATGACGCTGGCGATCTCGACGGGCGCGACGGCGCAGCCCAGGCGCGAGCCGGTCATCGCGAACTTCTTGCTGAACGTGTAGAGGATGACTGTGCGCTTGGCCATGCCGTCCAGCGCGGCGATCGACTTCGAGGTGCCCTCGTAGCGGGTCTCGAAGTAGGCCTCGTCGGAGAGGACCCAGAGGTTGTGCTCGATGGCGAGCTGTGCGACGGCCTCGCGCTCCGCGTCGGTCGACTCGGCCGAGATCGGGTTCTGCAGGTCGTTGTAGATGATCGCCGTGGTGTTCTCGGTGATCGAGGCGCGGATGGCCTCGATGTCGATCGCGAAGCCCGAGTCGGTGGGCACGTAGCCGTAGGGCACGGCCGTGCCGCCGAGGTATTCGATCTGCGACTCGTAGATCGGGAAGCCGGGGTTGGGGTAGAGCACTTCCTGCCCCGGGTTCATCACGGTCTGCAGGAACTTGGTGATGACGGGCTTGCCGCCGGTCATGACGACGACGTTGTCCGCTGTGAACTCCATGCCGCGGCGGGATCCGATGTCCTCGGCCAGGGCCTCGCGCAGCTGCGGGATGCCGGGGCCCGGGCAGTAGCCGGTGTAGCCGTCGGCGATCGCCTGGTTCATCGCCTCGACGATGTGCGGGGCGGTCGGGATGTTGATGTCGCCGAGGTGGAAGGGGTACACGGCGTTCCCCTTCGCCTTCCAGGCGGCGGCGGCCTGGGCGACGCTGAAGGCGGTTTCAGTGCCTAGACGTTCGAGCCGGTGCGCAAGCTGCGGCATACGGATCCACTCCTCATCGATCGGACCTCGGGCTGGCCAAGGGCTGGTGCTGGGTTGATATCTCGGGCCCCGGCCCTGTTGTCGGACGACGGCGGCCGGGTGCGCCGGACGCAATCCGCCTCATGGTTGACTGGCCCGAGCCTGTGAAATATCTTACAAATATATCTCATATATCAGTTGCCGACGCAACCCCTTTCTCTGGAAGTAGACCCCTCCATGACTGACGCCGCGCCGACCCGAATCCGCCCGAAAACCGCTCGAACCCGCATCATCCCGCGCGCCCTCACCTTTGCCGGGGCCATCATCGCCTTCCTCATCGGATCCGGCTTCGCCACCGGGCAGGAGATCCTGCAGTACTTCACGTCCTACGGTTACGCGGGCCTCTTCGGCACCGGGCTGCTGGTCCTCGTCCTGATGACCTACGTCTGCGTCGAGCTCCTCGCGGTCGGTCAGGCGGAGAAGTTCGATCGCCCCTCGCGCATCTTTCACTACTACTGCGGCCGGCACTTGGGCACGTTCTTCGACTACTTCTCGATCCTCTTCGTCTTCCTCAGCTTCACCGTCATGGTTGCCGGCTCCGGCGCCGTCTTCCAGGAGCACTACGGGCTCTCGAAGTACCTGGGCGGCATCGGGCTGGCCGTCGCCGTCGGCCTGACCGTGTGGTTCGGGCTGCGCGGGCTGGTCGACGTCATTGGCAAGATCGGGCCGCTCATCGTCGTCATCGCCGTCGCTCTCGGCATCCTCGGTCTGATCCGTGGCGCGGACGGCGTCGCCGGTGGCAATGCCCTGCTTCCGACGCTCGAGCTGACGCAGGCTTCCAGCAGCTGGTTCCTCGCGGGGCTGTCCTACGTAGGGTTCTGCATGCTGTGGTTGGCGGCCTTCCTGACCGCGCTGGGCACGACGGCGCGCAGCCGGCGCGAGGCATCCACCGGCGGCCTCATCGGCGGCATTGCGTTCTCGCTCGCCTGCATCGTCGTCGGACTGGGCCTGCTCGCCAGCATCTCCCGGGTCAATGGGACCGAGATCCCGATGCTGGTCCTCGCCTCCGACTTCAGCCCGCTGCTGGCCTCGGGCTTCTCGGTCATCATCCTTGCCGGCATTTATACGACGGCGGTGCCGCTGCTCTGGACCGTCTCCTCGCGGTTCCTGACCGAGAAGACGCGCGCCTACAAGGCGGCGACGCTGGGGCTGGCCGCCGCCGGCACGCTGATCGGCCTCGTCCTGCCGTTCTCGCAGATGGTTAATCTTGTCTACGTCGTCAACGGCTACGTGGGCATCCTGCTGCTGGTCCTGATGCTCGTGAAGACGGCGGCCCGGCTGATACGTCACCAGCCCGTGTAGGGGATACAACGATCGCACTGGTTGATTCGACGGCTGGGTAGTCCGCCGCCAGGTTTTGACAGATGGTTCGGTATCGGCCGTCGTCGTACGCTGGAGGCATGGCCGAGTCGTGGGCGACGTCGGAGGGCACTCGGCGTTCGATGCTCTCCAACCGGCGCCGTGCCGACGTCGTCTTCACCCGGCGGCGGATCGCGGTGTTCATCGACGGCTGCTTCTGGCACCGCTGTCCCGTCCACGGCACGCACCCGAAGCGCAACGCCGACTACTGGGAGCCCAAGCTCGACGCCAACGTCGTGGCCCGAATCGTCGAGGACTTCGGCGGCACGTCTCATATTCCCTAGCCGAGTGCGGCCACGGCCAGCGCCGTCGTGCCGGTGACCGTGGGTGGGTTCCGAACCAAGATGTGGGACGTGCAGACTACGGTTGGGTGAAGATGAACGTTCGGGCGTAAGAGGTGGCGACGGCATGGCAGCAAGGGACGGCAACGAGACTCGGATCCGAAACAGTACCGTTGAGTTTCTGACGTTCACCGCTCAGGGCGGCGAATCAACCCTCGAGGCGAGGTACGAGGACGAGACGGTCTGGCTGACCCAGAAGCTCATGGCCGAGCTCTTCGACGTCGATGTCCGCACCGTCAGTGAACACCTGAAGAACGTCTTCGAATCCGGCGAGCTCGGTGCCGATCGAACTATCCGGAAATTCCGGATAGTTCGTCGTGAGGGCCAGCGAGAAGTCGAGCGAAGCATCGACCACTACAACCTCGACGCGATCATCTCCGTCGGGTATCGGGTCAACTCCGTTCGCGCCACCCAATTTCGGCAGTGGGCGACGTCGGTGCTGAGGGACTACGCGATCCAGGGGTACGTGCTGGATCGGCAGCGCATGGAGAACGGGTCGTTCCTGGGCGAAGACTACTTCGAGAAGCTGCTGGCGGAAATCCGCGAGATCCGGCTATCCGAGCGCCGTTTCTATCAGAAGGTCACGGACATCTACGCGACGAGTGTCGACTACAACGCGGATGCGCCCTCAACCAAAAAGTTCTTCGCCACGGTCCAGAACAAGCTCCATTTCGCCATCCACGGTCGCACGGCCGCCGAACTAATCGTGGACCGGGCGGACCGCACGAAACCGCAGATGGGCCTGACCAGTTGGGAAAACGCGCCCGATGGCAAGGTCCTCCGTCGTGACGTGACGGTAGGCAAGAACTACCTGTCGCAGGAAGAACTCGAGGATCTGGGCCGGACCGTCAACTCGTTCCTCGACCTGGCAGAGAACCGGGCACGACGAAAGATCCCCATGACCATGGAGGATTGGGCCCGTCGGCTCGACGCGTTCCTCGAGTTCGACGATCGAGCCGTGCTCGAAGGGCCTGGAGGCATCTCCAAGTCTGTCGCCGATGAGCATGCATTCAGCGAATTCGAGGCATTCCGGGTGGTCCAGGATGCTCGATACAGGAGCGACTTCGACCGATTCGTGGAGACAGTCGACATAGACGACCCGGCCGACGGTCAGCGTGAATGAGCCGCCGGATCAATCGGCGCGGGAACGCCACCGTCGGAGGCAGGCGGGCCAGCGTCGTCGTTCGGTCGTGAACTCTTGGCATCGCCTCGCCGGCGCGGGAGCGTGATCCGCGAGCCCTGCAGCGACGCCGCAGCCACCGCGATGACCGAGATCAGGATGAGCGATGCGGCCGGGGCCGCCGTCGTCCACGGAGCGCGCTCGACGTAGTCGATACCTTCGGCCAGCAGTCGACCCCACTCCGGGGCCGGCGGCTGCGCGCCCAGGCCCAGGAAACCCAGCGAAGCCAGCGCCAGGGCCACGCCCGGCAGGCGCAGCATCCCGTGCCGCGCGAGCGCCGGCGCCACGACCGGCACGACGTGCCGGACCATGACCTCGAAGGGTCGCACGCCCGCCAGTGGTAGCCATTTCACGTGTGGCATCGCCTTCGCCTCCTCGACGAGCGCCACCGCGTGCGAGGCCAGCGGCGGCCAGCTCACCCAGAGCACGGCCGCGGCCGCGCCGCCCATCGTCGGGCCGGCCAGCGCCGCGATCACCACACCCGCGATGATCGGCGGGGTCGCGTTGGCGACCTCGATCGGGCCGCGCACCGCGTTCGGGATGAACGCCAGCACCAAGCCGATCGCGATCGCTGCGAGCACGATCCCCAGCGCCGGCACCAGCGTGCCGAGCGCCCCGTGCGCCACGCGGGCCAGCAGGTCCCGCCCGCTCGCGTCCGCGCCGAACGGCAGCTCCCACGACGGCGCGGCCAAGCGCGCGTGCGCGACCTCGAACGGGTCCCGCGGCAGCCCGGCCACCAGCAGCAGCGCCAGCAGCGCGCACCCGATCCCAAACGTCCACTGCGCCAGCCGGTCCCCGTGCGGCCGCTCCGGCGGCGGCGACACCGCGCCCGCCGGCAGCGGCCCGCCGAGCAGCCACAGCCGTGCGGCCGAGGCGATCACGCCGATGACGACGGCGGCCGCCGCCATCGCGAGCACGCCGGCCTGCAGCGCCGGCAGGTCCTGGGCGTTGGCCGCGCCCAGCAGGTAGCGGCCGAGCCCCGGGATCGCGAAGATCTGCTCCACGGCGACCGCGCCGCCGAGTACTCCGATGACGATGAGCCCCAGCTGGTCGACCACGGAGGCCGCCGCCCGGCGCAGCACCGCCGGCAAGATGACCCGCCGCCGCGCCCCGGCCAGGCGCCAGACCTGCACCCACGTCTCGCGGGAGGAGCCGGCCAGTGCGTCGCCGAGCAGGCGCCCGAAGAGGCCGCCGGCCGGGATGCCCAGGGCCAGGGCCGGCAGGATCGCGGTGTCCAGGCCGGTCCAGCCGTAGGGTGGCAGCCAGCGCAGTTGCACCGCCACGATCACCAGGAACCCGCTGGCCAGCAGGAACTCCGGCAGCGCCGTGAGCGCGACGCCGACCGGGCCCGAGCCGCGCACCGGGCGGTCGCGGGCGATCGAGGTCAGCACGGGGGCCACCAGGGCCGCGGCGACAAGCGCCGTGACCAGCATCGCGAACAGCGTCAGCGTCGCGGAGACGCCCACCGCCTGCGACACACCCGGGGCGATCGGCCCGCCCGAGACCCACGAGACGCCCAGGTCCCCGCGCAGCACGTCCGCCCACCAGCGCGCGCTGATGGCGATCGGGCCGCCGTCGAGCCCGAGCTCGGCGCGGATGGAGGCGAGCGCCTCCGGCGTCGGCTCGAGCTCCGCGTAGCGGGCCCGCAGCACCGAGTGCGCCGGATCCCGCTGCGAGAGCCACGGCAGCGCCCCGACGACGGTGAGCAGCGCCAGCCCCGCGAGAACCCGCGAGGCCAGCGCGATGCGGCTAGCCCTGTGGATCAACGCGCGTCTCCGCGGTCACGAGCAGCCGCTCGCGCGGGTCGCGGGCGGCATCGTGCACGCCCGCGGACTCACCCTGGATGACGCGCTCGTGCAGCAGCGGGATCGCCGCGTCGGTCGCGAGGATCTGCGCCTCGGCGGTCATGATGGCCTCACGGCGCTCGTCTCCGGCGTCGACGCGGGCGGCCGCCTCGATGGCCGCATCCGCGTCCTCGGAGCAGAGCTGGGCGATGTTGAAGCCGCCCGAGCACGTGAAGTCGGCGGCGAAGTAGGCGACGGGGTCGCCGGAGTCCAGCACGGTCGCGCGGGAGAGGATGAACGCGTCGAACGCCCCGTCCAGGGCGTCGGACTCGATGAACTGGTACTCGCGCACGTCCTGCTCGACGACGAACCCGGCCGCCTCCAGCTGCTGCTCGATGAGCACGGCGACCTCGGGCAGCTCGGCGCGGTCGGTGAAGGTGCCGAGGGTGATCTTCACGCCGTCGACCTCGGCCGGCTCGGCGCGCTGGCCCAGGATCTCCTGGTAGTCGGCGTCCTGGCGCGCGTCCACGCTCCACGGCAGGGCCGGGCCGAGCAGGCCGGCGGCCTCGTCCGCGCGGTCCTCGTAGGCGGAGGCGATGATCGCGGCGCGGTCGATCGCCTCGCGGGCCGCGGCCCGCACGGCGGGGTCCTCGAACGGCCCGGACTCGGAGTTGAGATAGAGGGTGTTGGTGCGCGGCATCGGCACCTCGGTGATGAGGTCCTCGTCGATCGAGGCGGCCTGACCGGCGGGCACAGCCTCCACGATGTCCGCGGTGCCCGTGCGCAGGGCAGCCGCGCGGGCGGTGCCGTCCGGGACGAAGTCGACGTCGATGCCCGCGGCCGCCGCGGCCTCGCCCCAGTAGCCGTCGAAGCGCTCGAGCGTCGCGCTCGAGGTCCCGTCGACCGCCGTGAGCTCGAACGGGCCTGTTCCGGTGCCGACCGGGTCCACCGTGTCGCCCTCGTAGGCGGCCTCGGAGAGGATCGAGAGCTGCGGGCTCGAGAGGCGGTTGGGCAGCAGCGGGTCCGTGTCCGCCGTCGTCAACACCACCTGGCCGCCGTCGACGTCGACCTGCAGGTCCACGCCGTCGAGGATGCGCGGCACGGGGCTCGCCTCCACCGCGGCGCGCAGCGAGTTCGCGGCCGCCTCGGCGGTCAGCTCGCTGCCGTCGTGGAAGGAGACGCCCTCGCGGATCGAGAAGCGCCACGTCAGATCGTCCGTCTGCTCCCACTCGGTCGCGAGGCCGGGCAGCGGGTCGCCGGCCTCGTCGAGCACCACGAGGGTCTCGGCGGTGCTCCAGCGCGAGAGCTTGAACGCGTCGTCGCTCAGCGGGCTCAGGCCCGAGCGCGGCGGCTGCAGCATGGCGAGCGACACGCGCGCGTCGGACTCGTCCCCGCCGGAGGATTCGGCGGAGCTCGCCGAGAAGCAGCCGGAGAGGGCCAGGGTGAGCGAGAGTGCGCCGGCGGCGAGGGCGCCGGTGCGGAGGCGGTGGGTCATGGGGTTCGTTCCTTTTCCAGGGTGGAGCCGGCCGAGGCCGGCGGGCAGTTCGAGTGATGGGTCAATTCGTGGGCCGGGCGCAGCGCGTACCAGGCGACCGGCAGCATCGCGGCCGGGAGCGCGGCCGCGAGCGGCCACGCGGCGAGGGTCGAGTGGGCGTCGGCGACGGCGCCGGACGCCGTCGTGCAGATCAGGGCCGCAGCCCCGCCCGCGGTGGGCAGCAGGGCGAGCCGGGTCGCCCGCCAGCGGCCCGAGCCGCCGGCGATGAGCGACTTCGCCGCCGGGTTCCCGAGCATCATCGCGACCCCGACGAGCGCCGCGACGAGGCAGAACAGCCACGGCAGGGCGGCGGCGGGCAGCAGCGCCTGCCCGGCGAACGCGACGAGGCACGCCGCCGAGCCCGCATAGAGCCCCACCATCACGGCGGTGCAGCGCCCCAGCCGCTCGCTCAGGCGCGAGATCGGCCATTGCAGCACGAGCGTCGACGCCGACAGCGTCGCGGCCACCGCCCCCATGTGCCCGGGGGAGAGGCCGTGCTCGTTCAGCGCGAGCGGCACGGTCGAGAACAGCTGCGTGTAGACGGCGAGCAGGGCCGCCCCGGCGATCGCGAGCGGCAGCACGCGCACCGGCTCCGCCGGGAACGCCGACGCCGCCGCGGCCGGGGCGGCCACCGGCCCCGACGCTCCGGTGCGGGGAATCAGGCGGTGCACGAAGAGCGCCGCGGCGAGGAAGATCCCCGCCGAGATCAGCGAGAGCGTCCCGGAGTGCTCGGGCATGCATCGGGCCGCGCCCAGCGAGGCGATGATGCCGCCGGTCTCGCCGGCCAGGGCGAGCGCCGCGAAGGGTGCGGGGCCGCGGCCGGGCAGGGCGACGCCGTCGTGCCGGGACCGGCGCTCGGAGTCGATCGATCCGATGAGCCCGTCCACGGCGGGGGAGAAGAGCGCCCCGGCGAGCCCGACGAGCACCACGCCCGTGACGAACGCGGGCGCGCTCGGCGCCCACGCGATGATCCCGAACGCGATCGCGCGCAGCAGGCAGCCGGCCGTGAGCAGCAGGCGCGGGCCGAAGCGGTCGGCCAGCGCCCCGCCGACGATGAACATGCCCTGCTGGGCCGCGACGCGCGCGCCGACGACGGCGCCGATCGCGGCCGCGTCGAGCCCGTACCGGGACTGGCCGATCGCTGCGAAGAACGGGACCACCGAGGAGAACCCGAGCATGAAGACGAGCTGCAGCCCGAGCACGGGCCGCAAGGGGACGCCGCTCACCTCGCCTGCTCGACTTTCCCGTCCCGCACGGTGAAGACGCGGTCGCAGCGGGCGGCGAGGTCGTCGTCGTGCGTGATGAGCATGAGGGCGCCGCCCGTGCGCTCCGGCAGCGCGAGCAGGGCGTCGGCGAGTGAGGCGGAGGTGCGGGCGTCGAGGGCGCTCGTGGGCTCGTCGGCGACGATCACGTCCGGGCCGACGGCGACCGCCCGGGCGATCGCCGCGCGCTGGGCTTGCCCGCCGGAGAGCTGGCGCGGGGTGCGATCGAGCAGGTCGAGGTCGATGCGGGCGGTGTCGGCGGCCGCGGCGATCCGCGCGGACGGGTCGCCGTCGACGCCGAGGCGGGCCAGCGCGCGCTCAATCGAGGCGCGCACCGGGGAGCGCGGCGGCAGCGAGGCGCCCGCGTCCTGCGGAACCCCCTGCACCAGGTGGCGCTGATGGGCGTGCGGACCGGACTTGCAGCCGCAGAAGTGCTCGCCGTGCACCTGCACGTGCCCCGTGCTGGACCGGCGCAGCCCGAGCAGGACCTCAGCCAGCGTGGACTTTCCGGCGCCGGAACGCCCGACGATCGCGACGGATTCACCCGCGTGCACCGCGAGGTCGGTGGGGTGCAGGGCCGTGAACGGGCGGCGGCGCGAACCGTGCGTCACGCCGACGCCGCAGGCCTCGAGGACAACCCGGCTCATGCCGCGACCCCGAGCTCGTCGCCGAGGGCAACCCGGCCAGCGTCGACGCGGATCAGCGCGGCGTCGAGCGCGCCGCGGACCAGGGGATCGTGCGTGGCGACGACGAGGGCGCTGCCGGTCGTGTCGGAGAGGGTACGCAGCATGGCCAGGCTCTCATCGCGGGAGGCGTTGTCGAGGGCGCTCGTCGGCTCGTCGGCGATGACGAGCGCGGGGGAGCCGAGGAACGCGAGCGAGATCGCCGTGCGCTGCAGCTGGCCGCCGGAGAGCTCGGCCGGGCGGCGGCCGGCCAGGGCGGACGCGTCCAGCCCGACGGCGGCGAGCACCTCGGCGACGCGCGCCGGCGTCGTGCCCGTGACGGAGCGCAGCTGGCGGCCGATCGGCAGCAGCGGGTGCAGGGCCTCGGCCCCGCGCTGGGGGACGAAGCCGATGCGCAGGTCCGGGGCGGCGGTGCGCGTGCCGGCCAGGGCGACGGCGTCGGGCAGGCGGCCCGTGAGTGCGGAGAGCAGCATGGACTTGCCGGCGCCGGAGGGGCCCATGACTACGGTGCGCGAGCCCGGCGCGATGGCCAGGGCAGGGACCGCGAGCAGGCGATCGCCCGAGCGGCGGGCGGTGATCACGGCGTCGTCGAGGGTGATCAGCGCGGGGAAGGGCGCGGCGGAGACCGTCATGGGGCGGGAGTCCTTGCTAGGGCGTAAGACCGATGGGAGGTGCATCGATGTTGATGCGAATGATTCTGATTAAATCAGACGGCCTGCCCTGCCGGGAAATTCTGCGACGGGCGCCTTGTGGCGCGCGGGTGCGATGCCCCTCCGTGTCGCCTGGGCGCGAGCGGGGGACTCAGGGGCGACGAGTTCCCCGCGGTGGCAGGGGGTAGCGCCACGTCCGGGCTGCACCGCCCTCGGTCCAGGCGACGGTCAGAGTGGAGTCCGTCGTCGTCAGCCGTCGCGCGGCCGTGAACGTCAGCGACTCGTCGGGGCCCACGTCCTGGGACGCCGGGGGCGTGAAGCGCAGGCGCGCGCCCGGGGCGGCGGCGACGCTGGTGGCCACCGCGACGGCGTCGCCCGTGTTGCGCAGGACGTAGGTGTCGCGTTCGCGGTGGGTCAGAGACCACGCGACGCGCTGCGGGGAGGTCCCGGCGGCCCGCGGGCCCGCGGTGGTCGAGGCGGGATGGTCGGCGATCCGCTCGAGCGCGGCGACCGCGCGGCGGGTGTTCTCATCCGCCAGCGCGGCGGCGGCCTCGGACCGCAGTGCGGCCGCGCGCTCGGCCCGCACGCCCAGGATGACGGTGGCGACGACGCCCGTCAAGGCGACGAACGTCCCGAGCGTGGTCGCGATGTTTGCTGCTGTCTCCCACGTCATGCCGGCCTCCGTTGCCTCGGTGCTGCTTCCTGTGAGTCTACGAGCCGCCGGCACACCGCCGACAGACAGAGCAAGGGATGGGCGCCGGGAAATCCCGGCGTCCATCCCTTGCCCTTATCAGGTCAGTTGCCGTCGAAGACGACGGCGGTGGTGGACCTAGCTGCAGCTACACGGGTTGACGGTGCCGCTGATCTCGGCCGTGGCCGAGCCCGAAGTGTGCACGTCGACCGTGAAGTCGCCGTTGTTCAGCGCAGCGACCTGCTCCGCGGTCAGCTTGAAGCTTCCCGCCGCGCCGCCGCTCGTTCCGCCGGTGGCGGCCAGCTCGAAGCTGGCGTCGCCGCTGTGCAGTTCGGCGCTGGTCGCGTCCGAGGTCAGGCCTGCGTACAGGCAGCTGATCGTGAACGTGTCGCCGTTCAGCGTGCCCTTGCACTGGCCCACGCCCTCAGCGCCGGCCGCTCCGGAGAGCAGCGCCGAGAACTCGGTCGTGCCTTCGGCCGGCGGGGTCGTCGGCGTTCCCGGCGAGGGGAGGACCGGCAGGATGCCCAGCAGGCCACCGGCGTCGTCGCCGCCGACGGGCAGGCCATCGATGAGGCCGCCGCCGCCTTCACCGGCGCCGGGCAGGCCGTCCAGCAGGCCACCGGTGCCGTCGCCGCCGACGATCGGCAGGGTCTCGATCAGGCCGCCCTCTTCACCGCCGCCGACGGGCAGGCCGTCGAGGAGACCGCCGCCGTCGCCGCCGCCGAGGATGGGCAGGCCACCGAGGAGCCCGCCCCCTTCACCGCCGCCGGGGAGCTCGCCACCGGGCAGTTCACCGCCGGGCAGCTCGGGGAGCTCGCCGCCGGGCAGCTCGGGCAGCTCGGGCAGTTCGCCGCCGGGCAGGCCGCCGACGAGCCCGCCGTCCTCGCCGCCGACGATGCCGAACACCGACTCGATGGTCTTGATGTTGTCCGTGATCTGGAGGACCTCCAGGATGCCCGTCGGGTTGCCGCTGGAGACGTCTTCCAGCGCGGTCTCCCAAAGCAGGCGCCACGTGTCGAAGTGGTCGCCAGCGAAGCCCGTGTACTCCTCCATGTTGGTCAGCGTCTCGGGGGTGACCCGGTCCAGGATCGCGGAGGCGTCAGTCGTCTGCCACAGGTAGTCGGGGCTCGTGAGCATCTCCGGCGACGGCAGGCCCGGCATGATCAGGTCCGAGGTGTCGGCGAGATCCTCAACCGACGGGACGTTCAGGGTCGTCAGGTCGTTGCTGTCGAGCGGGATGCCGATTCCGCCGCATGACGTGAGCAGGGTGACGTAGTCGGTGCCGTGGCCCTTGACGTGCGAGGGGTTGAAGATCGGGATCCAGCCGAGGGGGCCGCCGTAGATGTCGACGACGGGCATTTCGGAGTTGCCGATGGCGCCGCTGGCCAGCGAGAGAACCAGGTTCTCGTACTCGGGGTCCGTGTGGTACTCGTTGACGTGGGCGAAGCTGCCGAGCAGCGGAATGCCGTCTTCGTTGGCCCACATGTGCTCCAGGAAGAACGTGCAGGCGTCGCCGCCTTCGTGCCCGCCGTGCTCGCCCTCGTGTTCCGGGGCGGCGTAGCCGGCCGGCGCGGCCGCGATTCCTCCGCCGAGGACGAGTGCCGAGGTAGCGGCCGCGGTCACCAGCCATTTCCGGCCGAACCGTGCGAATTTGTTAGACATCTTTGCTGGCCTTTCATCTGATATTGCCGGACCGACGAAAACGATCCTGATGTCCCCCAACGCAGTGCACACGCTACTGAAATGACATGCCGGGCTCAAGGGTGATTTTGCGGAACTTTAAAAGAACTACCCAGTAACTTGGCGGACCCTCAACGTTGAATCTTTAAGTGCTATCGAACGCGAAAAGTACGCGAGCGCTTTGCGGCTCTGAGTTGGGCGGTTGCGTCACCGGGGGATCTGAGGATGCGATTCATGTCTGCTAATTGCTGGGAGATTATCGGCTCTCCTGCCGCGGTGGCGGGCGCTGATCCGGATGGGGGCATGCCGCGGAAATTTGTTGACGATTTAACCAGGCGCAGCGGCTCTTTGTTCGGCGCAGCGGACGCAAGCGTTTTCAGAGTGGTGGTGGGAGATCGTTCGATGAACTCTCGGCGGACACGTGCCATTCGATGCCACCGAGTTTGTCAACAGAGACAAGCGCCGCCTTGTCACAACAACCCGGGTTGGATCAGTCTCGTCGCATTAACGACTTGTGACTGTCTGCGTCCACTAGTGTCCGCGATCGACGCCGCCGGACCCACGACTGGACCCGCCGACCGGAGCGCCCGAGCGGCGGGCGGGCGCCGCCGTCGTACTGTGACCGGCTCGATAGACCGTCCCGGGCGACGGGCGTAGTGTCTTGGCAGGTGAGCACACTTACCCCTGCCGCGCCGGGATGGCGCATGTGGCTGATCTGGAGCGTCGGCGTCGCCGCCTACGTCCTGGCGATCGTGAACCGGACCTCCCTGTCCGCCGTCGGCGTGGACGCCGCCCAGAGGTTCGACGCCGACGCCTCCATGCTCTCGATGCTCGCCGTGCTGCAGCTCGTGGTCTACGCGTCCATGCAGATCCCCGTGGGGCTCATGCTGGACCGCTATGGCGCGCGGCCCATGATGACGATCGGCATGATCCTCATGGCAGTGGGGCAGCTCGCGATCGCGTTCGCGCCGACCGTCGGGATCGCCGTCGTGGCGCGCATGCTGCTCGGCGCCGGCGACGCGGCCGTCTTCCCCTCCGTGTTGCGACTGATCGCCACGTGGTTCCCCGCCCAGCGCGCGCCCGTCATGAACCAGGTGACCGGCATCGTCGGGCAGATGGGGCAGATCGTCGCGCTCATCCCGCTCGCGCACCTCGTGCACTCGACGTCGTGGTCCGTGGCCTTCGGGTCGGTCGCCGGGCTGGCCGTCCTCTTCGCGGTACTGATCTTCGCCCTCATCCGCAACCACCCGCCCGGCTACAAAGGCGACGTCTCCGTCAACACGGACACGGGCGCGATCGAGATCGTCAAGAGCTCCGTCGACACGAGCGTCGGCATCCGCGCCGCGTGGGCCCACCCGGGCACGCGGCTGGCCTTCTGGACGCACTTTACGACGCCGTTCGCCGGCACCGCTTTCGTCATCCTGTGGGGCGTGCCGTTCTTGACTGTCGGCCAGGGTCTGACGATGGGCGAGGCGTCCGCCGTGGCCAGCACGCTGGTGGTCGTCGGCGTCGTGTTCGGTCCCATGCTCGGGGCGTTGTCCGCGAAGGTGCCGAACCTGCGCTCGCGGCTGCTGGTGCTGCCGACCGTCGCGATCCAGCTGGCCGCGTGGCTCGTGGTGATCCTGTGGCCGGGGCGGGCCCCGCTGTGGATGCTGTTCGTGTTGGCGGTCGCGCTCGCCGTGGGCGGGCCGGCATCGATGATCGCGTTCGATCACGCCCGCACGCACAACCCGAGCCATCGGCTCAGCACCGCCACGGGCATCACCAACGTGGGCGGATTCCTCGCGGCGCTGCTCGCGCTGTTCTTCATCGGCGTCGCGATGGACCTCCAGGGCGCGAGCCGGCCGGAGGACTACACGCTGGACGCGTTCAAGATCGCGTTCCTGACGCAGGTGCCGCTGTGGCTGCTGGGTGCCGTCTTCATCGCGATCGAGCGCAAGCGCACGCGGCGGCACATCGGGCTCGACAAGCCGCGGAAGAAGCGCAAGCGCGGACGCGAGTAGCCGGTCCGGATCCGCCGGATTGTCTAGGCAGGCCCGTCCCGGGCCGACCATGCCGTAGCGCGCCCGGAGGGCGGCGGCGTCTGATTGGATAGTGTGGAGACGCGGCCGCCGAGGCCGACGGCTGAGGCACGAGGAGAAGACATGGAATTCGAAGGGGCCCTGGCCGGGCCGTCCCGGCGCGACGTCGCCGGAATGAAAGCCGCATTCGGCGCGATCGAGGCGGGCGTGCCGACCACCGTGCTCATCCGCGACGAACGCCACGGCTCCTACCTGCTCAGCGGAGTCCCGCACTTCACGGCGCTCGACGACGTCGTCATCGGCGGCGTGATCGTCGCCGGCAAAGCCGCGACCGAGCGCCGCGACGACGAGGACGTGGCCATCCGCAAACCCGAGCGCGACGTCCGCCAATTCCCGGCTGAGCCCGTCGCCGAGATGAGTGGCGACGCCGTCGGCGCCGTCGACGTCGAGCACGGCGACCTGGTCGTCGCGGCCTTCGAGCAGCACCCCTACGGCCGCTTCGTCATCGCCGGCGTCGCGACCGCCGCCTCCTACGACGAGCCGTTCGTGACCGTCGGCCCCTGGATCCTGCACTCCGCCGGGGAAGTGGGCGAGCGCTGCCTCGAGGTCACGCGGATCTCCGCGAGCGGCGAGCACACGCTTAAGGTCCCCGCGCGCCACCAGCTCGTGCTCGACGACGGGCAGACCGCCGCCTGAGGCCCCGGCCGATCAGTCACGGCCCGGCGAGAGGACCGCTCCGGGTGCCGAGGGGACCGTCGCGGCGTCAACGAGGCGCGTGACGAGGTCCTCGTAGCCCACGCCAGCGGCTGCGAACATCCGCGGCACCTGGGATTCGGCGGTCATGCCCGGCATCGTGTTGATCTCGTTGAGGACCGGCCCGTCCTGCGTCAGGAAGAAATCCAGTCGGGCCACTCCGGCGCAGCTGAGCGCGTCGAAGAGGGCCAGAGCCGCCCCTGTCAGCGCGGCGTGCTCCGCCTCGCTCAGATCAGCCGGGACGGCGAACCGCGCGGACCCGTCGTACTTCGTGGCGGTATCGAACAGGCCCTGCGCATGGATCTCGAGGGGCGGCGGTGCCCAGGTGCGCCCGTCGGCCTCGCGCAGCACGGCAACGTCGATCTCGCGCCCCACCACGACGTCCTCAACGAGGATCCGATCGTCGTAGCACCTCGCCTCGGCCAGCGCCGCCCGGAACTGGGCCGCGTCCTCAGCCAGCCCCACGCCGTAGCTCGATCCGGCCGACGCCGGCTTGACGACCACCGGGTGCTCGAAGGCGACGTCGTCCACGGCCTCGGCAGTGATGAGCTGGCCCGGCGCCGTGCGGATGCCCAGCGCCTGCGCGGCCGCCTTCGTCGCCCACTTGTCCATGCCAATCGCCCCGGCCCGGAGCCCGGACCCCACCACGGGCTTGTGGAGCAGCGCGCACAGGGCAGCCAGGGTGCCGTCCTCGCCGCCCACGCCGTGGATGGCCGGAAAGACGGCGTCGGCCCCTTCGATGAGCGGCAGCGCCGCCGCGAGAGAATCGGCCGGTGTGGCGCCGAGCGGAGCCCCATCCTGTGACCAGCGGCCGTCGCGGTCGATCGTGATGGAGGTGACGGTGAATCCGCTGGCGCGCAGGGCGCGCTCGACGGCCGCGGCCGTTCCCAGGGAGACCTCGTGTTCGGCGGTGGTGCCTCCGCCGATCACTACTACGTGGCGACTCATGCGTTGCTCCTTCTGACGCGGGCTCCGATACCCGTGACGATCGTGTGGGCGATGGACCCGGACCAGCGGGCCCAATCGTGAATGGTGGGGGCGGTGCCGCCACCAGGGCCGAAGATCGTGGCGGTGGTGCCGCGAGCGTATCGTCGGGGCCCGGTGTCGACAACAATCTGGTCCATGGAGACCCGGCCGACGATGCGGTGGCTGAGGCCTTCGATCTCCACAAACGCGTCCCGGGAGATCTCCCGCGGGATCCCGTCCGCATAGCCGAGCGGCAGGACGCTCAGATTGGTCTCTTCAGCGGTCACGTGCGAGCCG
This sequence comes from Kocuria rosea subsp. polaris, assembly GCA_023896275.1. GTDB lineage: Bacteria > Actinomycetota > Actinomycetes > Actinomycetales > Micrococcaceae > Zhihengliuella > Zhihengliuella polaris_A. The sequence goes on along the minus strand of MLDA01000001.1, from coordinate 147,687 downwards.
TCGTAGCCGATCGCCGTGCCGGCCGCGACGGCGCGGCTGTGCACCACGGGGGCGGTCAGCCTGGAGGCGCCAGTCAACGCGGTCCGGCCGGAGGGATCGATGCCCACCAGCCCGGCACCCACGCGCACCATGTCGAGGTGCGTGGCCGGATCCGTGAGGGTTCCGGACGTCGCGGCGAGATGCGCGAGCAACGGGCCGAACCCCGCGCGGACGACGGCGGCTTGTGCCCGGCGCATGCGCGCGACGGCCGGCGCGTTGGTGGCAGCATCGCCGCGGTCGGCGGAGGGCAGATGGCCCATGAGGCCGCGCACCTCGATCCTGCCGTCCGCGTGTGCGGCGCGCGCTTGCTCGATCAGCGTTTCCCACTCCCGTTCCGGGCAGCCCTCCCGGGCCATGCCGGCGTCGACGTGCAGGTGCACGCGGACGGCGGCGGGGGCGCGCTGCCGCAGCAGGGCCTCGAGCTCGTCGACGGAGCCCACGGCCAGATCGATCCCGTGCGCCGCGGACGCCTCGGCGTCGATGCCTGACGGGTTGAGCCACGTCAGGATCGGGGTCCGCAGACCGGCGGCCCGGAGCGCGACGGCGTCGCCCAGGTCCGTGGTGCCGAGCCAGGCCGCGCCGGCGGCGACCGCGGCCCGGGCCACGGGCGCGGCCCCGTGGCCGTACGCGTCCGCCTTGACGACGGCCATGAGGCGGGCGCGGGTCCGGCTTCGTGCGCGAACGACGTTCTCCGCGATCGCGTCCGGGAGGGTCTGCAGAGTCGGCGGGGTCAGCGCCGCGGTCACGAGTGCATCCTCGGGTCGTGGGCGGCATCCGGGTACATCTGCGGGCAGCCTGAGCTCGCGGCGTCGGGGACGAGCTCGTAGTGCCACGGCTCGTTGGCGTAGATCTGGCAGAGGCCGTAGGCGGCGCCGCGCTGGGCCAGCCAGTCCGTGCTCGCCCTCGGTCCCAGATCGACGGCGTCGCCGGCGACGTGGGCAGAGGTGGTCGCCGTCGCCACCCAGCGGGCGGCCTCGGCCTCCGAGCCGTAGTCCGCCACGGCCTCCCGCAGCAGGTGGTCCTGATAGGCCGCCGAGCGCCAGCCGCTGTTCACCGTGAATTCGACGCCGTCGGCTGCGGCGTCCGTGGCCGCCTGACGGAGCGCCGCGAGCAACTCCGGGTCGAGTTTCGAGACCGCCGGATAGCGGTCGTCGAAGACGCCGACGCCAGGCGGCACGGCGCCGTCGTCCTTCGCGGCCCCGCTGGCCGGGGAGGCCGGGGACGAGAGCAGGTGGATCCCCAGGAGGACGCTCAGGGACGCGGCCACGGCCAGGAGCAGCAGCAGCCGGCGGTTCGGCCGGACGGTGATCTGTTCGGGTGCACGGTTTGTCATAGGGCCAGTCAAGGCGGGGCCGTGTTGCCGGGGCGTATGCAGATTTCGATACGCGGACGATATGTCCGCGCCCGTAGGATCGGAGCATGCGAGTGCTGATCGTTGAGGACGAACCCCAGCTGGCGGAAGCCGTGCGCGACGGCCTGCGGCTGGAGGCGATCGCGGCGGACATCGCCGGCGACGGCGCGACGGCGCTCGAGCTGCTGGGGGTTAACACCTACGACATCGCCGTGTTGGACCGGGACATTCCGGGGCCGAACGGGGACGAGATCGCCCGGCGCATCGTCGCATCGGGCAGCGGGATGCCCATCCTCATGCTCACCGCCGCCGACCGCCTGGACGACAAAGCGTCCGGGTTCGAGCTCGGCGCGGACGACTACCTGACCAAGCCGTTCGAGTTCAAGGAGCTGGTCCTCCGGCTCCGCGCCTTGGACCGCCGCCGGTCGCATCACCGGCCTCCCGTTCGCGAACTCGCCGGGCTGCGCGTCGACCCGTTCCGGCGCGAGGTCTATCGCGAGGGCCGGTATGTGGCGCTGACCCGCAAGCAGTTCGCGGTGCTCGAAGTCCTCGTGGCTGCCGAGGGTGGGGTGGTCAGCGCCGAGGCCCTCCTCGAGCAGGCGTGGGACGAGAACGCTGACCCCTTCACCAACGCCGTGCGGATCACCGTCTCGGCGCTGCGCAAGCGGCTCGGCGAGCCGGGCCTCATCGCCACCGTTCCCGGCGTCGGCTATCGCATCGAGGCCGCGGGCAGTGCCGACGGGGCGAACCGTGCCTAACCCGCCCCAGACTCGCCGGGCGCCGGGCGTCAGCGTCCGTCTCAAGCTCACCTTCAGCTACGCCGGATTCTTGATGCTCTCCGGAGCGCTGCTCCTGGGCGTGGTCTGGGTGTTCCTGCTGCGCTACGTGCCCGACGGCGCGATCCCCGTGCTCGGACGGTTCGTGCCCAACCGCTCCGATCTTTGGCGGGCCTTCGCGCCGGCGGCGGCCTGGGCCATGCTCTTCCTTCTCGGCATCAGCCTGTTGGGTGGCTGGATCCTTGCCGGCCGGATGCTGCGGCCCCTGCGCCGGATCACGGGCGCGGCCCGGAAGGCGGCGCTGGGGTCGCTCTCACACCGGATCGCTCTCGAAGGGAGGCGGGACGAGTTCCGCGATCTCGCGGACGCCTTCGATACGATGCTGGCCCGAGTGGAGGCCCACGTTGCTGAGCAGCAACGGTTCGCTGCGAATGCCTCGCACGAGCTGCGCACCCCGCTGACGATCTCGCAGACGCTCCTGGAGGTGGCCCGCAACGATCCCGGGCGGGACACCGACGCCCTGCTCGAGCGTCTCCATTCCGTCAACGCGCGGGCCATCGACCTCACGGAGGCGCTGCTCCTGCTCAGCCGGGCCGACCAGGGCACCTTGGTACGCGAACCGGTCGACCTGTCCCTGCTGGCGGAGGAAGCGGCCGAGACGCTGCTGCCGCTGGCCGAAAAGCGCGGCATCGACGTCCGCGTCACCGGCGACGTCGCCCGCACGGTCGGTTCGCGCGCCCTGCTGATGCAGATGGTGACAAACCTGCTGCACAACGCGCTTGTGCACAACCTGCCCAGCCGCGGGGTCGTCACGGTCACGACCGTGGCGGGATCAGACGCCGTCGTCCTGATTGTCGAAAACACCGGGGAGCGACTCTCCCCGGAGCTGGTCTCCACGCTCACCGAACCGTTCCGGCGGGGTGCCGAGCGGGTGCGCAGCCACGACTCGGGCGTCGGGTTGGGCCTGGCGATCGTCGAGCGCATCGTCCGGGCGCACCGCGGGCAGCTGCGCCTCGAACCGCGGGAGGCCGGCGGACTCCGGGTCAGCGTGGAACTCAGCGCCTGCGCCGAGGCCCAGGTGCCCCGCTGACCGGTCGACGGCCCGGCGGGAGGTCCTACCCGTCTCGGCGACGTGACGAGCTGCGGATCCGGAATCGGGTCGCCGTGCGCCGGGGTTGTTCCGGGGCCCCGCCGGCGATGCGCGACTGCAGCAGGTCCAGCAGACCGTTGCACGTCGACTCCGGATTGAACTGGATCGCGCTGATCGGCGGACGGGCGTGCCGCGCGTGCTCCGAGTCCGAACCGGTCGCGAGGAGAACGTCCTGCGGGACGTGGATCCCGCGCGCCTGCAGCCCGGCGAGCACACCCGCCGCGTGGCGGCCCGTTAGCGCGTAGACCGCGTCCGGTACCCCGTCGCCGACGATGGATTCGACGACGTCGAGCCCGCCCTGCACGCCGGCCCCCTCGGGCACCGAATAGGTTCGCGGCTGCGCCCCGTGCCGCCGGCACCAGCCCGCGTAGGCGGCCTCCGAATCGAGATTCCACGCGTTCTGATCCGTGCCCCGCACGAGCACCGGCACCCGCGCGCCTTCCGCCGCGAAGTGGTCCAGCACGGCCAGGGTGCTCGCGGCGTCGTCCTCCGACGCCCACGCCGTGAACTGAGGGCGCTGCGGGTCCGCGCCCTGGGTGACGTAGGGGATGCCGCGGTTGCGCAGCAGCTCGACCACCGGATCGTCCAGGTGCGGGTTGAGCACGATGTAGCCGTCCAGCATGAAGGAGATCGTCGGGATGCTGCGCCCGGTCAGGTCCGGAACGAGCATCGGCGCCAGGCCGCGCTCGAGCGCCTTGGCGCTCAGCACGCCGACGGTCCGCTGGAAGACGTCGACGCCCGGCACGTAGTACTCGCCGAGTGAATCCAGTGAGCGCACGACGATCCCGATCGCCCCGAGCGGCGACCGGCGCAGGCCGCGGGCCAGCGCGTCCGCCTGGTACCCCATCCGCTCCGCGACGGACTTGATTCGTTCCCGGGTCGCCTCGCTGAGTGTGCCTTTGTCGTTGAGCGCGTGTGAGACCGCCGTGATGGAGACGCCCGCCGCCTGCGCTACGTCGCGAATCTTGACCTGCCGGGCTCTCGCCATGCGCTCCGTCCCCTCTATCGCCCCTGATCAACCAGCGGTTGGGGGATCTTCTGCTGATCCCATTGTATAAAACGTTTTATATTCTTAACGTGTTCTGCAGATCACATTCTGACCCGCTAGAACCGCCGGGAGGCACTGCCGCATGAGGCTCCACACGCTCGTCACCAGCACCACCGATCCCGCCCACCGCGGCCGGCTCCTCGCCGACGCGTTCGGACGCCAGATCCGTCGCAACGTCGCCGACTACCTGGACCACTTCGCCGCCAAGGGCATCGAAGCGGACACGGTGCGTTCGATCGCCGTGGCGAGCCACGACGCCCTGCGCGCCTGGGACGAACCACTGGCCGTCGAGCTCGACGCCCAGGCGGACGGGCTCGGGATCGAGCGCTGGCAGTTGGCCGCGCTCAATGCCCGCACCGAGGTGCTCGCGGCCGCCCCGCCGAGCCGGGAGGGCGAATGCTCCACGGCCGTCGTCGTGCGCCCCGGCGCCGCCCCGGCCACCCTGCAGACGTGGGACTGGCACCCGCACCTGGCCGCCGACGGCCTCCTGCACGAGCTCACCACCGACGATCGTCGCGTCAAGCTCTTCGCGGAGTTCGGCATGAGCGGCAAGATCGGCGTGAACTCACACGGGCTCGGCGTGCACTTCAACATCCTCTCCCACCGCGAAGATCACACCGGCGGCGGCGTCTCCGTGCACTCCATCGCCCGCTCCGTGCTCGAGCGCGCGGCCACCCTGGAGGAGGCCGTCGCGCTGACCGCGGACGTCCAGGTCAGCGCGTCCACCGTGCTCACTATCGTCGAGGGCGGCGCCGCGCCGCGGGCCGCGAGCCTCGAGTTCTCGCCGCGCGGGCGCCGCGTCGTCTCCGGCACCGAGGACGGCTGGGTGCTGCACACCAATCACTTCCTCGCCGAGGATCTGCACGACGGCGACACCATGCCCGCCGATTCCACCACCGCCGAGCGCTTCGCCTACCTGCGCGAAGCGACCTCCGGGCTCGCCGCCGCCTCCTCGGCGGACCTGGCCCGCGGGCTCGCCTGCCCCGCAGGGGCGCAGTCCGTGCTCGGCATGCGCCCGGACCCCGGGGTGCCCGCCATCGACCAGTGGGAGTCCCTGCTGACGATCGGGCTCGACGTCCAGGACTTCGCCCTCGTCTACTCGACCGATGACCCCGACACGGCCGCCATCACCGGCTTCGACACCTTCTGACCCCTCGCACCCTCAAAGGCCCCTCATGACCACCATCGACACCCCCACACCGTCCACGCCGGCCACGCCGGCACGCGCGCGCATCCCGGCCCGACGGATCTTCATGGTCTCCGGCTTCGGCACGGCCCTGGAGTTCTACGACTTCACGATCTACGGGCTCGCCGCCGCGCTCGTCTTCCCACGGCTCTTCTTCCCCGACTTCGACCCGCTCGTCGGCACGATCATCGCCTTCGCCGCCTTCGGCTCCGGTTTCCTGGCCCGGCCGATCGGCGGCATCGTGTTCGGCCACTTCGGCGACAAGTACTCGCGCCGCAACGTCCTGATCGTCACCCTGCTGATCATGGGCGCGGCGACGTTCCTCATCGGCTGCCTGCCGACCTACGAGACGATCGGCGTCGCCGCGCCCATCCTCATCGTGGCGCTGCGCCTGCTGCAGGGCTTCTCCGCGGGCGGCGAGTGGGGCGGCGCCTCACTGACCGGCGTCGAGAACGCGCCGGAACACCGGCGCGGGCTCTACGGGAGCTTCACGTCCATGGGTATCGGGATCGGCTCGCTCGTCGGGTCGGCCGCGTTCATGCTCGTCACCCTGCTGCCGGACGAGACCCTCTACACCTACGGGTGGCGCATCCCGTTCTGGGTCGGCGGGGTCCTGGTCATCATCGGGCTGATCGCCCGCGCCAAGCTGCCGGCCGAGTCGCCGTCCGGCAAGGACGTCGTCAAGGTCCCGCTCCTGACGGCGATCCGGCAGCACCCGAAGCAGATCCTGCTCGCCATCGGCGTCGCCTACGGCTACAACACGCTCGCCTACATCGGCTCCATCTTCACCGTCACGTACGCCGAACACCGCGACTACAGCGCCACGATCTCCCTGCTGTTGCAGGTCGTCGGCGCCGCCGTGTTCGTCGCGGCCGCCCCGTCGATGGCGTGGCTCTCGGACCGCTACGGCCGGAAGAAGGTGATCGGCTGGGGCACCGCCGCCTACGCGGTCTTCTTCTTCGCGTTTTTCCCGCTCGTCGACACACACGTCGCCTGGCTCGTGGTCCTCGCCTACGCGCTGGTCAACATCTTCATGGCCGCGCCCCAGGGCTGCATCCCGGCGTTCCTGTCAGAGCAGTTCCCGGCCACGACCCGCTACTCGGCGATCTCGACGACCTACCAGACGGGCGCCGCCATCGGCGGCGGCACCGCGGCCACGGCCGCCGCCGCGCTGTTCGCCTTCATGGACCAGAACCCGATCGGCGTGGCGATCTACACGGCCGTCGCCGCCGCGGTCCTCGTCTTCTGCGCCTCCCGCCTGCGCGAGACCTACCGCGTGCGGACCGAGCACCTCGGCGTCTCCTCCTTCCGGGCCTGACCCCGGAGTACGACGACGGCGCCCTCCTCGCGCGCCCGTCCGCACCTCTGCGGTGCGGTGCGGGCGGCGGGAGGGCGCCGTCGTCGTGCGTTCAGCCCTTCGGGGCGAGGGCGGCGATGCCGCGCACGGCGCGGGCGGCCTCGGCGCCCTTCTTGGCGAAGTGCTCGAAGTAGAACGTCTGGTGTTCCTCGGTGGGCTGGAAGTGGTGCGGGGTCAGGCTCACCGAGAAGGTCGGCACGTTGGTGTCGAGCTGGACGCGCATGAGCCCGTCGACCACGGCCTGGGCGACGAAGTCGTGGCGGTAGATGCCGCCGTCGACCACGAGGGCGGCGGCGACGATCGCGTCGTACTTGCCGGTCTCGGCGAGGCGCTTGGCCTGCAGAGGCATCTCGAAGGCGCCGGGAACGTCGACGATGTCGACCGCGCAGGCGGCGCCGGAGGCCTCCATGTCCGCGGTGAACCCGGTCAGGGCCTGGGAGACGATGTCCCCGTGCCAGCCGGCCTTGATGAAGGCCACGTTCAACTGCTCGCTCATGATGTTCCTCGCTCCGCTCTTGTCCGCAGGCCGTCCGCCTTGGCGATCATCCTAGGTCGCCGGCGCGGCCGGCGCGAACGAGGTCACCGCGAGGGGCGGAATGCGGCGGGCACGTCGCGCTCGCCCGTCGCGAGCCCGGCGGCGAGCGTGCCGAGCAGCGGCGCGAATTTGCCGCCGTGACCCGAGCACGCCGAGAGCACCGTGATCCCGTCGCACTCGTCGATCACGAAGTCCTCGGTCGGGGTATTCGTGAACAGGCACGTCGTCTCCGCGTAGGGCTCTGGCACGAGCCCCGGCAGGTAGGTGCCCACGTAGTCGACGATCCGCTCCCGGTGCTCCGGGGTGATCCGGCCGTTGCGGGCGGAGGCGTCGGCGATCGCGGGCCCGCCGTTGAACTCGGCGACCTTCTGGCCGCGGTGCCCGGCGTCGCGACCGCCCGGCAGCGTGTAGACGATCATGCCCTCGATCATGTGGATGCTCGTCGGCCACCGTTCCGCGGGCTGCTCGCGGTACGGAAAGTGGAAGGCCGATTCCTGCCGCACCGTGAACTCGGGCAGCGCCCGCGTGAACGACGTCGGCAGCTCCAGCCCGCCGAGCACCCGCGGCAGCCAGCCGCCCGCGGCGACGACGACGCGCCGGGCCGAGAGCGTGCGCCCGTCCGCCGCGCGCAGCAGGAACCCGGCCCCCTGCCGCGTGACGGCCGAGACCTCCCAGCCGGTCAGCAGCGTCGCCGAGTGCGCGGCGGCGGCCCGCACCATCGCGTGCGCGGTGGACTCGGCGTCCAGGACGCCGGCGGAGGGGTGCCAGAGCGTCTCCGTGCCGAACGCGAAGCGCTCGCCGAACCGGGCCGCGGCTTCCTCGGGTGAGTAGAGGACGTGCTCGATCCCGGTCTCGGTGAAGACCTCGGCGAGCCGGGCGGTGTCGTGCGCCTCGCCGGCGTCAATGCAGCCCGTGCGCGTGATCAGGGGCGATCCATGGGCGGCCTCGAGCTCGGCCCAGCCGGCTTCGGCCTCGGCGAGGAGGCGGGCGTAGAGCGGGTCCGCGTAGCCGTAGCGCAGGATCCGCGCCGACCCGTGCGAGGAGCCCGCGGCGTTGGCCGGTTCGTCGCGATCGAGCAGGGTTACCGCGTGCCCGGCCTGGGCGAGCCGCCAGGCGGTCGCCGCGCCGGCCAAGCCCGCGCCGACGACGGCGTAGTCGATCGCGTCCGCGGGTGCCGTGCGTCCGTGTCCGTTTTTCACACGGACATCATTCCACGGCGCCGCCGGCGATGCGGGGGATGACGTCGTCCTACGACCCGGCGGTGCCGGGGACTTCCGCGATCTCCATGTCGACGGAGCCGAACGGGACGAAATACCAGAAGTCGTCGCCCGGCGCCCAGTCATCGATGGGGACGAGCATGAACGAGGTCATGCTGATCACGAGCGCCGCGATGGCCATGGTGGCGACGATCATTCCGGCCCAGCGGATGAGGTGCACGGCCGTGGCTTCGTTGGGGGAGTTCTGGATGGCGCGGCTGAGCAGGACGATCGCTGTCAGCGCCATCATCAGATAGACCCAGCCGCTCGGGTTGAGCTCGAGTTCGAGGCAGTCGGTGCCGCCCGTGAAGGGGTTGACAGCGCAGGCGGACTTGGTCGCGTGGGTGAGCAGGCCGTAGATCAGCCCCGCGCCGACGGCGGCCACGAGCAGCCGCATGATGCGGTCCAGGATCTGCCCGCCGGGCAGGACGGTCGAGTGTTTCGTCGCGCGTGTTTTCAGCGCCATGGTCTCCCCTTTTTCGATGAACTCAGTGTGCCAGAAACCAGTGCGGCCCCGCGAGCGTGCGCGGAGAGTCAACAACTGTGCCGCGCGTCACAATGCGAAGCTGTGGCTCAGGAGGAGAGTCGAGGTGAGATTCGCCGACGCACGCAGAGAGAAGCAGAGAGAAGAGGGCACGCATGTCCAGGACAACAGCCATCATCGTCGGGGCCGGCTCGGCCGGGTCCGTCGTCGCCCGCCGGCTGGTCGACACCGGAGTCGACGTCACCTTGTTTGAGGCCGGGGGAGAGGACTCCAACCCGGCCATCCACGACGTCGGCCGGCTCGGCGAACTCTGGCACAGTCCCGACGACTGGGACTACTACACCGTCCCCATGGCGGGCACCGCGAGCAAGCCGATGCACCTGCCGCGCGGCAAGGTCCTCGGCGGTTCCCACGCGCTCAACGCCACCATCTGGGTCCGCTGCGCGCCCGAGGACTTTGACGGATGGGCCGAGGCCTGCGGCGAGGAGTGGGCGTGGAAGAACGTTCTGCCCGTTTACCGGGCCATGGAGGACTTCTCCGGCGGCGCCTCCGACCTCCACGGGGCGGGCGGGCCGATCCCGGTCGACAACGACTACCCGCTGGAGGAGATCCACCAGTCAATCCTCGACGCCGCCGTCGAATCCGGGGTCCCGTTCAATCCCGACTACAACGGCGAGACACTCGACGGCGTCTCCAAGGAGCAGGTCAACATCCGTGGCGGCGAACGCGTCAACACGTGGAAGGCCTACCTCAAGCCGGTGCGGGATCAGCTGCGGATCGTGACCGGAGCGGAGGTGCATTCGCTCATCGTGGAGGGCGGCGCAGTCGTCGGAGTCCGCTACCGCGCCGACGGCGCGATGGGTGAGGCCCGCGCGGACCGCGTGGTCCTCGCGGCCGGCGCTCTCGGCAGCCCACAGATCCTGCTGCGCTCGGGCATCGGCCCGGCGGGTGAGCTCGCCGAGGCGGGCGTCGACGTCGTGCTCGATTCTCCGCAGGTCGGCAAGAACCTGCACGACCACCTGCTCGCACCCGTGATCGGCGCGACCGCGCGGGATATTCCGCTGCCGCCGGCCGGCACGTCGGTGTCGCAGACGCACCTCTTCGCGAAGTCCACCCCGGACAGAGTCGTGCCGGACACGCAGCCGATCTTCTTCTCCGTGCCCATGTACTCGCCGGGCATGGAACCCGTGGACGGGCCCGCATTCACGCTGCACTCGGGCATCGTGTCCCCGAAGAGCCGCGGCGAGATCCGCCTCACCGGGCCCGGGCTCGACGACGCGGCCAGCATCGACCTCGGGGCGCTCAGCGTGCAAGAGGACATCGACGCGTTCCTCTTCTCCCTCCGGCAATGCCGAGAGATCATGGCCCAACCCGCGCTCGCCGACGGCTGGGGCGCCGTCGAGGCCTACCCGGGGCCGGACGTGCAAACCGACGAAGAGCTGGTCGACTACATCCGCAACAACGTGGTCACGTATCACCACCAGGTCGGCACGTGCCGGATGGGTACGGACGCCGACGCCGTGGTGGACCCGCGGTTGAACCTGATCGGGCTGAAGGGGCTGAGCGTCATCGACGCGTCGATCATGCCGAAGATCACGACCGGCAACACGAACGCCCCGTCGATCCTCATCGGGGAGAAGGGGGCGGCGTTCCTGCTGGAAGACCTGGGCCTGGACGCGGGCGCCGAGGAGGCCGCCGTCGCGCCGGCGTAGGGCGCCGCCGCCGTCAGCTTGTGGTGCCGATGCGCGCGGTGGGGCGGCGCTTCCGCGGCAAGGCGTACAGCCACGGCGTCCACGGCCTGGCCCACACGAACAGCAGCGTGATCCCGAGCGTCGCCGCCGTGAGCACGAGCACGTGCGCGGCGCCGGGAAGCGCGGCTGCGGACAACACGGTGTCGCGCAGCAGAACGAGGACGGGGAAGTGCGCCACGTAGACCACGATCGAACTGCGGCCGCACCACGTCACGAAGGAGTACGCGGCGGACGAGGGCAGACGTGGGGCGAGCCAGACGATCACGGCGATGCCCAGTAGGGACAGCGCCGCCCCGATGGGAGTGCCGAAGCTGAGGATGTTCGTTTGCGCGGCGGAGTAGGAGGCCACCGCGACGAGGATCAGCGCCGGAACGGCGATGAGCGCGCGGGTATTGATCCAGTGCGGCACGTAGCGCCGGGCCCACGCGCCCAGGAAGAAGAACGAGCCGAACCAAAGCGTGTTTCCCAATAGTCCCGGCTCGACGCCGCTCACGGTGCACGCGAGGACCAGGGCGACGAAGACGGCGAAATACCACCAGTGGTGCGAATCCGGCCGGGCGGTGACCAGCGGCTTGAACACCATGGCGAGGCCGTAGCAGGCGAGGAGTGCCATAAGGAACCAGAGGTAGTTGCCGTCGGCCAAGTAGGCCCGGAGGTCGGGCGGGAGGCCAAGACCTTGGTCGACGAGGACGCCGTAGAGCACCAGCCACACCAGCAGGGGCCACGCGATGGCCGCGATCTTGCCCCACACGTAGGTCGGGAGCGGCTTGGCGAGTGATCGGTCCACCAGCACGCCGGAGAGGAACATGAGCAGCGGCATGCGGAACGGTTCGAAATAGGCGTTGGCCTCCGCCCACCATTCGATCGGAGCGCCGCTGTGCTCATTGGAGTGCATGATCACCACAAGCAGCACCGCGATGCCCCGGAGGAAATCCATCCAGTGGAGCCGCGGGGCCGTCTCTGTTCCGTGCATCCAATCCATCGTAAGGGCTGCCGCTGGCCGATTCCTGTATGGGAGGGGACGCCGGGGTGCTGCGGTGCCTTCCGGGCAGCGGCCGCGGAGGCGGGCATTGCGGGTACCATCGATGCAATCCGCAATTCAGTTGCCGCGCCACCGTGCGGCCCCGACCCTCCGAGGACCCCGATGAATCTCGCCCATCACGCCGACTCCGCCGAACTGCCCACCAAGGAGGTCCTGACGTGGGACCTGTTCGGCACCGCTTCGCGCGAGCTCGCCCAGCAGATCGCGGACAGCGACTTCCGCCCGGAGATCGTGATCGCCGTCGCGCGCGGCGGGCTGCTCCCGGCCGGATCCCTGTCCTACGCGCTGGGCCTGAAGCTGGCCGACGCCATCAACGTGGAGTTCTACACGGACGTGCACGAGACCCTCCCGGATCCGGTGCTGCTGGCGCCGATGCTCGACGAGGACGCGATCAAGGGCAAGCGTCTGCTGGTGGTCGACGACGTCGCCGACTCCGGCCGCACCCTCGCCCTCGTGCTGGACATTCTTCGCGGTCAGGGCGCCGAGGCCCGCAGCGCCGTGCTCTACGCGAAGTCCGCGTCGGTCGTTTCGCCGGACTTCGTGTGGCGCCGCACGGACGAGTGGATCGTCTTCCCGTGGTCGGCTGAGCCACCGGTCACCCCTAGCCAGGCCTGACCCGGTTCGCCCACATCATTTTGGGCGGCTGAGATGAGTCGGTAGCGAGTCAAGACCTCGCGGACGCGATGAATGCGTTGAAATCGGAGGCTTCGGCCTCGCCGCTCTGCTCGCCGGCAACAAGCGCGGCGCGCAGAGCGGCCAGCTGAGTCTCCTGATCTGCCAGGAGCCGCAGGCCGGCACGCACAACCTCGCTCGTGGACCGGAGCGCCCCGAGGCGACGTCACGACAGCAAAGCCTTCGCTGCCCGATTGGCAGCTTTTGCCGCGGCAAGAACCCAGCACAGCAGCCAGATACACGACGCGAAGGTCAGCGAGGAGACGATCGAGTTTGTCGCCCCCTCGGACACGCCGAGGCGTGGCAAGAATGCGCACGGCATGGCCAGGATCGCCCCGGAGACCAGACCCAGACTGCCGATCTTCAGACCTCGACGGCCAGCTTGGTGCCCTGCCTCCCAAGCTTCGTCGGAGGCGAGGGTCCAGCGTGTGCGAATGCCAATGGCGCGATTGCGACCGATGTTCCCCTGTGCGGCAGATTTCCCGGCCCACAACAAAAGGCACCCAACGAGCATGAGAACAACAGCGGATCCCAAGCTCATCAGGATGCTGTCAGTCATGCAACAACCCTATCGTCGGGTCAAGTGCGGTCGAATTTCGGTTTCCCGGTCGGGAAGCTAGCGCCAGCTGAGCTCCGGCGCGACGTGCTTCAGGATCGACTCGATGACGTGGGCGTTGTAGTCGACGCCGAGCTGGTTCGGGATCTGAGGGTACCCGGGCCGGTGAGTAGCCGGCGGCGATTTGCAGAGCCCTAGCCGCCGTGGATTGCAGCTGATTCAGAGCGCGTGGGCCTCGACACGGTCAAGCCAATCTCGGACGAGGGACCCGATAACTTCCGGGCGCTCTAGATGGAGGTTATGTCCCGCGGCGTCTAATACGACAAAGCTGCCGCGGCTGTAGTGATGCCGGAACGCGGGACCGTCCTCGAAGCCAACTACCTGGTCATGGCGCCCAAAAACATGTAGTGACGGAGCGTCAAAGGGAGAAGCCGCCTCGGCTTCAGGCGCGTATGCATCCGTGTAGGTCGCGCCCAAGCGGTCCAGAACGCCCTGCTTCGCGCCGCGAATGCCTGGCAGAACGAATCTTTCGAAAGCGCTGAGGGCCTCACGAGTGTGAACAACTGCCATGTCTGCGAAATCATCTCGTGCTTCGCCGGCTTGCTCGAGGATGTTGGCATCGTAGGTAATTACCTGATGCTCGGGGAGCGTCCGCTGTGAATGCTTCATCTGGAATGCACCCGCGAGGGTCGCTAGGCCGAGACATTGCTCGGGCAAAGCGTGAGCAATGTGGCGAGCAATCATCGCTCCGAATGAGTTGCCGACGACGGCAAAGGTGCCGTCCCCAACAATTTGCCGAACGTCGTCTAAGACCGTGTCCGCGAGCTCTCGCGGGCTTCCAACGTTCGTGTCATCCGCACCCTCGGCCCAAGGAAGATCCAGGTAGATCCGGCACCAGTCGCGTTCTCCCACCATTGCTTCGAGCGGAAGCATTATCCGATGGTCCACCCCGAACCCGTGGATCACAATGAGGGGTGTCCCCTCGCCATACGTCTGTGCAATCACCAATCGATCCTATCGCCGAGGCGGACGGTCTCAGATCGCGTAGGCCTTGATCGGCGGGCATATCAGCGCCAGCCGAGCTCCGGGGCGACGTGCTTCAGGATCGACTCGATGACGTGGGCGTTGTAGTCGACGCCGAGCTGGTTCGGGACCGTGAGCAGGAGGGTGTCGGCTGCAGCGACGGCCTCGTCGTCGCGCAGCTTGGCGATGAGCTCGTCCGGGGCGCCCGCGTAGGAGCGGCCGAAGATGGCACGCGTCTTCTCGTCGATATTGCCGACCTGGTCGGAGCTGAAGCGGTCGCGGCCGAAGTACTGCCAGTCGCGCTCGTCCACGAGGGCGAAGATGCTGCGGCTGACGGAGACGCGGGGTTCGCGCTCGTGGCCGGCCTCCTTCCATGCTTGGCGATAGACCTCAATCTGCTCCGCCTGCTGGACGTGGAAGGGTTTGCCGTTCTCGTCGTCCTTGAGCGTCGAGCTCTGCAGGTTCATGCCCAGCTTCGCCGCCCACTTGGCCGTGGCCGTGGAGCCGGAACCCCACCAGATGCGCTCGCGCAGCCCCGGGGAATGCGGTTCGACGCGCAGGAGACCGGGTGGGTTCGGGAACATGGGGGACGGGTTCGGCTCGGCGAAGCCCTCGCCAGTGAGCACCTCGAGCAGGCGCTCGGTGTGCGCTCGGCCCATGTCGGCGTCCGACTGGCCCTCAGCCGGCTCGAAGCCGAAGTGGCGCCAACCGTCGATCACCTGTTCGGGTGAGCCACGGCTGATGCCGAGCTGCAGGCGACCGCCGGAGATCAGGTCGGCCGAGCCGGCGTCCTCGGCCATGTAGAGGGGGTTCTCGTAGCGCATGTCGATCACGCCCGTGCCGATCTCGATCCGGCTGGTCTTTGCGCCGATCGCGGCGAGCAGCGGGAACGGCGAGGCGTACTGCTGCGCGAAATGGTGCACGCGGAAATAGGCGCCGTCCGCGCCGAGCTCCTCGGCGGCCACCGCCAGGTCGATTGCCTGCAGCAGCGCGTCCGACGCGCTGCGTGTCCCGGACTGCGGGTGGTCGGTCCAGTGACCGAAGGACAGGAATCCGATGTTCTTCACGCCTGCATCAACCGCGACGAATGCCGCGATATTCCGCAGCGGTCAGTCCGAGCGCTGGTCGCCACGCCTTCCTATGGCGCTGATTGCGGCCGCCAGGGCGCACATTCCGGCCGCGGCGGTGAGCGGCAACCAGAGGGAACCCGTGATGAGGGCACCAGCGACCGCGGTGCCGGCAGAGCCCGCAGCGATCTTGAGCGCGCCGACCCAGATGAACACCTGGCCGCGTGAGGTCACCGGCGCGTACTCGCTCCGCGCTGCGAGGGTTGCGGCGAAGAACAAGGAGTTGGCGACCCCCGCCAGCGTGAACACTGCGATTGCCGTCGCGACGCTCTGGGCGGGGATGACGACGAGCAGGGCGCATGCGACGGCGGCGGCGAGGAGCCCGGTGAGCCGATCAGCGTCGCCGCGCAGGGGCCGGATCATCAGCAGTGCCGAGCCGGCGAGGCTGCCGACGCCGTAGCTGGCGACCAGAGTGCCCGCCAATGCGGGCGCGCCGAGGCTCGGCGCGATGGATACGGCGTAGATCGGCAGCATGGCGACGGAGAAAGCGACCACGACGGTCAGCCCGAGCGTGCGCCGCAGCGGCCCCGACCGCACGATAAGCCCGAGGGTCCGCAGGGGAGACGGGACATCGGAAACGACGACCTGTTCCTGTTGCCGCGGCAGGGCCATGACCGCACCGGCGCCGATCACTGCCGCGCCGGCGAGCATGAGCGTCGCCGGCAACGGCCCGCTCAACGCGGCGACGGACGCGACGGCCGCGGGCCCCAGCGTGCCGCTGATGCCGTAGCTGGCGACGTCCCAGCTCTGCGCCCTGCGTTGGCTCCTTTGCGAGGGGCCCGCGATCGACGGCAGCCGGCTGCTGACACCTCCCGCGAGCATGGGACCGAACAGCCCCGAGACGACCAGCAGCACCGCGGAGATCACCGGCCAGGTCACGGGCAGCGCAAGCGCCGCCGCGCCGAGGAGGACGCCGTGAGCTAGCGCGGAGACGGCGATGACTTTCCGCCCGTCACGCGCGGTGTCGAGACGGCGGGCGATGAAGGGCCCGAACAGGTGGGGTGCGGTGATCGACGCGCCCAACAGGCCGGAGACCCAGCCCGGCTGACCCGCGGCATGCGAGAGGAGCACGATCGCCACCACCGCTCCGCCGTCCGCAGAGCGCACCAGCGTCGCGGCGAAGACGTAGCGGACCAGCGCCCACGGCCGCCCGCGGGAACCGGGCGGGGGCCCGTCGCTACCCAAGACCGAGCTCGTCGAGCACCTCGATGACCCGGGCCCGTTGGGCACTGGTGAGGCCCTGAATCGGCAACGGTAGGCACTGCGCGGACGCGAGACCGAGGTGCTCGGCGATCGCGGCGACGACGCGGAGGGAACCGCCGAGTTCCGCGAACAAACCCCACAACGGTGCGAGGCGAGCCGACGCGGTCCGCGCCTCGTCTGCGCGGCCTTCACGCGCGGCCCGGGCGATCTCCACGGCTGAGTGGGGAAGGGTTCCGCCGATGACCGAATACCAGGCGTCGCAGCCGGCGTTCAGCCCCGCAGCAGCGGACGCGTCCCCGGAGATGCCGATCGTGACGTGGTTCGGTAGCACAGCCCGGATGGCGGCGACGTGCTCGCGCGCCTGCCAGGAGTCCGCGGGGCAGGCGGGGATCTTGATCGACGCCACACCGGCGAGTTGCGCGATCCGGGCGTAGAGCTCGGTGGTGAACGTGAAGTGCGTAGTACCGGGGTTGTCGTAGACGATGATCGGCAGGTCGGTGCGCTCGCTGACGGTGCGGAACAACTCGAACACGTCGTCGTCCGTGAGCGGCTGATAGCTCATGGGTGCCAGCAGGACGCCCGCGGCGCCCGCCGCCTCTGCGTTCTCGACGTGGGTGAGGACGTGTGAGGTGCGCAGGGCCCCGACGCCCACAAATACCGGTGTGTCCCCGGCGTGCTCGACGGCGAGGCGGGCGACCCGGGCCCGCTCGTCGGACGCGAGATAAGCGTAAGAACCCGTCGAGCCAAGCGCGGTGATCGAGTCCACTCCGGCTGAGGCGAGGTGCTGGACCAGGCGGACGAACGCCGACTCGTCCACGACGTCGTTCTGCAGCGGGGTAAGCGGGAAGGCGCTGAGGCCGGTGAAGAGGCTGTTCATGAGTGTTCCTGTTCAGTTTTCTCGGTGGCTGTTCCCACCGACGTGCCACGCGGGAGGGATCGGGCGTCGCTAGCGGTGGCGTGCTCGCACAGCCAGCCCAGGACCTGCCGCGCGTGCTCATTCGGCGGGAAGATCGGGTAGAAGACGTGCTCGATCACCCCGTCGCGGATGATGAGCGTGAGGCGTGCGTACAGGCGCTCGTGCCCGGCAGCGGCGAACGTCGGCAGATCGAGTGCCTCGGCGAGGGCGAAGTCCTCGTCGGAGATCATGGCGAATGGCAGTCGCAACCTCTCCACGACCTCGGCCTGGTAGTCGGTGTCCTGGCTGGACAGGCCGAAGACCTGGTCCACTCCGGCTGCGCGCAACTCATCGAAGTGGTCGCGGAAATCGCAGGCCTCGGTGGAGCAGCCGCGAGCTCCAGGGATCGCGTCCCACCCGTCCGGCAGGTCGACCCCCGGCCGGCCGGTCAGGGGATACAGATAGATCACGGACCGCCCCGCACCCAGGGTGCTCAGCGGCGCGCTGCGGCCGTCGCTGGTGGGGAGCGTCAGCTCGGGCAGCGGCATCCCCGGCAGGTGGGCCGCGCCGCCGTCGTCGTCGGGGACCGGGAGACCACTGGGAAGAGTTGGGACGTCGGTCACCGGAGCATTGCCGCGGAGGCCCTGCCCTGCACTGTGGTCGAGGCGCTGCTGCAACGCGTCACGGCGCCGCGCCAGGGCGCCGATCATCTGGTCGAGATCAGCGATCGTATCGCGGTACACCGCCAGCGAACTCACACATTCATCGCCGCGCTCGTGCCCGAGATCCAAGCACTCGAGGAATGGTCCGGCCTTCTGCGGTGGGATCCCGAGAGCGGAGAGCTCGCGGATCTCGGTGACCGCACGTAGATGGTCCTGGTCGAACGAGCGGTACCCGTTGACCATGCGTGCCGGTTCCAACAGGCCGATGCTCTCGTAATAACGGACGGCCTTCACCGTCACCTGCGCCTGACGCGCCAGTTCTCCGATCAGCATGTCCACCTCCTGCTGCCAACGCTAAACCTTGCCCTGGGGGTCAAGGTCAAGTTCGGGGTCTAGATCACGTCCTGAGGCGCAGTTTGGTAGTGCACCTGACTGGGGTCAGGGGGCGCAGGCTGGCACCCGTAGCTACTCGGGCACGGTGTCCACCGAGCCCACACTGCCTGCTGAACTCGGTGCTGACTCAACGATGAAGATCGGCGCGATCTCACGCTTCGGTGTGCGAGGTTGGCATGCGGGGATAACAAAAACGCGGCGCGGGTGCATAGCGTAAAACCGTGGTTCACCCAGCGTGCCGTGCGCTCTCTGGACCCGTCGCTTCCCGAGGAGTACAGCTATGCCCCCATCCGCTCGGTCGCCGATCCTGGATCCGGCCATCGCCCCCGCTCTCCGACCAGCCGTGCCCGCGATGGCCGCCGGGGTCGTGACCGCCGCCTCCTCGGGTATCGCCATGGTGGGAGGAGCGTGGTGCGTCGTAGGTCTCATCGGGGACCCTTCGCTTGTATGGGCGGGATGGGCTTGCGTGCTCTGGCTGGCTGGCGCGATGCTCTTGGCGTTCTCTTCCTGGCTGTCCCACTATGCGGAAGCTCGCTTCGAGGCTCGTCTGCGCCGGCAGGTCGCCGGGCATCTCGCCCGGTTGCCGAGCCGTCGTCTCAACGCGTATCGAGGAGATGAGTTGCGCCGTCTGGTCTCTGACGACATCGCGGCGTTGCACCATCTCGTCGCCCATCTACCTGGTGAGATCGCGACGATGGTCGTCGTGCCGGCCGCGACGGTGTGCCTGCTCGTGGCCGCTGCTGGAGCGGTGGCCCTCATCGCGCTGCTTCCCGGGCTGCTCGCTGCTGTGTTCTCCCTTGTCGTCGTCCCCAGGATGGCCGCCAGGCACGTCGAGGAGCAGGAGGACGTCGCCGGGGCGATCACCACCGCTGTTGACGACTACACGCGCGGCGTACGCGTCAACCGGATCTATGGCTCCGACGTCGGCGCCGCCCTCGGGTATCGTACGGCCACTGAGCGCTTCGTCACGGGCATGGTCACCCGCGTGGGCGTCGTCGCAACCCCGGCCGCCATCGGCACGGCACTGCTGCAGGCCGCGGTGACTTTCGCGGTGGCCTATGCGGTCGGCTTCCGCTGGGAGGCGCAGACTCTCGCCGCCATTCTGCTGTTCAGTCTCGCGATCGTCACCCCCGCTCTCCGGCTCGGCCACGGTCTCGACTACGTTGGTGCGGGACAGGCCGCCATGAGAAGGCTGAGCGACGCGCTCCGTGAACCAGTGCTACCTGCAGGTACCCGAGTGCCCCCCGCCGCTGGCGCTGCGTTCGTCGCGGACAGTGTTGCGGTCGAGGCCGAGGGACGCGCTGTCCTTGGGCCTGTCTCGCACGTCTTCCGGCCGGGAGTGATGACCGCGATCACTGGGCCGAGTGGTGCGGGCAAATCGACGTTGCTGCGCGTGCTTGCCGGCCTCGAACGTGCCGACCTCGGTGATGTCCGCTTCGGCGAGATCTCCGTAAGTGAGATGGCAGAGGACGCCAGGCGACGAGCCGTCTTGCTTATTCCGCAAGGAGGAGATGTGCTGCCAGCGCCAATCCGAGACACCGTTCTCCTCGGAGCCGACGACGTGGCTGTCAGGGACGACACGCGCGGCGAAGACGCCGACGCCCCAGTCCGCCAGGCGCTTGACCGCGCCCAGCTCTCGGCCGACCCGGGAGCTGACGCCGAGACGCTGTCAGGCGGCGAACGCCAGCGCGTCAGCCTCGCC
Organism: Kocuria rosea subsp. polaris; assembly: GCA_023896275.1. Lineage (GTDB taxonomy): Bacteria > Actinomycetota > Actinomycetes > Actinomycetales > Micrococcaceae > Zhihengliuella > Zhihengliuella polaris_A. The sequence goes on along the minus strand of MLDA01000001.1, from coordinate 127,479 downwards.
CGCGCCTTCCTGTCTTCCGCGCCTGTGCTGCTCTTGGACGAGCCTACGAGCGCGCTCGACGGCGTGACCGCGGCGGGCTTGACAAAGGAGCTGCGCCGACTCGCCCACGAGGACGGCCGCACCGTGATCCTCGTCACCCACGATATGGCGCTTGCGGCCGAGGCCGATGACCGTCTGGTTCTCCGCCCAACTTGTGAAACGTCGATCGGTTCAGCGGCGGGAGTCGTCCGATGACCGCCGTGGTCGCCCGCAGGCGTTTGATCCGTATCGGGGTGGGGTGGGTGACGGTTGCCGTGCTTGAAGCTGCCGCCTACACGGCGCTCGCGTTCTCGATCGCCGCGCACTGGTCGCCGTGGCTTGTGCTCGCCGTGACACTCGTCTCTCTCGCCGTGACGGTGCTCGTCTCCCGGGCGGGCTTCGTCTCGGGTGTTCGGCTCGCCGGTGACCTCTATTCCGCCCTCGGACTCGCCCTGGCGCGAGCCAAGCCGTCATGGTTCACGCAGGACCGTCGGGCACTCGTCGCCGAGGTGGCTGGTCGTGGCATTCCGAGCATGATGGGAGTGCCAGCGCACCAATTGCAGAGCTATCTGGTCGCCCCGCTGTTGCCGGTCTTGTTGTTAATCGGGATCTGGATCCTCGGCGGTCCACGCGTTGCCCTCATCGTGGGGGGATTGCTTATCGCTGCACTTGTTGGACAGGGGCTTGCCCAGCGCTGGCTGGCACGCGCTGATGCCACCCGGCATGAGGCGGAACATGCGGCGACGACCGCAACTCTCGAGTTGATCGATCACCTGGAGCTGCTACGGACGGCGTCGGGACCGAGCACCGCCATCGCTCGTGCGGAGGCCGCGTGGCGCGGCCAAGAGGCGGCCCTGGCGCGCACCAACCTGGCCTCGGCGCCTGCGATGTTCATATCGGTGATTGCCACGGTGCTCCCGCTTGCAGGTTTGAGCCTGGTACTGAGCGCGGGCGGTGGCATGCCTCCGGCGACCATGCTCGCCCTGGTGCTGCTGACGTTGAGGGCAGCTGCTCCATTGGAGGCTCTTGCCCTCGCAGGTCTCGGCATTAACCAGTTGCGCGAGACCATCGCCGACTATCGGAGTGTGCGCGCTGCGCCGGCGTTGCCGGAGCCGACCAAGGCTGCGGTGCCGGCAGGAAACCAGATCGAGCTCATCGACGTCGGCCACTCCCCGGTTCTGCGCGGCGTGACGGCACACATCCCGGAAGGGGCGCGAGTGGTCGTGACCGGCCCGACCGGATCGGGCAAGAGCACTCTACTGGGGCTCCTCATGCGCTTCGACGACCCGGATGCGGGACTGATCATGGTGGGCGGCGTATCGCTCCGGGAACTGGGGTCATCCACGTGGGCCGAACGCATCGCCTATGTGCCGCAGGATGCCTTCGTGTTTACCGGCACCTTGGCTGAGAACGTGCTACTCGGGCGGCCAGAGGCGAGCGATATCGAGATCGAGCGGGCAGTCCGGCTCGCTGCGCTCGGCGGTGTACTCGACAGGTCGCCTCTGGGCGTGCATCAGGACGTAGGGCAGCAGGGGGCGGCGCTGTCCGGTGGCGAGCGGCAGCGGGTAGCGATCGCCAGGGCACTGCTAAAGGCTGCCCCGATCTTGTTCCTCGACGAGGCCACCTCCGCCCTCGATGACGGCACGGAGCGCGAGATCGCGGCGGTGATCCGTGAGCTGGACGCTACAGTCATCATCGTGACGCACCGAGATCAGTCCATCTGGGCACCCACTCGGACGATCAGGCTGGAGGCGTCCTGAGGTGTACATGGAGTGGCCCAGACCTCGTCGTCACCGATATTCGAGAGCGTCGACGGAGTCGACGGAGCGGGATGTCCACCGCCGGCGTCATGCTCCGTGTCTAAGCGACGCGGGTTCGTCCGAGTGGTATGACCTGAGGTGTGCCGGCCGCAGGGTCCGGCACGACTAGGCAGCGTAGACCGAAGACCTCCTCGACCAGTTCCGCGGTGATGATGTCCGCAGGGGTGCCTTGGGCAACGACTGCGCCGTCTTTGAGTGCGATCAGGTGGCTGCCGTAGCGCGCGGCGTGGTTGAGGTCGTGCAGCACGGCGACGAGGGTGCGGCCGGCCAGATGCAGATCTGTGAACAGCTCGAGGAGTTCGATCTGGTGGGTGATGTCGAGGAACGTGGTCGGCTCGTCGAGCAGCAGGATGTCGGTCTCTTGGGCGAGTGCCATCGCCACCCAGACGCGCTGTCGTTGCCCGCCGGACAACTCGTCCACGAGCCGGGAGGACAGCTCCGTGACGCCGGTGCGCACCATCGCCTCGGCTACTGCGGCCTCATCGGTTGCGGACCACTGTTGAAGGAGCCGCTGGTGTGGGTACCGTCCGCGGGCCACCAGATCGGCGACCGTGATGCCGTCCGGAGCGAGCGACGTTTGCGGCAGCAGGCCCAATCGCATGGCCACGTCGCGTGCGCGGTACCCGTGGATGTCCGCACCGTCGAGCAGCACTCGGCCTGCGCTTGGGCGTAGCAGACGGGACAGCCCGCGAAGCAGCGTGGATTTGCCGCAGCCGTTCGAGCCGACGATGACCGTGAAGGATTCGTCAGGGATGTCGATCGTGATCCCCTCAGAGATCACTCGACGGTCGTAGCCGATCGTGGCATTCTCCACGCGCAACCGGGGCGCGCTGTCTGAGCAGGAGGATGCGCCGGGCCGCGAAGCGGATGGATCAGCGGTCATGAGGAGGTTCTCGTTTCTCGGATAAGGAGCCAGATGAGGTAAATGCCGCCGAGGCAGACCGTGATCAGTCCGACCGGAACGGGTTGGAAGGCCCGCGCGATCACCAGCGACAGCAAGTGCGCGGCTGCCAGTAGCGCGGCGCCCATGCATGCGGCGGGGCCGAGGCTGACCCCGGGTGAGCGGACCAGCCGGCGGGCCAACTGCGGGGCAGCCAGGGCGACGAAGCCGATAGGACCTGCTGCTGCTGTGACGAGCGCGGAGGTGGCGACTCCCACCACGATCAGGGCAAGACGGGAGCGGCCAATGGTGACGCCTTGGGCCATTGCGGCGTCGTCACCGAGTTCGAGTTGTCGCAGCGCCGGGCTGAGTGCGTACGCGGCTGCGAACAAGAGTACGGCGATCACGAGCGACGGGCCGAGGCTGTGCCAGCCGACGCGGGTGAGTGACCCTGCGCCCCAGAAACCGACGGCCATGCCGTCGTGCGTGTCCGCCCGGGTGATCAGGTATGCGTTGATCGAACCGAGGATCGCGGAGACGCCGATGCCGACGACGATCAGGCGGAAACCCTGCATCCCGCGTCGCCAGGCAAGGGCGTAGACCAGCAGGGCAGTGAGGAGACCGCCGACGATTGCCGCGGTCGCCACCGACCAGTAGGACGAGTTGCCGAGGAACAGGATCGTGATGACCACTGCCGTGTACGAGCCGGCGTCGAAGCCGATTACATCTGGCGAGCCCAGCGGGTTACGGGTGAGCGACTGGAAGATGCCACCGCCGGCGGCGAGCAGGGCGCCGTAGATGAGAGCTGCGATGGCTACGGGCAACCTCCATTCGAGCACCACGCGTCGCTCGAAATCGGAGCCGCCGCCGAGGAACACCTCGAGCACCTGCCTAGGAGTGAGGGGGAGGTCGCCGAGGTGGATGGCGAAGACAGCGCAGGCGAGCCCCACGATAAGGAGCGCGGCGCAGATGAGAGCCGCGCGTGTGTGCAACCGGAGGGTGATGTGCGGTCCGACGTGCAGCGTTCGGGCGTCGTAGCCGAAGGCGACGCCGGCGCTCGAGCGAGGGATCGTGTGCCCGGGGTCCCCCCGGAATGATGTCTGGTCGCTCATAGCGAGCTCACCCGGCTACGACGCACGACGGCGATCAGGACTGGGGCACCGATGACGGCCGTGAGGACGCCGACCTCGATCTCGCCTGGTCGGACGATCACGCGTCCGAGGACATCGGCGAGAACCACGACGAGTGCTCCGCCGAGAGTGGAATATGCGATGATCCAGCGTTGGTCCGGCCCGGTGAACCATCGCACCAGGTGCGGCACCATGAGGCCGACGAAGCCGATGCCGCCGGTGAGCGCCGTGGCTCCGCCCGCGAGGAGGGTAACGGCGATGATAGCGAACGCTCTCGTTCTGATGACGTTCGCCCCGAGGGAAGCGGCGAGGTCTTCGCCGAGCGCGACCGTGTTCAGCGCACTTGCGATGATAAGCGCAAGGATGAGGCCGAGCGCGAGGAAGGGCAGGACCTTGACGGTCTCGTCAAGACTGGTGCGTGCTAAGGAGCCGAGCCCCCAGTTGCGCACGGCACGAAAGGTGTGTTCGTCGATGAGTGTCAGGAACGTGGTGAGCCCCGTGAGTACGGCTCCGAGCGCGACGCCGGCCAGCACGAGGGTGACCGGAGACCCGGTGCCGCGGCCCGACGTGCCGATGAGGTAGACGGCAACGGTCGATAGCGCGGCACCGATGAAGGCGAACCACATGTACCCGCTGATGCTTCCGATTCCGAAGAATCCGACGCCGATGGTGACTGCGAAGCCGGCGCCGGCGTTGACGCCGAGGATGCCCGGATCGGCGAGAGGGTTGCGGGTCACGGCCTGGATGAGTGCGCCCGCGACGCCGAAGGCCGCGCCTGCAATGATTGCGACCACCGTGCGAGGCACCCGCAGGGTCCAGATGACGATGGCTGCCTCTGACCCGTCGGGCTCGACGATGGTCGGCCATACCTCAGCGAGGGGGATCGGGTTGGCGCCCACGGCGAGGCTGAGTGCGAGTGTCGGCAGCAGAATTGCAAGCAGCAGTCCGAATCCGATGGAGCGGCGGTGCGCGAGATGGCGGATGGCGACTCGGGTGCGAGGCGGAGCCTGCTGATCGTGTGCCTGTGGCTGGGGCGGCCTGTCGGCCACCTTCGTTTGAAGGCGCGGGGGCGTTGGCACGGCGGGTCTCATTTCGAGGGAGCAGTAGTGGCGACGAGAGCGGAGGCGTAAAGCTGGGTCACTGTGGAGAAGACCGACGGGGTCAGCGCCGGGAGGTTCCGTGAAAACAGGGACCGCGGGCGGTGCGGTTTCAGACCCGAGCCGAAAACTGCACCGCCCGCGAGTTCAGCTAACGCATTCCGAGGAGCCGCGGCGCCAGCTGCTCAGCCGCCCATTCCGTGCCGATGGGCCCGCCGCTCGTGACCGCCCAGAGGATGTCGCCGCCGTCGTCGAGCACCGACGGCACTGCGATCCAGTTGCCACTTGTGACAGCATCGAGGTTCTGGAAGAGCGCGCCGTTCGTAAACTCGGTGAACTCGGCCTCGTCGGCGACACGACTCTGTCCGAGCAGCAGCACATCGGCATCGATCTTCGCGAGCAGTTCACCGCTGACGGCGGTGCCCGCCGCGAAGTTCTCGGCCAGAGGATTCTTCGCGAAGCCGAGGCCGGTCAGGAACTCCTCAGGAGCAGAGTCTGGCTGCGAGAGGTAGTGCAGACCGTACGAGGAGTCGTACCAGATCGCCCACGTGGCTGTCTTACCGTTGAACTCCGGGTGGTTGTCGCGGAACGCAGCAAAGTAGGCGTCGTTGTCGGCGATCACGGTCGCGGCGGCGTCACTCAAGTCCAGGGTGTCGCCGAGGATCTGAATGGACTCCTGCCAGGGGGTCAGGAAACGACCTTCCGGCTGTTCCGGACTCGTCAAGACGGGGGCGATCGAGGCGAGCTTGTCGAAGGAGTCACCGAGATCGGTGGAGCCGTTGCCGCTCTGCCAGCCGACGGCAACGATCAGGTCCGGATCGCTCGCTGCGATCGCCTCGATGGGCAGAGTGGCACCCATGGGGAACTCGAAGGTCTCGATACTGGCTGCGTCGTATGACTTGAGATAGGAACCGGACGCGGACTCGTTCACCATCGACGAGCTGAGCACCGGCGTGACACCGAGAGACAGCAAGAGCTCCGTGTCGAGGGCGTTCGGCACGATCGCGGCGATGCGCTGGGGGCGTTCCTCGAGCATGGTCTCGCCGTACGGTGACGCCAGGGCGAGCGGGTACTCGACGTGGCCCTCCGCCGGAGGCAGCAGGCTGGTTTCGATCGATCCGGGGGTCTCGGAATCTTGGCCGCCGGCGCATCCTGTGACGATGAGGGCGGCGCTGAGGCCGGTCATCGCTGCGGCGATGACGCGCCGGCGGAGGCTGCCAGGGGGTGAGGACAGAGTTGTCATTCGTGACCTTTCGGGTAGAGAAGGGGAAGGAGAGAAGAGGGAGCGTGGTGTGGGCTAGGCATCCACGGGGGCATCGGGGTCTTCGAGCTCGAGGTCACCGCCGTGCTTCCAATAGCCGGTGAAGTCGATCCGGGGCTTCGGGAGGTGGCGGTCGAGAACGAGGTGTCGGCGGAGCGCGCGCACTGTGGACTGTTCTCCCGCGATCCAGGCGAATGGTGACCCCGGCCACCAGGGCGCCGTGCGCACTGCGTCCAACAGCAGGGTGGTGGTGCCAGCGGGAGCACCACGTCTGGGCAACCAGGTGACCAGTACTCCGGGCAGGACGCGCAGCGGCTGCTGGTGCGCTTTCTCGGCGATCTCGATGAATACCTGGGCACTGGCCGTGATGGGGAGCTCTTCAAGCAGGCGGGCGATTGCCGGTAGTGCGGTTTCGTCCCCGGCGATGAGCAGCCAGTCTGTCTCGGAAGGTAGCTCGCGTGACAGTCCTGGCCCGGCGATGTGCACGCGCTCACCCGGACGGACGTTGCAGGCCCAGGCCGTGGCGATGCCGGAGCCGTGCAGAGCGACGTCGACATCCAGCTCGAGAGAGACCGGATCGAACCGTCGCACGGTGTACGCACGAGCCAGGGGGCGGCGGCCGTCGGCAAACGTGACCCGGCCGTCGCGGATGAGCGGCAGCACCGGTTCGATCTCGCCCGGGTACGGGAGCAGAATCCGGAAATCGTCGTCGAAACCGGGGCTGGTGAACGCCTGCCGCGGGGGATGGGCCGCGTCATCGGCCGCACCCAGTTGCGGTCCGGTGAGAGTGATGCGGCGCATGCCTGTTGTGAGGTCGCGGATCCGCAGCACTTCGAGCTCGCGGAGCACGACCGGGAAGTTGGTGGTCTGGCGGACGGTGGCTGGCACGACGAATACTCCTGGGAAACGAGGCGGGATGTGATCGTCCGAGATAAGGCGCCGGGGCGCGGACAATGAGTAAGGTTAGCCTTGCCTCATACGCTACGGTTATCGGTGCGCGCCGACTTCTTACACTCACTCCGCAACCGCGAGGAAACGGAACTCCATGGCTTCCCAAGTATTTCCCTCAGGCGCTGTGCCCTCCGTGCCAGCGACCAGAACAGCGCGTACGACGAATGTGCGCGAGCCACTACTGCTCTGGGTGCGCACGGGGAGGGTAGTGGTCAAGGCCGGTCGATTCACGCACTCGCTCGACGCCGGATTGGCACTCTGGGTGCCTGCGGGGGTCGACTATCAGATTCACGGTGAACCTGGTTCGGTCGCCCTGCCGATCATGCTGCCGGCGGTCGACCTTCCCGAGGGGCTGGACCGCGTGGTCGAGATCCCCGTGCCCGAGGCGTGGTCAGACTGGCTGGTCTTTCAGTTCGCCCTCAGCCTCGGCTACCTGCGTGGTGCCGCCGGAACCGGCACGGGGCTGGTCGGCTTCATCTCCGGTTCACCCTACGAGGCACTCGGTGCTCGAGCGAGCGCCGTTCGACTGGCCGCGCTGCCGCTGCCACAATCTGGGGCAGCGCTCGAGGTTGCGCGCAAGCTGCTACGAACTCCGGCGGATGACACGGAGTTGGCTGTGTTCGCCGCGAGGTTCAACATCGGTGTGCGCACCCTGCAACGACAATTCGCGGAGGAAACCGGACTGCCTTTTGCTCGCTGGAGGACTGTTGCCCGCGTCACGGCGGCAGCGACCTATCTCGATGCGGGTCGGGACATCGGCTGGACCGGCCGACAGGTGGGCTACGCAACTCCCGCCGGCTTCACCAGGGCATTCCGAGAGGGAACCGGGGTGACTCCGAGTGGTTACCGCGCTTTGTTCGCGACACGTCCGGAAGGCGGATCTGTCGTGGCAGATGCCCCTGTGCGGCTGGTCGAGCGGGTGGAGGAACTGACCGCGTGCGTCCCGAGAGAACGGCAGTCGAGCCCGCCGCAGATCCCGGCAAGTGCAAGCTGGTCGCGCGTCAACGACTTTCACGTGGTCGTGTGGATGTTTCGGGGGAGCGCGAGAGTCGAGAGCGGAGGGCACAGTTGGCGTCTACGCCGCGGTGACGTCATGTGGTTGCCGGCCGGGGTGCGCAACGAGGTGGAACTGGCGGCCGGGTCAATCCTGCTGCCTCTTGGATCTCAGCCCGGCAGTAGTCCGGGCGCAGCCCCTCCTACGGAAATTTTGCGCGCGGGTGGTGAAGCGGAAGACTTCTTGCTTCATTCGATGATCTCGAACTACAGCGGGTTGCGCCCGCAAATCCACGACGACGCTTTCGTGGCGAACCTCATCCGTGCTGCGGCGCAGACGAGTCGCCCCCCGGCCAGCGCCAGCGCAGGGGTGGACACTGAGGATCCTGTCCACGCGATTCTCGCCGGAGTCAGCGCGGACCCCGCCGCCAAGGGGACACTGGCGGATTGGGGGGCCAGGCTGGGGCTGACGGGTGATACGCCGCAGGGTCTTCATGAAGACTTCGTCGGCATCACCGGGCAGACCTTCCCGCGCTGGCGATCCCAGCTACGCATGACGCTCGCCCGTCGCGCGTTGCAGGATGGACGAAGCGTCGCGGAAGTCGGGAGAAGTCTCGGCTACGCGCACGCCTCCGGCTTTACGAAGGTGTTTCAGCAAGCACACGGGATGTCGCCTCGGGATTACCAGCGTGGCGGCTGGCGAGGATCGCGCGAAGGGCTCATCGCTCCTTGACCGGACGTCTCCGGAACTAGGCGACGTAGTGGAGGGCATAGGCCCACCTGCGTAGAAGCGGCCGTTGGCGTCAGCTGATCTCAAGCCCCATCCGGGGCGTCACGGTCTCAGTGAGCGAAGCGCGCGGGCGGTGATGCGAACTGTGGTCGGGGTCGGGCCTTGGATCTGCCAGCGGTCGCAGAGTGCCCGCGCCCATTCCGGGCGGGTCTTTGCGGCATTGTTGATCCAGTTCGCCAGGGAGTCCAGCACCCGTGAGGGGTCCGCGCCGAGCGGTTCCAGCAAGCGCTCGCCGAGTGATGGATCGTTCTTGAGCGCGGGGATGCGGGAAGCCCAAACGCCGCGGGGTCGGAGGGCTTCGCTGGCGAACCTTCGTAGGTTCGCCGCTGCCTCATCCGTCCACGCGGCGAGTAAGGCGATCGAGTCATTCAGATCGGTCACCAGGCGGGGGCGTGCTGCCATCCACACCCATTCTCTGACGGTGAAGCAGGCTTCCGAATCTCTGACGGTGAAACAGGCGTCCGATGTGAACGGCGAGCCGGTCCAACTCGTGCAGGGAAACACACTCCCGGAGCGAAGTGCCGATCGCAGCCATGCGTTTCAGGATGCCTAGGTCAGTGTCCGTGCCTGTGTCCTCCCGGCGTTCAGCGCGCGGACATGACCCGGGCCGATTCCTGCCATCGAGCGTGCGCCCCGACTACGCATCCAGGGCACTGCCGTCGACTTTCAGCTGCACCTGCGCGAGCGCACCGTGCACGGTCTCGACCTCCGCTGCGCTGACGCCGGAAGACAACTCGCGCAGCCACTCGCTGTATCTGGGGCGTAGGCGCTCCAGCGTATTTCGGCTCTGGCGGAGGCATCTGGACGCCTGAGGTTCAAGGTCAAGTTCGGGGTCCAAGTCACGTCCCGGGGCGCGCTGACGTCGCGGCGGCCGTGCCCCGCAAAAAAACTTTGCGAATTCTCCAATCCGATTTCCCGTCCGCTCCGAATTGTTCATGTGACCGCGCAACGGCGGTGACGACACATCGACAAAGGAGCGCACGATGAACAGTTCCGCAGCTCAGGTGACGCGACGGTCCGCAGTTGCACTCGCAGCTCGCACCGTTGGAGTGGTCTTCCTGCTGGTGGGCGTTCTGGGATTCGTTCCCGGCATCACGAGCAACCTTGGCGACCTCACGTTCGCCTCCCACCACTCCGAGGCCATGCTTCTGGGCCTCTTCCAGGTCTCCGTGCTCCACAACGTGGTGCACCTGCTCTTCGGCGTCTTGGGCATCGTCGCCGGCCGGGGCAACTCAGGGGCCGTCCGCTACCTCGTCTGGGGCGGCGTCGTCTACCTGGTCCTTGGCGTCTACGGCGTCCTGGTGCCGCACGGCAGCCCCGCAAACTTCGTTCCGGTCAATGGTGCCGACAACGTCCTGCACTTCGGACTCGGCATCGGCATGGTCGCCCTCGGACTGATCCTCGGGCGCCGGAAAAACCTCCACGCCGCTACGGCCTGAGGTCCCCAGCTCGGGTACCGGCCACAGCACGGCCGGTACCCGTCGAGAAATTCGCACACGCCATTTTTTGGCACACAACCAAGGAGAAATGTCATGAAAAACAACCGCATCCTTCCCGTCTTCGGCGTCCTTGCCACCGCCGCTTTCGCCCTCGCCGCCTGTTCCTCGGGCGACACTCCGGACGACATGTCGTCCTCCAGCCCGATGGCGGAGGACATGAGCTCTTCGGCTCCGGCCACGGACGAGGCCGAGGAGATGGACCCGGCAGCCAACCTCGTTGGCCCCGGCTGCGCGGCCTACGCCGAGCAGGTCCCCGAGGGTGACGGCTCCGTCGCCGGCATGGCCCAGGACCCGGTCGCCGTCGCGGCCTCGAACAACCCGCTGCTGAAGACCCTGACCGCGGCCGTCTCCGGCGAGCTGAACGAGGACGTCAACCTGGTCGACACGCTCAACAGCGACGAGTTCACCGTGTTCGCCCCGGTCGATGAGGCCTTCGCGGCCATCCCCGAGGACGACCTGAACGGTGTTGTCAGCGACGCTGACACCCTCACCACGGTCCTGACCTACCACGTGGTCCCCGGGCAGATCGCTCCGGACGACATTGTCGGCGAGCAGACCACGGTTCAGGGCGGCACCGTCGAGGTCGCAGGAGAGGGTGACGAACTCACCGTCAACGGCGCCAACGTCATCTGCGGCGGCGTGCAGACTGCCAACGCCACCGTCTACCTCGTCGACGAGGTGCTGATGCCGGCCTCGGACGACATGTAGGAACTCGCGAGCGGCACGGGTCCCGGGGCGCATGTTCCGGGACCCGTGGTCTCCGCCCAGGTCGGTAGTGACCCAGGCGACACGGAGCAAAGTGGAGAGGGGTCGGAGCGGTGATGAACGCCTCATATGGAACGATGGGGGTAATGAAACTGCCCGGCACTGCGCGGAACGAATCCGAGCCCGCGACGTTGAACGATCTTCTCGCCCGCGTTGCGCTCGGCGACGAAGACGCCTTCGAAGCGCTCTACGATGACTCCGCCGCACTGGTCTTCGGTCTGATCAAGCGGGTCGTCCGCGACCCGGATCTCAGCGAAGAAGTCCTCCAGGAAGTCTTCGTCGAGGTCTGGCAGCATGCGACGCGCTACGACGCCGACCGGGGCTCCGCCCGATCCTGGATCTGCACGGTGGCCCATCGCCGGGCCGTCGACAAGGTTCGTGCGACGGTCTCCAGCAATAAGCGGGACCTCGCTCAGGGCATCAAGGAGTTCCAGGAGACCGCGGACGACGTCGCAGACGTCGCCGTCCTGCGGGCCGACGTCGACCGCGTCCTCAAGGCGTTGGAGACGCTGACCGAGATGCAGCGGGACGCGATCCGGCTGGCCTACTACGGGGGCTACACGCACCGGGAGGTGGCGACCCTGCTTCAGGTGCCGCTGGGAACCGTGAAAACACGCATACGCGACGGAATGATCATTTTGAGAGACAGGTTGGGGGTGGCGTGATGAGCGATCACAAGCATTCATCGACAGGCGCGTGGGCCCTCAACGCCCTCGAAGCTGCTGAGCGCGCTGAAGTCGAGGCGTATCTGGCGGAGAATCCCGAAGCCGCCGAAGAGGCACGCAGTCTCGCCGAGACCGCCACGCATCTTGCCGCCGCTGCCGGCGCCGAGAACCCGCCGCCGCGGATCAAGAAGGACATCATGTCCGCGATCAAGCAGACGCGGCAGCTGCCGCCGATGCCGAAGCAGGACGACGGCGTCGACGAGCCGGAGGCGGCCGAACACGCCGCCACCGCCGACTCGCCAGCGCCCGTGGAGCAGCGGGAGGCCGCGCCCGAGCAGGAATCGCTCGGGGCCGACGTGGTCTCACTCGACGCCTTCCGCCGCAAGCAGCAGTCCACCCGGATTCTGGCCGCAGCAGCAACCGTTCTCCTGCTCTCGAGCGGGGTCCTGACCGGCGTCGTCATGGTCCAGCAGAACGAGCTGGACGAAACGAAGCAGCTGCTGGCCGAGACGGCCCGCTACCAGGAGACCGTCGGGCAGATCATGACGGCCTCTGACGCCAAGATGACCAATGCTCCGTCCTCGAGCGGCGGCATGATTCATCTGAGCTACTCCGCTGAAGAGGGCGTCATGGTCCTCGCATCATCCAACCTGCCAGAACTCCCTGAAGGCCGCGCCTACGAGCTGTGGCTGATCTCGGACGACGGGGCAGCACCCGCCGGCATGCTCTCCGAAGCTGAGGCATCCGGCGCTGAAAGCAAGATTCTCGAGGGCCCCATGGAGGGCATCACCCACATCGGCATCACTGTCGAGCCAGCGACCGGGTCAGAGCAACCGACCACCGATCCGATCGTGCTCAGCGAACTCTAGTCCGCACCGGTGCCGACCCACTGACATTGCAAGGGGTCATCGACATGGCACACGTATTCCGCTCCGGATGGCGATTCATGCTCTCGGGCATCGCCGCCGCCCTCGTCCTCCTCGGCACGGCCGAGGCACTCTCCGTCTTCTTCGCCGCGGCGTCGGCACCGCTCGTCTCCATCGGCGGCGCGTTCATCGACATCATCCCGCCGTGGGTCAAGGACGCGGCCATCGCTCTCTTCGGGATCTACGACAAGATCGCGCTGTTCGCGACGATGTTCCTCATCGTGCTGATCTTGGCCGCCGGGATCGGTCTGCTCGCGCGCAAGCACCACGTGGTGGCCGTCGGTGCGGTCGGGATCCTGGGCCTCGGCTCCGCCCTGGTGGTGATCTCCCGCGCCGGCACCACACTGGTCGACGCCGTCCCGGCCGTCGCCGGTACCGTCGCCGGCGCGCTGGTCCTCTGGGTCCTCGCGCGCCTCGCGCAGCGGGCGGCCGGCGGTCACGTCGAGGCAGCGGCCGACGACGCGACCGACCGTCGCCGCTTCCTGCTCGGCACCGCCGGCGCAGCCGTGGTGGGCGTGGCACTACTTGTCGCCGGGCGAGCCGTCTCGGGCACCCGGACCGGGATCGCCGCCGTCCGCGACGCGATCCGACTGCCCGCACCGGCGGTCCCGGCCGCGGCTCTTCCGGACGGTGTCTCCAGCCCGGTGCCCGGCATGCCGCCATTCGTCTCTCCGAACGACGACTTCTACCGCATCGATACGGCCCTATCCGTGCCGCGGGTCGACCCGTCCACGTGGCGCCTGCGGATCCACGGGCTCGTGGAGCGGGAGATCGAGATCGGCTTCGACGATCTTCTCGCCGAGGAGCTGGTCGAAGCAGATGTCACGCTCACGTGCGTCTCGAACCCCGTCGGTGGGGACCTGGCCGGCAACGCCCGCTGGCTCGGCGTGCCGGTGCGCCGGCTGCTCGAGCGGGCCGGAGTCGACCCGACCGCCGACATGGTGCTCTCCCGCAGCGTCGACGGGTTCACCGCCGGCACACCCCTGGAAGCCCTCACGGATGAGCGCAACTCCCTGCTGGCCGTGGGCATGAACGGCGAGCCGCTCCCGCCCCAGCACGGATTCCCGGTCCGCATGGTGGTGCCCGGGCTGTACGGCTACGTCTCCGCGACCAAGTGGCTCGCCGACCTCAAAGTCACCCGTTTCGCTGACGATTCGGCCTACTGGACGGACCGCGGATGGTCCGCGCGGGGCCCGATCAAGCTGGCCTCGCGGGTTGACGTCCCGCGTTCCTTCGCGTCCGTCGCGCCCGGAGAGGTCATGATCGGCGGGACGGCGTGGGCTCAGCAGCGCGGGATCTCTGCGGTAGAAGTGCAGATCGACGGCGGCGAATGGCTCCCCGCGACGCTGGCCGCGGACGCGGGTGTCGATTCGTGGCGGCAGTGGTCGTTTGCGTGGGCGGACGCGACGCCGGGCCGGCACAGCGTGAGCGTCCGGGCAACCGACGGCGACGGGGAGCGGCAGACGAGCGAGCGAGCCGATCCGGTGCCGGACGGCGCCAGCGGCTGGCACCGGATCGAGTTCACGGTTCAGGAGAGCTGAACCGCGTCACCGGCGGTGCCGACTATTCAGCGGCTGCCTGCTCGCTGCGGACCTTGTCGCTGATCTGGAGGGCGTCCGGCGCGAACGCGTAGAGGTTGCCGTCCTCCTGCGACACCCACCAGCGCCCGCACAGGTGGGTCGTCTTGGATTCCTGCCCCTCGGGCCACCAGTCGGCGGTCAGCGTCGGCTTCGTGTCCAGATCCGCGAGGTCGATGTCCTTCACGCGGTTGTCGGTGCCGTAGCTGGCCTCGAGCTCGGCGTCGGTCGGTTCGCCCGCGGCGGCGATCGCGGTGCAGGTCCCGGGCAGGTCGCCGTCGTATGCCATGGTCATGAGCCGTTCGTGGCCGGTGGAGCGCTGCTCGACCTTCACGTCGGTGCCGCCGTCCGGGACCCACGACGCCAGCAGCCCGTCGGACTTGCCCTCCTCACTGGTGGGGGCCGTCTTGGAGGCGGCGTCGTCGTACTTGTCGTTCAGATCGAACGAGCCGCACGCCGAGAGCGCAAGCGGCAGGACGGCCGCCAGCGCGAGCAGCGGCAGCACCCGGCGCGGACGACGCCGGCCCGTGCCGGCGGGGTGGGCGGCGCGGGCGCTGATTTCGGAAGCGGTGGTGGTCTGGGTCGAGGACTGGTTTTTCATCATGCCTCAACGCTATGGAGGCGCGCCGGGTGCGCGCGTCCTCCGGTGGGCTCGAATGCCGGACTCCGGTTATCAGCCCGCCGGTCGCCCAGGTGACGTGCGGCTCATCCCGAGGGAGGGGCCGACCCTGAGGTCGGTCTGGGGGATCCCCCGGAGCGGGCAGGTCAGGCCCCGGCGGGCAGGCCCGCCTCGACGCCGGCGAGGAGCCGCTCCAGCCCCCAGCTGAAGCTCGCGTCCGCGGAGGTGGTGCCCGTGGCGGCCTGGGCCCGGCGCGCCTCGTCGAAGGCGGGGGTGGGCCGGGGATGCCCGGAGGTGTCGAAGATCGACGCGGGGGCGTTGGTGTCCATCGCGGAGCCGAAGACAAGGGACTCGAACGCGACGATCGTGGGCACGACGTCGGCCGCCGGGAATCCGGCGGCGATGAGATGCTCAGCGACGAGCTCGTACATGTCCACCGTGCGCGGTGAGCCGGTGACCGGCAGGACCGCGATGATCGGCACCATCGCCTCGTGCCGGGCGAAGACCCTCCGGTAGCTCTCCGCCCAGCGGCGCAGCGCCGCGACGACGTGGATCGTGCCAAACCCGGAGACATCAATGTGGCCCATGAGCTCGTCCTGGACGAGCGTGAGCAGCCCATCGCGCCCGGCCACGTGGTTGTAGAGGGCCGACGGTGCGACGCCGAGGGAGCGCCCGAGCGCCGTCATGCTGAACTCGGCGCCCTGCACCTCGATCAGCCGGATCGCGGCGGCGGTGATGCCCGCCGGGGTGAGCACCGCTGTCGTCGGACGCCCGGCCCGGCGCGCAGGCTCGACGCCGGGCGCCCGCCCCGCCGCGGCGGGTTGCGGCGAATCCTTCGACGGCGTCATTAAAACTCCCTACGATGGCGTGAACGGGTTCACAAGCGGGTGGTGGACACGGTACATTCGTATCAGTAAATGAATAGGCTTCATTTTAGTGGCCCGGCCACCCCGGATGGCAAGGGGACGGCGCGGCACCCGCCCGGGCCGGCCCAGCAGCGAGAAAGGAACTCACATGACGGACTCCACCGCCTTGCAGTACAAGATCCTGAACCCGGCCACCGGCCAGGTCGAGGAAACCTTCGAGACCGCGACCGACGCCGACGTCGCCGCCGCTCTCGAGACCACCCAGGCAGCCTACGTCGAGTGGGCCGTGCGCCCCATGGCGGAGCGCGTCGCGATCGCGCACAAGATCGCCGAACTCTTCTATGAACGCAAGGAAGAGCTCGGCCGCATCGCCACTCGCGAGATGGGCAAGCCGCTCTCCGAGAGCATCGGCGAGGCCGAGTTCTGCGGCGACATCTTCAAGTACTTCGCGGACAACGGCGAGAAGTTCACCGCCGATCAGGAGATCGAATCCTTCATCGGCGGCAAGGCGATCATCCAGCGCCGCGCGGTCGGCCCCCTGCTGGGCATCATGCCGTGGAACTACCCGTACTACCAGATCGCCCGCTTCGCGGCCCCGAACCTGGTGCTCGGCAACACCATCCTCCTCAAGCATGCCGAGACGGTCCCGGGCTCCGCCCTGGCCATGCAGAAGCTGCTCGACGACGCCGGCGTCCCGGCCGGCGTCTACCAGAACCTGTTCGCGACCCACGAGCAGATCGCCGACATCATCGCCGATCCGCGCATTCAGGGCGTCTCGGTGACCGGCTCCGAGCGCGCCGGTTCCGCCGTCGCCTCGCTGGCCGGTAAGTACCTGAAGAAGTCCGTCATGGAGCTCGGCGGGTCCGACCCGTTCGTGGTGCTCGACAGCAACAACGTCTCGGAGATCGTCGACACCGCGTGGGCCACGCGCATCGAGAACACGGGCCAGGCCTGCAACTCGAACAAGCGCATGATCGTCACCGAGGGCATCTTCGACGACTTCGTCGCCGGCCTCGTGGCCAAGGCCCAGGGCCTGACCCCGGGTGACCCGGCCGAAGAGGCCGAGGGCACGTTCGCCCCGCTCTCCTCCCGCGCCGCGGCCGAGAAGCTGCACGAGCAGGTTCAGGACGCCGTTTCCAAGGGTGCCACCCTGCACGTCGGCGGCGAGCTGCACGACGGCCCGGCGTCCTACTACTCGCCGGCCGTGCTCACCGGGATCACCCCGGAAATGCGCGCCTACCGCGAGGAGCTCTTCGGTCCCGTCGCCGCGGTCTACAAGGTCGCCGACGACGCCGAGGCGCTCAAGCTCGCCAACGACACCGAGTTC
The DNA here is from genome assembly GCA_023896275.1 of Kocuria rosea subsp. polaris. GTDB lineage: Bacteria > Actinomycetota > Actinomycetes > Actinomycetales > Micrococcaceae > Zhihengliuella > Zhihengliuella polaris_A. The sequence goes on along the minus strand of MLDA01000001.1, from coordinate 110,295 downwards.
GGCCTCGGCGGCAGCGTCTTCTCCGCTGATACCGAGCGCGCCCGGAAGATTGCCGAGCAGCTCGAGGTCGGCATGACCAACGTCAACGCCCCGGGTGCGGAGTCCTTCGAGATGCCGTTCGGCGGCGTCAAGCGCTCCGGCTTCGGCCGCGAGCTTGGCCCGTTGGGCATGGACGAGTTCGTCAACAAGCGCCTGCTCTACATCGCCGACTGACCCTGGTCGCTCGGAAAAGCCTGAGCTATTGACCGCAGCCGGAGGATATTCCTCTGGCTCGTGTCGGTAGCTCAGGCTTTTCTGCGTAGCCGGCGGTGCGGCCCCCTCAGGAGTCGTCGACCACCGAGTGGCCGTCGACGGCGTCCACAAAGATCCGCACGTCGCGGCCGCCGACGACGCCGTCGAGCACCCAGCCCGGCTTCCATACGGTGGGGTGCCCGAGCCGCTCATCGACTGGCCGCCTGGAGGCGGCGGGCGCCTGCTGGGGCGGGGCCGCAGCAGCGACGGCCTTCAGCGCCCGCCGGCGGGCCTCGGCGAAGGAGAGCGAACCCCATTGGGGCTCATCGAGCCTGCGGCCGCGCGGGTCCAGAGCGGCGGCGGTCTGCCAGGGGCCGGTTACGGACGCCTTGCCGCTGAAGCGGTCGACGAGCGTGTGGACCCGGCGGGAGCGGCCGCGCGGAAGGTCGAGGCGGTGCACGAAACCGCTGTAGGGGCGGTATGTCAGCTCCGAGCGCACCAGCCGAAAGGACGGGGCCTTCGTGCGCACCAGTCTCTGGGCATCGGACTCGCCGATCATCGTCTCGAGGACCACTTCGGTCATCTCTCAATCCTTCCTGCGGTTGCGGCGCGGCCGGGGCCGGACCTGGTGTGGAATCCCGCCCGGCGAAGCTCGACGCGTCCGCCCGGCGGGCGCTCAGCGACCCGGAAGGAGAACGCCACCTCGTCGTGGCAGAGGAAAAGCATCCCATACGGGACGACGCCGGCCGAAACGACACGGTCGGAGATCTTCAGGCGCGCTCAACCCGGCGTCTTGGGCCACGCTAACGGGGTGAGAAAGCGGCGGGCTGAACCGCGGATTAACTGTGTGCGACGACCCTGCCGGACGTGGATCCGTCAGCTGGTCGGCGGCCTCTCGCTGTTCGCCCGGGGGAGGCTCCCATGATCCGGGAGGGGCTCAACCCGGGCTATCGCAGGGACCCCCGGGCGGAGCCTGGTGATGGCGCAGGAGCCCCCGGGCGCAGCCGATCGGCCGAGTCCCCGGGGCCCCGCGCGCCGCGGCTCAGGAGTCGAAACCCATCCCCACGGCGTCCATCGTGCGCAGCCAGAGCCCGCGCCGGCCCTTGTTCCGGTCGGAGCGGATCATGGCCGCCGTCGTTGTCTTCACGCCCAGCCAGGCCAACGGCTCCGGCGGGAACGGCAGCGGCTTCTTCTTCACGATCTCCAGCTCCGTGAGCTCGGTGCGCTCGCCCGAGAGCTGGTCCAGCATCACGTTCGCCGCGAAGCGCGTCGCGCCCACGCCGAGGCCCGTGAATCCGGCGGCCGAGGCAACCCGCCCGCCGTGGGACAGGTCGAAGAAGCTGAAGAACCGGCTGCACGTGTCGATCGCCCCGCCCCAGCTGTGCGAGAACCGCACGTCGGCCAGCTGAGGGAAGATCGCCGCGAAGTGCTGCGCCAGGCGCCGCGCGGTCGCGGGCGAGTGGTCGTACCGCTCGCTCATGCTGCGGCCGAAGTGGTAGAGCGCGTCGTACCCGCCCACCAGGATGCGCAGGCCCTCCGCGGTGTCGATGGGCCGGATGTAGTGGAACCGGCTGTTCATGTCGGCGAGGCCCTCGCGCCCGGCCCAACCGATCGACGCCTCCTGCTCCGCCGTCAGCGGTTCGGTCACGATCGCGTGGTCGTAGACCGGGACCGTGTACCAGCGCAGCCGCTTGATGAGCGCGGGGAACACGTTGGTGGCCAGCACCACCTGACGTGCGACGACGTCGCCGCCGTCCGTGCGCAGCCGCACCGGCTGCGCCCCGCGGCCCCGCGGGGCCTCGAGTGCGCGCACCGGCGTGTGCTCGACGATGCGCACGCCCGCGTCGAGTGCGGCGCGGCGCAGCCCCCAGGCGAGCTTGGTGGGGTTCACGATGGCCGTGGACTCGGCGTCGAAGAGCCCCGCGCGGTAGAGCGGGCTGTCCAGGCGGGAGCGCAGGGCCCCGTCCGTGAGCAGCTCGCGCCCAGTCTCCGCGGCCTCGGCACGCAGCTCGTCCACCTGGTGCGGCTCGGAGGCGAGGATCATCTCGCCCGTCGCCCGGAAGTCGGCGTCGATCCCGTAGCGCTCGATCGTCTCGGCGATCTCGCGGACGTTCTCCGCCCCGAGTTCCTTCAGCCGGTCGTTCTCCGCCGGCGCATGCTGTTCGCCGTTCGAGTCGCCGTGGGTGAGGCTCGCCTCCAGGAAACCGCCGTTGCGGCCGGACGCCGCCCAGCCGCAGCGGTACCCCTCCAGCAGCAGCACGTCCCGCTCCGGGTCGCGTTCCTTGGCCATGAGCGCGGCCCACAGGCCCGTGTAGCCGCCGCCGACGACGGCGAGGTCCGCCGTGTTCGCCGCCGGGGAGGCCATGGCGCCCGGCTTGCCGAAGCCCGGCAGCGCGTCCGGGGCCTCGGCGGTGTCCCACCAGTAGACGTCCTCGCGGGCGCCGGCCAGGTTGCGCTCGGCCACCGCGGCCGGCACGTCCCGCTCGGCGGCGTCGAACGCGGTCTCGTGCGGCCCGCGCAGCCAGCCGCCCAGCCGCGCGCGCACCCCGGTGCGGGGTGCGCGCGCGGCGCGGGCGACGTCGTCGTGTTCCGAAGTCACGGTCACGGCAGGCCTACAACCGCGCCCAGGCTTCGGTGAGCACGCCGCGCAGGATCTGCTCGATCTCGTCGAACTGCGGCTGGCCGATCGTCAGCGGCGGCGCGAGCTGGATGACGGGGTCGCCACGATCGTCGGCGCGGCAGTACAGGCCGGCGTCGAAGAGCGCGTGCGAGAGGAACCCGGCGAGCAGGTGCTCCGACTCGGCCTCGTTGAACGTCTCCTTGGTCTTCTTGTCCTTGACCAGCTCGATGCCGTAGAAGTAGCCGGTGCCGCGCACGTCGCCCACGATCGGCAGGTCGGTGAGCTTGGACAGCGTGGCCTTGAAGGCGGGGCCGTTGTCCTTGACGCGCTGGTTCAGCCCCTCGCGCTCCATGATGTCCAGGTTGGCCATCGCGACGGCGGCCGAGACCGGGTGCCCGCCGAACGTGTAGCCGTGCAGGAACGTCGTGTCGCCCTTGGAGAACGGCTCGAAGAGGCGGTCCGAGGCGATCATCGCGCCGATCGGCGAGTAGCCGCTCGTCATGCCCTTCGCGCACGTGATGATGTCCGGGGTGTAGCCGAAGTCCTCACACGCGAACATCGAGCCGATGCGGCCGAACGCGCAAATGACCTCGTCGGAGACCATGAGCACGTTGTACTCGTCGCAGATCTCGCGCACGCGCTGGAAGTAGCCGGGCGGGGGAGTGAAACAGCCGCCGGCGTTCTGGACCGGCTCCATGAACACGGCCGCGACGGATTCCGGCCCCTCGAACTCGATGGCCTCGCGCACGCGCTCGGCGGCCCACAGGCCGAACGCCTCCTCGTTGTCCTCGAACTGGTCGGGGGCGCGGTAGAAGTTCGTGTTCGGGACGCGGAAGGTGCCGGGGACAAGCGGCTCGTACGGCGTCTTCATGCCCGGGAGCGAGGTGATCGCCAGGGCGCCCTGCGGGGTGCCGTGGTAGGCGAGCGCACGGGAGATGACCTTGTACTTGCCCGGGTTGCCGGTCAGCTTGTGGTACTGCTTGGCCAGCTTGAACGCGGACTCGACGGCCTCGCCGCCGCCCGTGGTGAAGAAGACGCGGTTCAGGTCCCCGGGCGTGTAATTGGCGAGGCGCTCAGCGAGGTCGATGGCGGGCTCGTGCGCGTAGGACCAGAGCGGGAAGAAGGCCAGCTTCTCGGCCTGCTTGCGCGCGGCCTCAGCCAGCTCGGCGCGGCCGTGGCCGGCCTGGGCGACGAACAGCCCGGCGAGCCCGTCGATGTAGCGCTTGCCGGTGTCGTCGAAAACGTGGTGGCCCTCGCCGCGCACGATCGTCGGCACGGACCCGCCCTCGATGAGCGGGGAGTGCTTGGCGAAGTGCATCCAGAGGTGGTCGCGGGCGGCCTGCTGGCGGTCGGTGCCGCGCGGCGTGGTGTTGGTGGCGGTGTCTGCGATGGTCATTTGGTACCCCAGTCGTATTCCTGTTTGCGGAGGGAGAGGTACGTCAGCGTCTCCGATGACGTGACGCCCTCGATCTGTCGGATGGTGTTGATGGTTTCGAGCAGGTCGTCGTCGTCCGTGCAGACGACCTCGGCGAGGACGTCGGTCCGCCCGGCGGTGACGACGCAGTAGTCCACGTTGGGCAATTCTGCGACGCGGTCCGCGGTGGCTGTGAGGTCGCCGTGGCTCCGGATCAGGACCATGGCCTGCCGGGTGAAGCCGAGCTGCATCGGGTCGGTGACGGCGACGATCTTCATGACCTGCGCGTCGATGAGTTTCTGGATTCGCTGCCGCACCGCGGCCTCGCTCAGCCCGACCTCCTTGGCGACGGCGGCGTAGGACTGCCGGCCGTTGCGCTGGAGCTCCTCGATGATGGCACGGGAGATCTCGTCCTGGACCAGGAGCTCGGCGTGGGACTGCGTGGCGTCGCGATTCACGTCTTTATCACCTTCTCGTCGGTACGACGGCGGTCGCGGCCGCCGCGGTGATCTCACCGGGCGGGGCCTGCCGGCCGTCGATGTGTATGTACCGACCATAAGCAGTGACGAGGGGCTTTGGGAAGGGAAAACGATATTTAATCGTGGATACGCGACTGAATCAGTTGTGTAATGCAAAGTTTACGCGTGAAACCCTTGTCCTCGGCGGGTAGTGCTGGCATGATGTGTGACACGTCACATCGCACCGCAACTACGTATTACAGAGGAGCCGCATCATGGCACCGCACGCCAATCGCCGCCGCAAGCCAGCCGACCCGCGACTGCAGAGCCTAATTGCCGCGCAAGTGAGCCGCCGTCGGCTCCTGGGAGGCGCGGGAGGCCTCGGCCTCGCCGGGCTCCTCGCCGCCTGCGGCACCTCCGGTACGGGAACCGGATCGGAGGGCTCCGCCGCCGCGCTGACCGCGGCCGAGGACGTCTCCGCCGACGAGGCCGTGGTCAACTGGGCCAACTGGACGCTCTACCTCGACTACGACGACTCGACGAAGAAGTACCCTAGCCTCGAAGAGTTCATGGACTCCTCCGGCATCAAGGTCAACTACTCCGAAGACGTCGACGGCAACGACTCCTACTACGGCAAGGTCCAGGCGCAGCTCTCTCGCGGCCAGGACATCGGCCAGGACATCGTGACCCTGACCGACTACATGGCCTCGCGCCTCATCCGGCAGGGCTACACGCAGGAACTCGACCGGGCGAACATCCCCAACGCCGAGAACCTCCTGGCCAACCTGAAGGACGTCGACTTCGATCCGGGCCGGACGCACTCCCTGACCTGGCAGTCCGGTTTCGCCGGCATCGCGTGGAACAAGGAGAAGGTGCCCGGCGGACTGGCTTCGGTGTCCGACCTGTGGAAGCCCGAGCTCAAGGGCCGGGTGGCGGTCCTCGACGAAATGCGCGACACCATGGGCCTGATCATGCTCGAACAGGGTGTCGACATCGCGGGCGACTGGGGCGCCGACGAGTTCGGGAATGCCGCGGATGTGCTGGCCGAGCAGATCGCCAACGGGCAGATCCGCCAGGTCAAGGGCAACTCCTACAAGGAGGACCTCGTCTCCGAGGACGCGCTCGCCGTCATCGGCTGGTCCGGCGACATCACCCAGCTCAACTTCGAGGAGGGTGACAAGTGGGAGTTCGCGATCCCCGAGGCCGGCGGCACGCTCTGGAGCGACAACATGCTGGTCCCGATCGGGGCCACGCACAAGTCCAACGCGGAACAGCTCATGAACTACTACTACGATCCCGAGGTCGCCGCGACCGTCGCCGCCTACGTGAACTACATCTGCCCCGTAGAAGGCGCGCGTGAGGCGATGGAGGGCATCGATCCGTCGCTCGTGGACAACCCGCTGATCTTCCCGACCGACGAGTTCCTCGCCAACGTCAGCATCTTCCGCACCCTCGACTCGGGTGAGGAGAACGAGTTCTCCTCGATCTTCTCCGGGGCGATCGGGGTCTGAGCGTGATCCAGACGCAGGAATCGTTGAACCAGCAGAACACCGAAAGAGCGGGAGGCGGCCACATGACCGAAGCAACCAGGCCGGAAGCGTCGAATGAACGGGGCGGACGCGCCGCCGTCGTCCCCGGGGCGACCGGCGGAGCCGATCTGATCATCGAGAACGTCAGCAAGCGGTTCGCGACGTTCACCGCCGTCGACGACCTGTCGCTGACGATCCCCTCCGGCTCCTTCTTCGCCCTCCTCGGGCCCTCCGGCTGCGGCAAGTCCACGACCCTGCGCATCGTCGCCGGGCTCGAGCAGCCCTCCGAGGGCACGCTGCGCATCGGGACCCAAGACGTCACCGATCTGCCCTCGCACCGGCGGCCGGTCAACACGGTCTTCCAGTCCTACGCGCTGTTCCCACACATGACCGTGCTGGACAACGTCGCGTTCGGGCTCAAGCAGCGCAAGGTGGCCGACGCCGTCGCGCGCGCCAAGGAGGCCCTCGAGCTCGTCGAGCTCGCGCACCTGGCCAACCGGAAGCCGGCCCAGCTCTCGGGCGGCCAGCAGCAGCGCGTCGCGCTGGCCCGCGCGGTCGTGAACCGCCCGCAGGTCCTGCTGCTCGACGAGCCGCTCGGCGCTCTCGACATGAAGCTGCGCCGGCAGATGCAGGTCGAGCTCAAGCAGATCCAGACCGAGCTGGGGCTCACGTTCGTGCACGTCACCCACGACCAGGAGGAGGCCATGACCATGGCCGACGTCGTGGCCGTCATGAACAAGGGTCGGATCGAGCAGATGGGCGCCCCGCGCGAGCTCTACGAGCTGCCGAAGACGGCGTTCGTCGCCAACTTCCTCGGCAAATCGAACCTCATGCGCGGGAAGGTCGTCGGCCGCGAAGGCGAGTACCTGCTCGTCGAGGCCGCCGGGGGCGTGCAGCGCCTGCGCGCCGACCGCGCGGTCGCCGACTCGGGTGAGGTCGTGCTCGGCGTGCGCCCGGAGAAGATGCGCATCTTCACCGCGGGTGAGGAGTCCGTGCCCGCGGGGCACAACCGGCTCGACGGCACGATTATCGACGCTTCCTTTACGGGCGTCTCGACCGAGTACCTCATCGACGTGCCCGGAGTGGGCACCGTGGGCACGTTCACGCAGAACATGGGCCAGGCCACCGGCGAGGCCGGCGATTCGGCCGTCATGTGCTGGGACCCGGACTTCACGTTCGGTCTGGCCGGGGACGACGACGTCGCCGCCGGCGCCGCGGAGCGAGAAGCATGAGGGCGGCCGCCACCCGACGCCCCGAGCCGGCCGGGGACCTGTCCGCGGCCGAGAAACAGGCGGAGAAGGCCCGCGGGCGCATCGGCGTCGGGCTCATCGTCCCCGGGTTCGTGTTCCTGCTGCTCTTCTTCGCGGCCCCGGTGTTCGTGCTGCTGGCGATGTCGCTCTACGCGAAGCCGCCCGGAGCCGAAACCGGCGTGTTCGTTCCCGCGTTCGAGGTCTCCAACTACGTCGTGGCCCTCAGCGAGTACTGGGTGCCGTTGCTGCGGTCGTTCCTCTTCGCGGCCATCGCGACTGTCCTGGCGCTGTTCATCGGCTACACCATGGCCTACCTCGTGGCCGTGCGGCTGCGCCAACAGAAGCTGCTCGCCTCGATCCTGCTGGTCATCCTCATCGCCCCGTTCTTCTCCAGCTTCGTCCTGCGCACGCAGGCCTGGAAGCAGATCCTCTCCGACGAGGGATTCGTCGTCGAGGCCCTGCGGTTCGTGGCGATCCTGCCGGAGGACGGGCGGCTGACCGCGACGTCGATCGCCGTCGTCGCCGGCCTGACCTATAACTTTCTGCCGTTCATGACGCTGCCCATCTACGCGAGCCTCGAACGGCTCGATACACGCCTGCTCGAGGCGGCCGGCGACCTCTACGCCTCGCCCATGACCGCCTTCCGCAAGGTCACGCTGCCGCTGTCGATGCCGGGGGTTTTCGCCGGGACGCTGCTGACATTCATCCCCGCCTCCGGCGACTACATCAATGCCACGATCCTGGGAAACAACCGCGACACCGCCATGATCGGCCAGGTCATCGACTCGCGCTTCTTCAAGATCGTCGACTACCCGATGGCCGCGGCGCTCTCCACGGTGCTCATGGTGATCATCCTGGTCCTGGTCATGGCCTACATCCGCAAGTTCGGGACGAAGGAGCTGTTCTAGATGCGCCTCAAGCAGCAAGTGGGCCGCTGGCTGGTCCCTGTCCTCGGCGGGCTGGCGTTCGTCTACCTCCTGGTCCCGATCGCCTACATCTTCGTCTTCTCCTTCAACGACGCCGGCCGCACCAACCTGACGTGGCAGGGCTTCACGTTCTCGAACTGGATGAATCCGTGCGGGGCGCCCAACATCTGCGACGCGCTCGGGAACTCGCTGTCGATCGCGTTCGTCGCCACGATCATCGCGACCGTGCTCGGCACCGCGATCGCGCTCGGCCTGGCCCGGTACAAGTTCCGTTTCCGCAAGCTCGCCGACATCCTCATCATCCTGCCGCTCGCGACCCCCGAGGTCGTCCTCGGGGCGTCGCTGCTCGCGCAGTTCTTGAACCTCGGGTGGCAGCTCGGCTACTGGACCGTGGTCATCGCGCACATCACGTTCTGCATGGCGTTCGTCGTCGTCACGGTCCGGGCCCGCGTCTCCTCCCTCGACGGGCGCCTCGAAGAGGCCGCCGGCGACCTCTACGCGTCCCCGCGCACGACGTTTTGGAAGGTGACGTTCCCGCTGCTGCTGCCGGGCATCATGGCCGCGGCCTTGCTGAGCTTCGCGATGAGCTTCGACGACTTCATCGTCGCGAACTTCAACTCGGGCACGTTCGACACGTTCCCGAAGTTCATCTACGTCGCGGCCACCCGCGGCATCCCGGCGCAGGCCAACGTGATCGGCAGCGGCATCTTCCTCATCGCCCTGGCACTCGTCGTGGTCGGCACGGTGATCTCCTACCGGCGGCAGAAGGCGCTCGCCGCGCGGTAGGAGACCGGGCGCTCAAGTACGACGACGGCGGGGGAGCCGTCCGCGGCCTCAGATGCGGACGCGGACGGCGACCTCCTGCAGGTTCTGTTCCACGCGCGTGTACGCGTCGGTGGCCACGGCCTTCCACAGGGCCAGCGCCAGCGGCGTGTTGTCGCGCTCGATCTTCTCGATCGCGTCCGCCGTCAGGACCAGGAGGTTCACCTGGCCCTCGGCGCGGACCCGGACGGGAGCGCCGCCGCCCAGGGCGATCTCGCCGAACGTCATGCCGGGGCCGAGCGTCGCATGGCGGACGTGGTGTCCGCCGTGCGCGGTGCTCGCGGCCACGTGGCCCGAGGTGATGAAGTAGATCCCGCCGAACTTCTGGCCCGACCGGCGGATCAGGTCGCCGTCCTCGTAGACGCGTCGCTCCATGGCGGCGTCGAGGTCGGCGATCTGCTCGTCCGAAAGGGGCGCCAGCGCCACGAAGTCGGGCAGGGCCACGGTCTCCGGGACCAGCGAGCTGCCACCGTGTTTGCGCAGCAGCAGCTCCTCGGCCCACTCGATCGCCTCGGTGCTCCCGGAGAACAACGGTGTCCCGTCGGTGCACAGGACCTCGGAGATCCGGCCGGGACTGTCGATCACGGCCACCCGCCGGCCGCTCTCCTCGAAGCCGTCGCACAGCTCGTCCATGAGCCGTAGGGCGACGTCGTTGACCTCGTCTACCTTTCGCACGTCCAACAACAGGATGTCGACGTCTTCCGGCAAGGAACTGACGTGCCGGGCGGCGGACTCCGCGCCCGCGAACAACAGGTCCCCGTGCAGTTCCACCAGCTGGGCCCGGTGCCCGTGTTCGGTGAGGACGTCCGTGGCCTCCTGGTTGCGGCGGACGCCGGAGGGAGAATCGGTGATGGGGTAGTGCTCGCGGATGGCTGAGCGGCCGATTCGAGCGGCCTGGACGAAGTGCAATCCCATCTCGGCGGCGAGGCGTCGGACCGCGGCGATACCGCGTACCGACGAGCCGTGCTGGTCGAGGGGCGGTGAGTACACGGAGATGCCGAGCTGGCCGGGGAGCACCGCCATGAGCCCGCCGCCCACTCCCGACTTCGCCGGGAGGCCGACAGCGCTCGTCCACGCGCCGGCGTCGTCGTACATCCCGCACGTGAGCATGACCGAGAGCATGCGCTGGACCGTTTCCAGCCCCACAACCTGCTGCCCGGTCACGGGCTGCTGGCCGCCGTTGGCCAGCGTGGCCCCCATGAGGGCCAGATCGCGCGCGTTGACCTGGACCGAGCACTGGCGGAAGTAGTTCTCCACCGGGCCGTCGGGGTCGTCCTCGATGATGCCGAAGCTGCGTAGGAGGTCAGCTAGGGCACGGTTGCGGAAGCCCGTGGCCGATTCGGACGCGAAGACGTGCTCGGAGACGGAGAGCGGGCGGCCCGCGAACTTCGAGTAGACATCGAGGATGCGGGCGAATCCATCGCGGCCGCCCGAGCCTTTGATGAGCGAGGTCGCCGCGATCGCGCCGGCGTTGATCATGGGATTGGCGGGCCGGCCGGTGTCGTGGGCCAGCGAGATCTCGTTGAACGCGTCGCCGGAAGGTTCGACGTCGATCTTCCGGTCTACGGCGTCCAGGCCGTGATCTTCGAGGGCCAGCCCGTAGGTGAAAGGCTTGGAAATGGACTGGATGGTGAACTCTGTCCGGGAGTCCCCGACCTCGTAGACGTAGCCGTCCACGGTGGCCAGGCAAATGGCAAAATCATCGGGATCTACACTCGCCATGGCCGGGATGCCTTGGAAGGGAAGACCCTCCGTCAGGCCCGACAATTCGCGATGCAGATCCCGCAGGTACTGTTCGATCGGTGAACGCATGGAGAGAGCTTACTGTGGGGGCCGGCGGTCGCGGATTCGGTGAAGGCAACGCACAGCGCGGGCGTCTAGTCTGAGTCGGTGATGACAGGACTTGAGACGTGGTGGGACGCGCTGCGGGACGGCTTTGCCCGGGCCGCGCCGGTGCACCTGGACGCGCAGGTGGTGGTGCTCGTGATCGCGGCAGCCGTGGCCGTCTCCGTGCCCCGGGTGACGTGGCGGTGGTTCGGGTTGTACGTGACATTCGTGCACGAGCTCGGGCACGCGCTCGCGGCGCTCATGACCGGCCGGGTCGTGCGCGGAATCCGGCTGCGCCTGGACCACTCCGGCGAGATGATCAGCGCCGGTCGCGGGCGCGCCGGGAGCATCTGGTCGGGTTTCTGGGGCTATCCGGCGCCCGCCGTGGCCGGCGCGCTCATGGTCTGGGCGGCCTCGGCGGGCTGGGCCGGTGCCGCGCTCTCGCTCGGCGCCGCGATGCTGCTCGTCTCACTGCTCTTCATCCGCAACTGGCTGGGGGTCCTGATCGCGCTCGTGTGCGCCGGCGTCGCGCAGGGCCTGGTCGTGTTTGTCCCCCAGCGGGGTGTGGGGGTGGTCGTGCTGGTCCTGGGGATCGGGCTGCTGGTCGGCGCGGTGCGCGACTGGTTCAAGGTGGCCGCGGTGCACCGCCGCCACGGCGATCGGAGGAACTCGGACGCCTACCTGCTCGCGCGGATGAGCGGAGTGCCGGCCCTCGTGTGGCTGAGCGGCTTCGCGTTGGTCATCGGGGCGTCGTCGTATTGGGCGCTGCTGGCGCTCGCGCGCATCGCGACCTGACCCCCGCACTCGAGCCTGGGCTGCTGACCGCGGGGGTGTCAACGGCTCAGGCCCGGGTCGTTAACTCAGGCTTCTTCGGCGACGCGCCCGGCCCAGGCCTTGAGGAACTCCGCACCGGCTTCATCGTGGATCGCGCCGGTCGCCGAGGTCAGCACGGGGTACGGTGTCTCCGGCACGCCGTCGGCCGGTCGCACATCGACGTGAGCGACCTCGTGGCCGTGCTTGTGCAGCCACTCGGCCATCGCGTAGTCGGTGCGGGAGTCGCCCATTGTGAACCAGGAGCCGGCCGCGATCCCGCGCTCTGTGAGCAGCTTCAGCGTCCGCGCCGCCCCGAGGTCCTTGCCGAGCAGCTCGTGTTCAATGTCGGTGGAAATGATCGTCGGATCGATACGCACATCCCTGAGACTGTGCTTCTCCAGCAACGTCGGAATCGCCTCGTCGAAGTGTTTCTGCGCGGCCAGGTACGCATGCGGGTCGGCGCCGACGGTCATCTCCACGGACACCATGGCCCGCTTCGTCTCGTCGTGGAACATGAGCGCCGAGTACCGCTCGGCGACTAACGCGCGGACGTCGTCGTACAAGGCCGCCGGCAGGCGCAGCTCGGGATCGATGTTGATCTCGCCGAGCCCCGCGGGCGAGACGGACGCCCACACGGCACCCTTCTCGCTGATCGTGAAGACGGGGGCGCCCTCGCGCAGGCCCGCGCCGCGCAGCACGGGCACCACCTCGGCGGCGATGAACGCGTCCGAGCGGCCGGTGTTGAAGACGACCGGGATTCCGGCGTTCGCCATCGCGGCGAGGTCGCGTCCGATCGACTCGATCGCGACGGTGCGCGTCACGGGGGACGCGATCGGCCCGTCCACGTCGAGCAGGAGTCCGAACGGCGGGGCCGGGTCGAAGGTCGCGGTGTCGGCGGGCGCGGGTGCTGGTTGGGAAGTCACGGGTCCATTATGTCGCCGCGGGCCCACGACGACGACGCCGCGTGCCTAGATTGCGCGACGTGAACGGCGCGCACGCGGCTCGTGTGCTCCGCCCGAGGCCAGGTCGCCGGCGAGCGCGACGAGGTCCGCGGCGGTCGCGTCGGGCCAGCCGTGCAGGTCGCTGGTCCACTCCGGGGGCAGGGCGCCGGCCCCGTGCGCGGCACCCAGCAGGGAGCCGGCGATGGCCCCGACCGCGTCGGTGTCGTTGCCGGCCCGGACGGCCGCCTCGAGTCCTGCACGGACACTCTCGGCTGTGGAACCGGTCGCGCCGGCTCCCGCGGTGGAGTGGTGGATCGCCGACCAGGCGGCCTGGAACGCGTGCACCACCCAGCCGCTGTCCGGGAAATCCTCCGGGTGCGCTCGCTCTGCTTCCTCGATGAGCCCGAGCCAATAAGTAGTGCTGTTCGACGGCAACCACTCGAGGCCGGCGCGAATGTCCGCTGAGCCGGTGTGAATCGCGTGGTGCACGGCTGCGGTCCAGATACCGCACGCCTCGTTGGCACGCTGGTCGACGTGAGTGAGGGCGCTGATGCGCACGGCCGCGTTGGCCGCGCGGGAAGGTGGTTGCGCCAGATGCGCGAGGGCGACCGGCGCGGTGCGCACGAGGGAGCCATTGCCGCCGGTCAGGTCCGTCATCTGCGCGTACTGCTGACTCGCGACCAAGGCGTCAGCCGTGGTGGGGGTCTTGCGCCCGTCGTTGGCGGCGATCCGTGCGGCGGAGGCGAGGACCTTGCGTGTTTGCGCGCCGAGCGAGCGGGCGTGCTGGGCGCGTTCCCACCATCCGGCCACCATGAGATCCTGTGCGCGGCGGCTCGATTCTCCGCGGGCGTCCACGAAGGCCAGCGCCGTGACAATTGCCAGCGCGGCGTCGTCGGTCCACTCTCCGGGGGCGAAGCCTGCCGGCCCGCCGCCGATCATCTCAACGGCGGATTCTGCGGGGTGGGGCGGCGCAGCCGCGTAGCCGGCACCGAGCGCGTCGCCCGTCGCGAGCCCGAGCAGTGTTCCCGCCGCGCGATCAAGCAGTTCGTTTTCGAAATCCATCGTCGTCCCCGACCCCAATCCTTTGGCCCCCACCGTAGATTCGCTCATTAGAGTATCCGGTGGCAGGTGGTTTCGGAGCGGCGAAGTTCAAAGGCTCAAGTAACGATCAAGAGAACATGTTCTCTCAGGGTGCTGGCAACGACGAGCGGCCCACGGCAAGGCTGCCGTGGACCGCTCGTCGCCGCCCGTCGGCGGTAGGCAGTGGCGCTTTAGCGCATGGACTGCATGGGGCACTCGAACGGGTCGCGGGCTGAGAGGCCGACCCGGTTCAGGTACTGGACCACCTGACGGTAGGACTCGGTGAGGGAGACCTCCGTGTAGGAGATGCCGCGCTCGGCGCAGAAGTCAGCCACGATGCGCTGGGCGGCGGCGAGGTGCGGCCGCGGCATCGACGGGAAGAGGTGGTGCTCGATCTGGAAGTTCAGTCCGCCCATGAGGGCCGTGTTGAACCGGGTGCCCTTGATGTTGCGCGAGGTCAGGACCTGGCGCTTGAGGAAGTTCAGGGTCCCGCGCTCCTGCAGCAGCGGCATGCCCTTGTGGTTCGGCGCGAACGAGGCGCCCATGTAGAAACCGAAGACGGCCAGCTGCACACCCCAGGCGGCGGCGGCGATGCCGGGCGGCAGCAGGAGGAAGAGGACCACGGGGATGCCGACGAGGCGGATGGCGAGCGTCGCGATCTCGATCGGGCGGCGCTTCACGGCTCCGCGGCCGAGCACTGTCTGCAAGGCGTCGCGGTGCAGGTTCAGACCTTCGAGGAGCAGTAGCGGGAAGAACAGGTAGCCCTGGCGCTCAGCGATCCACTTGAACAGTCCGCGGCGCGTGGCCATCTGCTGCGGGGTGAACGCGACGACGGGATCCTCGATGTCGGGGTCCGAGCCGATCGTGTTCGGGTTGGCGTGGTGCCGGTTGTGCTTGTTGTTCCACCAGGCAAAGGACAGGCCCGCACCGAGGTTGGCGAGGATCAGCCCCACCCATTCGTTGGTCTTGTGGCTTTGGAAGACCTGGCGGTGCGCGGCCTCGTGGCCCACGAACGCCAGCTGCGTCAAGAGGATGCCGACGATGCCGGCCACCAGCAACTGGTACCACGAATGACCGATCAACACCGAGGCCACGCCGCAGGCGGCCAGCGCCGTCATGAGCCCGGCGAGCAGCCAGAGGTAGAAGCCCCGCCGCTTGCTGAGCAGGCCGGCGGCGCGCACCTGACTCATGAGCTGCGAGTAGTCGCTCGTCGCCCGGGTGCGGGCGGAAGGAATAGGGGAGTCGCCAGAGGCGATCGTTGAAGTCGTCATACGCGTTGCGTCCTGAGGTGAAGAAAACCGAAGGCGCATCCGGCGCAAACGATCTTGGGTGAAACAGCCCGCCGCGAGGGTAGACGAAAATTCGCGACTGAAAGGCTTCAGTACACCAAGACTACGGGAGGGCTGGGCCTTCGCCTACGAGGAGGGGCCCTTCCGCCCACTTTCATGGCCCGCGCACACTCAATACAAATCGTCAGCGTTGTGCGGGGCCGAAATGTGGCGTGAAGTTGGGCAGGAGTTCACGCAGCGGCATGATTCGAAGTCAGCTGACGATTTCGCTGATGGCCCCCGGGAGGTCCGGGTACCGGAACGTGAAGCCGGCGTCGGCGAGCACCCGCGACGTCACGTGCCGCCCGGTCAACCCGAGCGCCGGATCCGTGCGCAGAGCCACCGCACCCACGTTGAGCAACGGGGCGGGCGTGTTGAGGGAACGGCGTTTGAGCGGCTGGGGGGCGAGCGCGCCGCGCAGGATGCGCATCAATTCACGGTTCCGCACGGGCTCCGGCGCCGCAGCGTTCACGACCCCGGCCGGCACGTCGAGCCCCGGCGTCAGCCCCAGCAGGCCGCGCACGATCGAGAGCCAGTCGGCCAGATGGATCCACGAGAACCACTGCCGGCCGTCGCCGACGGTGCCGCCGAGGCCCGCCCGGGCGAGCATCGCGAGCCGGTCGAATGCCGGGCACTCCTGTTCCAGCACGATCGAGGTCCGCAGCAGGTGCAGCCGCTCGCTGTGGGCTCCTGCCGCAGCCGCCTCCCACGGTTCGGCGACGCCGGTCATCTGCGGCAGGGCGGGCGTGCCCGTCGGAAGCGCCGAGTCCTCGGTCAGCAGGTCCTCGCCGGCATCCCCGAAGATGGCGGTGGTGCTCGCCTGCACCCAGGCGGACACGGGATTCTCGAGTCCCCGGCTGGCCTCAACCAACGCCGTCGTCGAGTCGACCCGGGAGGAGCGCAGCGCCGCGATGTTCTCCGCAGTGGGGCGCACATCCACGAGCTTGCCGGCCAGATTCACGACGGCGACGCGCTGCCCGGGCGCGGCGTCCAGCTCGCCGGCCCATTCGGCCACGCTGCGCCCGTCCCACACGGCCTGCCGGAAGGGCAGGGTCGGTTCCGGATTGCGGGTCAGCAGTACGACGTCGTGTCCCCGGCACATCAGGTCGGCCGCGAGTTGGCGGCCGAGGAAGCCGGTGCCGCCGGCAATGACGATCTTGACTCGCCCCGCCGGGGAGCCGGAGGCGGCGGGGCCAGGGGTGCCGGCCTCCGCCGACGGGACGGTCGCGAGGTTCGGTGTCGTGTCCTGGGCCAGGGCGTAGAGACGGGCGCAATTCTCGCCGAACCGGGAGGCTAGGGGCTTGGCTGCGAGCTCCGAGAAGACGCCCGCAAGTAGTCCGTCGACCGAGACCCGCTGGCGCAGGAGCGTGCCGGCGATCTCGACCGGCTCGCCGTCCGCGCCCGTGGTCCGCTCCGTGCGGGGGACGAGTTCCCAGCGCACCAGCAATCCGCCGCCCGGCTGCGTCTGGCGCCAGGCCAACGATGCAGCCGGTGATCCGGGGGCGAGCGGCGTGGCCGCGTCGTCGTCGTGCGCTGCGGGTGGGGAGAATTCGGTGACGACGGCGGGCGGGGCCGTGCGCACGTGGATCGCACCGACGAACGGAGGCAGCGGCACGAGGTCGACTCGGGAGCCGCGAGTGATGCTCTCGTCCTCGCTGTCCGGGCGCATCGCGGCCACGGCGGTGTTCCACTCGGGCAGGCGGGCCAGGTCGCTGAGGACAGGCCACAGCTGTTCAGGAGAGAGGGCCAGGAAGTGTTCTCGGGTTCGCATCCACGCCATGCCTTCAGCGTAGCTTGTGGCGCGGTGCGCCGCCGACTCGCCGGCGCACCCCGGAAACGGCAGCGGGCGGCCGCCCCGCAAGGGACGGCCGCCCGCTGGCGGTGAAGCGAGCTGCTAGGCGCGCTTCTTGGTAACGAGGCCCCAGATGACCAGGACGATGAGTGAGCCGATGATGGCCCAGAGCCAGGACGAGAAGCTCCAGAATTCGGCCATGTCGACGTCGAAGAGCGCGCCGCCGATCCAGCCGCCCAACAGAGCGCCCACGACGCCGAGCAGCATGGTGACGATCCAGCCGCCACCCTGTCGGCCCGGAAGGATCGCCTTCGCGATGGCGCCGGCAATCAGACCCAGAATCAGAAGTGGAATGAAACCCATGACGTTCCTTTCTCGCTTTCGACCTCCGACACGCTGTCCGAGGTACTACTAGTGAGAGTACAGACTTCAGGCTGATCTGGGGAGATCTACGGGTGAGGACTTGAGGTTCAGTGAACGTCCGAGTCTCAGGCAGCGGCGAGCAGGTCCGCGCGCACTGGCTCGGCCGGCGCGTGCAGGGGGCTGCGGCGGAGAACGAACACGTTGAAGAGATCTCCGTGCAGCATCGCGCGGCAGCCGGTGAGGTGATCGCGAACCCAGGCGACACCCAAGCGCTGGGCGACGGCGTCGACGTGGCCCCGGTAGAGGACGTCGTCGAAGCGGCGCACCTCCACCATGTCTCCGAGGACGAGGGAGGCGACGTCGCTGATGCGGTTGGCCGATTCGTTCATGATGGTGCTCCTGTCATCGTGGGGACCCGTCCCGCGGAACGATTCCGCGAGGGGGTGATTCCAGATAAGCGCCCAGGTGTTTCGGATCGGTTTCGCCGCGGTTAGCAACTCATGAGACGCCGAAGGGGCGCCCGTGATACTTCTCACGGGCGCCCCTTTTGGTTGTGAGGTCACGCCGCCAGGGCGAAGACCTCGGTGCGGAGGATCAGTTCTTGATCTGCTCCATCTCGTTGGTCATGGTCTCGAACTCCTGGAAGATCTCCTTGTCCTTCTGCGGAGTGATCGAGGAGACGATGAACGCGGTGAGGGTGGCCAGGGCGAAGCCCGGGACGATCTCGTAGAGATCGAAGATGCCGCCCTCGAGGTAGCTGCCCCAGACGAAGGAGACAACAGCGCCGACGATCATGCCGGACAGGGCGCCCGTGCTCGTCAGCTTGTTCCAGAACAGCGCCAGGATGATGATCGGTCCGAAGGCTGAGCCGAAGCCGGCCCACGCGAAGCCGACCAGTTCGAGGATGTTGCTGCTGGTGTCGATGGCGATCAGGCCGGCGATGACAGCGATGATCAGCACGCCGAGACGGCCGTAGATGACCTGCTGCTTCGGCGTCAGCTCCTTGCCCGTCATGAGGAACAGGTCCTCGACGAGGGCGGAGGAGGAGACGACGAGCTGCGAGGAGATCGTCGACATGATGGCCGCGAGCACGGCCGCTAGGACGAAGCCGGCGACGAGCGGGTGGAAGACCACCTGGGACAGGCTCAGGAAGACCGTCTCCGGGTTGTCCAGCGGGATGCCCTCGCGGGTGTAGTAGGCCAGGCCGATGAAGGCGACGGACACCGCGCCGAGGGCGGTCAGGATCATCCAGCTGATGCCGATGCGGCGGCCGACCTTGGCGTCCTTGGCTGAACGCAGGGCCATGAAGCGGACGATGATGTGCGGCTGGCCGAAGTAGCCCAGGCCCCAGGCGACAGCCGAGACGACGCCGATGACCGAAGCCCCACCGAAGAGTGACATGTGGTTGATGCCGGCCTCAGCGTCGGCGGCGGCGATGCCCTCGGAGACGCCAGCCGGGCCCATCATGACGAACGCGATGATCGGGACGAGGATGAGGGAGATGAGCATCAGGATGCCCTGGGCGACGTCGGTGAGCGTCGCGCCGAGGAAGCCGCCGAAGAGGGTGTAGCTCAGGGTCGCGAGGGCGACGATGAGCATGCCCCAGATGTACGGCAGGCCGAAGGACGCCTCGAAGAAGGTGCCGCCCGCGACCATGCCGGAGGAGACGTAGAAGGTGAAGAAGACCAGAACAATCGCGCCGGCGATGATGCGCAGCAGGCGGGACTTGTCGCGGAAGCGGTTCTCCAGGAAGGAGGGGACCGTGATCGAGTTGTTGGAGATCGCCGTGTAGGAACGCAGTCGCGGGGCGACGAACTTCCAGTTCAGCCACGCGCCGACGGTCAGGCCGATGGCGATCCAGGCCTCAACGAGGCCACTCGCGTAGATCGCTCCCGGCAGGCCCATGAGCAGCCAGCCGGACATGTCGGAGGCACCGGCGGACAGGGCCGCGGTTCCCGGGCGGAGTCGACGCCCGCCCAACATGTAGTCGTCGAGGTTAGACGTCTGCCGATAGGCATACACGCCGATCGCGATCATCGCCGCGAAGTACACGACGATCGCAATGGTCTGGAACGTTGTATCAGTCATTGTGTCCTCAAGTGGCGGGAAGTGAACAGCTTCTGAGTATGACACCCTGCTGAGTTGCCTGAATCACATCGTGATCGAACCGTTACATATTTGAGATGATGTCGGCGTCGCTCGAGAGCAGTGAAGCTTCCTCCTCCAAGGCGGCCCTCACGGCGGCGACCGCGGGGTGTGAAGCGGTCGAATCCCGGATCGAAGTGAAGACTTCGCGACGCGGGAGTTCCTGCAGGTCCAGCAGCCGGGCGGTGGTGTCCCGTTGCGTCCAGATCAGGTCCGGCAGCAGCGCGACGGCATTGCCCGATTCGACGAGGCGGACCTGCGCCTGGAGGTCGGCGGATTCGTAGCGGATGTCGGGCTCGAATCCGGCGATCCGGCAGGCCTGGGTGGCCCAGTGTCGCACAGCCGATCCGCGGGGTTCCATGACCCACGGCAAGTGCGCGGCATCCTCGAGTCGGTCCACCCGGAAGAACTCCTCGGGTGAGTCGGGATTGCCGGGTACCGCGAGGCGGATCACGTCGCGCAACAGCGGGCGGCGATCGAGGCCGGGATGATGTTTGGCCGCGTGTCCCGGGTACTGTTCGGCGACTACGAGGTCGAACTGCCGCGCCCAGGTATCGCGCAGGGCGGTCTCCGGCTCGTGCTGGAACATCATGACGCGCACGTCCGGATAGTTCAGCCGCAGCCGGCGCAACGCACCCGGCATGAGGGCGAGGGTGGCCGTTTGGAAGACCGCGACCCGCACCGTGCCGGTCACCTCCGTCTGGCTCGCCGCGAGGGCCGCCTCCGTGAGCTCCAGGGAGGCCAGGAGCTCCTCCGTGTGCGCCACGAGAACCTGCGCCTGGGGGGTGAGCTGGAGCTGCCGCCCGACCCGGCGAAGCAACTGCACGCCGGCCTCCTTTTCCAGGGCTGACAACTGCTGGGAGACGGACGAGGGTGAGTAGTTGAGCTCCTCCGCAACCTCGATGAGGGTGCCCCGGATGCTCAACTCCCGGAGCAGCCTGAGACGGCGAATGTCGAGCACCTGAAACCTCCAAGAAATCGTTCGGTTTTGCTTAACGGAATCGTTCTGTTTTCTTCGTTTTTGCTGTATGAAATCTTGCCTCATACTCGACTTCATGACCACTAACTCCCTCCCTGAGGCGGCCGCACAGCAGGTGCGTCCGCAGGACCTCGCAAACGAGGCCATTGCATTGGTTCGTCGCTGGCTCACCGAAGCCTCGACTTTTCCCGTCGACCCCGCCGCGCAGCGGCTCGCCGGTGTGCTCAAGGATCCGAACGGGCTCGGCTTCTCCGTCGGCTTCGTCGACGGAGTCGTGCGCCCGGAGGGCAACCGGGCGGCCGCCCGCAAGCTCGCGGAGCTCACGGAGATCACGCCGGACTTCCTGCCCTGGTACCAGAAGTCGGCACTGAAGGTCGCGGCCCAGGTCGCCCCGGTTGTTCCGGACATCGTTGTCCCGATCGCCCGCCGCGTCCTGCGCCAGATGGTCTCGCACCTGATCGTGGACGCGACCGACCGCAAGCTCGGCCCGGCCATCAACAAGATCCGCCGCGAGGGCACGCGACTGAACGTCAACCTGCTCGGCGAAGCCATCCTGGGCGAGCGCGAGGCCGAGCGCCGCGTCAACGGCACCGCCAGGCTCCTGGCACGCGACGACGTCGACTACGTCTCGATCAAGGTCTCCTCGACCGTCGCCCCGCACAACCACTGGGCCTTCGATGCCGCCGTGCTGGACATCGTCGAGAAGCTGGCCCCCCTCTACCGCCAGGCCGCGAGCTACAGCCCCGCCAAGTTCATCAACCTGGACATGGAGGAGTACAAGGACCTCGAGCTGACCATGGCCGTCTTCGGTCGCCTGCTCGAACGCGACGAGTTCAAGCGCCTGCCCGCAGGCATCGTGCTGCAGGCCTACCTGCCGGATGCCCTCGGCGCGATGCAGCGCCTGCAGGCCTGGTCTGCTGCCCGCGTGGCCGACGGCGGCGCCCCCATCAAGGTCCGCCTCGTCAAGGGCGCGAACCTGCCGATGGAGATCATGGAGGCCGACGTGCACGACTGGCCCGTGGCCACGTGGGACTCGAAGCAGGAGTCCGACGCTTCCTACAAGGCTGTGCTGGACTACGCGCTGACCCCGGAGCATGTGAAGAACGTGCGCATCGGCGTGGCCGGCCACAACCTCTTCGACCTGGCGCTGGCCCACCTGCTGGCGAAGGCCCGCGGCATCGACGTGCACTCCGACGCCTCCCCGCTCGAGTTCGAGATGCTCCTGGGCATGGCCACCGGCCAGGCCGAGGCCGTCCGTCGCGACGTCGGCAGCCTGCTGCTCTACACCCCGGTGGTGCACCCCGGGGAGTTCGACGTCGCGATCGCCTACCTGATCCGCCGCCTCGAGGAAGGGGCGAGCCAGGAGAACTTCATGTCGGCCGTTTTCGAGCTCGACAAGAACGAGGCCCTGTTCGAGCGCGAGAAGAACCGCTTCCTGGCATCGCTGGCCGACCTCGACGGCGAGCACTTCGCCGCGGGCGCCGTGCCGTCGTCGAAGCGCACGCAGGACCGCTCCCTCGAGAACCACGTGTACGACGAGGAGGCGGCCGCCGCCTTCGAGTCCGGCTTCACCAACACTCCCGACACCGACCCGGACCTGCCGGGCAACCGGGTGTGGGGCGCTGGCATCCTGGAGCGCGCGCAGGAGTCGAAGCTGGGCTACGACCTCATCGCCGAGCACACGCTGGAGACCGAAGAGGAGGTCGAGGCCGCCGTCGAGACCGCTCTTAACGCGGCGTCGACGTGGTCCGAGCTCTCCGGCGCAGAGCGCGCCCGGATTCTGGACCGCGTGGGCGTCAAGCTCGCCAACCACCGCGCCGAGCTGCTCGAGGTCATGGCCTCCGAGTGCGGCAAGACCATCGATCAGGGCGACCCCGAGGTCTCCGAGGCGATCGACTTCGCGCACTACTACGGCAAGCTCGCCCGCGAGCTCGACGAGGTCTCCGGTGCGCAGTACCAGCCGAGCAAGCTGATCGTCGTGACCCCGCCGTGGAACTTCCCGGTGGCGATCCCGTGCGGCGGCGTGCTCTCCGCGCTGGCCTCCGGCTCCTCCGTCATCATCAAGCCGGCCAAGCAGGCCGCCCGCTCCGGCTCCGTCATGGTGCACGCCGTGTGGGAGGCCCTGGACGAGGCCGGCATCAGCCGCGACGTGCTCCAGCTCGTGCAGCTCAGCGAGCGCGACCTCGGCACCCAGCTCGTGAGCCACCCGAAGGTCGACCGCCTGATCCTCACCGGCGGGTACGAGACTGCTGAGCTGTTCCGCAGCTTCCGCAAGGATCTGCCGCTGCTCGCCGAGACCAGCGGCAAGAACGCGATCATCGTCACCGAGTCCGCCGACCTGGACCTCGCCGCCAAGGACGTCGCCTACTCGGCGTTCGCCCACGCCGGCCAGAAGTGCTCGGCCGCTTCGCTCGTGATCCTCGTCGGGTCGGTGGCGACGAGCCAGCGCTTCCGCAACCAGCTCGTCGACGCCGTCGGCTCCCTGCAGGTCGGCTACCCGTGGGAGCCCCAGACCCAGATGGGGCCGATCATCAGCCCGGCCGAGGGCAAGCTCAAGCGCGGCCTGACCCAGCTGGCCGAGGGCGAACGGTGGATCTTCGAGCCGCAGCCGCTCGACGATTCCGGCAAGCTCTGGAGCCCCGGCGTGCGCGTCGGCGTGCGCCCGGGCAGCGAGTACCACCTGACCGAGTACTTCGGCCCGATCCTCGGCGTCATGACGGCCGACACCCTCGAGGAGGCCGTGGAGTACGTCAACGCGACCGACTTCGGCCTGACCTCCGGACTGCACTCGCTCGAGGTGGAGGAGCTGGAGTACTGGCTCGAGCACGTCGACGCCGGCAACCTCTACATCAACCGCGGCATCACCGGCGCGATCGTCGAGCGCCAGGCGTTCGGCGGTTGGAAGAAGTCGGCCGTGGGCGCGACGACGAAGGCCGGCGGCCCGAACTACCTCGTGGGCCTCGGCGAGTGGACAGACGTTGCGCTCGAGTCCATGGCGGCTCCCGTCGTCGGGGCTCCCGCCGCTCTGCTCGACGCCGCCCGCGGTGTCCTGAGCGAGGACTCGGCGACGTGGCTGGCCAACGCCCTGTCCGACGACGCTGACCAGTGGGCCTCCGAGTTCGGGGTCACCCGCGACCCGTCCGGCCTCAAGGCCGAGCGCAACCTGTTCCGCTACCGCCCGGTCCCGGTCACGGTCCGCCTCGGCGGCGAGCCGAGCGATCGCCTGGTCGCCGAGCTGTTCCGCGTGGTTGGCGCCGGTCTCACGGTGTGGCAGGGCAACGGCTTCCCCGCCCCCGACGCTCGCGTGACCGTCTCGGTGGAGGCCGTCTCCGATCAGGTCCTGGCGATCCTGCGCGACGCCGGCGTGCTGGTGGTCGAGGAGAACAACGAGGACTGGGAACTGCGCCTGGCCCAGCTCGGCGCGGCCGAGGGCCCGCACGCCTCCAGCCGCATCCGCCTGATCGCCGAGGACCTCGAGGCCGCCACCCGCGCCGCCTACGAGGCCGCGGAAGGCGCGCCGATCGTCGCGATCTACTCGCACCCGGTGGTCTCCGCCGGTCGCGTGGAGCTGCTGCCGTTCGTGCACGAGCAGGCGGTGTCGATCACGACGCACCGATTCGGCACGCCGGATCACCTCAGCGACGACATCATCTAGTCAGCTGCTGAACCGCGAATCGCCCCGGAACCTCAAAGGAGGATCCGGGGCGATTCGTCGTCTCCGGGAGGAGTCAGAGCCGGGCGAGGGCACTCTCGAGCGTCGGTTCGGCCGCGGCGCGGTTCCAGGGCATGCGCCCCAGCACCTCCGCCATGGGGCAGACGTTCGCGAGCGCGGTTCCCGCGAGTGCGCCGGCCACGCCACCGGCGAGCAGCCGCAGTTTCGGTGAGACAAACCGGCCCGCCGCGAGCCCGGTCAGCACGAGCGCGCCGGCCGTGAACCGCACCTGCCGGTCCATGGCCCAACGGCCGGCGCCGCGCACGACCTCGCGGCCGGGGGCGTACGCGCTCACGCCGCCGGCGAGCACGCCCGCCTCGACGCCTTCCGCCGCGAGCCGCTCGCGCGCCTGATGGGCCCGCGGGCCGGCCTGGCAGGTCAGGACCACGCGGCGCTCGCCCAGCCGCTCAGCCACGCGGGACGGGTCCGCGCCGAGCAGGGTCAGCGGCACGTTGACGGAGCCCGGGATGTGCACCGCCTCGAATTCGGCGGCCGAGCGTACGTCCAGCACGACGACGTCCTCGCCGCGGTCACGCCGTTCAGCCAGTTCGGAGGGGGAGAGTTCTAGAACCTGGGTCATGATCCGAGCATCCTGCACCGCGCAGCAGCTACGCAAGGGCACACGTCACGCGGGGTCGCGGAGCAGCGCCCCGGCACCGCGTCCGGCCCCCGCGCTGAGGAACCGGGCCCCGCGCGCTGCGGCAGGGCCCCTCAGGCGGGCTCCGCCGTCGTACTGCGTGCTTCCGCCGCGTCGGCGAGGTGGCGCTGGCCGCCGCCGTCGTGCCGTCCGCGCTCGCGCCACGACAGCGCGAGGTAGAGCACGAACGTGAGCACAAACGTCGGCAGCGTCGCGCCGACCGGCAGCGGGTAGACGTAGGTGAGCACGAGCGAGGCGGCCGCACCGAGGGCCCAGACGCCGAGCGCGATGGGGTTGAAGCCGCCGGTGTACCAGTAGCGGCCGCCGCGCGAGGAGAGGATGTCGGCGCTGTAGGAGCGGCGCTTGAGCAGGTAGTAGTCGACGACCATGACGGCGAAGACGGGCACGAACAGGGAGCCGATCATGACCAGGAAATCCGTGAACTGGTCCAGCAGGGCCATCCACGTCGCGCCGACGATGGAGATCGCGCCGAGCACGAGGGCGGTCGGCAGGAACTTCAGGCGGCTGCCCGGCACGGTGTTCACGGTGGTGGTGACCATGCCGTAGACGACCATCGTGTTGGTGGCCATGACGGAGAGGAAGACGACGATCGCGATCGGCGCGCCGAAGTGCTCGACCAGCAGCGTCGGGTCGAAGACGCGGGCATCGCCGCCGCCGAGCACAACGTAGGCGAGCGCGACGGCGCCGAGCGACATCGCGATAATCGTCGACGCGGAGTAGCCGAGGCCGGCGCCGAGGAAGTTCGCGCGGCTCGATCGGCCCATGCGGTTGATGTCGGCGGAGAGGACCGTCCACGAGATCGCGGTCGCCACGACGATGTCCAGGACGACGGAGCCCGTCAGACCGAGCTCGGGTTCCGGGGCGATCGCCGCGTACTCCGCGGGGGCGAACGTGGTGAAGGCCGTGTAGAAGATCGTGGCGATGACGATCAGCATCGCGACCGCGAGCCACGGCTCGACCTTCGCGATGCCCTCGTGGCCGAAGATCGCCAGCAGGACCACGATCAGCTGGCACAGCACGGAGAAGAGCACGGGGTTGGAGAAGCCGGTGGTCTGCGCGATCAGCGCATCGACCGTGATCCCGGCGAGCATCGCCTGCACCCAGCTCCAGCCCATGAGGACCACGACGTTGGCCGCGACCGGTACGTAGCTTCCGCGCGTGCCGAACGAGGCGCGGGTCAGCGCCATGGTGGGCAGGCCGGTGCGGGTGCCGATGTTGCCGACGAGGGTCAGCACGACGGCGCCGAGCAGCGTGCCGAGCACGATCATCGCGAACGCGGTCCCCATGCTCACACCCGGTACGAACAGGGTGCCCGTCAGCAGGGTGGTCACCACGAGGTTGGCGGCCAGCCAGATCATGCCGAGCCGGGGCGTGGAGGCGGTGCCACGGACGGGGCCGGCGTTGTCTGCGTGGGCGGCGAGGTAATTATCGAGGCGGCGGTAGAGGTTCATGGTCTTCTCCTGTTTCGGCCGCGTCAGGCGGCGTCAGGGGCGGGGGAGAGATGCTCGTGGATGGCCACGAGCCGCTCGCCGTCGACGCGGAAGACGATGGATTCGCGCTCTCGGTACGAGTCGTCGCCGTCGGGGGTGGAGACGGCGGTGGCGACGTCGTGCGCGAACACGGCGCCGCCGGGGAAGGTCTGGACGTGGGGATTGGACGAGTCGCACGACGTCACGCTCCAGCCGGAGCGCAGCCACGAGTCCCACAGCTCCTCGTAGGCGGGGCGTCCGTCGAGGCGGTTGTCCTCGGGGTGGAAGACGAACGTCGCCTCGGGGGCGAAGTGCGCGAAGTAGCGGGCGGTGTCCGTCGCGGCGAAGGCGGCCACGATCTCTGCGGCGACCGCGAGTACCTCGTCGGTGTTCGGCTCGCGTGCGCTATCGGCGGGGGTGCCCGTCTCCGTCATGTCGGCTCCTGTTGTCCTCGGTTGCGTTGTATTCAAGCAAACGCATGTTTCGCTGGGGTAAACAAGAAAGATGTTAAGCGCGTCACATCCGGGTGTCAATGATCGTGACGCCCGCCGACGGCACCGACACCCGCGGCGGTCCGGCGGCGGGGCCAGCGAGTCGTTGATCTGGGCTGTCGCGGGCTCGACTCGTAGATTTGCGTTGTCGCGCCCGGTCGATTCGTTGTTCTGGGCTGCCGCGTCGGCTCGATTCGTTGGTTCGGGTTGCGAATGCCCCGTTTGGCCGCAGAAATCAACGACTCGAGAAACGCCCCGAGCAGGGCGGGCGGCAAGCGAGATTCGGGACCACGTCAGGATGCACAGACGCCGACGGCCGCCCTCCGGTGGGAGAGCGGCCGTCGTTCTGGCAGGCAGAAACTACTTACTCGGCGTCGTGGTCCGTCTCGAGGATCTGCACCAGGGTCTCCAGGGCGGCTTCGGCCCCGTCGCCCTCGGCGCGCAGCACGACCTTCGCTCCGTGCTCGGCGCCCAGACCCATGAGCGAGAGGATGCTCGACGCGTCGAGCGCGTCCTCGGCCGGTTCGCCCTCAAGCGCGATCGACACCTCGACCGACTGCTCGGCCGCGGCCTCAGCGAAGATGGACGCCGGGCGGGCGTGCAGCCCGACGCGGCTGGCGATGGTGGCAATGCGTTCTGCCATGGGGTTCTCCTTCTGGTTGGTCGGCGCCGCCCCGCGGGGCGGCACCGGGTGGTGTCGGGGTCTAGAGTCCGAATCGGTCCAGGTCGGGCAGCTCGGCGCGGACGTGCGCCTTCGCCTCCGCCGCGGAACCGGCCTCGAGGGCGAGCGTTGCGATCCTGCGCGCGTCGTCCATGCTGACAGTCTTCAGGATCGCGGCCACCGCGGGAAGAGCCCGCCGGTTCATGGACAGCGTTGCCACGCCCAGTCCCACCAGTACGACGGCGAGGGCCGGGTCCGCGGCCGCCTCGCCGCACACGCCCACGGGCTTGGGTGAGCCGTCGCCGCCGGCCGCTGCGCCGCCGTCAGCCGTCGCCTTGATCAGGTGCAGCACGGCCGGCTGCCACGGGTCGTTCAGCTCGGCGAGAGCGCCGAGCTGGCGGTCGGCGGCCATCGTGTACTGGGTCAGGTCGTTGGTGCCGATCGAGGCGAAGTCCACCTCGGCCGTCAGCTGCCGCGCGAGCACGGCCGCCGAGGGAACCTCGACCATGACGCCCGGGGTCTTCAGCCCGGCGTCGGCGCACATCGCGGCGAAGCGGGCGGCCTCGGCCGGCGTCGAGATCATCGGGGCCATCGTCCAGACGTCGGCCTCCGAGGACTCCGCGGCCTCGGCGATCGCGGCGAGCTGGCGAGCCAGCACGCCCGGGGTGGCGATGTCGCAGCGGTAGCCGCGCACGCCGAGCGCCGGGTTCGGCTCCGAATCGTCCGTGAGGAACGGTAGCGGCTTGTCGGCGCCGGCGTCGAGCGTGCGGACCACGACCTTGCGGCCGCCGAACGCGTCGAAGACGGCCTTGTAGGCGGCGACCTGCTCGTCGTGGCCGGGCTCCTTGTCGCGGCCGAGGAAGCAGAACTCGGTCCGCAGCAGTCCGACGCCCTGGGCGCCGGCCGCGGCAGCGGCAACCGCGTCCTCGCCGCTGCCCACGTTCGAGAGCAGGGGCACGAGGTGCCCGTCGGCCAGGCGGCCGTCGCCGTCGAACGCCGGCAGCTCGGCGCGCGAGGCGTACGCCGCGGCGAGCTGGGCCTCGGCCTCACCCGGGTTGCGCACGACCTCCCCGTTGATGCCGTCCACGAAGACGACGTCGCCGTCGACCAGCGCGGTGGTCTCCGTGGCGGCGACGATGGCCGGCAGTCCCAACGAGCGGGCGATGATCGCGGTGTGCGACTGCGGGCCGCCGTCGGAAGTCACGAGGGCGAGGACCTTCGCCGGGTCCAGGGTCGCGGTGTCGGCCGGGGCCAGGTCCACGGCCCAGAGCACGAACGGCTCGTCCGCGTCCGGGATGCCCGGCGCGGGCACGCCGCGCAGCTCGGCGACGATGCGGGAGCGCACATCGAGGACGTCGGTGGCGCGCTCGGCCATGTAGCCGCCGAGTGCGGCGAGCTGGGTTGCGACGGCGTCGGCCGCCTCCCAGAGGGCCGACTCGGCGCTCGTGCCGGAGGCGACGAGCTTCGTCGCCGACTTCAGCAGCGAGCGGTCCGAGGCCATGAGCGCCGTGGCCTTCAGGACCGCGGCCGCGTCGCCGGTGGCCTTGGACGCGCGCTCTTTGAGCGTTGCCGCGACGGCCTGGGTGGCCTGCTTGAGGCGCTCCGACTCCTCCTCGATGCTCACGCCGTCCGCGATGGGTGCGCCGTCGGCCGGCGGGGCGACCGGGTCGGGCATCCGCTTCACCGCGCCGATCACGCGGCCGGCGCTGACGCCGACACCGGTGAAGGTGCGGACGGCGTCGTCGTGCTGGATGGGCTCACTCATGCTGCTACCTCGGCGGGGACGGACTTGCGGGCGAACTTCTTCAGGGCCAGGACGGCGGCGGCGGAGATCACCGTGCCGACCAGGGTGGCGACGATGAACATCGGCCAGGTGCCGTCCATCGCGAAGAAGACGAAGATGCCACCGTGCGGGGCCTGGCTGACGACGTCGAAGCTCATGATCATCGCGCCGGTGGTGGCGGCGCCGAGCATCGAGGCCGGGATGACGCGCAGCGGGTCGGCGGCGGCGAACGGGATCGCGCCTTCGGAGATGAACGCGGCGCCCAGGAGCCACGCGGCCTTGCCGTTCTCACGCTCGGCACCCGAGAACTGCTTCGGCGAGATCGTGGTGGCCAGGGCCATCGCGAGCGGCGGGACCATGCCCGCGGCCATCACGGCGGCCATGATCATCAACGGCGCCGGGTTGGTTGCGAGGGCTCCGGCGCCGAGGCCGGCGACGGCGAACGAGTAGGCGACCTTGTTGACCGGACCGCCGAGGTCGAACGCCATCATCAGGCCCAGGATCAGGCCGAGCAGGGCGGCGGCCGTGCCGGTCATGCCGGAGAGCCAGTTGTTCAGGCCGTCGGTCAGGGAGGCGATCGGGCCGCCCAGGAAGAGGAACATCAGGCCGGAGGCGATGATCGAGCCGAGCAGCGGGACGATCACGACGGGCATCAGACCGCGCAGCCAGCGCGGGACGGGCCATGAGGTGATCCAGCGGGCGGCGAGGCCGGCGATGAGACCGCCGACGATGCCGCCGAGGAAGCCCGCGCCCATGAAGCCCGCGACGGCGCCGGCCGTGAAACCGGGCGCGATGCCCGGGCGGTCGGCGAAGGCGAACGCGATGTAGCCGGCCAGCGCCGGGACGAGGAAGCCCATCGACAGGGCGCCGATCTTGAAGGCGACCGCGCCGAGGTAGGCGGAGAGGCCGCCCTCAGGCAGGTTGAAGAGGGTGTTGGCCCCGAGGATGTCGTCGGCGACGTCGGTGATGTCGTAGCCGCCGAGCAGGAAGCCGAGGGCGATGAGCAGGCCACCACCGGCGACGAACGGGATCATGTAGCTGACACCGGTGAGCAGCGCGCGCTTCAGGGCCGCGCCCACGCTTTCGCGCTCGCCG
Source organism: Kocuria rosea subsp. polaris (assembly GCA_023896275.1). Taxonomy (GTDB): domain Bacteria; phylum Actinomycetota; class Actinomycetes; order Actinomycetales; family Micrococcaceae; genus Zhihengliuella; species Zhihengliuella polaris_A. The sequence continues at coordinate 79,908 of MLDA01000001.1, read as the reverse complement.
GACTGCGCCGACTCGTCCGCACCGGAGCCGGAGCCGGCAGGCACGCGGCGGGCGTTCGGGTCGGAAGCGGCCGCGACGGCGCGCTTGATGAGCTCGGCCGGCTCGTCGATGCCGCGCTTGACGGGCACCTGGATGACGGGCTTGCCGGCGAAGCGGTCGCGGTCGCGCACGTCGACGTCCACCGCGAAGATCACGGCGTCGGCGGCCTCGATCACGGCCGGGTCCAGCGGGGTCGCGCCCGAGGAACCCTGGGTCTCGACGGCGATCTCGACGCCGGATTCCTCCGCGGCCTGCGCGATCGAGTCGGCGGCCATGTAGGTGTGGGCGATGCCCGTCGGGCATGCCGTCACGGCGACGATCTTCGGCTTCGTCGACGAGCCGGCCGCAGCGTCCGCTGCGGGAGCGGCTGCGGCCGGTGCCGCCGTCGTGCCAGGTTCCGCCGGTGCGACGACGTTGCGCACGAGCTCGACGATCTCGGCCGGGGACTGCGCGGCGCGCAGGGCGGCCGTGAAGTCCTTCCTCACCAGGGCGCGGGCGAGCTTGGAGAGCAGCTTGAGGTGGTCCTTGTCAGCGCCGTCCGGGGCCGCGATGAAGAACACGAGGTCGGCGGGGCCGTCCTTCGCGCCGAAGTCGACGGCCGGATCGAGCCGGGCCATGCCCAGCGTCGGGACCGTCACGGCGGCGGAGCGGCAGTGCGGGATCGCGATGCCGCCGGGCACGCCGGTGGCCGTCTTGGCCTCGCGCGCCTTGGCGTCCGCGGCGAGGTCCTCGGCCGTGGTTGCGCGCCCGTTCTCCGCGACGACGGCGGCGAGCGCGTCGATCACGGCGGTGCTGTCGGAGCCGAGGTTCGCGTCCAGGCGGACGAGCTCCTCGGTGATCAGTTCCTGTGAACCCTTGATGTCGGTCATGGCTAGTCCTTGCCGGTGAGGGGAACGACGCGCACGGCGTCTTCGGTGGTGTGAGCGGGGGTGGGGATCGTGGAGCCGGGCAGCGAGGCCGCCGCGGCGCCGTAGGCGACTGCCCGCCGCAGGCAGTCGGGACGGGCCAGGCCCGCCTGGTCAGCGAGCACGAAGCCCGCCAACGACGAATCTCCGGCGCCGACCGTGCTGCGGGCGGTCACCGGTGCATGGGAGCCCTGCCACGCGCCGTCGGCGGTGACGAGGACGGCGCCGGCCGCGCCGAGGGTGGCGAGCACGGCCTCGGCGCCGGCGGCGATCAGCTTCCGGGCCGCCGCGACGGCCTGGAGGGGGTCGCCCTCGAGCTCGGCCTCGGTGGTCTCGCCCACGAGCTCGGCGAGTTCCTCGGCGTTCGGCTTGAGCAGCGTCGGGACGGCCGCGGCACCCAGGGAGGTGCCGCTGTCGAACAGGGCGGAGAGCGGGGCGCCGGACGTGTCCACCGCGATCTTGGGGCAGCGGTCCCCGAGGTCGCGGCGCAGCGTCGCCGTCAGCCGGGCGTAGAAGTCGGGCTCGACGCCGGGCGGCAGCGAGCCGGCGAGCACGAGCCAGTCGGCGCCGTCGCTCGCCTCGGCGACGAGGGCGCACAGTTGATCCTGCGCGTCGGCGCCCAACAGTGGGCCCGGCTCGTTGATCTTGGTGGTCGTGCCGTCGGGCTCGGTCAGTGTGATGTTGCTGCGCAGCCCCGCCCCGATCGGCAGCGCCCGGTGGGGCAGGGAATCGGCGTCGAGGCCGAGCACGAGGGGATCGGTCGCGTCGCCCGGCAGGACGGCGAGCGTGTCCTGCCCCGCGGCGGCGACGGCGCGCGAGACGTTCACGCCCTTGCCAGCGGGCTGGGCGTGCGTGGACGTCGCCCGCTGCACGCCGCCGCGGTGGAGCTCGGCGGCCAGCTCGATGGTTCGGTCCAGGCTGGGATTCGCGGTCAGGGTGACGATCATGCGAGCACCACCTCCACTTCTGCGGCGTCGAGGGCCGCGGTCAGGTCGGCATCGGGCACGGCGTCGGTCACGAGCGTGTCGATGGCGTCGAGTCGAGCGAAGCGGACAAGCGCCTCGGTGTGGAACTTGCTGGCGTCGGCCAGGACGACGACGCGGCGGGCCGAGTCGACGATCGCCGACTTCACCGCGGCCTCGAGATCGTCCGGGGTGCTCAGGCCGAAGGTCGGGTGCAGGCCGTTGGTGCCGACGAACGCGATGTCGGGGCGCAGGGACGCGTAGTGCTCCATGACACGGGGCCCGATCGCCGCGCTGGTCAGGCCGCGGATGCGCCCGCCCACGAATTCGAGCTGCAGGGCGCCGGAGGCGGAGAGTCGGGTCGCGACGGGCAGGGCGTGCGTGATGGCGAGGAGCTCGGTCCCGCGGGAATCGGCGTACTCCTCGGTCAGGCGGGTCGCGAGCAACTCCGTCGTCGTGCCCGCATCGAGCACCGCGGAGACCTGGCCCGCGGGCAGCAGGGCGAGCGCGGCCTCCGCGATGCGCTGCTTCGCGTCGGCGTGCAGCGTGGTGCGGGTGACGTGGCTCTGCTCGCTCGTGCTGGCGGTGGTCGTGGCGACCGCCCCGCCATGCACGCGGCGCAGGACGCCCTCCTGCTCGAGCTGGGCGAGGTCGCGCCGGACGGTCTCGCGGGTGATGGAGAAGCGGTCGGCCAGGGCGGAGACGGTCACCTTGCCGTGCTCGCTGATCAGCCCCGCGATGAGCTGGTGGCGTTCCTCCGCGAACATCGCGCCTCCTTCTGCCTCAGGTGCGACCGCCGGCTCCGTGTGACGAAGTAACGGGCATCACATTGTTTCTGTGTTTGCATGACTTTATGCCCGTTCATGTGGGAACGTCAAGACGCCTCATGGAAATCCCCTCGAAACCGGGCGTTCATTTGCGGGTCGAGGACCGTTCGGAAGGGCGCGCTGACGGGAAAGAGTGAGGTCAGTGGCGGGTACGTGGTGTCGTGTCCGGTTCGTTGGGGGCTGCGAACTTTTTTCGGGCGACGGCGAGCAGGCTCCCGTGGAGGGTTCTTGAGGAATCGGTGAGGCCCGCGCGGCAGATGACGGCGTCGTCGTGCCCTGCCGTCCGGGCCGGGCGGGGGCCGCCGAGGCGACGTGTAAAGGTGCTGATCGAGGCCTCGATCGGCGCGAGGGCGCGGCACGGGATTTGCACAGGGGAGCACGAAATTCGGTGCTTTCGACGGCGCGCGAAACAGCCCGGAAACATGCGGTGAGACCAATCGGGAAACCGGGCGGGCAAGTTCTTGCATCGGGCCCCGTCCTGCTGTTGTCTGGTGCAATGGCATCTCCCATTGAGGACTACGCACTGCTGTCCGATCTCCACACCGGCGCCCTCGTTTCGCTCCACGGAAGCGTCGACTGGCTCTGTTTCCCGCGTTTCGATTCCGGGGCCCAATTCACCGCACTGCTCGGCGACCAATCGCACGGGCGCTGGCTGCTGGCCCCGGCCGGCGCACCCGACAACAGCGGTGAACACGCCGGTGTGGGCGCGAACGACGAGGACACCCCGGTCGTCGTCGAGCGCAGCTACCTGAATTCGACGTTCGTGCTGCGCACCCTGTGGCAGACGCCGACCGGGCATGCCCTGGTCACGGACTTCATGCCGATCGGCGCGCACCGGGCCTCGCTCATCCGCCGCGTCGAGGGTCTGGCCGGCAGCGTGCGGATGCACCAGGAGATCACCTTCCGCCTCGACTACGGCGGCGTCGTCCCGTGGGTGCGCCGGCACGGCATCTCCACGCGGGGCGGCAAATCGATCGTCGCCGTCGGCGGCCCCGACGCACTGGTGCTGCACGGCGACCGGCTGCCGCGCGCCAACGATCTCAAGCACGAGGGCGACTTCCTGATCTCCGCGGGCGAGGTCGTCGACTTCGAGCTCAGCTGGTACCCCTCGCACCGGCAGGTCCCGGACCGGATCGACGTCGGCGCCGCGCTGCAGGACACGGCCTCCTACTGGCGCTCTTGGGCACGCGACTTCCCGGAGCAGAACGAATACGGGCAGATGGTCCAGCGCTCCCTGCTGGTGCTGCGCGCGCTCACGCACGAGACCACGGGCGGCATCGTGGCGGCCCCGACGACGTCGCTGCCCGAGGCCTTCGGCGGCGAACGCAACTGGGACTATCGCTTCTGCTGGCTGCGCGACGCCGCCCTGACGCTCGAGGCGATGATGACCCACGCCTACCAGCAGGAGGCGGTGCAGTGGCGCAACTGGCTGCTGCGCGCGATCGCCGGCGACCCGGACGACCTGCAGATCATGTACGGGCTCGCGGGCGAGCGCCGCCTGCCCGAGCGCGAGCTTCCTCACCTGCCCGGCTACGAGGGGTCGACCCCGGTGCGCGACGGCAACGGCGCGGTTGACCAGTACCAGGGCGACGTCGTCGGCGAGGTCATGGTCGCGCTCGAGAAGCTGCGCAACATGGGCGGCCTCGAGGACCACTTCTCCTGGCCGCTGCAGAAGGCGTTGCTGACCTACGTCGAGCGCAATTACGAGCGCCCCGACCACGGGATCTGGGAGATGCGCGGGGAGAAGAAGCACTTCACGCATTCGCGCGTCATGATGTGGGCCGCGTTCGACCGCGGAGTCCGCGCCGTGCGCGAGCACGGGCTTGAAGGCGACGTGGAGCTGTGGGAGCAGCGCCGCGACGAGCTGCGCGTCGAGATCATGGAGCGCGGGTTCAACCGGGAGATCAATTCGTTCACGCAGACCTACGGCGGCACCGAGGTCGACGCGTCGCTGCTCGTGCTCCCGCAGGTCGGGTTCGTCGCCTACGCCTCCGACGAGATGCTCGGGACCGTCGCCCGCATGGAGCGCGACCTCGTCGACGAGGAGGGCCTCATCCTGCGCTACCGGACCGACGCGGGCCTGGACGGGCTGCCGCCGGGGGAGCACCCGTTCCTGGCGTGCTGCTTCTGGCTCGTGGAGCAGTACGCGCGATCCGGCCGGCTCGAGGACGCCCGCCGGCTCATGGACAAACTCATGAGCTACGCCAACCCGCTCGGCCTCATGGCGGAGGAGTACGACACGGATCAGAAGCGCATGGCGGGCAACTTCCCGCAGGCATTCTCGCACCTGGCCCTGATCAGGGCCGCGGACGCGATCAACGCGTCGACCCCGGTCTGACGACCCGGCCCGCCCCCTACGCGCTGCGCAGGGGGTGGGCCAGCTCGTCCTCGCGCATGCGGCCTGCGAGCCAGGCAATCACGCCCGCGATGGGTGAAACGAACGCCGCCACGAAGAAGATCACCCACAGGGGCACGATCTCGCCCAGCGGGCCGGCGACGGCCATTGAGACCGGCATGAGCGCCAGCGAGACGAAGAAATCCAGGCTCGAGATCCGGCCCAGCATGCGCGCCGGGACGCGCCGCTGCAGCAGCGTGCCCCAGATGACGTTGCCGACGGCGCCGGTCACGCCGACGACGAACACCGCTGCGAAGAGGTGCCAGACCTCGGTGACGAACCCGACGACGGCGAGCGGCGCCGTGCCGAAGCCCCAGACGAGCACCATGACGGTCAGGTAGCGGCGCGGTAGCCGCAGTGATGCCGTGATGATCGAACCGACCGCCGAGCCGATGCCGAAGGCTGCGAGAACGAACCCGAACGTCTGCGCGTCCCCGTCGAGCCGGTCGCTGACGATGAAGGGGAGCAGCACCTCGATCGGGCCGATGAAGCTGACCACGGAGATCACCGCGAAGATCAGCGTCCACTTCAGCCACGGGGTGGCCAGGGTGTAGGCGAAGCCCTCCCTCATGTCGCCCAGCATGCTCGACTTTCGGGTGGGGGCTGGTTCCGCTTCGGGTGCCACCTCGGCGCGGACGGGCATGATCACGGGCAGCGGGCCGGTGGAGGGGGCCGCACTGACGGCCGTGGCCGGTTGCTCGGCCCCGCCGTCGCGCTGGTTCTCGGCGAGGGTGTGCTCGCCGTGGGTGTCGTACGCGGGGTTCCGGCTGATGAAGCGCAACCCGACGAGCGCGACGAGATGGCAGGCCGCGATGCCGACGATCGCGTGGCCCGGGCTGAGTGCGGCGACGATCATGCCCGCCGCGGCCGGGCCCGCTGCCGTCTGCAGGACGGGGCGCATGGTGCCTTCGACGCCGTTGGCGGCGAGTAGGTCGGCGGCCGGCAGCATGCGCGGCAGCAGCGCCGAGTAGGCCGGGTAGAAGAACGCGGCGCCCGCGCCGCCGAGGAAGCCGACGACGGAGAGGTGCCAGAGCTGGATCGCCCCGGTCACCGCGAGCACGGCGGCGGTGGTCATGATGGCCAGGCTCAGGGCCTCGACCGCGATGATGATGCGCCGGCAGGAGAGCCGGTCCGCCGTGATGCCGCCGAGCAGCACCAGCGTCACGAGGCCCAGGCTCGAGGCCGTCGCGACGATGGAGAGTTGGGCCGGGCCGCCGCCGAGCTCGCGCACTTGGTAGACCATCGCGACCGCCCACATTCCGTGGGCGAAGACGGAGGCGATCATGGCGCTGACTAGGATCGAGTAGTCGCGGTGCGCAAACGGGCGCAGCGGTCGGGGCAAGGGCATGAGTAGATTCTCCGGCCACCAGTTGGCAGTTGTCAATCGGTGCGCGGTGAGCGTAGGTCGCGCGGGTCTGGCCGCGTAAGTTACCGAGTAGTAATGTGGGTCACATGCACATGATCTTCCGCCTGATTCTGCTCATGTTTACGTGGCGCACGCGCTCGCGGCTCGACCTCTTCGACGTCGGCCGGATGCCCATGCGCGCGACGCTGACGGACATCGACTACGCCGGCCACATCAACAACGGCATGTACTTCTCGATCTTCGACCTCGGCCGGTTCGACCTGTTGCTGCGCGCCGGGGCGTGGAACGCGATCTGGCGTCGCCGCTGGCTGCCCGTTGTCCAGGCCGAGACCATCCGCTTCCGCAAGTCCGTCGATCTCGGGACCCGCTTCGAGATCGAGTCGCGCATCGTCGGGTTCGACGAGCGCCACGCCTTCCTCGAGCAGCGCATCGTGGTCGCGGGTGAGGTCTACGTCTCCGCGTTGATCGCCGCCCGGTTCAAGGGCCCGAAGGGTCCGGTGTCGATGGCCGACGTGATCGAGGTCCTCGGCGCCGAGCGCCCGGCGGATCTCCGGGAGCCCGATTGGGTTGCCGAGTGGCTTGAGAACACCCGCCTGCCGAGCACTCGCCGCCCGGCGCCCAGCACCTGGTGACGCTGAACGCCACGTGAGTTGGCGCTGGTTCGCCGGCTCCGATGCGACATCGTCTCTCGGGGCGTTGCCTCAGCTCGCCGGGACGGCCAGTTTCGCTGCGACGTCGGCGTTGATGAGGTCCATGTTCAGCTGGGCGCCCGCGGTGACCCCCGCGGCGGCGGCGTGCGGGATGCTCGCCGCGACGTCGGCGCTGTTCCCGGCGGCCCACACACCGGCGATCGCGGTCGCCCCGCGCAGGTCCGTCTCGATGTACTCACCCATCGGGTTCTCGCTGACCTCCCCGCCGAGCCCCGTGTAGAGCTCGCTGCGGGCGATCATCCGCGACTGCACGGCCAGCGCGTCGAGTGCCAGCTCCTGCCCGCCCTCCAGGGCGACCCCGGTGAGTCGGCCGGCCGCGCTGATCACCTGCGCGATCCGGGCGTCCACGATCTCGACGCCGGCCGCGGCCAGCTGCGCGCGCTGCTCGCCGTCCACCTCGGTGTCGTGCGTGATGAGGGTGACCTGCTGGCTGAGCTGGGAGAACAGCAGCGCCTGGTGCGTCGCCATCGGCGAGGTGCCGATGACGCCGATCCGCTGCCCGCGCACCTCCCAACCGTGGCAGTACGGGCAGTGCAAGACGGCGGTTCCCCAGTGCTCACCCAGCCCTGCGATCGCCGGCAGCCCGTCCGTGAGCCCGGTGGCCAGCAGTACCCGGCGCGCGGTCAGTCGCTCCCCGGAAGCGAGGTTGACGCCGAAGAATTCGCCCGGCGCGTCGGTGCAGTTCTCGATGCCGGTCACCTCGGCGGAGCGGAGCGCGACGCCGTACTTTTCGGCGTCGCGGCGCGCGCGGTCGAGCAGCTCGGCGGGTGCGGCGCCGTCGTTCGCGAAGACGTTGTGGGCGGCGGGTGAGGGCGCGTTGCGCGGGTGTCCGGAATCCAGCACGACGACGCGGCGCAGCGATCGGCCGAGGGCTGTGGCGGCCGCAAGGCCGGCGACGGATCCGCCGATGATGGCGACGTCGTAGTCTGCGTTCTTCATGGTTCCTCCAAAGTTGAGAATGGTTCGCATAAATAGTGTGCGCCCGCTTGTCGTTGAATGGCAAGCAGGCTTGCCGATATGGCAAACTTGCGGCATGAGCGAATGTTCCAACCCCGCACACGACCGCGAGACCCTCGACGCCGTCGCGTCCCGCCTGCGCCTCATCCGGCAGTCCCGGGACCTGACCCTCGCGGCCGTCGCGGAGTCAACGGGCATCTCCGTCAGCACGTTGTCCCGCCTCGAGTCGGGCGGGCGCAAACCCACGCTCGAGCTACTGCTCCCGCTCGCGCGCCACTACCGCGTGCCGCTCGACGATCTCGTCGGCGCCCCGCCCGTCGGCGATCCGCGCGTGCACATCCGGCCCATCCGGCGCGACGGCCGCACCATCCTGCCGCTCAGCCACGGCGTCGTCGGAGGCGGCGGCGACGGCGGGCCCGGCGTGCGCGTCTACAAACAGATCCTGCCAGGCGTCGCCAAGCCCCAGACGCCGCGGCCGCGGAGCCACCCGGGGCACGAGTGGATGTATGTCATCGCCGGCCGGCTGCGCCTTGTCCTCGGCGTCGGCTCGGATGCCCGGGACTTCGAGCTAGGCCCGGGCGAGGCCGCCGAGTTCGACACCCGGACCCCGCACTGGTTCGACGCCGCCGGGCCCGAGGCGGTGGAGCTCGTCGCCCTCTTCGGCGCAGACGGGCAGAAGGTGCACGTCGCGCAGGTGTGATCGGCGCGGGCAGGGCCGCCCACCGTCACGGCGGTCGGCGGGCGGGCAGCTTGCCGCGCCAGTCAGACTAAGTCGTCGTAGCCCGCCGGCTGGATGCTGACGACGTCGGCGATTTCGGCCCGCAGGGATGGCCCGGGCCGGCCCGCCCACGCGGGGTTCCGGTCCTTGTCGATGACCTGGGCGCGGATGCCTTCGGCCAGGTCGGGGTGCTCCATGAGGAACGCGGCGACGCGGAGTTCCCGGGCGAACGCGTCCGGGAGGAAGTCCTCGGCGCGTGCCGCCCGGACAGCGGCCAGCGCCGTCTCCACGGACAGCGGCGAGTTCGCGCGCACCATTGCAGCCGCCTCGCGCGCGGCCGAGTACGGCATCGAGTCCAGGGCCGCGAGGATGACCGGCAGCGACTCCTGGCCGTAGGCGGCGTCGATCCATGGCTGGTTGGTGAGCAGCGTGCGGGTTTCGCGTGGCGGCGCGACCGCGAGCAGGATCTCGAGCGCGGATGCGATCGTGCCGGAGTCGGGGCCCGCTCCGAGGCCGGAGGTGACCTGGTCGCCGGCGAGGTCGTGCAGGGTCGCGAGCAGGTCGTCGAAGCCGTCCTCGCGCATGCAGAAGTCCGCGAAGCCGGCGTCGATCGCGTCGCCGGCACCCATCGCGGCTCCCGTGGCCGCGAGGTGCTCGCCGATCCGGCCCGGCGCGGCACCGAGCAGATGGGTGCCGCCGACGTCCGGGCTGTAGCCGATCTTTGCCTCAGGCATCCCGACCTGTGATCGCGGCGTCACGATCCGCACACCCGCGTGCGCGGCGAGGCCGACGCCGCCGCCCATGCACAGCCCGTCCATGAACGCGACCACCGGCTTGGGGTAGGCCGCGATCAGCTGGTCGACCTCGAACTCGCGGGAGAGGAAGCGCAGGAAGTCCTCGGGCCGACCGCCCGTGATCGCCTCGTAGAAGACCTTGATGTCGCCGCCGGCGCAGAAGCCGCGCTCGCCGGCTCCATGCAGGACCACGATCCGCACGCCGTCGTCTTCGCGCCACGCCTCCAGCGTCCGCCAGATCGCGTCCACCATGTCCTCGGTGAGCGCGTTGATCTTCTCCGGTCGGTTCAGGGTGATGATTCCCAACCCGTCGGCGACCTGCGCGATGATGCGATCCTCGGCGTCCGTCACGTCTCCTCCTGGGGTGCTCGTTTGCACGGCGGCGTGCTGTCGAGACCACCCTAACGGCGCGGACTCTCTTGCGCGGCGCGCCCTCGCCGACGGCGGGCCGCTGGGCCGGCCTGATTAGCCGAGCACGTGGCGGGCGATCAGCCCCGCGATCGTCTCGGGCGCCTCGAGCGGCGTCAGGTGGGCGGCCCCCGGTACGACGGCGGAGCGCCCGTTCGCGACGCCCGTCGCCAGCGTCGCGGCCGCCGCGGGCGGGCAGACCCCGTCGTGTTCGCCGGCGACCGCGAGCAGCGGTGCGGTGATCCGGCCGAGCTCGGCGGTCAGGTCGTAGTCGGCGAGCGCCTCGCACGCGAAGGCGTAGGAGGCGGAGTCGGTGGCTCGCAGCGAGTCCAGGGCCTCGGCGACACGGCCGGGGTGGGCGTCGACGAAGCCGGGACCGAACCAGCGCTGCTTCGATCCTTCCTCGAGCACGTCGGTGCTGCCCTGGTGCCGGACCAGCTCCGCGCGGTCGTGCCAGGTCTCGGGGGTGCCGATCTTCGCGGCGGAGCAGATGATCGCGATCGATGCGAAGGCATCGGGGTAGTCGTGGCCGAGCTGCACTCCAACGGCGCCAGCGATCGAGACGCCCGCGTAGTGTGCTTCGCCGGCGACGGTCTCATCCACCATGGCCTTGACGCCCGCGGCGAGCTCGCCCATCGAGAATCCCTCGACCGCGGCCTCGGCCTCCCCGTGGCCCGGGAGGTCCCAGCCCAGCAACCGCAGGTGCGGCGCGAGGTGCGGGGCGACGAGATGCCAGATCGACGTCGCGGTACTGCCCAGCGACGGGCCGAGCACGAGCGTCGGAAGCGCCGCGTCGGCGTCGTTGAGGCGGGTGGGGGAGATGCTCGGGACGGCCATGGTCTCTCCTGGGTCGCTCGGTCGGTGCGGCCGCGCCCGGGTCCGCCGGCGGATGTTGGGGCGCGGTTCATGCGGGCCTTGCCCTCACGTTACCGCGAACGGGTCTCATGGTGGGGTGGCCACCGCGGAGCATCGCGTCGGCCGAAGTCCACGCGTTGGGGGACCACAGACGAGGAGAGTCCCGTGAAGCACACCCGAGTCCGCGTAGTCGCCGCGCTCGCCGCCGGAACGTTTGCCCTGACCTGCGCCGCGCCGGTCCACGCCGATACCGCTGACGATGCCGAGCGGCCGGTCATGATCGGCCACCGCGGAGCGGCGGGCACGGCACCCGAGAACACCGTGGCTGCGTTCAAGGACGGCCGCGCCGCGGGGGCCGACTTCTTCGAGATCGACGTGCAGCTCTCCGCCGACGGCGTCCCCTTCCTCTTCCACGACAACACGCCGAAACGCACGACCGACGTCGCCGACGTGTTCCCGGGGCGCGAGGACGACCCGATCACCTCCTTCACGTGGGACGAGCTGCAGCGGCTCGACGCCGGCGCCTACTTCGGGCGCAAGTTCGCCGGCGAGAAGATCCCGCACCTCTCCGACGCGGCGAGGATCGCGACCCGGAACACGGGTGTCTACATCGAGATCAAGGCCCCGGTGAACTCGCCCGGCGTCGAGCGCGTCGTCGCGGACGCACTGGACTCCGAGCCGGCCTGGCAAGAGCTGGTGGCAGCGGACAAGGTGGAGGTCATCGGGTTCGACGCCGCCTCCAACGTCCGCTTCGCCGAGCTGGCCCCGCAGATCCCGCTGCAGCAGCTCGCCGGGACCGTCCCGTCGGCCGCGGAGATCGAGGCGATGGCCGCCTACGCCGACTCGTTCGGCACCAACTACCGCACCCTGGACCAGGAAGGGGTCGACCGCGTGCACGACGCCGGCCTCGAGATCGGCGTCTACACGGTCAACGCGGTCAGTGCTCTCGAGCAGGTGATGGACCTCGGGGTCGAGCGGGTGACGGGCGACTACCCGATCCAGCTGGAGCGTCACCTCGACGGCGTCGATCCGTTCCCGGGCGGCCGCGGCGTGCGCATCCTCGAGTCGAACAACGACGTCCCCGGCGACGACGCCCAGGACGAGAGCGGCGAACACCTCGTGCTCGTCAACGACGGTCCGGCCGCTGTCAACGTCTCCGGCTACTACGTCCGCGATGCCGCCAACAACATCTTGAACGTCGGCGACGGCTACGTCCTGGCCCCGGGCGCGACCCTGCGCGTCTATTCCGCCTCGGGCACCGACTCCGCCGACGCCTACTACAACGGCGGGGGCGCCGTGCTTAACAACGGCGGCGACTCACTCGGCCTCTGGAGCGCGCAGGACAAGCTGCTGGACACCTTCGCGAACTAAGAGCCTCTAGTGCGCGGAACCAGAGCATGATCTGATAGTTCGACGAGAATTTCGAACGCGGCACTGGAGGATCATGAACGCCACCAAGATCAAGATCGGCATCGCGGCGCTCTCCGTCGTCTCCCTCGCGGCGTGCGCCGCACCCGCCGGCGGCGAGGCTGGGGCCGCGGCCGCCGACGAGTGCGACGTCGTCGAGCACACGATGGGCCTGCGCTGGCAGCAGCAGAGCGCGGAGGCCCAAGCGCTGCAGGGGCAGGCCTACCACCTCGCGGGCCAGCGGCTCGACGAACTGGTCGCGCAGGCCGACGACGGCGCCGACCTCGCGATCATCACGGACCTTGACGAGACGGTGGTCGACAACACCGAGCTGCTCGCCCGCGACGCGGCCGAATGCCACGACTACAGCGTGTGGGACACCTGGGACCACTGGGAACGCGAGGGCGAGGCGACCCTGATCCCCGGCGCGCTGGCGTTCTTCGAGCGGGCCGACGAGCTCGGGGTCAGCGTCTACTACATCTCCGACCGCACCGAGGAGAACCACGGCGACACCGTCGCGATGCTGGAGAAGATGGGCCTGCCCCAGGTCGAGGACGAAACGGTCCTGCTGCTCGGCCCGCCCAAGGAGGAGCGGCGTGCGCAGGTGCAGAATGAGCACGAGGTCATCATGCAGCTCGGCGACACCCTGCACGACTTCGACGCCGCCTTCGCCGGCGCGGATCTGGAGACCCAGCGCGCGCTCGTCGAGGAGCACGCGGACCGGTTCGGCAACGACTGGATCGTGCTGCCGAACGCCACGTACGGCTCGTGGGAGGACGCTGAGCTGCGCGCGTGGGACGCGCCGCTCGAGATCGAGGAGTAACGCCGCGCCCGTTCATCGGACCGCGGAGATGATGCCCTCCCGCGTACGGGTGTGCTGTCGTAGGCTGTGGCCATGGTCAAACCGTCGAACACCGAGCCCATCGAGAAGGTCACCGGCCGGGCCTGGGAGGCGTGGGTCTCCCTGCTCGACGACGCCGGCGCGCGCGAGCTGCCGCACGGCCAGATTGCCGCGATCGCCCAGCGGAACCTGGACGTCGACGGCGGCAACAACGGGTGGTGGGCGCAGTCCGTGGCCGTCGCCTACGAGCAGCACATCGGACGCCGGCTGCCGGGCCAGCGGCCCGATGGCACGTGCGAGGCTTCGGTGAGTCGCACGGTGCCGGGCCGCCGCGAGGACGTTGCCCGCGCCTGGGCGGAGGTGGTCCTGGACCAGCTCTCCGAGCACGGCGGCGTCGGAGGCGTCGCGCTCGAGGGCGACGCCCGCGCGAATGACACCGGGAAGCGCTCCTACTGGCGGGTGGGACTGACGGACGGAACCCGGGTCGCCGTCGCGTTCGAGGACAAGGGGGCGGATAAGGTTGCCGTGACCGCCACGCACGAGCGCATCGCTGCCCCGGACCACGTCGCCGAGTGGAAGGCGGTTTGGAAAGAACTGCTCGATCGACTCTGACCTGCTGGTTGAGGCCGACTCAGCGCCGGGCCGTGCCCCGGGATTCGCGCGCGGACAGCACCTGCAGCGCCAGGTGGGTCTCCAGCCGGCGAGGCGACCGGTCCCAGCCGGGCCCGAGCAACGAGGCGAGGCGGTCGAGCCGCTGCCGCACGGTGTTGCGGTGCACGTGCAGCAACTCGGCGGTTCGAATCACGTTGGAGTCCGAGTCGAGGTAGGTCAGGGCGGTACGCACCAAGTCCGTTCCGCGTCGCCGATCGTAGTCGACGAGCGGGGAAACGCTGGCTGTCAGCGGCCGCGGCAGGTCTCCCCGCTGGTCTAGATCGAGCAGTGCACCCAGGAAGCCGAGGTCGGCTCCGTCGGCGACTCCGTCGCGGTCCAGGTTCAGCAGTGTCCCGAGCGCCAACTCGGCGGTCCGGTGGGCGTCCGGAAGCCCGGCTGGGCCGGCACCCGTGGCGGCGAACCCAGCCTGCAGGCGCCACTGGTGCTCCTCGAAGACGCGCCGGACGGCCGCCTCCCATCCGGCGTCGGTGGTGATGAGGCAGACGTGACGCCCGTGGTCGATGGCCACGCTGCGGATGGGGGAGCCGCGCAGCGCCCGCAGGCAGCGTCGCCGGTCCTCGAGCGGCGGGGTCAACATGACGACGTGCACGGGTTTCGAGGGGTCCAGCCCCCAGCGGCGCATCCGCCGTTCGACGTGCTCGCGGGGCAGGTTCCGCTGCGAGAGCAGGTCGTCGATCAGCTCGGACTGGCGCCGCAGGTCGGCGTCTTCCGCGGCGCGGGAGAATAGAAGCGCCAGGGCGGCGTGCACCGCGACGCGCTCCAGGAGGAGGACGTCGGCCTCGCTCTCCGGCCCGGGGGAGACGAGGCGACCGATCTCCTCGGCGCCGGCGCGCAACGGAACGATGGCGGCCCGGTCGCCGAACCCGACGGTCGGCGTCGTCCCGCCGGGCGGAGCGGCGCTCACCTCGATGCCGTCTGCCGGAATCACCTTCAGCTCGCGGCCGAGCGCGGCTGCGCCGACGCGCAGGAGCTCCAGGACGTCCGGGGAGACCATGACGACGTCCATCAGCTCGCGGTCGAGATCGCGCACCGACTGCAGGTGCTCGATGTCCGCGGTCATCTGCCGCTGCCGCGCCTCGAGGTCGCGAGTGAGCCGTTCGGTGGCTTCGAACCGCATCGAATTATCGAGCGCGACGGCGGCGTGGGTGCCGATGGAATCGACGAGGTCGATCTCCTCGGCCGTGAACCGGCGGGAGTGCCGCTCGGCGACGACGAGCGCCCCGATGACCCGACCGTGGATCGTCAGCGGGACGCCCATGATCGCGCGGACGCCCTCGGCGCGGACGATCTCGTCGACCCGGGGTACGTGCTTCAGGCTGCGGTCCTCGAGGTAGTCCGCCGATTGGTAGGGCGCGAGCCCGGTCGCGATCTGACCGAGGATGCCCGTGCCGAGGGGCATCTTCAGCGTGCGGTAGGCCGCGGTGGCGACGCCGTCCGACTGCCGGATGGACGTCTCGCGCCGGTCGGGGTCGTTGAGGCTCACGTACGTCATGTCGGTGCCGGTCAGCGCCCGCGTCCGGCGGACGATCGCCTGCAGGACGTCCTCGACGTCCTGCAGCGCGGTGAAGTCCGCTGCGGTGTCGAGCAGGGCGCGGAGGAGTCGCTCCTGCGAGCGCCCGTGCATGTCATTCATGCATATAAGAGTCGCAGAACAATGTATCCGGGTCCATGGTGACAGGCCTCACAGTGCCCATAGCATGGCAACGGCCACGAGGAGGCAAACATGAAAATCACTGGTGCAGTACTGGAAGAGTGCGGGCGGCAGCGCCCCTACGCGGAGACGAAGCCGCTCCGGATCGAGGAGCTTGATCTGGCGGCGCCGGGCCGAGGCGAGATACTGGTGCGGATCGAGGCCGCGGGTCTCTGCCATTCGGATCTCTCCGTCGTCGACGGACAGCGGGTCCGTCCCACGCCGATGCTCCTCGGGCACGAGGCCGCCGGCCGCGTAGTCGCCGTCGGCGACGACGAGGAAAGCCTCCGCATCGGGCAGCGCGTCATCATGACGTTTCTGCCGCGCTGCGGAGCCTGTGCCGCATGCGCGACGGACGGGCGGCTCCCATGCGAGGAGGGTAGCGCCGCCAATGAGGCGGGCACGCTGCTGGGCGGCGAACGTCGGCTCCTCCGCGACGGCGAAACGGTCCATCACCACCTCGGGGTCTCGGCGTTCGCGACGCACGCCGTCGTCGACCGCGCCTCCGTCGTCCCGGTCGACGACGACGTCCCGCCCGACGTCGCGGCGGTGCTCGGCTGCGCCGTCCTCACCGGGGGCGGGGCCGTCATCAACGCCGTCGACGCGTCCGCGGGGGAGAGCATCATGATCGTCGGCCTGGGCGGCGTCGGGATGGCAGCGCTGCTCGTCGCCGTCGCCAAGGCCGCCGGCCGGGTCATCGCCGTCGACACCGTGCCCGAGAAACTCGAACTCGCCCGGGCCTGGGGCGCGCACGAGGCGTGGACTCCGGCGGAGGTGGCGGAACGCGGCATCACGGCCCACCACGTCATCGAGTGCGCCGGGCATCCCCGGGCCTTCGAGGCCGCGTTCGAAGCGACGCGTCCAGGCGGCCGCACGGTCACCGTCGGCCTGCCCGACCCGGCGGCGCGCAGCACGATCTCGCCGCTGGTCCTGACCGCGCAGGCCCGGACCGTCATCGGCAGCTACCTCGGCTCGGCCGTCCCGTCCCGCGACATCCCGGAGTTTGTCCGGTGGTGGCGCGAGGGCCGACTGCCCGTCGAGAACCTCATCACGAGCAGGATCCGGCTCGACGGACTCAACGCGGCGCTGGACGAGCTCGCGGACGGCCGCGCCGTGCGGCAGATCGTGCACTTCGACTGAGCCGCCCCAGAACCTCAAACCTCATCCGCGTCGGCATCGTCGCCACGCCAGCACCCTAGAGAGAAGAAGCCATGTCCCAGAACACCCACATACCCGAGGCCCGATCGCCTCACTGGAAAGCGGGACCGTTCGCCATCCGGCTCCCGTTCGTGCACTACCGCTTCGAGTGGCAGGACTACACGCAGGGACTGCTCATGTGCGCGGTCGACCTCGCCGCGATTCCGCTGCTGCAGGAGCTGCTCGGCATGCCCTTCGAAGCCGCGCTGGCAATCGTCGCGCTCAACGGCCTGCTCTACCTGCTGCACCACCTGCTCGGGGACCCCGTGGTCCCGGGCTGGATCACGCCCGCCATCCCGCTGATCATGCTGTACATCATGGCGTTCCCGGAAGATCAGCGAGTGCACGCGCTCATCGCCTTCCAACTGCTCTTCGGCGTGTTCTCGGTCGTCCTAGGCATCACGGGGCTGGCTCAACGGATCGTCCACTTCATTCCGCACGCGCTCCGTGCCGGCATCGTCGTCGGCGCCGGCATCGCCGCCGTCCAGAGCGTCTTCGCGGCGGGCGGCCGTTTCGAGACCTTCCCGTGGACCATCACGATCGCCGTGGGGCTCGCGTTCCTGCTCCTGTACTCCAAGCAGTTCCAGCGCCTGCAGGCCCGCAGCCGGGCCGCGGCGTTCATCGGCAACCTGGGGATCCTGCCCTGCATCCTCGTCGCGGTGGTTGTCGCCCCGCTGGCGGGCGAGGCCGCCTGGCCGAGCATCGAGACCGGGTTCAGCAGCCCGGACTTCGTGACGATGTTTACCGAGTACACGGTCTTCGGGGTCGGCCTGCCGCCGTTGATGATGTTCGTGACGGCCGTGCCGACGGTGCTGGCCGCGTACGTCGTCGTCTTCGGCGACGTGCTCCAGGCGAAGGCCGTGCTCAAAGAGGCCAGCGACGTCCGCCCGGACGAGGCGGTCGTCTACAACCCGGACCGCGCGCACCTGATCTTCGGCGCCCGCAACGCGCTCATGAGCATCATCGGCCCGGACACGACGATGTGCGGCCCGCTGTGGGCGGCGATGCACGTGACGACCACCGAGCGCTACAAGAAGGGCCCGCGGGCCATGCCCTCGATCTTCGGCGGCGCCGGCTGGTTCAGGTGGGGGACGAACACCGGCCTGTGGCTGCTCCCGGTCATCTCCTTCGTGGAGCCCATCCTTGGGGTCGCGCTGGCGCTGACCCTGCTGATCCAGGGATTCGTGAGCATCAAGGTCGGCATCCTCGAGGCGCGGAGCCGGACGGATCTGGGCATCGCCGGGGTGACGGCTGCCGTGCTGGCGACGAATGGCGCGGCCTGGGGATTCGTCGCGGGCATCCTGCTGTGCCTGCTCGTCTACGGCTCCCGGTTCTTCACCGGCGACGACGACGGCCTCTTCCGCGTCGAGGGCGCCCCGGTTTCCGGGATCGATGAGACCAGCGCGGCCGCAGGGGAAGCCGGACCCGAAGCAGGCGGCGCGGGCGCGCGACGCCCGATCGACGCCCCCGAGTAGCGGGCGCCGCGGGAGACGGAGGCGGGCCCCTAGGCGCCCGTGCTCGCCCGGGCCACGAGGGATGGCGCAGCGACCTCGCGGCCCGGGTGGCCGTCGCCGATGAGCGCGGAGAGCTGGGCCATCGCCTCCCGCCCCATGGACGTGCGCGGCTGGTCGATACTCGTCAGCGACGGCCGCAGCAGCCCCGCCAGCTCGGTGTTGTCGTAGCCGACGATCGCCAGGTCGCCGGGCACGGAGAGTCCCGCGTCGACCGCGTCGCCGAGCAGGTGCGCGGCCACGCGGTCGTTCGCCGCGAAGACCGCCGTCGGACCGTCCGGGGTGCGCGCGTCCGCGAGCAGCGCTTCGACGCCGCCGGTGCGCACGTCGTACTCGCGCTCTCGCGCGCCGAGTTCCGCGATTCGCTGGCGGTAGGAGTCGCGCCGCGCGACCGCCGCCGGGCGGTCCGAAGCGGTCAGGAACGCGATCCGCTCATGCCCGCGGCCGGCGAGGTGGTCGACGGCGAGCCGGGCGCCCGCCTCGTCGTCGTTCGAGACCCATCCAACCCCCGCCGGAACGGCGGCCGGACGACCCACGACGACGACGGGTGCGCGCCCGGCGAGACGCTCCAGATCCTCGATCGAGAGGTGCGACGTGATGGCGACGACGCCGTCGACGCCGACATCCAGCAGCTCCTCGGCGTGCGTGAGCAGCACCTCCCGCTCGCGCCGTCCGTGACTGAGTAGTACGCCGTACCCGGCCGCCGCGGCGGCGTCCTCGATGCCGTTGACGATGTCCGTGTGATACGCGTTGCGCAGATCGGTGAGCAGGACGCCGACGAGGTTGCTGCGACCGCTCACGAGGCGCTGGGCCCACCCGTTCTTCCGATAGCCGAGCCGGCCCGCCGCCGCCAGGACGCGCTCGCGGCTCGCCGGGCTCACGCCGGGGTCCCCGCGCAGTGCGGAGGAAACCAGCGACTTGGAGACGCCGGCGGCGCGGGCGACGTCGATGATCGTGGGGCGGGCGGATTCGATGGTCATCACCTACTTTCTATCAGGTGCGGGACCTCGGCGGCGCGCTCCGGGCTCGGCGGTACTGGAACGTTCCGGTTTCGTTAACCTCCCGTTGCCCCGCTGGACGCGGGCCCCGCATAGCGTCGACGGCATGAACAGAGAACACGCACTCCGGAACGTTCCAGATGCCCTGCTGCTCGACTTCGGCGGGGTCATCTTCGAAACCCGGAAACACCCCGACGGCCGCGATCGCCTGGTCGCCTCCCTCGCGGACCGCCTCGAACGCGCCCACCTGCCGGCCGACCGGGCGGGCCTGCGCCGGTCCCTCGACGCCGGGCTGACCGCGCTCAAGCACTGGAAGCACGCGCAGAGCCGCCGTCTCGCCCCGACGGAGATGGGTCCGCGTGAAGTGGTCGCGGACTTCCTCGCCGCGGACCTGCCGGCCCCGGCCCGCGCCCTCCTGACCGCCGAGGCCTCGGATGTACTGGCCGAGCTGAATACCACCCTCTCCGCGCACGATCTCCGCCCCGGCATCCGCGAGCTGCTCGACATCGCCGACGCCCGCGGCATCCCCGTCGGGATCGTCTCCAACGCGCACTCGGGCCGCAGCCACCGCCGCATCCTCGCCGACCACGGCCTCGAGGGCAGGTTCGGCATCCAGTGTTATTCCGACGAGGTCGGCCTGCGCAAGCCCCACCCCGGCATCATCGAACTCGCGGCTCAGGGCCTCGGCGTCGCGCCCGAGCGCTGCTGGTACGTCGGCGATACGCAGGACCGCGACGTCGTCGCCGGACGCCGTGCGGGTGTCGCCGCCGTCGTGCTCACACGCAGCCATCACACGGACGAGCCGCCGTTCGCCGTCGCCGACACCCCCGACGCTGTCTTCGCGACGCCTGAGGGGCTGGCCGCTGCGCTTCGCGCAGCCCAGAGTGCGACGACGCTCGCGCCGGAGTCTGCGGTGTGGGAAGCCGCGGGCGGGCACGCGACGGCATCACCCGAGACCGGCCGGGGTGCCCTGCTCATCGACCACGGCGGCGTCATCTCGGCCTCGGCCGCGGACCCGCAGGCGATGGCCCGGTTCGCCGGCTGGCTCGCGGACCTGCTGGCCGGGCGCGAGGCTGGACCCGACGCGGCCGGCGTGCTCGAGCGCATCGAGGCGGCACGGGCGGCCTACCGCGACTTCAAACGGGCGGCCGGCTCCGGGCCAAGCGCGGAACCGCACATCCCCGAGGTCGACGCCGCCACGTTCTGGCGCGACTGGTTCGGCGCCGGGCTCGGCCAGCGCCAACGCGCCGTTTTGACCGCCGAGGCTCACGACATCATGGCCCGCTACGGTCAGGCCAAGTCCCGCCGCGCATTGCGTGCAGGTGTCGCGGCGCTGCTCGAGGCGTGCGCGTCCGCCGGGCGCCCCGTCGTCGTCGTCTCCAACACCGTGAGCGGCCGCGCGGTACGCGCCGTGTGCGCGGAGCACGGCGTCGACCACCTGATCGCCGCCTACGTCTGCTCCGACGAGGCCGGAGCGCGCAAGCCGGACGCGGCCCTGGTGCGCGAGGCGCTGACGATCGCCGCCGCGGACCCGAACCTGAGCTGGTTCTACGGCGATAAACCCCAGAACGACGCCGTCGCCGCCCACGCGTGCGGCATCACCCGCCGCGTGCTCGTGCGAGGCGGCAGCACCGCGGACTCCGCGCTGGACGCGGCCCTCGCCGAGGGGATCGCGACCGACATCGTCGACGACGCCGGCGAGCTCGCGCGGCTGATGGGCGCCGTCCCGTCCCTCGCCTACTGACCCTCCATCACTTCCCCCACCTGCGAAAGAGAGATCCGGACATGAGCACCACCCTTGGAATCGACGAGCGCCGCGGAGAACTGCGCGGCGCGGGCGGAACGGGCGCCTCCACGCCGCAGAACCTCATGATCTTCGTGCTGTCGATGGCCCTGTTCGGGCTCTCGAACATCATCCTGGAGGTCGTCCCCGACGTGTCGATCGGGCCCGTCGACTTCTCAGTCAGCTACTTCGTCTTCATCCCGCTGACGCTCGCCGCGCTCGTGAGCCCGTTCTGGGTGGCGCTCGGCGCGCCGCTCGGCGAGATCGTCTTCACCGACCTGCTCATGGGGGACTTCTCCGGGCTGGCCGAGGTGGAGGGCTTCATTCAGATGTTCCTGGCCATCTACATCGCGGGCTCGATCATCCGTAACCCGCGCAGTCGGGGACAGCTCATCTTCGGGGCCCTCCTCATCGTGGGTATCGACAAGTTCCTCTCCGCCGTCGTCGACCTCGCAAAGGTGTGGATCGGCGTCGAGGACGCCGAATTCGTCGAGGGCCTGCCCCAGTCGATCCTCTTCCTCGAGTCTCTCGGGTTCGGCGTCGACGTCATCATCTCCGGCATTCTCTTCGGCGCGATCCCTGCCCTCTGGCTCGTGCCCGAACTCTATGGGAAGCTCGAGCCGCTGCTCGGTTTGCAGCCCCGCGAGCCCGGCAAACCGTTCCCGGGCGAGGCGCCGAAGGCCTTCTGGTTCGTCGCGGTCGCGGTGCTCGCCGGCCTGGGCTCCTTCGTCTTCGCCTTCCTCGAGGCCGTCGACATGTCCTTCGGCGTCTTTGAGCCCGACTTCCTCGGCGAGTACGGCGACACGTTCCTCTGGGTGGGGGCCGGCGCCGCCGTCGTTCTGCTCGTGATCGCCTCGATCCTCTTCGCAGTCTGGCGCAAGAACCGCACCGAGCGCGGGAGTCGGCGATGAGCGAGAACGTCATCGAGGTCGCGGAGCTCAGCTTCCGCTACCCCGGCGCAGACGCGGACACGCTGCGCAACGTGAATCTCACGATCGAACGCGGCGACTTCGTGGCTGTCGTCGGCGGCAACGGGTCCGGCAAGACCACGCTCTGCAAGACGTTCAACGGATTGGTGCCGCACTACTGGTCAGGCGAGTTCGCGGGCTCGGTCAGGATCGGGGGAGTCGACAGCTACGAGTCCTCGGTCGCCGCCCTGTCGCAGACGGTCGGCTACGTCTACCAGGACTTCCAGAACCAGCTGGTGCGTCCGACCGTGCGCGACGAGGTCGCTTTTGGTCCCATCAACTACGGGCAGCCCGACCACGCCGAGCGCACCGCGGAGGCGATGGAGATGCTCGGCATCACCCACCTGGCCGATCGGTTCGTGTGGCAGCTCTCCGGGGGTCAGGCCCACCTCGTGGCCCTGGCCTCGGTATTGGCGCTGCGACCCGAGGTGATTGTCGTCGACGAGCCCGTTGCGGAACTCGACCCGGCCGCCGCCCAGGAGATCTACCGCCGCCTCGTCGCCCTGAACGAGGAGCACGGGCTGACCGTGATCACGATCGAGCACCACGCCGAGTTCATCGCCGCGCATGCCAAATCGGTGCTGCTCATGAGCGACGGCGCCCCCGTGTGGCACCTGCCCACCCGCGAGGCGTTGGCCCGAGCCGGCGAGCTCGTCGAGCACGGCATTCCCGCGCCGCAGATCGTCGACGCGGTCCGTCGGCTCGGGCTCGCGGGCACGCCGCGTTCCGTCGCCGAGGCGGCGGCGCTCGTGCGCGAACAGACCGCGGCCGCCGTCGTCCCCGCTAGCCCCGGCCCGGACGCGGTGCACGATGACGCCACCCGCCGAGTGGTCGCGAGCGTGTGCGGCGTCGACCACGGCTACCGCGGCGTGCACGGCAACCTGCAGCCGGTCATCGCCGGGCTGGACCTGGAGCTCGCCGCGGGCGATCGCGTCGCCCTCATCGGCGGCAACGGGGCCGGCAAGACGACGCTCATGAAGCTGCTTGCCCGCATCGCGGTCCCCCGCCAGGGCGACGTTCTGCTCGAGGGTGAGAACACCCGCAGCAAGCGCGCGCATCGGCTCGCCGATCGGGCCGCGTACCTCTACCAGCAGCCCGAGCGCATGTTCCTGAAGTCGTCGGTGCGGGACGACGTCGGGCTGTTCCCGCGCGGGCGGCGCGTACCCGATCTAGAGGAGATCGTCGAGGGCATTCTCGAGCGGGTGCGGCTCACGGAGTTCGCCGATCGCGACGGGCGGACCCTCTCGGGCGGCCAGCAGCGCCGCGCGACGCTCGCGATCGGCCTGGCCATGCGACCCAGCTTGCTGTTGCTCGACGAGCCGACCGCCTCGCTCGACGTCGCCAGCCGTGACGACGTGATCGGCATGCTCGCCGATCTCTCCGACGTCATCTCCTGCTCGGTCGTCGCGACGCACGACATGCACCTGGTGGCCGAATGGGCGACCCGGGTGATCGCGCTCGAGGGCGGGCGCGTCGTCGCCGATACGACGCCGCGCGAGCTCTTCGCCCGCGGCGACGTGCTGGAGCGGGCCCGCCTCGTACCGCCCCAGATCACCCAGCTGGGGGCGGCGTTGGGGATGGCCCCACTGCCGCTCACGGTGGGCGAGTTCGCGGCCGCGTTCGCCGCCGAGCGGGCGGAGGTCGTGGCATGAAGCTCGCGCGCAAGCAACGCGACGTTCTTTCGGTCGAGTGGGTCAAGCTCGAGCTCATCCGCACGGCCTATGCGACCCGCGGCGGGTTGATCTCGCGGATGGACCCGCGGGTCGTGATCGGCTGGTACGTCATGTTCGCGATGGCCCCGTGGTTCACCCACAACCTGACCACGCTGGCGTGCCTCTTCGTGCTCGCGAGCGTGTTCGTCGTCATCGCCCGGGTGGGCCCGCTCGTGCTCGGCCTGTTCGTCATCGGCCTCGGGTTCGAACTCGTTTATCTGGTCCTGGCGGCAACCCTCTTCGGGGGCGACTTCACGACCTTCGTCGCTCTGACCGAGGTCACGGTCAAGCTTGGCGTCGTCTCCCTCGTGAGCCTGGCCGCCTTCGTCTCGCTCGACCCCGAGAAGCTCTCCGACGCCCTGCTGGCCCTGCGTTTCCCGCCTGCGGTCGCCTTCGCGGTGAGCTACGGCTACCGAATGATGCCGATTCTGGTCGAGGAGTTCTCGACCGTCATGGAGGGGTACCAGCTGCGCGAGGCGCCTCCGGTTAAGGGAGGCTTGCTCGGCTGGCGGCACCTGGCGCACTGGGCGAAGATCGTCGTCAAGGCGTTCTACCCGATCTTCCTCAACACGGCGAAGTCCGTCCGGACCACGGTCGAGGCGCTGGAGGCCCGCGGCTTCACCTTCGCAACGATCGACCCGCGCGGACGCGAGATTCGGCTCGGTTCTCTTCGCGTGACCGGACTCGACGTGGCGGTCGTCGCGGCGACGGTGGCCGCGATCATCGGGTGCTACACCGTCGGTGCGGAGTGGCCGCTGCACCGTTCCTGACCCGCGGTGCGCAACGACGAGTGGTCGTCTGGATTCCTTCCAGGCGACCACTCGTCGTTGCGCTTCTGAGTCGCTGGCCTTCCCCAGCCGCCTCCCATCCGGTAAAGTGTTCGCGAAACGTACAGAAGTTCATATAGCGCACACACGCTAACGACGTGCATGCCCCAGGCCGAGAGACCGTCCCCGATGTCCGCCCCGAGCAGTAGTGGGCGCGGGGCTGGCCTCGGCCGGGAACGTCACCGCCACGTCGGAGGAGAACATGGCACCACGGATCGCACAAGACGCCGCCGACGCCGTCGCCCAGGTCGGGGACGGTTCCACAGTGCTCATCGGAGGGTTCGGCAACGCCGGCCAGCCGATGGAACTGATCGACGCGCTGCTCGAATCGGGCGCGAGAGGCCTGACGGTGGTGAACAACAACGCCGGCCAGGCCGACGCCGGGCTCGCCCTGCTCATCAAGGAGCGGCGCGTGGCCAAGATCATCTGTTCGTTCCCCCGCCAGTCGGACTCGTGGCACTTCGACGCCGCCTACCGCGCCGGCGAGATCGAGCTCGAACTCGTCCCGCAGGGCAACCTGGCCGAGCGCCTCCGTGCCGCCGGGGCCGGGATCGGAGGCTTCTTCACGCCGACCGGCTACGGCACGATGCTCGCCGAGGGCAAGGAGACCCGCGTGATCGACGGCGTCGGCCACGTCTTCGAGACCCCGATCAAGGCCGACTTCGCCCTGGTCAAGGCCCTGCGCGCCGACACCTTCGGCAACCTCGTCTACCGCAAGACGGCCCGCAACTTCGGGCCCGTCATGGCGACGGCGGCGGCCCACGCGATCGTCCAAGTCGACGACGTCGTGCCCGTCGGCGACATCGACCCCGAGGTCGTCGTGACGCCGGGGATCTACGTGGACACCCTGGTCCGGATCGATTCCGGGCCCACCCCGGCGCTGGCACCGAAGGCGAAGTGAGGAACCCGGACATGACGACGTTCACCAGCACCGAGGCCCACCTGAGCCGCGACGAGATGGCGCGCATGGTCGCCGCTGACATCCCCGCCGGCGCGTTCGCGAACCTGGGCATCGGCCAGCCGACCAACGTCTCCAACCACCTCACGCCCGAGCAGGGGGTCACCCTGCACACGGAGAACGGCATGCTCGGGATGGGGCCGGCCGCGGTTGGGCAGGAGATCGACGGCGACCTCATCAACGCGGGCAAGGTCCCCGTCACCGAGCTCGCCGGGGCCAGCTACTTCCACCACGCCGACTCGTTCGCGATGATGCGCGGCGGGCATCTGGACGTGTGCGTGCTCGGCGCGTTCCAGGTCTCCGCCGCCGGCGACCTCGCTAACTGGCACACCGGCGCCGCCGACGCGATCCCGGCCGTCGGCGGCGCCATGGACCTCGCCACGGGGGCCAAGGCCACGTGGGTCATGATGAACCTGTTCGCGAAGTCGGGTGAGTCCAAACTCGTCGAGGCGCTCACCTACCCGGCGACCGGCCTGGGCTGCGTGTCGCGCATCTACACGGAGCAGGCCGTCTTCCTGCTCGACGGCGGCCGCGTCACGGTCCGCTCGACCCACGGCACGAGCTTCGACGAACTCGTCTCCCGCGTCCCGATCGAGCTCGCGCGCGCCTGATTCGGTAGCCTGAAGTCCCATGACCGAGTCAGCGAACACCGGTGCGCCGGCAGCGGCGGGCGATAGTCCGTCGTCGTACTACGTCCAGTCCCTCGAGCGCGGCCTGGACGTGATCCGCGCGTTCGACGCCGAGCACCCCTCCATGACGCTCACGGACGTCGCGCGCGTGACGGGCCTGACGCGCGCGACGGCCCGCCGGTTCCTGCTGACCCTGACCGACCTCGGCTACGTGCGCACTGACGGCAAGCACTTCGAGCTGACGGCGCGCGTGCTGCGGCTCGGCTACGCATTCGTCTCCAGCCACGACCTGCCGCAGCTGGCCGAGCCGGTGCTCGAGGAGCTCTCGGGCGCGGTCGGCGAGTCCGCGTCGGTGTCCGTGCTCGACGGCGACCAGGTGGTCTACGTCGCGCGCGTGCACACCCGCCGCATCATGCGCGTCGGCATCTCTGTGGGCACCCGGTTCCCCGCGTACGCCACGAGCATGGGGCGGGTGCTGCTCGCCTTCGGCGCGGAGCCCGGCCGGGGCACGGGCGGCCCCGGCGGGGAGTACGACGTCGTCGCGCGCCTGAGCGCCGGCGGCGAACTGGCCGCACTGACCCCGAACACGATCACCGAGCCGGAGGAGCTGCGGGCGGAGCTGGCGCGGGTGCGCGAGCAGGGCTGGTGCCTCGTCGACCAGGAGCTCGAGCGCGGCCTGAGCTCGCTGGCCGTGCCGGTCCGCGGACCCGACGGGAGGGTGGTCGCCGCCCTCAACGTGTCGATGAGCGTCGGCGGGCCGGGGGCCGAGGCCTCCGCCGAGGATCGTGCGGTGGGCCTGCTCCCGCGCCTTATGGACGCGGCCGCGCAGGTCGAGGAAGCGCTCCGCCTGCGGCGCTAGAGCGCCGCGGCACCCACGGAGGCGGCCGTGATGCGCAGGGA
The DNA here is from genome assembly GCA_023896275.1 of Kocuria rosea subsp. polaris. Lineage (GTDB taxonomy): Bacteria > Actinomycetota > Actinomycetes > Actinomycetales > Micrococcaceae > Zhihengliuella > Zhihengliuella polaris_A. Next base: position 52,879 of record MLDA01000001.1, on the reverse strand, counting down.
TGCCAAGCGGGCGTCCGCCTCGATCGGCGACTGCACGGTGATGAGTTCGTCCGCGCCGGCGGTCTCCGCGAAGCGCGTGAGGTACTCGCCGACGGCGTCCGCGTTCCCGACGGCCGTGTACTTGAGCATCTTCAGGACCTGCTCGCCGCCCGGGGAGGCCATGACCATGTCCAGCTCTTCCTCGGTGAACGGCTCGGCGCGGTTGCGACCCAGGAACTTCTGCACGCGGTCGCGGCGCACCTCTTCCATGAGCTCCTGAGCTTCGGCGTTGGTGTCGGCCGCGACGACGCCGACGCCCGCGATCACGTAGGGCTCGGCGAGCTGGGCCGAGGGCTGGAAGGTCTCCCGGTACACCCGTACCGCCTGCTGCAGGGCGTCCGGGGCGAAGTGGGACGCGAAGGAGTACGGCAGGCCCAGCTGGGCCGCCAGCTGGGCGCCGAAGAGGCTCGATCCCAGGATGTACAGGGGGACCTCGGTTCCGTAGCCGGGGTAGGCGTTCACGCCCCGGATGCGCGACTCCGTGCCGAAGTACGCCTGGAGCTCCAGGACGTCGTGGGGGAAGGACTCAGCCGAGGCGGGGTCCCGACGCAGGGCCTGGAAGGTCAGCTGGTCGCTGCCGGGCGCCCGGCCGAGGCCGAGATCGATGCGGTCCCCGTAGAGCGTCGCGAGCGTGCCGAACTGCTCGGCGATGACCAGCGGGGAGTGGTTGGGCAGCATGATGCCGCCGGCACCGAGGCGGATGGAGGAGGTCTTGCCAGCGACGTGGCCGATCAGCACGCTCGTCGCGCTCGAGGCGATCGAGGGCATGTTGTGGTGTTCTGCGTACCAGACGCGGCGGTAGCCGAGCTCCTCGGCCGCCTGCGCGAGGGCAACGGATTCAGCGAAGGAGGCCGCGACGTCGCCCGGGCCGGAGGCGGAGCTGGAGCGAATGGGGGCCAGGTCAAGGACAGATAGGGTTGGCATCACTCTGGTGCCAACCGTTCGGCACCCGGAATCATTCCCGGCGGAGGCCGGGGCGGAAGCTGCGAAAGGCAGGTCCCATGTCCATCACCGAGCACGCCGTGCTGCCCGTCGTCCCGGGTCTGGAGGCGGAGTTCGAGGCCGCATTCTCCCAAGCCAGGGGGATCATCGCGGCGATGCCGGGATGCCTCGAGGTCCGGCTCCTGCGCTGCTTCGAGGAGACCTCGAAGTACCTGCTGCTGGTCGAGTGGGAGAGCGTTGAACATCACACGGAAGGATTCCGTGGATCGGCCGAGTACGGGCGGTGGAAGCAGCTGTTGCACCACTTCTACGAGCCGTTCCCGCTCGTCGAGCACTTCGGCGAGGTGCGGGGTTAAACGCGTCAGGCGCCCCACCAGCTGGTGGGGCGCCTGAGCAGCCGGCGCGCGGACGGATCCGCGTTCTCGGCGAAAGCTAAACGAGGGCCGTGAGGCCGTTCACTTAGACCGGGCGGATGTTCTCCGCCTGCAGGCCCTTCTGGCCCTGGGTGACGTCGAACTCGACGCGCTGACCCTCGTCCAGCGAACGGAAGCCGTTCGACTGGATGGCCGAGTAGTGAGCGAACACGTCGGCGGAGCCGTCCTCAGGAGCGATGAAGCCGAAGCCCTTTTCCGGGTTGAACCACTTGACAGTACCTGTTGCCATGATTTTTTGTCCTTTCAAGACATTGCACGCGAGACAAAGCACGCTGGTGCGCGGGTTGTGTGACCGCAAGGTGCGCGGCCTACGCGTAGCTGTGCGGGAAGTTCACCGCGAATTACAACGGTCAAGCCTGCAAAGGACATGGCACTGCAAATACTGCGTGAAAAACTACGACTACTACAAGTGCAACAGTACGCGATAAATCCCGAGGAATATACCCCCTAGGGCGAATTGGTTCGTTTTTCTTTGCGCGGCCCCCTTGCGGCGGGCCCGGCCGGGGGTGCTCCGGACGCGAAAAACGGCGTCGGACCGCCCTTCCGGACGGTCCGACGCCGCGTCGATCGGTGCCAAAGATGCTGCGGCGCTGGCTACGGCTGGTCGTACCGTTCCAGGACGATCTCAACCAGCTCGTCGGGGACGGGCAGCCCGGGGACCAGCAGCGGCTGGGTGACGACGTCGGCGTCGCAGCCGGCGACGCGGGCCGCGAAGTGGCCGGGCGCCATGAGGAATGTCGAGACGACGACGCGGCCGGCGCGGCGGCGCGGCGAAAACCAGCCGCGCTGCTTGCGTTCCTGGGCGCGGGCGACGGCGGTTTCGACGGAGGGTTCGGCGGCCGAGACGAACGCGGCCTCGACCTTGGCACCGGTCTTCTGGGCGAGCAGCTTGGCCATCGTGTGGCAGTCGGCGACGCCCTGGGCATCGGTGGACCCGGCGCAGGCCATGATGATCTGGTCTCCCTTGCGCAACCCGGCCTCCGTCAGGCGCCGGGCGAGAACGTCGGCAAGGCGTGCATCGGGACCGAGCGCCCGGGACACCGTCGTCCCCGGGGCGTCGGCGGCGGCCTCGGCGAGGTCGTGTCGGGTGTGGTAGCCGGTCGAGAGCAGCAGCGGGACGATGCGGGGGCGCAGCCCGGCGCCGGAGAGCACGGCCGGGACGTCCGGGGTCTGTACGTCCACGAAAGCCTCGGCGACGCGCAACCCGGGGCGGGCGGCGTCGACGGCCTGGACGAGGGCGCGGATGGCGCGCTGGCCGGCCGGGCTGCCCGTGCCGTGCGAGGCGGCGACCAGCGTGCCGGCCTCGACGGGCGGGATCCATCCGGTCCAGGCGTCGTTCGACGCCGGCGAATGGTTAGCGTCGGTTCGCGACATCAGTGCGGCTCCCATCGTTATCCCAGTCCGACCATGACGCGGGCGGACTCGACGCGTACCGGGTAGACCAGCAGGTCGACGTCATCCGCGTTCAGGCATTCGCCCGTGTCCAGTCGGTAGACCTCTTTGTGCAGCGGGCTGGCGATCGTCTTGACGAGTTCACCGTCGACGTTTCGGCTGCCCATGATGCCGCGAGACATTACCTGAGCGCCGGTTCCCGGGCACCTCTGCGTTACGGCGAACAACGTATCGTCCGCGAAACGCAGCAGGGCGATCTGCTGGCCGTCGATCCAGGCGGCTTCGCCCCAGCCGGGCTTCAGGTCATCCAGCCAGCAGGCCTCGACCCAGGTGGTCACGTTTGCTGTTTCGTCGATCAGAGTCGTCATGGTCCGCTCCTTATGTGCTTGCGGTGGTGTGGTTCGTTCGGGTTCGGCATCAGCCTAAGAAGCGCGTGTTACAGGTGTGGAGCGGAACCAATATCGCTGCGGTAAATCGCGTCTCACACGCTGACGGGCCGGCGCGTGAGGCGGAGCAGCTCCGAAATTCCGGGCGAGTTGGCATGTTTCGACGGGGTTTCGCGGTGCTCACCGGCGCGGCGGGAACAGGAAGAAAAGATGTTTCCCCGGCGTGACACCCCGGACATTGCAGGGCAAATCCCACTCCCTAGATTTGAGGACAGAGAAACCGCAGGCACACCGGCTCGCCAGGCCGCGCCGCACCACGAACCCCAACCAAGCGAGGGAACCATGAGCAACGCCACCACCACGGGCACCCGCCGGATCGTCGTCGTCGGAGGCGGCCCCGCCGCGCACCGATTCACCGATGCCATGTCCGCTCGCGGTCTGGCCGGCTCTCACGTGACCGTGCTGACCGAGGAGCCGCACGTCCCCTACGATCGGGTGGCCCTCTCCAAGGCCCTCACGGACACCGGCGTCGACCTGACGTTCGACAAGGATCTGTGGGAGAACGAGGGCATCGAGCTGGTGCGTGATGCCCGCGTCGTCGACCTGGACCTGGAGACCAAGGAGGCCGTCACGGCCGACGGCCGCCGCTTCGCCTACGACGAGTTGGTCCTCGCGACCGGTTCCAACGCCGCGACGCTGCCGATCCCGGGCAACGAGCACACGCACGTGTACCGGTACCTCGAGGACGTCTGGGCCATCAACCACCAGATTAAGGAGCTCACCGAAAAGTACGGACGCACGATCAACGCCGTCACCATCGGCGGCGGCCTGCTCGGCCTCGAGGCCGCGGCAGGCGTGAAGTCCCTCGGCGCCAACCCGATCGTGATCGACGGCGGCAAGTGGCTCATGGGAACCCAGCTCGACGAGGGTGCGGGGCAGGCCATGGGGCGCCTCATCGCCGAGAAGGGCCTCGAGGTCCACGGCGGCGTCTTCCCGAGCAAGGTCCTCACTTCCGAGGTCGACGGCGAGGAGCGCGTGACCGGCGTCGAGATGGCCGACGGCCGCATCATCGACGCCGACATGGTCATCGTCTCGATCGGCGTGCGCCCACGCGATGAGCTGATCCGCAACATCAACCAGCGCGCCAAGGCGATCGCCGCGGACACCGCCGGCAAGCCGGTCGACGAGCTCGAGGGCACCGACCAGGAGCCGGCCGACGACTACTCGCCCGTCTTCCGGATGGGCCCGCGCGGCGGCGTCGTCATCGACGAGACCTGCGCGACCGACGTCGCGAACATCTGGGCCGTCGGCGAGGTCGCCAACTTCGGCGGCTTCTGCATCGGCCTCGTCGCCCCCGCCAACACGATGGCGGAGATCGTCGCGGACCGCCTCTGCGGCGGGGAGGCCACGTTCGAGGGCTTCGACACCGCGACCAAGCTCAAGCTCTCCGGAGTCGACGTCGCCAGTTTCGGCGACGCGTTCGCCAAGGCCGAGGGTGCCCTCGAGGTCGTCTACGCCGACCCGGCCCGCGGCGTCTACCAGAAGCTCGTCGTCAGCGACGACGCGAAGACGCTGCTCGGCGGCATCTTCGTCGGCGACGCCGCCCCCTACACTTCGCTGCGCCCGTTGCTGGGCCGCGAACTGCCGGGCGAGCCCGGCGCCTACCTGTCGGCGGCCGGCGGCGGCGACGCCCCGGACACCGAGCTGCCCGACGACGCGACCCTCTGCTCGTGCAACAACGTCACGGCCGGGGCCATCCGCGACACCGTCGGCGGCTGCGGCACCTGCGAAGGGCAGGAACCGGTGCAGGACCTGGCCGGCGTCAAGGGCTGCACCAAGGCCGGCACGTCCTGCGGCTCCTGCGTGCCGATGCTCAAGAAGCTCATCGAGAAGGAGTTGACCAAGAGCGGCGTCGAGGTCTCCAAAGCCATCTGCGAGCACATCGCGTTCTCCCGCGCCGAGCTCTTCGAAGCGATCCGGCTGGCCGACCTGCAGTCGTTCGAGGCCGTCATGGAGCGCTTCGGCACCGGCCTCGGCTGCGACATTTGCAAGCCCGCCATCGCGAACATCCTCGCCTCCCAGCACAACGCCCACCCGCTCGACGGCGACCTCGGCGGCCTCCAGGACACCAACGACCGCGCGCTGGCGAACATGCAGAAGGACGGTACCTACTCGGTTGTCCCGCGCATCCCCGGCGGCGAGATCACCCCGGAGAAGCTCGGCGTGATCGCGAACGTCGCCCAGAAGTACGGGCTCTACACGAAGCTCACCGGTGGTCTGCGCATCGACATGTTCGGTGCGCGGCTCGAGCAGTTGCCGGACATCTGGAAGGAGCTCGTCGACGCCGGGTTCGAGTCTGGTCAGGCCTACGGCAAGTCGCTGCGCACGGTCAAGGGGTGCGTCGGCTCCTCGTGGTGCCGCTACGGCGTGCAGGACTCGGTCAAGATGGCGATCGACCTCGAGCTGCGCTACCGCGGCCTGCGCTCGCCCCACAAGCTCAAGATGGGCGTCTCCGGTTGCGCCCGCGAATGCGCGGAGGCGAAGGGCAAGGACGTCGGCGTGATCGCGACGGAGGCCGGCTGGAACCTGTACGTCGGCGGCAACGGCGGCGCGAACCCGGCCCACGCCAAGCTGCTGGCCAAAGATCTGGACGACAAGACCCTGCTGAAGTACATCGACCGGTTCTTCATGTATTACATCCGAACCGCCGATCGCCTGCAGCGCACGGCACACTGGATGGATGACCTGGAAGGCGGCATCGAGCACGTGTACTCCGTGGTGGTCGAGGATTCCCTCGGCCTCGGAGAGGAGCTGGAAGCTGCCATGAACCGCCACGTGGAGGGCTACGAGGATGAGTGGGCGGCCACGTTGAAGGACCCGGAGCGCCTGCGCCGCTTCCGTTCTTTCGTGAACGCACCCGACCAGAAGGACGAGACCCTCGCCTATGTCGAGGAGCGCGGTCAGAAGCGTCCGGCCGGCCCGGTCCCGCTCGGCGCTTCGATCCCGGTCGGCGCCCCCGCCGGCGGTGCGGCTTCATGACCGCGCACGCGCCGTTCATTGGAACGACGCAGCTGTCGGGCCACATCGTGGTGGTGTGCGGCGCCCAGCGCGCCGCGCGCCGCGCGGTCGCGCGCTACCGCAGCCTTGGCGCGGCGGTGACGACCGCCGTCGTCCCCTCGGAGATGGCCGGGCTCAGCCCCGCGTTGTCCCGCGCCAGTCTCATGGTCGCGGTCGACGACGGCAACCCCGGCTGGGACTTCCTGCCCGCGTTGGCGCGCGAGCGGCGCGTCATGCTGGTGCAGGAGGAGGCCGCCCCCGAACACGGCACCGTGACCCTCGTCGGCGGCGGCCCGGGCGAGGCGGATCTGCTGACCGTGGCGGGCCGCAAGGCGCTGGCCCAGGCCGACGTCGTCTACTACGACCGGCTGGGCCCGGCCGGCATGGTCGGCGAGCTGGCCCCCGGCGCCGAACTGATCGACGTCGGCAAGACGCCCGGCCACCACAAGGTGCCGCAAGGACAGATCCAGGACATGCTGGTCGCCTCCGCGCTCGAGGGGAAGTCGGTCGTCCGCCTCAAGGGTGGTGATCCCTTCGTCTTCGGTCGGGGCGGCGAGGAGGTCGAGGCGTGTGTTGCCGCCGGCGTGCCTGTGACCGCGATCCCGGGCATCACCAGTTCGATCTCCGTGCCCGGCACGGTCGGCATCCCGGTCACGCACCGCGGGGTCGCGAAGATGTTCACCGTGGCCTCCGGGCACCAGCCGTTCAGCGATGCGGAGCTGGAGCACCTGGCGGGTCTCGGCGGGACGATCGTGGTGCTCATGGGAGTGGCCACGCTGCCGCAGACCGTCGCGGGCCTGATCCGCAACGGTCTCGATCCCAAGACCCCGGCGGCCGTCATCGAGCGCGGATACACCGACACGCAGCGCTCGACCGTTGCGACGCTGGATAAGCTGGCCATGGCGGCGGCCGAAGCCAAGTGCGCTTCGCCCGCGGTTGTTGTCATCGGCGACGTGGTCGCCGTCGGAAACGATTGGAAAGAACTGGCCTCGCACGTGGGTGCGGCGGCCGGCTCGAGGGAGGACTCGCGCGCGTGACGGACAAGAGCGAACAGGCCAGCGCTGAGGCAGAGCGACGGGCCGGCTCAGCCTGCAGCCCGGACAAGCCGGACACCGTCGCGATCCCCGAGGCCGCAGGCGGATCGCTGACCGGCTTCCGGATCGGCGTGACCAGCGACCGACGCTCGGCTGACCTGATCGACGCGCTCGAACGGCGAGGGGCCGAAGTCCTGCACGCACCCGTGCTGAAAATCGCCCCGATCGCCGAGGATGCCGAGCTTGTCAGGGAGACCCAAGAACTGATCGCCGCCCGGCCGGACTACCTTCTGGTGACCACGGCGTACGGGATGCGCCGCTGGATCGAATCGGCCGATGCCCACGGCCAGGGGGAAGACCTGACGGAGGTCCTCGAAAACGCGTCGATCTATGTGCGCGGACCGAAGGCCCGGGGCGCCGTGCGTGCCGCCGGCTTCACCGACGACGGCATCAGCAAGGACGAACGCACGTCCACGCTCGTGGACTCTGTCTTGGACAACGGCGTAGAGGGCTGCACCGTCGCGATCCAGATGCACGGCCACGCCGACCTCGACGACATCGCCCGGCTCGAGGCCGCTGGCGCCACCGTCATCACCGTCTCCCCGTACCGTTGGGTCGTTCCCGAGGGCAGCGCGGAGAAGGTTGAGAAGCTGATCGACGCCGTCGTGAGTGGCGGCCTCGACGTCGTCACCTTTACCGCCGCGCCCGCGGTCGACGCGCTGTGGAGCGCGGCCCACGAGCGGGGCCGCTACTGGGAGCTGGTGCAGGCGTTCCAGACCAACGTCGTCGCCGCGACCGTCGGCCCGGTGACGGCCCAGCCGCTGCAGGACGTCGGTATCGATCCCCTGATCCCGGAGCGCTTCCGGATGGGCGCCATGATTCGGCAGATCGTGGAGTACCTCTCCGACCGCGGGACGCAGCGCTGCGCGACGGCGTTCGGCGAGCTGAGCATCCGCGGCAGCCAGGTGACGCTGGGGGAGGAGACCGCGGAACTCGGTCCGTCCCAGCTCGCGCTCTTCCGGGCGATCGCCGACGCGGAGGGCGCTGTGCTCTCCCGCGCCGATCTGATCGGCATCCTGCCCGAGGGGCAGGGCGACCACGCGCTGGACATGGCGGTCAGCAGGTTGCGCCAGTCGCTGCCGAACCCGAAGCTCGTGGCCACGGTGATCAAGCGCGGCTACCGCCTCAACGTCTGAACCCCTCCGCCGTCTCGCTAGGTGGCGGAGGTCGCCAGTACTTTCCCCACGCGCTCGCCGATCGCGTAGATGAGCGCCAGCGCATCCGTTCCGTGCAGTGTGGCTTCCCCGGCCCCGGGCTCGGCGATACTGACCTGAAACGGGCCGCGGGCGTCGGTGGCGATCCACTGGAGATGGGGCATCTCACTCGTCGTCAGTCCCCATCCCGTCCAATTTCCGGTGGAGAGGTCCGCAGCCATCGAGGTGCCTTTGCCGTCGTCCTGGGCCGGCAGGCCGGCTGCCGAAAGCGCCCGGTCGAGGACCTCGAGAGGAAGTCCTTCCAGTTCCGCTTCGTCGGTGGGCCAGCTTGCGCGCAGTCCCGTCCAGAGTGCGAGGAGAGCGGGCACAGCGAGGGACCGTTCCCGGAGCAGGTAGGCCTGCCCGGTCCGTCCGTGGCGCAGATCTTCGTGGGTGGGGCCGAGCGCGAGCGTGGCTGCCTCGCCGTCGATCCAGACTCTTGCGCTGGTCGTGATCCCGAAGCCCTGCCCGGTGACCTCGATGTCCGGGGTGCCGTGCGCGGGGCCGAAGACTTCGTCGGCCCGCGGCGTCAGGTTGCTCCCGTCGGCGAGCCCCAGGGATGTCAGCTCGTCATGGACGGCGGATGCCGGGCGAGCACCGAATCTTGCTGATAGACCCGAACTGCGCAGTTCGATGAGTCTCTCGAGACCGTTCGTTGAGAGCCAGATCGTCGATGGCGGCAGTTCCGGGAAGCGCATCGCGGGATCCGAAAGCGCAAAGGGGGCGTCGTACACAGGCTGGTCGCGACCCTGCGCCGCGATTTCTTTCATGAGCGCGTGATCGATCAGGTCCCGGTCCAGGGGGACGGGTTCCGGAGGCGTGAGCGATGGGTCGGCCCGATCCTCGCGGACGGAGCGGACCACGGACTCGAGCAGCCGGTCCAGCTCGGGCCGGGGTGAGGCGTCGCGCGTCATGATGATCTGCAGGACCTGCGTCGGCAGGCCGATGAAGACCCGATCCTGAAGGAACGGTACGCGCTCGGCGACGCCGACGACCGTTTGGCGACGAACAACGGGCCCGCTGCCCAAACGCGTGACCTGCTGGCCCACCAGGCACGTGGATGGGAACTCCCGCTGGCCGTCGACGGCTACCGCTCGGGAGATGCGGATCGAACCGGCGTCGCCACGGTCGGCGTCCGTAAATCGGAGGACGATGTTCGGTTGAACGAACTCTGAGGACACAGGACCGGATGTGGAGACGTTGGCCCTGATGGCGAAGTCTCCGTCTGCCCCGTCCCTGACGACGAGCCAGGCCGAGGGGACGTGGAGAAGGGCGTCGCCGATGCGGACCTCGGTCGTGTCGCCGAGTTCCGCGGTCGTCTTGTCACTTGTCACTGCCGGGTCTCGTCTCTAGTCGTCGTTGATGGGGATGCTGCGCGGTTGGTCCGGGTAGGTGAGACGTCCTGTTTTCAGGTAGTGCAGGTGTTGGAGGAGGGTGAAGGCCTGTTTCTCGTTCTTCATGCCCATCTGGAGGGCGAGGCCGTTGTCGTCGCGGATGAGCCCGCCGACCGAGAAGGGGGCGCCGGAGTGCCAGCGATTGGCTCGCTGGTGTTTTCTTGCGGCCTCAGCGGTGACATCGAGGACGATGTGGGCGCGTGACTTGGTGACGCCGAGGATGTCTTCCCAGGCGACGGACCAGGCAGGGGTGGAGACTCCTCCCTCGGTAACGGTGACGTGTTGGGGGCGGACGAATCCGTAGAGGTAGTAGGTGCCGGCGGCGAGGGTGAGGACGGCTGCGAGGGGTGTGATGAAGGTGAGGACGGTGACGGCGCCGGAGTCGTCGAGGGAGTGGATGCCCAGCCAGGGGTTGAGAACGATGCTGGTGAGGTAGAGGCCGGTGGCGAGCCCGATGAAGGCGGTGGCGCCCCAACGCCACATGTTGACAGGTAGTCGGGTGGGCGGACTCATCTGTTCGCGGGTCGGGTGCCAGGACGTGTCCGGGCGGTTCTGGGGCAGGGTCATGAGGTGCTGGACCTCCGGCAGTGGGTCAGCCGTGCGGACCGGATCTCCGGCAGCGAGGCGCTCCTTGATCCACGCGGGCAACACGGATCGAGGTACGCGACCGCCGGAGAACGTCAGGTACAACCCGAGAACGATGACCGCGAGTCCGACGAAGGCACCTTTTTGGGCAGCGGCCGAGTCGAACAAGAACAGCAGCACTTCCCCGAGCAGAACGCCGATGATGGCACCTTGAAACCAGAAACCCATTCCGAGCCACATGAGCGGATGCCATCCTCCGCCGCGGTTGTTCAGCCAGCTTTTCCGGCGGCCGGTCCACATGAACCAGAAAGGCACATAGAAAATGAGCACGAACGATTGCATGACGGCGAGGCCGCCGGGGGTGATCGTAGATACCACTCGTAATCCTTCTAGATGGCGGAATCGCGGACGAGGTCGGAAAGACTCTCGGCGAGGTCTCCACCGGTTCCAGCGAGACTGTTCTTCTTGCCGTCGCCGTCGAAGTCCGGGAGAATCTCGGTGTTGGCCAGGAAGCCGGCGGCGACGCCTACGCCGATGCCGATGGCCAAGCCGACAACGGTCCCGGGCCCGGGGATGATGCTACCGACCGCTGCGCCGACCGCTGCAGCCGTCGCGACGTTGGCCACGGTCTGCCCGACGGCCTGGGCGGCCGCGTCGTGGGCCGCTTCGGTTTCGATCTCCTGGCTGGAAAGGCCGGGGTGTTCGTAGGCGTATTCCTTGACGCGTTGTTCTTTCTCCTGCTCGTAGGTCATCACGCCGGAGGCGACCGCGCCGACGGTACCGAGGCCGCGCACCCCGGCGTGCGCCATTTTCGAGCCGCTCGTCGCGGCCGAAGTCCTCGTGGTCTCGACAGTGGTGCGTTTCAGGTCGCCGTCGGCATCCGGTGGCGTGATCTTCAGGCGGTGTTCGACAGTAACCTGGCCCTTGAGGGCGTCGTATTCGGCGAAACCGGGCACCGCGGACCGGAAGTTGCGGCTGAGGCTTGCTTTGAAGTCCTGGGTGTTAGTGAAGATGCCGGTGGACGGGTCCTTGAGTAGGTTCTGCCATTGCTGGCGCAGCTGAGTGTCCTGCGCGGCCCAGAACCCCGGGGCGAGGGGCGCGCCAAAGGCGTGGAGGCGCGCCGGATCGGTCTTCACGGTGTCGGTGGAGTGCGCGGGCAGCCATTGTGTTCCGTGCTCGGCGGTGCCGGCGGAATCCACGAAGAAGGCGGTGCCGCCGGTCTCGCGGATCGTGGTGGTCACGGTCGAGGCGCTGACGGCCTTCACCGAGGCGGCGGCCGTGAGGAGCCCATCCTCGGTGATGGCTCCAGGGGCGAACGGTGTGTAGGTCGTGGCTGGTTGGGGGATGGGCTCGCCGAGGGCGGCGAGGAGCCGGGAGGTACAGATCTCGAGGACCGTGGCGTAGCGGGCGCTCAGGTCGGCGACCCGGTCAGTGAGGCGCGTGTACTCGGTGCGTTCGCTCGGGTAGGTGCGGCCGAAGATCGTCTGGCCGTGCTCAGTATTGAACGCGGCGACTTCGCGGACGAGGTCGGTGCGCACCTCACGCAGGGTGCGTAGTTCGGCGGCGAGTGCCTCGAGGGCGCGGGCGGCTTTGCCGCCGGTGGATTCGATGGTTTCGGCTTCCCGCAGTGCCGGCGTCAGGCCCTGGTGCAGTTGGTCGGCGAGGTCGCCGTGGTAGGCGGTCTTCAGGCCGGACCAGGCCGTGTGCGCGTCCTGGATGTTCGCGGCGAAGGAGCCCGTCGCGTCGGCCAAGGACTGTGCGTGCGATTCGAGAGGACCGGGTTCCTCCCAAGGGAAGAGGCGCTCAGTACTGATATGCGGCACGTTTCACCTCTTACTTTGGTTTCGGGGCGAAGCGCCCGTGGTTGGCGACCTGCCGGCTGCTGTCGCCGGCAGTGCCGGCCATCTGCTGGTCGCCGGCCACAACGTGGGCGACCGCCTCACGGCCCGAGGTGACGGCCAGGTCCAGGCGACCGATCACAGCATCCATCCCGGGGACGACGGACTCATCGCGCAGGCGCGTCAGCAACTGGCGGAGCCTGTCGTCGTTCGCTGTGGCGGCGAGGCCGTCCAAGGCGAAGCGGGCCTTCTCGCGGTCGGAGCCGGCGCGCACGCCGTCGTCCTCCACGGTGCTGAAGACGTGGCGGCTGCGCGGGACATCGATGCTGTAATCGGTCATCTGGGATGGCTTTCTGTGGCCGAGCGGTCGGCAGGGGGGAGGTCCCGTGTCAGCCGATGTTAGAGATCGCGCTGCGCGTCCGGGCCTGCGTGGACGTGGCGGTCTCGTCGTTGGTCTCCAGGGTCGAACGGACGAGCGCGATGATGTTCTTGACCTCGGCCGAGGCGTTCCGCCAGCGCGACTCGACGGCCTGGTACTCGGCATCGGCGCCGTCCATCTGGAAGTCGCTCATGGCGGCGCTGACCTGCTGGTCGCGCTCGCTCATGAGCGACTCGAGGCGGCTGACGATCTGGCTGATGTCGGACTGCACCTGCGAGGAGGCGCCGGTATCGAAGGAAATACGATCCATGGACATGGGGGTCTCCTTAGCGGTTGGTGGTGACGTTGCCCGGCAGTGTCTGGGCGGGCTCCGACGGGTTGAGAACGGTGGCTGTTGAGGCATCGGAGCCACCGCCGCCGCCGGCGAAGCGGGCAGCGTCGAAGTTCGCTGCGCCCTGGTTGCGGCTGGCGTTGTCAGCGGCCTCCTGATCGCCGGTCTGGGTGGCGATGTTCATGGCCTGCTGGCCCTCGGCGATCTTGGCCAGCGACTGGTTGAGGTCCGCCGAGATCTCGTCCGCGCGGGCTTTGAAGTTGTCGAAGGCTGCCCGTCCGGCACCGTTGAACTTGCCCTGCAAGGGGGCGACTGCATCCACCAGCTGACGGACCAACGAGCCGAGCTCGTCGTTGGATCCGGCCGTCTGCTGATTCAGCGTCGACAACGTCGACGCTCCCATATCAAACTTCATAACCGCCACTCCCTATATTGGCTTCAAGATCGGATGACCAGCTCTCGTCAAAGGGCTTGACGAACTCTGATGGGCACGACGCTATCAGCCGTCTGGGCGCCCCATCACCTGATTCCGTAAACCTGTGGATAACTTCGGCGGGGGTTGGATCGGCATGACAATATGGGGTCGTGGCCGCCGTCCGCGTGCCCTGTGACAGCCCACTGGGCCTCGGGCACGGGAGATCGAACGGCGGTACGAACTCAAGACAAGGCACTCTCCCAGAGTGCTTCCCGGCCGAGAGGATGTACGTGGCCTTCGATTACGACCAGCAGATTCTGGAGTCGGTGTCGGTCCGGCGCGACCGCCTGCTCAAGTCCCTGCTCTTCGGCGCCGAGCGCACCCGCCGCACCTACAGCGACGGGGCGAAACTCCTGCTGATCGGCATCGTGATCGCCGCTATCGTCTGCGCCGGCTGCATCGGCTACTCCTTCGTCGTGGATCTCTTCGCGCAGCAGCAGAATCGGACCGGGCTGGCCTTGCCGGCCGCCGGCCTCGCCCTCGGCGGCCGCGCATGAGCGCCGGCTACACGCGCGTCACGATCGCCACACCGACGTTCAACGTCGAGACGCTCCTGCCGTCCGACCAGGAGCTCGGCGCGCTGATGCCCGACATCCTGCGCATCGCCGGTGCCGCCCCCGGAGCGGGTGGACCGCGCGAACTCACGCTGACGCCCGTGGGATCGGCCAGCCTCGCCCCGCAGGCGACGCTGTCCGCCGCGGGGATCCGCGACGGCGCCGTCCTCCGGCTCGACCGCCGCGACGAGGCCGTGCCGAACCCGGTCGTCTACGACCTCGCCGAGGAGACGGAGCGCTTCGCCGCGGACTCGCCCGATCAGTGGGCCTTCGAAGCCCGCCGCCTGGTCAGCACTGCCGTCGTCGCCGTTCTCGGGATCGCGGCCCTGATCCTGGTCACCGGGTCCGCGGAGCCCTCGGCGCGGCTTGGCTGGGGCGTCGGCTTGGCGGCTCTGGGTCTGCTGGGCGTCGCCTTGGTCCCGCGCGGGCGGCTCGCCTGCGACGTCGAACTGCTCGTGCTGAGCGCCGGCGCGATCGTCGCGACCTACGTCCTCGCCCCCGATTCCTCCCCGTGGGCTGCGTGGCTCGCGCCGGTCTGGGCCGCGCTCGCCCTGATCGCGTGGCAGGCGGGCCGCCGTAGCCCGGGCGGCGCGCTCGTCACGTCGACCACCGCCGTCGTCCTGGGTGTTCTGTGGGCGGGCGGGCTGCAGATCTGGCCCGAGCCCGGCGCCGCGACCGCCGTCGCGGGCGTCGGCACCGCGTTCCTGCTGGGGTTCGCTCCGCGCCTGGCGCTCGGGCTCTCGGGCATGAATTCCCTGCACGACGCCGTCGCCCGCGGCGAGCGCCCGGGCCTCGCCCACGCGCGCCGCGCCTACCGTGACGCCCACCAGGGGCTCGTCGGGGCCGTGGTGCTGTGTGCGCTCTCGCTCGCCGCAGCGGCGCACGGACTGCTCACGCGCGAGGTCAACGGGTGGGGGATCGCGCTCGCGGTCCTGCTCATCGGCGTGACCGGGCTGCGCGCCCGCAACCTGCCGCTGGCGCTCGAGCGGGCCGTGCTGCTCGGCGCGGCGGCCTTCGGCACGGCGGTCCTCGCGTACTGGCTGCGCGACGCGGTGCCGGTGTGGCTGCTCGGCGTCGCCCTGCTTGCGCTCGCCCTCCTGCCGCTCGTGCTGCGCCCGCTCGAGGTTCCCGAGCACGTCGCTGCCAGCCTGCGCCTGAACGCCCGCCGCGCCGAGGCCATCGCCACGGTCGCCCTGCTGCCCGTGCTGCTGGGGGTCTTCGACCTCTACCCGCAGCTCGCCGAGACGTTCTAGGAGGTGCCCATGAACGAGGACCAGGACCCCTGGCGCTCCCCGAACCAGCGCTTCCCCGGCGGCTGGACGCCCGCGGCGCCGCCGCGCGCCCGGCCGCAGCAGACGGCCGCCGCACCGGCCACGGAACCGGCACCTGTCGAACCGACCACGCCGCCCGCACGCCCCAGGGCCGCGCCGCAGCACCCCCTGACGCCGCCCGAAGCACTCCCGGCGTCACCGCCGGAACCACGTCGGGTTCAGCGGTCGCGGCCGCCGCACGACGCGTACGACGACGACCCGATCGACCTCCCCGAAGCCCTGCGCGGCCGGGCGGGGCGCCACGGCGACCCGCTCTGGCTGCGCCTGCTGCAGACCGTGCGCCGCGCGGCAGGCTCCGACTCGTTCCCCGGCGACTTCGCCAACGCGCTCGACGCATGCCAGCGCCCCGTGACGACCGGCCGGCGCATCGGCGTCATGGGGGCGACCGGCGGCGCCGGAGCCTCGACGCTCGTCGCCGCGCTCGCTCTGCTCCTGGCCGACGTGCGCGCCGACCACGTCGCCGCCGTCGACACCGTCGGCCGGCCGAGCGGGCTGCTCCCGCGGCTGCCGGCCCAGGCGCCGGCCGGCGGCCTCGCCGGTCTGGCGGGCCTCGCTGGGCGGACAGGCGAGATCGGGCTGCACGAGCTGCGCGCCCACGCCGCAACCCTGCCCACGAACCTGCACCGGCTCACCCTCGAGGAGCGCGACCACCCGCTCACGGCGGCCGACCGCCAGGGTCTCTATCAGGGGCTCAGTCGGACCTGTGCGGTCTCGCTTGTCGAACTCGACGCCCACGCCGACGTGCATCACCTGCACGCCCTCATCGTCGCGGTCCCGGCCGCGCCCGGAGCGGGTGGCGCCGCCGCGAGCCTGCTAGCCAGAGTGCGCGCGGCCCGCCCCGAGCTGCCGGTGCTGCCCGTCGTCGTCAACGCCCACGGTTGCCCGGCCGCCGACGTCCGCCTTGCCGAGGCGGGCCTCGACGAGCACCTCGCCGCGACCGGCCGGCGCAGGGCGACGCCGGCGCACCACCTCGACCACGACCGGCACCTCGCCGCCGGGCTCGCCATCGACCTGCGCCTCCTAGGCGAGGAGCGCCGCCTGCAGGTCGCCGCGCTCGCCGCCAACGCCCTCTACGCCGCGAGCGGCGAACCGGGGGGCCACGCGTGAACCCGGCTCCCAACGAGAAGCCAACCGACGGCGTCGTGCTGGTGCACCGCCCCGCGCGGAGCTCGAGCCCGGCGCGTGAGGCCGACGCATCGTTCGTGCAGCGGCCGCCGCACGTCGGCGACGCAGCCGGCTCCGGCACCGGATTCCTCGGGCTCATCCCGCTGCTCGGCGCGGCCGGCTCGATGACCGTGATGATGCTCTTCCGCGGCTCCCCGTTCGCGGCCGTCGGCGCCTTGATGATGATCGTGACCGTCACGGGCGCCGTCGTGATGATGTTCTCCCAGCGCGGCAAGGCCGGACGGCAGCGCCGCCACCAGCGCGACCGCTACCTCGAGTATCTCGAGGAGCGCCGGCACGACTTCCTCGCCGAGGAGCGCGCACACCGGCGGCAGGCCCAAACGAGCGACCCGGCCCCGGCAGCGCTGCACGAGGTCATCGCCGACCCGCACCGGTTGTGGGAGCGGCGGCGCCACCACCAGGACTTCCTGCGGGTCCGGCTCGGGACGGGCACGACGCCGGCCCGCGAGCTCAAGCTCGAGGGGGAGGCCGGGCAGGGGGAGCGGCCCGACCCGCACATGCAGCAGGAGATGCAGTCCCTGCTGCGCCGGTTCGCGACCGCCCCGGACATGCCTGTCACGCTCGGGCTCGCCGCGCACCACACGGTCTCCGTGGTCGGCGACGAGGAGTTCGGACAGCACGTGGTGCGCAACCTGCTGCTCTCTGCCGCAGTCCTGCACAGCCCCGAAGACCTGCAGATCGCCGCCGTCCTGCCGCCCCGGCACCGCGCCGGATGGGGGTGGCTGAACCGGCTGCCGCACGTGCTCGACCAGTCCCGCCCCACCGACCACGGCCCCCTGAACCGGCTGGCGCGCACGCGCGATCAACTGCGCGACCTGCTCGACGACGCGATTCGCGAGCGGTACCAGCGCTTCACCGCGGCGCGGAAGAACTTCCTCGTCGCCCGGCGCACCCAGGTGCAGCCGCGGCTCGTCGTCGTCGACCTCGAACACTCCGGGCGCGCCAGCAACCTCGCCCTGCCGGACGCGAGCCTGACCGCCGACGACCTGGCCATCACCTGCGTGCACCTCGTTGCCCGCCAGCAGGACGAGCCCGACGAGGTCTCGCTGCGCATCGTCCAGACCACCGAGGGCTTCCGCCTCGAGGACTACTCGGGCGACCCGCTCGAGCCCACCACCTGCGAGGGCGTGCTCGCCCCCTCCGACGCGGCGACCGCGGCCGGCCTCGCACGCATGCTCGCGCCCCTGCGCCTCTCTCCGGATTCGCGCGAGTACGACGACGGCGCGGACTCCGGCCGCTTCACCGCCCACCTCGGCCTCGAGGACTTCACCGCCCGGGATATCGAGCGGCTCTGGGCCCCGCGGGAGAACCCCGACTTCCTCAAGGTGCCGATCGGTGTCGACGATCGCTCCCGCCCCGTGCATGTGGACCTCAAGGAATCCGCCCAGCACGGCATGGGCCCGCACGGGCTGTGCGTGGGGGCGACGGGTTCGGGCAAGTCCGAGCTGCTGCGTACGCTTGTACTCGGCCTCGCCGTCACCCACCCGCCTGAGCTGCTGAACATGGTCCTCGTCGACTACAAGGGCGGCGCGACGTTCGCCCCCTTCGCCGGGATGCCGCACGTGGCCGGCATCATCACCAACCTCTCCGACGAGGCCTCACTCGTGGACCGGATCTACGCGAGCCTCGAGGGTGAGGTGCTGCGCCGGCAGCAGGTGCTCAAGGATGCCGGAAACATCGCCAACATCACCGACTACCAGCTGCACCGGGCCGAGCGCGGCGAAGAGCTGGACCCGCTGCCGCACCTGTTCGTCGTGATCGACGAGTTCGGCGAGCTGCTGGCCGCGCAGCCGGACTTCATCGATCTGTTCATGTCGATCGGGCGCATCGGGCGCTCGATCGGCGTGCACCTGCTGCTCTCCTCGCAGCGCATCGAGGCCGGCAAGCTGCGCGGCCTCGAGACGCACCTGTCCTACCGGCTCGGGCTGCGCACGCTCTCCGAGGGGGAGTCGCGGACCGTGCTCGAGACGCCCGACGCGTTCCACTTGCCGCCGTTGCCGGGCTACGGCTACCTCAAGGTCGACACGACGACGTACTCACGGTTCAAGGCCGGCTACGTCTCCGGCCCGCTCGCCGCCGAGACCGAGGAGCCACAGCAGCGTGATCACGCCGTTCGCCGGCCCGTGCTGGCCGAGGCTTTCTACGCCCAGGACGCCGCCCGGCAGAACACGGCCGAGCCGGGGCCGGAGATCGACGGGGACGCGGCCACCGAGAACCGGCGCACCACTGGCGCCACGGTGATGTCGACGCTCGTCGACGTCATCCGCGGGTTCGACCGGGTCACCGACGAGATCTGGCTGCCGCCGCTGCCCGACGCGGTCGCGCTCGACGTCGCGGCCGGTAACGCCGGAGCGGTGCCGGCCCGCAGCCGGCAGCTGTGCGTTCAGATCGGCCTGCTCGACGACCCCGCACGCCAGTGGCAGGGCGCGTGGAACCTGGACCTCACCCGCTCCGGCGGCAACGCGCTCATCCTCGGCGGCCCGGCGACCGGCAAGTCGACGGCGCTGCGCACGATCGCGCTCTCGCTCGCCGCGACGCACACGGTGCGCGAGGTCGCCCTGTTCGGCATCGACCTCAAGGGTTCGGCCCTGCTGCCGCTGGTCGAGCTGCCGCACGCGGCGGGCATGGCCGGGCGGACGTCGCGGGAGGCGCTGCGCCGCACGGTCGAGGAGGTGCACGACCTGATCGCCGAACGCGAGCGCCTCTTCGAGGTGCGCGGAGTGGACAGCCTCGCCACGGTGCGGCGGATGCACGCTGCCGGCGAGCTCGAGGAGCTGGACGTGGCCGACGTCGTGCTGCTGATCGATGGCTGGGGCGCCCTGGCCGAGGAATACGAGGAACTGCAAGACATGGTGAACTCGATCCTGCGCCGCGGCGGCGGGTACGGGGTGCACGTCGTGGCGACGGGGAATCGGTGGAACGAGGTGCGGATCGCGCAGCAGTCGTTCTTCGGCACCCGGATCGAGCTGCGGCTCTCCGACCCGTCGGAGTCCGGCCACGGCCGCAAGAGCGCAGAGCGCCTGCCGAGCGACCGGCCCGGCCGCGGCATCAACCACGACGGGCTCATCGGGCAGATCGCCCTGCCGCGCCTGGACGCGGCGGCCGAGCTCGACACCAGCAACGACGGCCTGCGCGCCGCTGCCGCCCGCGTCGCTGAGCGCCAGCCCGAGCGCAGCCCGCGCCGGGTGCGGATGCTGCCGACCGTCGTCGCACCCGAGGCCCTGCCGGCGCCCGCGCGCAGCGGGCTACTGCGCTTCGGCCTCAACGAGCGCGACCTGGGGCCGAAACTCCTGGACTTCGACGGCAGCGAGCGGAACCTGCTGGTGCTCGGCGACGAGCAGAGCGGGAAGACCGCGCTGCTGCGCCACCTGATGACCGAGCTCGCCGCTCAGTACAGCAAAGAGGAGCTCGTCTTCGCGGTCTTCGACCCGCGGCGCGGCCTCAAGAACGTCGTCGACCCGGACCGGGTCGGCGGGCAGGCGACGTCCGCCGTGCTCGCCCAGCAGCTCACCGCCGCGATCGCGGGCGAGCTGCGCAAACGGATCCCGGAGAATCCGCTGGCGGCCGGCGAGGACGAGGGGTTCGAGGGCCCGCGGATCGTGCTCGTCGTGGACGACGACGACGTGCTCGCCTCCAGCGGTGCCAGCCCGCTGACCCCGTTCGCCGAGTACCTGGCGATGGGGGCCGAGATCGGGCTGCACGCGATCGTCGCCCGCAAGGTGCGCGGCGCCTCGCGCGGGCTGTTCACCCCGTTCGTCTCCGCGCTGCGCGACGCCGGCGGGGCGACGTTCATCATGGATGGCGACCGCTCCGAGGGCCCGCTCGTGAGCGGAGTCCGCGCCCGCCGCCAGCCGCCCGGGCGCGGCCTCTTCCTGCACGCCGGCCGTCAGCCCGCGACGATCCAGGCGGTGCACGCCCCGGCCGCGGGCGGCTAGCGACGGTTCAGCGGGTGAGCAGCTTGTCGAGTGTGTTGATGTTGCGCGTGGTGCTGTGCTCCTTGAACCGGGCCCGGTTCAGCGCCTTCGCTATCGGATTCTCGAGTGAGGTGCCCTTCGGCGCCTGCCAGAAGAGGACGTCGCCGGCGCCCGACACACGGTCGGCGCCGACGACCGCGGCGAGGACCTCGTCCACCGTCTGCGCGCTGGAAGCGAACGTGACGTACGTGTGGACGCCGGCGCCGTCGTGCTGCTCCTGCCGCGCGAACGGGCAGGCCGCCAGCAGCGCGCGGATCTCCGGGACGGTCTTGACGAAGACGCGGGCGTCGAACCCGAAGCGTTCGGACACGGCCGCGGCGAACCGGGAGGCGACCTCCTCACGCGGCGCATCCGCGACGAGCAGGACGTTGCCGGTGGCCAGCACCGTCCGGACGTCCGCGAAGCCGGCCCCGGCAACGCACTCGGCGAGGTCGGCCATCGCCAGGCGGCGGCCGGAGACGTTGATCCCGCGCAGGAACACGGCGTAGTCGCTCATGCGACCAGTGTGCCCCACGTGGCGCCTCCGCGTCAGCCGCGCTGCGGGGACGTGCGCAGCGCGCGGTGGATCACGACTGCGGCGGCCAGCGCCAGCGCCGCGCCGATCCCGGCCGTGAGCATCACGCCGGAGTCGAAGGCGTGGGCAGCGTTCTCGAGCAGCTCCGCGGCCTGGGCGGCCGGCAGCGACTCGGCGACCTCGTGGGCGCCGCCGAGGGTCTTCGACGCGTCCGCCTCCTGACCCGCGCTCATCCCGCCCGGCAGGATGAGCCCGCGCGTGTAGGCGGCGTTGAGCAGGCTGCCGAGCACGGCCGTGCCGAGGACGGCGCCGGTCTCGTAGGCCGTCTCGGAGATGGCCGAGGCGGCGCCGGCCTTCTCCGGCGGGACCGCGGAGAGCGCCAGGTCGTTCGAGAGCGTCTCCGCCAGGCCGACGCCCGCGCTGAGCACGCAGAACGACGCCATGAGCAGCAGTACCGAGCCCGACTGGCCGACGAAGAAGACCATCGTGTAGGCGGCCGCGTTGAGCAGCAGGCCGACCACCATCAGCGTCGAGACGCGGAACCGCTTGGCGAGGTTCGCGGCCAGCAGGCCGGACGCGATCGCCAGGCTCAGGCCCGGGATCATCATGAGGCCGGCTTCCAAGGGCGAATAGCCGGCGACGAGCTGGACGTGCTGGGTGAGGAAGTAGATGAAGCCGACCAGAGCGAACACGCTGAGCAGATTGACGGTCAGCGCGCCGGAGAACATCGGGTTCTTGAACAGGCGCACGTCGAGCATCGGCTCGGTGCCCGGCCGTGCCGCGCGGGCGAGCTGGCGGCGCACGAAGACGACGCCGGAGGCGACGCCGAGGGCGATCGCGGCCGCGGGAACCACCAGACCGTCGCCCTTCGCGAGCACCTTGATGCCGAAGACGAGCGGCGTCAGGGCGGCGACGACGAGGACGATGCTCAGCGGGTCGATCGGGCCCGGGTTCGGGTCCTTCGACTCGGGCACGAGTGCCGGGCCCGCGATGAGGATCGGCAGGAGCATGGGAACGGCGAGCAGGAAGATGGAGCCCCACCAGAAGTGCTCGAGCAGCCAGCCGCCGAGGACCGGGCCGAGCACCGCGCCGCCGGAGAAGCCGGAGGCCCAGATCGCAATCGCGCGCCGGCGCTCATGCACGTCCGTGAAGATGTTCCGGATGAGCGACAAGGTTGCCGGCATGAGCATCGAGCCGAACAGGCCCAGCAGGGCGCGGGCGGCGATCAGCAGCTGTGCATTGGGTGCGAAGGCGGCGAGGGCGGAGACCGCGGCGAATCCGATGGAGCCGATCAGCAGCAGGCGCTTGCGCCCGATCCGGTCACCCAGGCTGCCCATCGGTACCAGCAGGCCGGCCAGGACCAGCGGGTAGATGTCGATGATCCAGAGCAGTTCGTCCGAGTCCGGAGCGAGCGCTCGGGAGAGTGCGGGCACGGCGAAGCTGAGCACGGTGTTGTCGATCGAGATCAGCAACACCGGGAACATGAGTACCGCCAGAGCGAGCCAGCGGCGCGTGCCGGAGAGCTCGGTGTGGGTGGCGGCGGTCTGCACAGACATGACACGTCCTTGGTAGGGGTTTGGAGAGGCGGGTAACTCCGCCACACCTTAACTGTACCGTCTGGACGGTATAAAGCAAGAGAGTGTGCGTGAGGTCACCGGGAGGCGGGGCACCGACAACTCTCGCTAGAGTGGCCTTCATGCCCAGACCCCCCGCCGCCCGAGAGAAGATCCTCGCCGCCTACTGCGACATCGTCAGCAGTGACGGCGAACGCGCAGCGACGATGGACGCCACGGCGGCCCGCGCCGGAGTGTCCAAGGGCGGGCTGCTCTACCACTTCAAGAGCAAGGACGCTTTGGCCGACGGCGTGATCGAGCGCCTGGCGGAGGCGGCCGAGGCGGACCTCGCCAGAATGAAGTCGTTTGCCGAGGGGCCTTCGCGCTACTTCGTGCGCACATCCGTGGAGACCGGGACGGAACTCGACACGTTCCTCGTGGTCGTCATGCGGCTGGCCGCGGCCCAGCACCCTGGCGCCGTCGAGGCGCTCTCGGCCGTTCACGGGTCCTGGTGGAAGCTCATCCGGGACGAGGTCGGAGACGACTCCGCGGCGGACGCGATCATGCTGCTCGGCGACGGCATCTACCACCATGCCTCGCTGCCCGGGGCGAGCGCGCCCGGCTCGACGGCCAGCTACTTCCGGTCCCGCCTCGAGTCGGTGCTGGAGCAAGTGGACCGCCTGAAGCCCGGCGCGTAGTCGCGCCGCCGTCGGGGCGGCGGCGGACGCGGAGCGGGCCCGCGACGGATTCGCTAGTTGGTTCCGGCGATCGCCTCGTCGCAGACTTCCTGGGCGCGGTCGACGGCGGCCTGCGGGGCGGAATCGCCGGATTCGGCCAGTTCTCGCAGTTGGTCCAGCAGGCTCGACGGCACTCCGGCGGCCTCGGCCGGCTCGATCATCGTGGAGAGCAAAGTGATATCCGAGGCGTCGAGCGTCCCGTCGCGCACCGGTTCGCACGCCCGCTTGATGGCCTCGGCCTTTGCCGTGTCCGCGACCTGACCGGCCGCCGAACTCGCCGCCTCTTCGGCCGCGCCCTTGACCTGTGAGCAGCCGGTGAGGGCACCCGTGAGGCCGAGGATTCCAACGGCGAGCAAGGTGAATGATCTACGCATGGCTCGAGGATAGCGGCCGTGGCTGTGCCGTAGATGTGAGGTCCGTTCGCCGCCCTGCCCGGCCCGGGACGAACGGTAAGGCAAGATGGTCCGGTGATGAATTCCAGCGCAGCAAACCCTCAGGCCGACGTCACCACCCGCATCGCCGCCGAGCTCGGCGTGAAACCTTGGCAGGTCGATGCGGCGATCGGGCTGCTCGACGCCGGGTCGACCGTCCCGTTCATCGCCCGCTACCGCAAGGAGGTCACCGGGACCCTCGACGACGCCCAGCTGCGCACCCTGGAGGAGCGCCTGCGCTACCTGCGCGAGCTCGAGGACCGTCGCGCCGCCGTCGTCGCCGCGATCGCCGAGCAGGGCAAGCTCACCGACGCGCTCGCCGTCGCCCTCGCTGCCGCCGCCACCAAGACCGAGCTCGAGGACCTCTACCTGCCCTTCAAGACCAAGCGCCGCACGCGCGCCCAGATCGCCCGCGAGGCCGGGCTCGAGCCCCTCGCCGACGCGCTGCTCGCCGACCCCGCGCTGGATCCGCGCGCGACGGCGGAGGGGTACGTGAGCGCCGATGGCGCCGAGGGGGACACCGCCGTCGCGACGGCCGACGACGCGCTCGCCGGCGCGCGGGCCATCGTCATCGAGCGGGCCAGCCAGGACGTCGAGCTGGTCACCGAGCTGCGCGAGCGACTCTGGAAGGCGGGCGTCATTCGGTCTTCCGTCGCCAC
Organism: Kocuria rosea subsp. polaris; assembly: GCA_023896275.1. Lineage (GTDB taxonomy): Bacteria > Actinomycetota > Actinomycetes > Actinomycetales > Micrococcaceae > Zhihengliuella > Zhihengliuella polaris_A. The sequence goes on along the minus strand of MLDA01000001.1, from coordinate 28,402 downwards.
CGGCGCGGGCGAGGCGGCGGCCAAGTTCGCCGATTACCACGACTTCGCCGAGCCCGTGCACAAGCTGCCGAGCCACCGCATCCTCGCCCTGCTGCGCGGCGAGCGTGACGGTGCGCTGAGCTTGGACCTCGGCGAGGCCGACCCCGCTGATGCGGAGGCGCTGGCCGCGGCGCGCGCCGGATACGAGGCGGCCGTCGCGCGCGCCGTCGGCGCAAACGCCCCGGCGGGCACCCCGGCTGCCGACTGGCAGGCGCGGACGGTGCGGCTCGCCTGGAAAGGCCGGATCCTCTCCCGGCTGGAATCCGACGTGCGCTCGCGCCTCTTCGACGCCGCGGAGGAGCAGGCGATCGGCGTCTTCGCCGCGAACCTGCGCGACGTGCTGCTCGCCGCGCCCGCCGGCAACCGGGCGGTCCTGGGGCTGGACCCGGGCCTGCGCACGGGCGTGAAGGTCGCCGTCGTCAACGAGACCGGACGCGTCGTCGAGACGGCCACGATCTACCCGCACGCCGGCGGCAAGTCGGGAGCGAAGTGGGAGGCCTCGCTCGCCGTCCTCGAGGAGCTGGCGGCCAGGCACACGACGACGCTCATCGCCGTGGGCAACGGCACCGCGAGCCGCGAAACCGACCGTTTGGCCGGCGAGGTGCTCGTCCGGCTCGCGAAGAACCCGGCCTACGCCGCGGCGACGGCCTCCGGCCCCAAGCCGGCGAAGGTCATCGTCTCCGAGGCCGGCGCCTCCGTCTATTCGGCCTCGGCCCTCGCCTCGGCGGAGCTGCCGGACCTCGACGTCTCCCTCCGCGGGGCCGCCTCGATCGCCCGCCGCCTGCAGGACCCGCTCGCCGAGCTCGTCAAGATCGAGCCGAAGTCGATCGGCGTCGGCCAGTACCAGCACGACCTCACCGCCGCCAAGCTCGACCGCACCCTGGATGCCGTCGTGGAGGACTGCGTGACCGCGGTCGGCGTCGACGTCAACACGGCCTCGCCGGCCCTGCTCGCCCGCGTGGCCGGCGTCGGTCCCACTCTGGGGAAGAACATCGTCGCCTACCGCGACGCCAACGGCCCGTTCGCCTCTCGAAAGGAGCTCAAGAAGGTCCCGCGCCTCGGCGAGAAGGCGTTTGAGCAGTGCGCGGGCTTCCTGCGCGTGACCGGCGGCGCCCCGCTCGACGCCTCCGCGGTGCACCCCGAGGCGTACGGCCTCGCAGAGCGCATCCTCACCGCCGCCGGCCTCTCCAAGGACGACGTCGGCACTTCCGCCGCGTCCGTCGCCGCGCTCGATCCGGCGCAGTTCGTGGACGAGCGTTTCGGTGTGCCCACGGTCCGCGACGTCATGGCCGAACTCGCCCGCCCGGGCCGCGACCCGCGCGGCGAGTTCGTGACGGCCACGCTCAAGGAAGGTGTCGAGACCATCGCCGACCTCGTCCCGGGCATGATCCTCGAGGGGACGGTCTCCAACGTGGCCGCGTTCGGCGCCTTCGTGGACCTCGGCGTCCACCAGGACGGACTAGTGCACGTCTCCGCGATGAGCAACCGTTTCGTCGCGGACCCGCGCGAGGTCGTCACCTCCGGCGCGATCGTCAAGGTCAAGGTCCTCGAGGTCGACGCGCAGCGCAAGCGCATCTCGCTCACGCTGCGCCTCGACGACCCGCTCCCGGGCGAAAGCAAGCACGAAGACGCAGCGCCCGCCGCCGCCCGCCCCGAGCAGCGCCGCGGTGCGGGGCCGCGCGGCGCGGGGCAGGACCGCGACCGTAACCGGGGCACGGGTCGCGGCGACGGGGGCCGCGGGAAGCCAGCACCGAAGCGCGACGGCGGTCCGGCCCCGCGCCAGGGCGGCGGCGAGGACACGGCGATGGCGGAAGCCCTGCGCAAGGCCGGCCTCGCCTAATTCGTCGGGCGGACCGTTGCCGTTTGACGAAAAGCGCGATGCGATCCGAGTTTTATCGCTCAGAACGACGACGCCCGTGGCTCCGTGTGCGAGCGAATGTGATCGGGCGGAGCCGGCGACTTTGGTGAGGCTGTCATAAAAAGGTTGCGAAACACCGTGGTGAACATTTAGGTGAGGCTTCGGTCAGTAAGGCCGAACTGCGGTGACAAGGCCGGGAAAGAGGCCTATTTTTGAAACATGGAACTTACAGGAAAACTCGAAACCGCATTCAACGACCAGGTGACCCTCGAGCTCGAGGCCTCCGTGGTGTACCGCCAGCTGGCCATCGAGATGGACGTGCGCGACCTGCCCGGCATCGCCGGCTGGTTCCGTGCCCAGTCCGACGAGGAGACCGTGCACGCGGAGAAGTTCATCGCGCACATGACGGACCGCGACTCCAAGCCGCAGATCGGCGACATCAACGCCCCGAAGGTCGGCACGACGACCGTGCTGGAGGCTTTCGAGGCCTCCCTCGCCCATGAGAAGAAGGTCTCCGAGGCGATCCGCAACCTCTACCGTCTGGCCCAGCAGGAGGGTGACATCGACGCGTTGCCGCTGCTGAACTGGTTCGTCTCCGAGCAGCTCGAGGAGGAGGCCTCGGTCGCCGAGATCATCGGCCGCGTCAAGCTCATCAGCGAAGACGGCAACGGCCTGCTGCGGCTCGACGCCGAGCTCGGCTCGCGCACCTCGAACGGCACGACCGCCGACTCCGAGTAGTCGCGACTCGTACGACGACGGCCCGTCGCCGGGATGCTTTCTCGCACCCGGCGGCGGGCCGTCGTGCGTTTCAGGGCTGGTCGAACGTGCGGCGCAACCGCTCCATCTCGCGGCGGTCCTTCTTCGTCGGTCGGCCGGTGCCGCGGTCGCGGACCGGGACCTGTGGGACGACCTCGCGGGTCCGGGGTGGGGTGTGGTCGATGTAGCAGGACTGCGCGACCTGGGCGCCGACGCGTTTGGGGATCGTCCGTGTGACCTCGAGGATCCGGTCGAAGCCGTGCTGGCGGACACGGATCCTGTCGCCCGGGACCACGGGCTGGGAGGCCTTGGCCGGGTCGTCGTTGCGGCGCACGTGGCCGGCGCGGCACGCGGCGGTGGCCGCGGACCGAGTCTTGTAGATGCGCACGGCCCAGAGCCACGCGTCGATTCGCACCTGTCCGCTCATGGCAACCCAGCATAGTCGGGTCGGACCGTCCCGCGTGACGACGAACGAAATATGGGATACCAAATTGGCGTCATGGGTGTTAGCTTGGCACGACCACTCCGCCCGACGACAAGGACGTCCCCCATGTGCACCCACGACCACGACTCGCTCCCGGCACCCGATGCCTCTCTCGCCCGCCGCAGCGTCATTGCCGGAGCGGCCGCGCTCGCCGGCATCGGCCTCCTGCCCGCCTCCGCGGCCGCCGCCCCTGCGCCGACCGCGGGGCGTCCCGCCGCTCCGGGATACCACGGGAGTGCACAAACTCCACCGCCCGTCGTCGTCGAAGGCGGGACCATCGTCGACCCGGTCACGGGTGACGCATTCGAGGACGGGGTCGTGGTGCTCGCCGACGGTCGCATCGCGGCCGTCGGCGACCGCGCCTCCACTCGCCGGGCCGTCGCCGCCGTCGCGGGTCGCGCCACGGTCGTCGACGCGACCGGACGGTTCGTGGTCCCAGGGCTCGTGGACGCCCACGTGCACGCCAACGCCCTCGAGGACGCGCGGCTGATCCTCAGCCACGGCGCCACCACGGTACGCAGCGGTTCGTCGAGCTTCTACCAGGATGTCGCGCTCGCGGCCCTGCCGGAGTGGGCTCCGGGGCTGGCGCCGCGGATGCATGCGGCCGGACTCTTCGTTTCCCCGGAGCTCGGCGACTCGGTGCTGGCCGACCCGGCCCTGGCGCCGCTGGCTGCGCTCTCCGCCGGCGTGCACGACCCGAAGGACCTTGCGCACCTGACGAGGAACAACATCAAGCGCGGCGCCGTCGTCATCAAGACCCGGGCCAACCCGCGGGCCGGGCTGGCCGAGCAGGACCCGCTCGAGCTCGTGTACGACCAGGAGCAGCTCTCCGCGATCGTCGCCGCCGCGAAGGGTGCCGGCGTGCTCTGCCACTCCTACAGCGCTGAGGGCATCGCCGGCGCGGTGCGCGCCGGCGTGCGCAGCATCGAGCACGGCGTCTACGTCGACGAGGCCACGCTCGCCGACATGGCCGTACGCGGCACAGTCTTCACCCCGACGCTCGCCGGCCTCACCGCGATGGCCGACTCCGCGGACCCGGTGCTCGCCGAGCGCGGCCGCACGTACACCCCCGTGCTGCAGGAGGCCGTGCGCGCCGCGGTCGAGGCCGGCGTCGATGTCATCGCCGGCACCGATTCCTTTGGTACGGACGTCATGCCGATCGGGACCGAGGCTCGCTGGCTGGCCGACGCCGGGCTCTCTCCCTTGCAGGCGCTGCGCTCCGTGACGACGACGCCGGCGCGCCTGCTCGGCGTCGAGCGCACCGTGGGCCGGCTCGTCCGCGGGGGAGTCGCCGACGTCGTGCTGCTCGACGCGGATCCGCTGGCCGACGCTGCGGCGCTCGAGCGCGTCTCGGGCGTGATCGCGCAGGGGGTTGTGGTGCGCGACGACGCGTGAGCGGGATGCGGTTTCGGGGTCGGTTTCGCGACCCAGGCGGTCCGATAGGGTGATCCGTATCACTTGCTAACCCGTCGAAGAAGCCGGAGAAACCCATGTCAGCAGCACCTGACGGATCCGAACCACGAGACACCCGCGCGGGGCGCGGCGGCGGCCTGGCGGTCCTCATGCGCCCGGTCAACCACGTCGTCGAGCGACTCATCCCGTCGGCGCTCGTCTTCGCGATCGTCCTGACCTTCGTCGTCGCTGCGCTCGGCCTGGCCCTGACCGGTGCGACGCCGGCCGCGGTCGTCATCGCGTGGGGCGACGGGCTGGCGGGGCTGCTCGAGTTCATGACGCAGATGGCCCTGATCCTGCTGCTGGGCCACATGCTCGCGAACACCGGGCCGGTTCGCGCGCTGCTGACGCGGGTCGCCCGGCTGCCGCGCAGCGCGATGCAGGCCTATGTCTTCGTGTTCGTCGCGGCGGCGTTGGCCTCGCTCGTGACCTGGGGCCTCGGCCTCGTGGTCGGCGGGATCCTCGCCCGGGAGGTGGCTGCGCAAGGGCGGGAGCGGGGCCTCCGGCTGCATTTCCCGCTGCTCGTCGCCGCCGGATTCGCCGGGTTCGTCGTGTGGCACATGGGGTATTCGGCGTCGGGCCCGCTCACCGCGGCGACGCCGGACTCGTTCGTGAGCGAGCACCTGGGGGCGCCGCTGCCGATCACCGAGACCGTCTTCACGACGTGGAACATCGTCGCCGCCGCCGTCACGATCGTGGCAGTGGCGGCGACGATCCTCCTCGTCTCCCCGCGCGCCCAGGACCCCGTTGTCGAGCTCGCCGTGGACGCCCGCGACCGGGGCGTGGACGTGGACGACGACGTCGTCACCCCCGCCGATCGGATCGACGCGAGCCGACTTCCGACCCTGCTGCTCGGGCTGCTCCTGGTGGGCTACCTCGTCCTGCACTTCGCCGGCGGCGGTTCGGTGACCCTGGACATCGTGAACTGGACGTTCCTGGCGCTCATCCTGCTGCTGGTGCGCAGCCCGTTCGAGGTGATCGCCCTGACCAAAGCCGCGGCGGGCAACGTCGGCGAGATCCTCCTCCAGTTCCCGCTCTACGCGGGGATCCTGGGCATCATGGCCGGCACCGGGCTCATCGAGCTCTTCTCCGACGCGCTCGTCGCCGCGTCCACGCCGCAGACCTTCGGCGTCATGGCGTTTCTCTCGGCCGGCGTCGTGAACTTCTTCGTCCCCTCCGGCGGCGGGCAGTTCGCGATCCAGGCACCCATCATGCTCGGGGCCGCGGACTCGCTCGGGGTCGACCCGTCGATCGCGATCATGGCCGTCGCGTACGGGGACCAATGGACCAACATGATCCAGCCCTTCTGGGCGCTGCCGCTGCTGGCCATCGCGGGGCTGAAGATGCGCGACATCCTCGGCTACACCACCCTGGTGCTGATCGTCTCCGGGATCGTCTTCGCATCGACGCTGCTCATCGTCTCCGCCTAGCCGCTGCCCGCCCGGTCAGCGGGCCAGGAGCGCGCAGGCGTTCGCTGCCGCGTCCTCGATGAGTCTTGGGGCTTCGGCCAGCAGCTCCTCGAGGGCGGCCGCGCCCGGCGCAATCGAGAACGCCGCCGTCAGGCCCGCCGCGCGCACGTCCGCGGCGCTGAGCTTTACGGTCCCGGCGATCACGACAACGGCCGCGCCGCCCGGAGCCCGGGTGCGCACGGCGTCCACGACCTTGCCGCCGAGCGACTGCGTGTCGAGCGCGCCCTCGCCCGTGAGGACCAGGTCAGCGTCGGCGAGGGCGGAGTCGAGCCCGACGGCCTCGGCGACGAGGCGCGAACCCGGCAGGACCTCAGCGGAGAGCAGCGGCACGAGCGCTAGCGGCATGCCGCCGGCCGCGCCGAACCCGGCGGAGGCGCGCAGGTCGTCGGCGTCCGCTCCGGAGGCGGCGGCGACGACGTCGGCCAGGTGGGAAAGCCCCGCGTCGAGGGTCACGACGTCCGCTGGACTCGCGCCCTTCTGCGGCCCGAACACGGCTGCCGCACCCCGGGGGCCTGTGAGCGGGTTGTCCACGTCGACGGCGATGCGCCAGCGCACCTGGCGCGCCGACGGGTGCAGCCCACCCAGATCGATCCCGCGCACCGACGCCAGCCGCCCGCCGCCGTAGCCGGCGGCACTCGAGGCGCCGTCGTCGTAGTCGATGCGCGCGCCGAGCGCGGCGAGCAGGCCCAGGCCGCCGTCGGTGCTCGCCGACCCGCCGATGCACAGCAGGATCTCCTGCACGCCCTGCTCCAGCAGGTGGCGGGCGATGAGCCCAACCCCGAAGGTGTCGGCGAGCAGCGGCTGCGGCTCGACGTCGCTCACGTGCGGCAGGCCGTTGCCCTCGGCCGCCTCGAGGATCGCGGTGGCGCCGTCGGCGGAGCGGCCGAAGCGGGCGGTGCGGCCGCGGCCGAGCGCGTCGACGACCTGGACGGTCTCCGCCTCGCGGCCCCAGACGGCCAACAGTGCGTCGAGCGTGCCCTCGCCGCCGTCGGCGAAGGGCAGCTCGACGATGTCCGCGCGCGGGAACACCTGGCGCGCCCCGGCGGCCAGGGCGGCGGCGGCTTGCGCGGCGGTGGCGCTGCCCTTGAACGAGTCGGGCACGCAGACGATTTTCTCGATGCTCATGGTTTCCTCTCCTGTGGCCTAGGCGATCGTCGCACGTTTGATCGTGCTGGAGGAGAGAATGTCGGAATCCGACGCGAAGCCGATCCCGGGGGCGGAGGGGAGTACGACGACGGAGGCACCCGCGCCGGCGTCGTCCTGATGCGCGCCGTGCAGCGGGTGCAGCCGCTTCGGCCAGGTGAGGAAGGGGACCTCGAGCTCGGGCTGGGACGATCCGTCACCCGCCAGCTGGGGCGGCATCGCGGCGATGACCTGGGCCGTCGCGGCGAGTGCGGGCCCGTAGTAGAAGTTGTGCGGGACGACGGGCACGCCTAGGCGGGCGCCGGCGTCGTACACCTCGAGCATCGCGGTGACGCCGCCGATCTTGCCCACGCTCGGCTGCGCGACGGAGACCGCGCCGGCGGCCATGTCGGCGACGAGCCCGTGCACGCCGGACGCGTTCTCGCCGGCCGAGACGTTGCCGTGGCGGCCGTTCAGGCGCGCGAGCGCGACCGTGTCGTCGGGCGGGAAGACCGGTTCCTCGAGCCAGTGCAGTTGGAGGTCGGCCAGGGACTCGAGCGCGGCGTCGGCGCGCGTCTCGTCCCACGCGCAGTTCACATCGACCATGAGCTGCGCGTCCTCGCCCGCGGCACGCCGCGCGGCGGCGACCGCGCCCCGGGTGGACTCGTGCAGCTTGAACGCGGTGAAGCCGGCCGCGCGGGCCCGGGAGACGTGGAAGGCGACTTCGCCTGGGTCTTCGCCGTAGTGGACGAGGGAGGCGTAGGCGCGCACGGCGTCGCGCGCGGTCGCGCCGCGGCGCTCGGCGATGAGATCGCGCAGGGGCTTCGCTTCGCGCTGGGCGGCGATGTCCCAGAGTGCGGTGTCGATGGCCGAGAGGGCGTAGTGCACGGGGCCGGTGCGGCCGAACGCGTGGAAAGCGTATTCGGACCCGCGGCGGACGGCGGCGGGGTCGGCGGCGGCACCGAGGAAGTAGGGCCCGACGATCTGCTCGAGGGCGGCCCACGTGGCCGGGTTGGTCTTGTGCCCGAAGGCCTCGCCCCAGCCCGTCAGCCCGTCCGTCGTCGTGACCGCGACGATGAGGGATTCCATCACCGTGAAGGTCTTGGACGATGCGTTAAAGGAATCAATAGACTCTGTTTTATCCGTCGCGGCATCACGCCGGCCCGCGTCGAACGGGAGCGACGTGAGGATCAGTTCGATCCGCGAGATGGCGGATCTACGGGCATCGAGCGGCTTCGGGGTGCTTGCCAAGTCTCGGTTCCTCCTGTGGCATCGGGCGCGGGGTGCGGCGGCGGGAGAATCTCCCGGGGCGGGTTGCAGGTCACCATCACCTGTGGTTGACCTCACACCTCCGGTAGCTTACCGTGGAGAACGAATTATTGGAAAGCGCATTCCCGTTGTGGTCTCGACGTAGGCCTGGCGGGTTTCTACCCAAGGAGTCAGCCATGCTGTTCCACACCACCTTCCGGCGCCGGGCCGCCGGTGCACCGGGGGAGACGGTCCTATGAGCGTCATCGCCGAGATGCAGAACTTGTCCAAAGTCAAAGGCGGAAAACGCCAGTACAAGGACAACAAGGCTGGCCACCTCTTCCTGCTGCCGTGGACCATCGGCCTCTTCGCGATCACCCTCGGCCCGATGGCGATGTCGCTGTACCTCTCGTTCACGAACTACAACCTGCTGCAGGCACCCGAGTGGATCGGCGGCGCGAACTTCGTGCGCATGTTCCAGGACGACCGCCTGATCAACTCGCTGCAGGTCACGTTCACCTACGTGCTGGTCGGTGTCCCGTTGCAGCTCATCGTCGCGCTGCTCATCGCGCTCCTGCTCGACCGGGGCATGCGGGGCCTGGCTTTCTATCGGTCGGTCTTCTATCTGCCTTCGATGCTCGGGTCCTCCGTCGCCATCGCCGTGTTGTGGAAGCAGCTCTTCGGCACCTCCGGCCTCGTGAACCAGGTGCTCGCGATGTTCGGCATCCAGGGCATGGGCTGGATCTCCAACCCCGACACCGCGCTGAGCACGCTGATCCTGCTGCACGTCTGGACCTTCGGCTCGCCGATGGTCATCTTCCTCGCCGGCCTGCGCCAGATTCCGGCGATGTACTACGAGGCAGCCTCGATCGACGGCGCGACCAAGCTGCGCCAGTTCGCCAGCATCACCCTGCCGCTGCTGAGCCCGATCATCTTCTTCAACCTGGTGCTGCAGATCATTGGCGCCTTCCAGAACTTCACGCAGGCGTTCATCGTCTCCAACGGCACCGGCGGCCCTGCGGACTCCACGATGTTCTTCACGCTCTACCTGTACCAGCAGGGCTTCAAGGGCTTCGACATGGGCTACGCCTCGGCCATGGCCTGGCTGCTCGTGATGATCGTCGGGGCCTTCACCGCCGTCAACTTCCTCGCCTCCAAGTATTGGGTGTTCTACGATGATTGAGCAGAAGACAGACTCCAACGTCATGGTCGCAGCCGAGGGCTCTTCCGCCCCGCCGCGGACCCCGTCCGAGGTGCGTGCCGCAGCGGAGCCGCCGCCCATGAACAGGTACCGACCGAGCGCGCGCGTCGTCGTCCGGGCGATCGTCAAGCACATCGTCATGATCGGCTCCGCGCTGCTGATGATCTATCCGCTGCTGTGGATGATCGTCAGCTCCCTGCGGCCCACGGACGTCATCTTCCGCGAGCCGGGCCTGTTCCTGACGACCTTCGAGTGGGCGAACTACGAGCAGGGCTGGAACGCGCTATCCCACCCGTTCAGCCACTTCCTCATGAACTCGGCGATCGTGGTCTTCGGCTGCATCCTCGGAAACCTGATCTCGTGCTCGCTGGCCGCCTACGCCTTCGCGCGGCTGGACTTCCGGTTCAAGAAGATCATGTTCGGCCTCATGCTCATGACGATCATGCTGCCGATCCACGTCATCATCGTGCCGCAGTACATCATGTTCTCGCAGATCGGCTGGGTGAACACGTTCCTGCCCATCATCATCCCGAAGCTGCTGGCCACGGACGCGTTCTTCATCTTCCTGATGGTGCAGTTCATCCGCGGCATCCCCAAGGACATGGACGAAGCCGCCCGGATCGACGGCGCCGGCCACGCCCGCATCTTCCTGCAGGTGATCCTGCCGCTCATGGTCCCGGCGCTGGCGACCACGGCGATCTTCACCTTCATCTGGACCTGGAGCGACTTCTTCACCTCGCTCATCTACCTGACCGACCCGTCGATGTACACGGTCCCGGTCGCCCTGCGCGCCTTCATCGACGCGACGGGCGAGTCCAACTGGGGCGCGCTGTTCGCGATGTCGATCGTCACGCTGCTGCCCGTGTTCCTCGCGTTCCTCATCGGCCAGAAGTTCCTGGTCAAGGGCATCGCGACCACCGGCATCAAGTAGCACGACGACGGGGCGTCGCCGCTCGTGCGGCGGCGCCCCGCGCTTTCCCCAGCCTTTCTGTCCCGTCATCCTCACGAGAGTGAGCCGTTCAAGGAGCCAACGCGCAAGTGAGCGAATCGAACCGTACCCGATACGTCATCATCGGCACGGGCAACCGCTGTCAGATGTACATCGACGCGATCCTCGGCGACCACGCCGATGTGGCCGAACTCGTCGCGCTCGCGGACACGAACCCCGGCCGCGCCGAGTACTACCAGGACGTCATCGAGCAGACGTACGGAGCGAGGATCGCGTCCTTCGTTCCGGCGACGCTGACCGACTTCATCATCGAGGAGAACATCGACCGGGTCATCATCACCACCCCCGACTTCACCCACGCGGCGCTGGTCTGCGAGGCGCTCGAGGCCGGTGCCGACGTCGTCGTGGAGAAGCCGCTGACCGTGAACGCGGAGGCCTCGACGCGCATCGCCGCCGCGGTTGAACGCACCGGGCGCGAGGTCGTGGTGACCTTCAATTACCGCTACTCGCCGCGCAACACCGCGTTGAAGGCAGCGATCGCGGAGGGCCTGATCGGGAGGGTCACGTCGATCGACTTCAACTGGGTTCTCGACACCGTGCACGGGGCCGACTACTTCCGCCGCTGGCACCGGATCAAGGAGAATTCCGGGGGCCTGCTCGTGCACAAGTCCTCCCATCACTTCGACCTCGTCAACTGGTGGCTCTCCGATGTCCCGGAGCGTGTCTACGCCTCGGGCGGGCTCAAGTTCTACGGGGCAGAGAACGCGGCTGAGCGGGGCATCGTCGCCCACGAGCGCGGCACACGCGACGACAGCGCGGAGGACCCGTTCGCGCTCGATCTGCGCAGCGACGAACGCCTCGAGGGCCTCTACCTGAAGAACGAGGGTCACGACGGCTACCGCCGCGACCAGGACGTTTTCGCCCCCGGCATTACGATCGAGGACAACCTCGCGCTGACCGTGGACTACGCCGGTGGCGCCGTCCTGAGCTATTCGCTCAACGCCCACGGCCCGTGGGAGGGGTATCGGGTCGCCGTCAACGGCACCGAGGGCCGGCTCGAGCTCGACGTCGTCGAACGCGCTGCCGTTCTGCCGGCCGCCGGCGGCTCGCCCGTGGACCCGTCGGTGAGCGAGGACGGCCATGACAACCCGCTGCGCGCCGGCGGGGAACGCCTCGTGCTGCAGCGCCATTGGGATCAGGCCCGCGAGCTCGAGATCGTCGGCGGCGACGGGGCCCACGGCGGCGGCGACGCGCTCCTGCTCGCGGATCTCTTCCGCGGCCCCGGGGAGGACCCGTACGAGCGCCCGGCCGGTCTGGTGGACGGCATCCAGGCGATCGCTGTGGGCATCTGCGGGAACGAGTCGCTGGCGCGGCGCCAGGTTGTGCACGTCGACGACGTCGAGCTGGGACTCGACGCGGCCTCGAACGCCGGCCGCGTCCGCGCGGCGGCGCTCTAGGGGCGGAGATGACTCGGATCCTCGTCACCGGCGGCTCGGGCCGGCTCGGCCGCAGCGTCGTCTCCGGGTTCGCGGCGGCGGGACACGACGTCGTGAGCCTCGACCGGCAGCCGTCGCCCGAATCCGCGGCCGGCGTGGTCTACGAGAGCGTCGACCTGCTCGACGCCGACGCGACGGCGTCGCTGTTCGCCCGCGTGGCGCCGGAGGCGGTGGTCTCGCTCGCGGCCATCGCGGTCCCGTTCAGCGCCCCCGAGGACGTCATCCTGAAGACCAACGCCGCGATCGCCCACAACGTGACCGCCGCGGCCGTGGAAGCGGGCGCGCGGAAGGTCATCGTCGCGTCCAGCCCCTCGATCATGGGCTACGGATCGCCCGCGGGCTGGGTGCCGTCGCGGCTGCCGCTCGACGAGGACGTGCCCCCGCAGCCGTGGCACGCGTACGGACTCTCGAAGTACGTCGCCGAACAGGTCGCCGCGATGTTCGCGGCCAAACACGGCCCGGGCGACGGGGAGACCGGGGTCAAGTTCGCCTCCTTCCGGCCCTGCTACGTGATCGCGCCCGAGGAATGGGCGGGCGCCCCCACTCAGCAGGGGCACACCGTCGCCGAGCGACTCGATGACCCCGCGCTTTCGGCGCCCGCGCTGTTCAATTACGTCGACGCGCGCGACGTCACCGACTTTCTCCTGCTCCTGCTGGAGAAGATGCACCTGATCGAGAACGGCGACGTGTTCTTCGTTGGGGCCGCCGATGCGATGGCCAGCGCGCCGCTCGCGGAGGTGATCCCACGGATCTATCCCGAGCTGGCGCACCTGACCGGCGGGCTGACCGGATCGGCTCCGGCTTTCAGCATCGAGAAGGCGCGCCGCGTCATCGGCTGGGAGCCGAAGCGTTCCTGGCGCACGGAGATGCAACGCTAAGGGAGAGACGAAAAGCGGGCCTGCGGTGCGACGGAAGTTCCGTCGGGTCGCGGGTCTTCCGATGTCCCGCTCCAGCCCGCTCTGACGACCGTTGTCCGCCCCGCCGCAACTCTGACCCGTTTTGGCCGGTTCTGCTCACGGAACTTCGCCGGTTTGTCGGCAAGCAACCTTTGAAAACGGGATGCTGGCGGCTTCGTGCCGGCCTGGCATCGGCCGGTCGGCACGCAAATACGGCTCCCGTGTCCTCGCGTGAGAACACGGGAGCCGGTTTGTGGCGGGGCGGTGCCGCTGTGGCTCAGCGGCGCAGGACCGCCGGGCGCTGCCGGCCGGCGACCTCGACGCTCGGCCAGCGCGGGTCGTAGCTCAGGACCTCGATGGCGGCCGCGCCATCGGCACCGGTGGTGAGCAGGACCGTGTCTTCGACCTTGGCGACCAGGCCCGTGGCCGGGTCCGCGCCGGACGGGTTCCAGGCGAAGGCCTGCTGGTCGACGATCGCGTCGGTCACACCCGGCTCGAGGCGCGGGTCGCGACCGTTGTAGCCGGCGGCACCGCCCTGGTGGTGCAGGGTCCACTCGTCGGAGGCGAAGCCGTGCGCCGGGTAGGAGGCCTGGATGGCGGGCAGGACCTGATCCATGGTGGCGCCCGGGGTGAGTTGCGCGAAGATATCGGCCTCGACGTCGAGGATGCGGGCGTCCAGGTCCTCCTCGCCGGGCAGCGGTTCGCCGAATCCCACCCAACGGGTGACATTCGCGATGAGCCCGTGGCGGCGCGCGCACACGACCGCCATCGCGCGGCGGCCGATCGGCAGGTTCGTCGGCAGCGGGTGCCGGTGTTCGGCCCGCGATGCGCCGGAGACGAGCAGGACAACAGGGTCGGCGCCGAACGCGATGATCCGCCGGCCCAGCTCTGAGGCGAGCTCCATCTCGGTGGTCGACTCGTCGACCATGGTGAGAACGTCGGTCAGGGCCTCCGCTGCGTCGCGGCACAGGGACCGGTAGCGGTCGACCTCTGCTGGCAGGAGCGAGGCGCGGGCGGACCGCAACTCGTCGCCGACCTGGGCCTCGCGCAGGACGTTCCACCCGCCGGCCGGCGGGTACCAGCCGGCGACGTCGGTCAGGTTCCCGTGCCACGGCAACACGTGCACGCGGTCGTTTCCGGCGAGTTCCTCGCTCTGCAGGCGGGCCGACTCGTTGATGAACAGGCCGACCTCGGCGCCGCCGCGGTGCACGAGGGCTGCGGCGATGGGCTCGCCGGCGAGGGAGATGTGCACACGGGAACCGCCGAGGTACCAGGTCAGGGACGCGGTCGAGGTCAGCAACAGCGCGTCAGCCTGGCGAGCCTCGAGGATCTCGAGGAGGCGGGTGTGCTTGGTGGCTCGCTCCGTGGCGAGGCGGTCGAGTTCTTCGGTGGGCAGAGTGGTCATGGAGGCCTCTGATCGTGGATAGGTAAACGTTAGACTATGCCTTGACGAGCGACGACACCAGAGCCTCGATGCGTTCGCGCGGCACGATCCCATCGAGCACGATGGTCCGGATCCGTCGCCGGACCGGGGCGTCTGGAGAGGTCAGGGCCGGAGCGTCCCATGCGAGCGAGGCCCCGATCCCCGGATAGCCGGCGCACCGCACGAACCACGGGTCCGAGTCCGCGGAGACGAACACGAGAGTGGCCGGCCCGCGGCCGGACCCGACCTCCGGCTGGGCGTCCGTGCCGTCCAGCGGGTGGCCGTCGTTGGAGGCGAAGTCCGCCGAGATGGCGAGCCAGTCGCTCACCGTTCCGTGCACGGCCTCCTCGCCCTCGGCCGTCGCCGTGTAGATGCGGGCGTCCCCGAGCGCGGGCATGCGCCAGAAGAAGCCGCCGTAGCCACCGCCGGCACGCCCGTTCGAGCCCGGGCTGCCGAGCGCGACGGGGTCGGCACCTGCCGGTGCGAGGCAGAAGGCGAAGTCCAGCTCCCAGCCGTCCAGCCCCTCGGCCGCCACGGGCCGCGCGCTGACCTGCCGTTCCTCGGTCAGGAGCGCCGCGCCGTCGTACCCGGTCCACTCGAGACGGGCGCGCAGACGCTGGCCGCACGTGCCGTCGGCTTCGGCGTCGTTGATGACGGATTCGGAGCGCGTGCGGATGCGTCCGTGGTCGGCGCGCCAGACGTAGCGGCCGGCGGCGCGCGTATAGGTGCGCCCGCCCCAGAAGTTGTGCCCCTCCACGTCCTGCAGCGCCACCGAGACGCCCAGGTGCCACGTGTGGTCCAGAGGCTGCTGGTCGGTGACGACGACGCCGGACAGCGTGCGCACCCGGTCCAGGAACGGGCGCGGGCCGTTGGCCGCCGAGACCTCCTCGCCCGTGCGCAGGTCGGCGACCGGGACGGGGAGGGTCGAACCGGCCGGGGTCACGGCGAGTGTGCCGGAGACGGCCGGGGCCGCGGCCCACGGAGCGCCGAGTGAGGAGAAGGTCGATGATCCCTTGACCGCCCGGTCGATGAGGTTTTCGATGTGGGGGACGATCGGGCGCTCGTCCGCGCCCTCGCCCGCGAACGTCACGTCTTCGGGCCGGATCTGCGCGGGATCCGCGGCCGTGCGGATCGACTCGAGCACGCGCATGAACGCGCCCGTGTCCGCGAGGGGGCTCAGCAGCGCGTCGGCGGAACCGGCGCGCACGTCGATGAGGTTCTCGAGCAGGTTGGTCCGGCCGAATGTGGTCCGCTGATCCTGCCCCGCGCCGGGGGAGTCGGGGTTCGGCGTCACGACCAGTTCATCGCGCGTGTAGTAGAGGACCGCGTGCCCCTCCGTGCCGTGCACCGTGATCCACGGGTCCTGCTGCTCAGCCGCGCACACGGTCAGCGCGCACGTGACATCGACGCCGCCGGCTGTGGTCAGGCGGATGTTGGTGGTGTCGTCGGCCTCGATCCGGTGCGCGTGGTGCAGCTCGGTCGCGAGGTCCACGACGTCGTCGCTCGTCCGGGCGCCGGCGATGTGCAGGGCGGTCTGGACGGCGTGGGCGAGCGGGTTGGTCGCGACGCCGTCGACCACCTGCACGCCGTTCAGGACCCGGTGCCCGGCCCAGGGGGCGCGGTCGTAGTAGCCGCGGGTGCGCACCCAGGTCCCGCTCGCGCCGACGGTGCGCAGGCTGCCGATGGGACCCGGCGCGCCGCCGGCCGGGCGGAGCAGGTCCGCCAGTGCGTCGAGGGCGTGGGAGCCGATGGACTGGAAGCCGACCTGCACGCGCGCCCCGGCCGCGTCGGCGGCGGACAGCAGCGATTCGTACTGGCCGAGGGTCGCCGTCGGCGGCTTCTCCAGGTAGAGGTCGGCCCCGAATTCGAGGGCGCGCAGCGCGAGGTCGTGGTGGGTGTTGATCGGCGTCGAGACGATGACGATGTCGGGGTCGATGCCCGCAGCCGCGACGTCGTCGAGCGAGGCGAAGACCGGGGTGTCGGCACCGCGGATCTCCGGGCCCGGGTCGTTGAAGTCGACGCCGGCGAGCAGCCGCATCTTCCCCAGCGCCACGAGGCGCTCGATGTTGATCAGGTGCTGCCGGCCGAAGCCGTTCAGCCCCACCAGCACGACGCCGGCCGGCTGCTTCTCTGCCATGTCCTACCTCGTTCGTTCGTCGTTCACGATTGGTTCGCGTGCAGGTGCGGGAGCACGAGCTCCGCGTACCGTTCCTTCATCGCCGCCAGCGTCACGCGCGGGTCCTGGTCATTGACCTCCTGGTTGAAGATCTCCACCTCGACCGGGCCGGTGTAGCCGGCCTGCGCCGTCCACGCCGACAGCGACGCGAAGTCGATGTACCCGTCACCCATCATGCCCCGCGATTTGAGCGCGTCGGCGGCGATCGGCAGGTTGAAGTCGCACACCTGGTAGCTCGCGAGCCGGCCCTCGGCGCCAGCGCGGGCGATCTGCTCGCGCACCTGCGGGTCCCAGTAGACGTGGAACGTGTCGACGACGACGGCGACCGCGTCCGCCGGCAGGCCCGCCGCCATGTCGAGGGCCTGGCCGAGCGTCGAAAGCACGGCACGGTCTGCCGCGTACATCGGGTGCAGCGGCTCGAGCACGAGCCGCACCCCGTGTTCCTGCGCGTGCGGGACCAGCTCGGCGAGGCGGTCGGCGACACGGGATCGGGCCGCCGCGATGTCCTTGTCCGCGCGGTCGCCCTCGCCGCCGAGCACATGCGCGGCCGCGGGCAGGCCGCCGACAACCATGATCAGGCTGTCGGTGCCGATCGTCGCGGCCTCCTCGATCGCGGCCCGGTTCGAGGCGAGCGCGGCGGCGGCCGCCTCGTCGCCGGTCGCGGTGAGGAAGCCGCCGCGGCACAGCGTCGACGCCTTCAGGCCGGCGCCGGAGATGATCTTCGCGGCGGCCTCAGCGCCGCCGGCGCCCTCGATCAGATGGCGCCAGGGCCCGATGTGGGTGAGCCCGGCCTCGGCGGTGACCTCGACGGCCGCGCGCAGATCGAGGTGGGGAGTGGTACCCGTGTTGAGCGCGAGCGGGAAGGCGGTGGAGCTCATGCGCCGGCCCCCTTCTGCTCGATCCCGTACACGGCGAGCAGCTGCGCCATACGCTGCGCGGCGAGCTCCGGCTTGAGCAGCAGCCCTGCCCGGTCGGCTAGCACGAACGTGTGCGCGAGGTGGGCGATCGAGCGGCCCGAGTGCAGGCCGCCGACCATCTGGAACCCGGACTGGTGCCCGTTCAGCCACGCCAGGAACGCGATGCCCGTCTTGTAGTAGAGCGTCGGTGCGGAGAAGATGTGCTTGCCGAGCTCGCGGGTCGAATCGAGGATCTCCCGGCCGCGCTCCGCGTCGCCGGCATCGTACGCCTGCAGGGCCGTGGATGCGGCCGGGTAGATCGCCGCGAAGATGCCCAGCAGCGCGTCGGAGTGCAGCTCGCCGTCCCCGTGGATGAGCTCGGGGTAGTTGAAGTCGTCGCCGGTGTAGAGGCGCACGCCGTCCGGCAGGGCCGCGCGCAGCCGCGTCTCGTGCTCGGCGTCGAGCAGCGAGACCTTCACGCCGTCGACCTTGTCCGCGTGCTTCTCGATGAGGCGCAGGAACGTGGCCGTGGCGGTCGCGACGTCGTTGCTGCCCCAGTATCCGGCCAGCGCGGGGTCGAACATCGGGCCCAGCCAGTGCAGGATCACCGGCTGCTTGGCGGCGTCGAGGAGCTGGGAATAGACGTCCAGGTAGTCCTCGGCGCTGCGGGCGACCTTCGCCAGCGCCCGCGAACACATGATGATCGTCTTCGCGCCGGAGGACTCGACGACGTCGAGCATCTCGAGATACGCGGCGGTCACGGCCGCGAGCCCGTCGGCGCCCGGGGTGACCGCGGCCGGGTCGAGCTGGTCGGTGCCGGCGCCGCAGGAGACGAGGTCGCGCACGGTCTTGCCGGCCAGCGCCGGGTAGCGGTTCGACGCCACGATGTCGGCCGCCTCCGCTGCGGAGCGGGCGATCAGCTCGCACGTGGCCGCGTAGTCCAGGCCCATGCCGCGCTGGGCCGTGTCCATCGCGTCGGCGACGCCGAGGCCATAGGACCACAGCTCGTGGCGGTAGGCCAGCGTGGCGTCCCAGTCGAGTTCGGCGTCGGCGCCGGGCGTGTTGTCGGCGGTCATGAGCGGGACCACGTGCGCCGCCGCGTAGACGTGACGGGAGGTGATCGGCGCGGTGGGGCGCGTGAACTCGCCCGGGCCGTACATCGTGTACTCGCTCAGCGTGCCGTACGCCGAGGGCAGGGTCAGGGTGGGCAACTCGGTGGCCGTCGTCGTCGTGCTCATAGCGCGATCTCCGGGACGTCGAGCGTACGCCGCTCGGCGGCGGACTGCAGGCCGAGCTCGGCGAGCTGGACGCCGCGCGCGGCGGAGAGGAGGCCGAAGCGGTGCTCGCGTCCGGCCACGACGTCGGCCAGGAACTCCTCCCACTGCAGCTTGAAACCGTTGTCCAGCTCGGCGTTGGCCGGGACCTCCGACCACTGATCGCGGAAGGACTCCGTGACCGGCAGGTCCGGGTTCCAGACGGGCTTGGGCGTATGGGCGCGCTGCTGGGCGACGCACTTGTTCAGGCCGGCGACGGCGGAGCCGTGGGTGCCGTCGATCTGGAACTCGACGAGCTCGTCGCGGTACACGCGCACGGCCCAGGAGGAGTTGATCTGGGCGATAACCTCGTCGCCGCCCGGGGTTTCGAGCTCGAAGATGCCGTAGGCGGCGTCGTCGGCCGTGGCCTCGTAAGCTTCGCCGTTCTCGTCCCAGCGGGTCGGGATGTGTGTGGCGGTCTTGGAGTTCACGGACTTCACCGTGCCGATGATCCCCTCCATGACGTAGTTCCAGTGGCAGTACATGTCGGTGGTCATCGAGCCGCCATCGGCGAGGCGGTAGTTCCAGGACGGGCGCTGGGCCTCCTGGATCTCGCCCTCGAAGACCCAGTAGCCGAACTCGCCGCGCATCGAGAGGATGCGGCCGAAGAAGCCCTCGTCCACGAGGCGGCGGAGCTTGACGAGGCCGGGCAGGTAGAGCTTGTCGTGCACGACGCCGGCGGTGATGCCGGCCGTCTGCGCCTGGCGGGCCAGGTCGACGGCCTCGGTCAGGGTTTCGGCGGTCGGCTTCTCGGTGAAGACGTGTTTGCCGGCGGCGATCGCTTTGGAAAGCGTGCTGTAGCGCAGGGAGGTCATCGATGCGTCGAAGACGACGTCGACACTCGGGTCGGCGATCATCGCGTCGAGGTCGGTGGTGTAGTGCTCGACGCCGTGCAGCGCGGCCAGTTCCTTGATCTTCGCCTCATTGCGACCGATCAGGATGGGTTCGACGGTCACGCGGGAGCCGTCGGCCAGCGTGATTCCGCCCTGGTCTCGAATCGGGAGGATCGAGCGCAGCAGGTGCTGGCGGTAGCCCATGCGGCCGGTGATGCCGTTCATGGCGATGCGAATGACGCGGGTCTCGGACATGTCGGGACTCCTCTTCGGAGGTGATGTGGAATAAGAAAATAGATGGGAATGCGCTTTCCAAGGTAGTGTCGGAGGGTTCGACGTGTCAACTGTCACACGTGAGGAGTCGCGGCCCCGCTCGCCGGAGGCCCGAGAGAAAGGTCGTGCCATGGCTGTTCGGCTCGCAGATGTAGCCAAGGAGGCGGGGGTCTCGCAGGCCACCGCGTCGCGCGTCCTCAACGGATCGACGCGGCGTCCTTCCGAGGAGATCGCGGACAGGGTGCGCTCGGCCGCCCAGCGGCTCGGCTATTTTCCCAACGCCCAGGCGCAGGCGCTGGCCCGCAGCAGTGCGGGTCTGGTCGGCCTGATCGTGCACGACATCGCTGACCCGTACTTCTCCTCGATCGCCCGCGGCGTCCAACGCGGGCTCGACGGCAGCGGGGTGCAGCTGCTGCTCAGCAGCACCGGTCGCGATCCGCAGGCCGAGCTCGGTGCCGTGCGCTCGTTCCTCTCGCACCGGACCGACGCCATCGTGCTGGCCGGCTCACGCGGCATCGCGGACGACGACGATCTCGTGGCAGCGCTCGAGCAGTACCAGGCCAACGGGGGCAAAGTCGTTATGATCGGCCAGCCGCTCGCTCTGGCCGGCGGCGTCCATTTGGACAACGAGGGGGCGGCGGCCGAGCTGGCGCAGGAGCTGCTGAAGCTCGGGCACCGGCGATTCGCGCTGCTCGCCGGCGACCAGTCCCTGACGACGGCGCTCGACCGCGTGGCCGGGTTTCTTAGCAAGCTCGAGTCCTCGGGTGTCGAGCCCGTCGTCGTGCGGGAAGGCGCGTTCACGCGCGATGGCGGCTACCTCGAGATGGCGGATCTCATCCGTTCGAAGGCGCTCGACCTGGAATCGGGTCAGATATGCGTTTTCTGCGCGAACGACGTCATGGCGCTCGGGGCGATGACGGCGATTCGCGAGGCCGGGTTGCGGGTTCCGGAGGACGTGGCGGTCGCCGGCTTCGACGACATCCCCACGCTGGGGGACCTCGTCCCGTCGGTGTCGACCGTGCGGCTGCCGCTCGAGGAGATCGGACGCATGGCAGGCGAGTTCGTGCTCACCGACGGCGACGAGCAGCGTCGGCTTGTGGTGTCCGGGCATCCGGTGCTGCGGGAGAGTACGCGGAAGTCGTAGGGCGGTCGCTGCCGGGCCGATTCTGCGGGCATGGAAGATGCAGCGGAATCGATCGGGCGAACAGCATTGATGCCCTCAAGGTATCGGCTGATCGCCAAGATGAAAGACCGATCGCCCCCATGCTCCTTGACCGGTGATCGCCGTCACACCTAGGTTGAATGGGAAATCGCTTTCCGAATTCCGCGGCATTTGCGGCAGGATCCGACCGTGGCCCGAGGGTCGACCGGCGGGGAGGGAGGCGGAGAAATCTCGTGGTCACTCGCTGCGGGAAGATCCATTCAATGAGGAGGAACACCGTGCATCACGCCAAAGGACAGCGCCGCACGATCGGTCGTCGACTGGCCCAGGCCGCGGCGATCGCCGCCGCGTCAGCAATGGCGCTGACCGCCTGCGGTGGCGGGGGAGAGGCCGACAGCGGCGACGACGGCAAGATTGAGCTGCGGTTCAGCTGGTGGGGCGCCGATGCCCGCCACCAGAGCACGCTGGAGATCATCGACGCTTTCGAAGCGGAGAACCCGGGCATCGAGATCAAGCCCGAGTACGGCGACTGGGGTGGCTACTGGGACAAGCTGGCCACGCAGGTGGCCTC
Organism: Kocuria rosea subsp. polaris; assembly: GCA_023896275.1. GTDB lineage: Bacteria > Actinomycetota > Actinomycetes > Actinomycetales > Micrococcaceae > Zhihengliuella > Zhihengliuella polaris_A. The sequence goes on along the minus strand of MLDA01000001.1, from coordinate 6,785 downwards.
CAGGGACGCGCCGGACATCATTCAGATGGACGACAAGTACCTGCGCGAATACGGCGACCGCGGGGCGCTCCTGGACCTCGAAGGCGTCGACGTCTCGAAGTTCGACGAGGGGACCATCGAAAATGGCACTACCGAGGACGGGTTGCTCGGCATCACGACCGGCATCAACGCTATGGTGCTCATGACGAACCCGGAGATCTTCGACGAGGCCGGCGTCGAGCTGCCCGACGACGAGACGTGGACGTGGGACGACTACGCGGAGATCACCAAGGAGATTACCGAGAACTCCGACGGCAAGTACGGGGCGACCGGCCCCAACGAGCCGGCCGGCCTGCAGATCTGGGCCCGTCAGGCCGGCAAGCACCTCATCGGGGACGACGGCGCCCTCGGCGTCGACGAGGCGGACATCGAGGACTACTTCCAGCACCACTTGGACCTCATGGAGAACGGATCGTATCCCGGGGCCTCGATCATCGCCGAGGATCAGAGCCCCGGCCCTGACCAGTCCCTCACGGGCACCGGGGTTGCCGCAATGGGCATGTGGTGGACGAACCAGCTGACCGCGCTCTCGAGCTCCGCGGGTGTTGACCTGGTGCCGCTGCGCATGCCCAGCCACACGGGCGACTCGAGCGACTCAGGCCTCTGGTACAAGTCGTCCATGCTGATGTCGGGCTACTCGCAGACCGAGCACCCGGAAGAGGTGAAGACATTCATCGACTTCTTCGTGAACTCGCAGGAGGCCGGCGAACTGAATCTGACGGACCGCGGCCTGCCGTCGAACGCCGACGTGCGTGAGTCCGTCGTGGCCCAACTCGACGGGCAGGACGCGGTGTCGGCCGACTTTATTGCCGACATCGAGGACGAGCTGGGCGCGACCGAGCCGATTCCCGCCATGGGCTTCAGCGAACTGCAGGACATCATCTACCGCTACGAGCTCGAAGTGTTCTTCGGCCGGCAGTCACCGGCGGACGCGGCCAAGGCCGCCCGAGCTGAGATGGAAAACGCCATCGGCTAACCATCTGTACTCGACGCCCTGCGGGGTCGGCGCACCGGGCCTACGTGTCCCGGGCGCTGGCCCCGCTCTCGCGTGTGCCGCGAGTGGGCACACTGAGGGCGTCGGGCGGCCACCGGAGAAATATGTGTGACGGGTCACACGAACTGCGCTATGCTGGCTGTCAGGCGTTCAGGAATGCGCTTTCACGTCCTATAAATGAAACGTTCCAACTCGGGGTCGTCGTCGCGACGGATGCGGGCTGCGGAACACATTGCGAAGGTGGGGAACATGAAGTTCAAGCGACTTGCACAGGCGGCCGCAGTCACAGCGGTCTCAGCCTTGGCCCTGACGGCCTGCGGCGGCGGATCGGACGAGGCCGGTTCGGGCGGGGACGGTGACGTCACCCTCCGTTTCACGTGGTGGGGCTCCGACGCCCGCGCCCAGATCACCGAGAAGATCATCGCGGCGTTCGAGGCGGAGAACCCGGGCATCGACGTCGTCCCCGAGTACGGCGACTGGAACGGCTACTGGGACAAGCTGGCCACGCAGACCGCGGCGAACGACGCCCCGGACATCATCCAGATGGACGCGCAGTACCTGCGCGAGTATGCCGACCGCGGCGCGCTGCTGGACCTCTCCGGCGTCGAGACATCGCTGATCGAGGACTCCGTGCTGGACAACGGCCGCACCGAGGAGGGCCTCTTCGGCATCACAACGGGCATCAACACGCCGATCATCCTGGCGAACCCGGACGTGTTCGCCGAGGCCGGAGTCGAGATGCCCGACGACACGACCTGGACGTGGGACGACTTCTCGTCCATCGCACAGGAGATCAGCGAGAGCGACGGCGTCTACGGGTCGGGCGCGCCGGCCGAACCGCTGAACATCCAGGTCTGGCTGCGCCAGCAGGGCAAGAACCTGACGACCGAGGACGGGCAGCTCGGGATGAATGCCGCTGATGTCGAGGCCTACCTGCAGCACCTGCTCGACCTCACCGAGAACGGCGCCTACCCGCAGGCGTCCCTCATCGCGGAGGATCAGACGGCCGCCGTCGACCAGTCGCTTGTCGGGACCGGCAGCGCCGCGATGGGCACGTACTGGTCCAACCAGCTCTCCGCCATCGGCACGGCGTCCGGCGCCGACGTTGTCCCGTTGCGCTACCCGTCGCAGACGGGCGACGCGAGCGACGCCGGCCTCTGGTACAAGGCGTCGATGATGCTCTCGGTTGCCGCGGGTTCGGATCATCCGGAGGAGGCGCAGGCGTTTGTCGACTACTTCGTCAACAACGTCGACGCCGGCCTGATCGGCATGACCGAGCGCGGCCTGCCGTCGAACACGGAGGTCCGCGAGGCGGTCACCGAAAAGCTCGAGGGGCTGGACCAGGCCTCCGCCGAGTTCGTGGAGGCCGTCGAGCCGGAGCTCGGTGAGGTCGAGCCGGTGCCGCCGGTCGGCTTCTCGGAGCTGCAGGACATCCTCGGCCGCTACGAGCTCGAGGTGTACTTTGGGCGCCAGAGTCCGGCCGACGCCGCCGAGTCCATGGTCGCGGAGATGGAGCTGGCGATCGGCTGATCGGTCCCTATGCAGGCGCGACGTCGGCCCCTTCCGCCCGTGAGGCGAGGAGGGGCCGACGCGTCGTTTCAGGGGCACAACAAAGAACGACGGCGGCACGGGCCGCCGTCGTTCTCTGGTCTTGCGCCGGGCTCAGTCCGCGAGCGTGACCCGGCCGTCGATTTGGCGGGTCAGCCCGCGCGGGTTCTCGTCGCGCAGGTCCGCCGGCAGCAGCGCGGCCGGCAGGTTCTGGTAGGCCACGGGGCGCAGGAACCTGTCGATCGCGAGGCTGCCGACCGACGTCGTCCGGCTGTCCGACGTCGCCGGGAACGGCCCGCCGTGGACCATTGCGTGGCCGACCTCGACACCCGTGGGCCAGCCGTTGGCGAGGATGCGGCCGGCCTTGCGCTCGAGGACCGGCAGCAGGGCTGCGGCCGGCGTGTGATCGGTGTCGGTGAGGTGCAGGGTCGCGGTCAGCTGGCCCTCGAGCCGCTCCGCCGCGGTGACAAGCTCGGCGGCCTCAGAGTAGCGGACGACGAGTGAGGCCGCGCCGAAGATCTCCTCGTGCAGGACGGGATTGGCCAGGAACGTCGCGGTGTCCGTCCCAAAGATCGCCGGTGCCGGCGCGTTGGCGGTGGGACCGTCCGCGCCGCGGCCGATCAGCTCGACGCCGCCCTGCCCGCCCAGCGCGTCGACGCCGGCCGACCACGAGTCGGCGATCCCGCGGGTGAGCATCGTCTGGCCCGCGTGCTTCGCGGCCGCGCGTCCGATGGCCTCGACGAGGGCGTCGCCGGCCGCGGACGCGGGCACGAACGCGAGGCCCGGGGCCGTGCACAGTTGGCCGCTCGAGCCCGTGACCGACGTCAGGTAGGCGGCGGCCAGGGCGTCGAGGTCGCCCGTGAGGGCGCCGTCGAAGAAGAAGACCGGGTTGATCGAGCTCATCTCGGCATAGACCGGAATCGGCTCCTCGCGCCCGGCCGCAGCCCGCATGAGCGCGGTGCCCGCTGCGCGCGATCCGGTGAAGCCGACGGCCTTGATGACCGGGTCCGTGGCGAGGGCCTGGCCGATGCTCGAACCCGGGCCGTAGATCAGCGAGAAGACGCCCGGGTGCAGGTCGAACTCGGCGACGGCGGACGTGATGGCCGCGCCGACGAGCTCGCTCGTGCCCGGGTGTGCGTTGTGGGCCTTGAAGACCACCGGGCAGCCGGCGGCGAGCGCGCTGGCGGTATCGCCCCCGGCGGTCGAGAAGGCGAGGGGGAAGTTGCTGGCGCCGAAGACCGCGACCGGGCCCAGCGGGATCCGGCGCTGGCGGATATCTGCGCGGGGCAGCGGGGTGCGCTCCGGCAGGGCGGGGTCGAGCCGCACGCCGCGGTGGTTGCCGGCGCGCACGACGGCGGCGAAGAGCCGCAGTTGGTTGGCGGTCCGGGCGCGTTCGCCGACGAGGCGTGCCTCCGGCAGCCCGGTCTCGGCCATCGCACGGTCGACGATCGCGTCGCCGGTGGCCTCGATGTTCTCCGCAATCCGCTCCAGGAACGCCGCGTGGGTCGCCGGGTCGAGGCTGCGGAACGAGTCGAAGGCCGCACTGGCCGCCGCGGTGGCGGTCGCGAGCTGGTCGGCGTCGATGAGGGAGTAGGCCGGTTCCAGCGGCTCGTTCGTCGCGGGGTCGAAGCCGTTCACGCTGCCCCCGGTGCCGGCGACGGATGCGCCGGCGATCAGGGACTGACCCGTGAGGGTGATGTTCTGGGTGGGCATCGAAGGTGCTCCTTAGTTTCAGGCGTTCTGCAGCGCCGCGGACCCGGGGCGGATGCCGGCGGCGTCGATGAGGGCGGACAGGTCGGCGACGTCGGCCGCGGTCAGGTCCTGCAGCGGCGGGCGCACACTGCCGGCGTCGCGGCCGACGGCCTTCAGCCCGCCCTTGACGATCGAGACGCCGTAGCCCTTCACGCGGTCGCGGATGTCCAGGTAGGGCAGCACGAACCGGTTGAGTTTCGCGGTCACGGCGGCGCGGTCCTGCCGGCGCACGTCGGCGTAGAACTCGAGCGCGAACTCCGGGACGAAGTTGAACATCGCGGAGGAGTACGTGCTCATGCCCAGCTGCAGCAGTGGAAGGGCGAAGGTCTCCGCGGTCGGCAGCCCGCCCAGGTAGAAGAGGCGGTCGCCGTTCTTCGCGACGACGCGGGTCACGGCCTCGATGTCGCCCGTGGCGTCCTTGAACCCGATGAAGTTCTCGTGCTTCTCGGCCAGGGCGGCCACGGTGTCCGCGCTGTAGATCGCATTGGCCCGGTTGTAGACGATGACCGCCGTGCGCGTCGCGGAGCAGACGGCGTCGACGTGGGCGAGCAGCCCTTCCTGATCGCACTCGGTCAGGTAGGGAGGCAGCAGGAGCAGGCCCTCGGCGCCGGCGGCCTCGGCGGCCCGGGCGTTCTCGACGGCCTGGTAGGTCGGGCCGCCGGCCGAGGCGAGCACGGGGGTGCGGGTGCCTGCGACGTCGACGGCCATCGCGACGACGCGGGAGGACTCCGCGGGGGAGAGGCTGAAGCCCTCACCCGTACCGCCGGCGGCGAAGAGGCCGGCGACGTCGAAGCTCGCTTGCCAGTCGAGGTGGCTCCGGTAGGCCGCTTCGTCGACCTGCAGGTCGGCGTCGAACGCGGTGACGGGGAAGGAGAGCAGCCCGTCTTTGAGTTTGGCGGCAAGCTCGGCCGGCGAGTACTGGGTCACGGGGTCCGTCCTTGGTGGCGGTTGCCAGCGCGCGCCCGGCGTCGGAGGCGGGGCGCGTGCTGTGTACGGGTCGGTATCACCGCCAGCCTAGGTGCGCCGAGTAATGCCTGTCCAAGCCCGAAATTGGATAGATCAATACCCTCAGGGCATTACACGCGGACCGGCTGCGCGTCGCGCGTGAGCAGGTCCGTCATGCGCCGCAGCGCCGGGTTTTTGGCGCCGCGGCGCCAGATGGCGTGCAGTTCGACGGCGTTCGCTGCCTCCCCGGCGATCGGAAGGTAGGTCACGCCCTCGATGCCGAGCCGTTTGGCCGACTCGGGCACGAACGCGACGCCGCGGCCCGCGGCCACGAGGGAGACCATGGTCAGGATCTGGCTGACGGTGTGTACGACGTTTCCGTGCTCGACGGGCATGTGCCGGATCGCCAGGTCGTAGAAGTAGCGGGCCTTCGTGGGCGAGTGCATGATCAGCGGCACGGCCCGCAGGTCCGCGGCCGTGATCGGCTGCCGCGCCTCGGCGAGATGGTGGTTCTCGGGCACGGCCAGCAGCAGCGATTCGGCCAGCAGCAGGCGCGAGGCGAAGTGCTCGGTGTCGAACGGCGGGCGGGCCAGGCCGACGTCGAGCTCGCCGTCCGTCAGGGCCTGCAGCTGCTCGCTCGTGACCTGTTCGCGTAGGTCCAGGTCGACGTCGGGCAGCGCCCGCCCCAGGCGCGCCAGCAGGGTGCCCAGCACGCTGAAGCCGGAGGTCGCCGTGAACCCGATCCGCAGCACGCCGGCCTGCCCCTGCGCGATACGGCGTGCGGTGAAGGGCGCCCGCTCGGCCGCTACCAGGAGCTTGCGGGCATCGGCGAGGAACGCGTGCCCGGCCGCGGTGAGCGCCACCTTGCGGTTGTCGCGCTCGACGAGCTGCACGCCGACGGTCTTCTCCAGCTTCTGGATCTGGCGGCTCAGGGGTGGCTGGGTCATGTTCAGTCGTTCGGCGGCGCGGCCGAAGTGGAGCTCCTCCGCAACGGCCACGAAGCTCTTGATCTGGTCCAACGTAAACACTATGCACTCCGGGTATGGAAGGAAGGCGCGAGGGGTCTAGCTACGCATCCTAGCGCCTCGTGTGGCCCAGCTCACCTCTCAGTCGTCGCCGCGTGGCCGTGAGGTGCGTGCGCATGGCAGCCGCCGCGCCCGCGGAATCCCCGTCACGCAGCGCGTCGAGCACGGCCCGGTGCTCGTCGGCCGGGCACGTCCCGGCGGGAGAGGCGAGCCGGGCGCGCGGCATCGCGATCATGAGCGCTCCGAGCTTGTCGACGGCGTCGAGCACGAAGGCGTTGCCCGTCGCCGCAGCGATTCCCCGGTGGAAGGCGAAGTCGTGGGTGACGGCCGCGGCGGGATGCCCCGCCGCCGCTTCGAACCGGACGACGGCGTCCGCGAGCGTGTCGAGGTCGGCCCGACTCGCGCGTTGGGCGGCCAGAGCGGCCGCCTCCGGCTCGATCGCGAGCCGGAACTCGAGCAGCCCGAGCCGGTCGGCGAGCTGT